>JBBSTD010000005.1:0-102703 GCA_038236215.1 Cytophagales bacterium | reverse complement strand
TGGGAGGTAAAAAAGTGTATTTTTGGCATAGCACCGGGCCGTCAGGCGGCAACTTAGGAGGTTTGGCGATCTCAAAGTTACCTAATCCGGTGCTTTTTTATGAACTAGGGGCTATCCAGCAGGAGCCATGCAACAAAGCCTATCGGAATAGTATACTAAATAGCGAGAGTATTAAAAAAGCTGAACAAATAAAGATGCAGTATGATTTTGACAAAAAAACGGCCATTACTCAGGCAGAACGGAATAGAGAAAAAGCAGAACAACAAATCATTCGTAATTTACAATACTCTGCTTTATTCGTTTTGGTAGCGATTTCATTATTTCTCTATTATACGAATAATCAAAAACAGAAAGCGAAAAGAGAGATAGAAAAAGCTTACAAAGAACTCAAAACAACCCAAACTCAACTCATCCAGAAAGAGAAAATGGCCAGCCTCGGCGAACTCACCGCAGGCATTGCCCACGAGATTCAGAATCCCCTCAACTTCGTCAATAACTTCTCCGAAGTCAGTACCGAAATAGTCAATGAGTTGCGGGATGAAGGAACTAAAACAGACCGAGACTCCGAACTTATCGGCGAACTTTTAGACGACCTAACCCAAAACCTCCAAAAAATCACCCACCACGGCCAGCGGGCCAGTAGCATCGTGCGGGGTATGTTGGAACATTCCCGCACTACCACTGGCGAGCGTCAACCCACTAATCTTAACGCCTTAGCCGACGAGTATTTACGACTGGCTTACCAAGGATTGAGAGCTAAAAATAAGACCTTTAACTGCGAGCTAATCACCGACTTCGATCCCAATTCAGGTCCGGTTGAGGTCGTTCCCCAAGAGATAGGACGGGTCTTGCTGAACCTGTTCAACAACGCTTTTTATGCCGTTGAGCAACGACGATCCGGCGTCCCGGCTGATTCTAATGAAGCGTATAAGCCCACCGTTTGGGTGAGTACCAAACGAGAAGGACAAACGGCAGAAATCCGGGTTCGCGACAACGGCACGGGCATTCCCGACGGGGTGAAGGGCAAAATCTTCCAACCTTTTTTCACGACCAAACCCACCGGCGAAGGCACAGGTTTGGGGCTGAGTCTGAGTTACGACATCATTACCAAAGGGCATGAGGGGACGCTGACAGTGGAGAGTCAGGAAGGAGAAGGCACTTCGTTTATCATCAAATTACCTATCACAACCCCATGAAACACTACTGTTCTATTGGCTTGCTCTTTTGGGCAGTCAGTTTGTTATCAACAACCGTTGCCACGGCTCAGCGAGTCGCAGCAGGCTCCGATTCACTGAAGGAAACGATGGTTTCTGCCGATAAGATGCTATTACTATTTGATGATGTTAAGGTGTTGGAGTTTACCTTAACTGCCAACTTGCATATACTCCTGAGAGACAGGGGAGAAACTCCGGTTACGCACACGGCTACGCTGATCCACAAGGCTAGCCTAAGGGAAGATACGATTCCGCTGACGCTGAAAGTACGGGGTAATTTCCGGCGTAGTAAAACCAACTGTTCATTCCCCCCCCTGCTGATAGACTTCCCCAAAAAGAAAACCAAAAATACCCTGTTTGCCCATCAAAACAGACTGAAGCTGGTTACGCATTGCCAGGCCGATGAATGGGTAGTACGCGAGTACCTGGTGTATAAACTGTATAATCTGCTAACGGACCTGAGTTTTCGTGCCCGACTGGCTCGCGTCACCTACGCCGACTCATTAGGTAAACGTACACCCGAAACGCATTGGGGCTTTCTGCTGGAAGACGACAGTGACGTAGCTAAACGAAACGGCGTGATAGTCAGTAATGTGAAACAAACGACCATGGGTTATGCCGATTCACTCAGTATGGCTACGGTTGCGGTATTCGAGTTCATGATTGGCAACACCGATTGGTCGGTGCCTTACCTGCACAACATCCGCCTGTTCGATAATGGGCAGACCGGTTCATTACCCGTGCCTTACGATTTTGATTATTCGGGTATTATCGAGTCCACTTATGCCATTCCACCGGAGCAATTAGGAATTCAGTCGGTTAGGGAACGGGTATATCGGGCCCCAGTTTACCCCTTGTCCCTGTTTCAGCGGGTGTTTGACAAATTCAATGACGTAAAGCCGCAGTTCTATGCCCTCTATCAGAACGACAATCGACTGAACAAAGGCTATGTAAAACGTACGCTGAAGTACCTCGATGAGTTCTATACCCTTATTAACAAACCGGACGCGGCACGGCTTGTATTCGGTCAGGGTGCCAAAAATGGCTTGGTCGTTAAAGGCTTAAAATGAACTAGTGCGTGATTATCAAGGCTATTGCAGCCATCACGACAACCGCCGAGAAGCCAATCATGAAAAACTGGTAAG
This sequence comes from Cytophagales bacterium, assembly GCA_038236215.1. GTDB lineage: Bacteria > Bacteroidota > Bacteroidia > Cytophagales > Spirosomataceae > Spirosoma. Next base: position 100,344 of record JBBSTD010000005.1, on the reverse strand, counting down.
CGAATTTTAGTAACCGATATTTCCGGGCCAACACTTGCCCCTGCGCGTATATGTTGTCGATAAGGCTGGTGTAAATGTCTTCGTCATTACTGAGCAGTTGACGGAGGTTCAGGCGATATTCGTCGGCAGTGAGCTGGCTGTAGTAACCAAAAAATAGTAGATCGACGGGCGGTGCGCTGGGCTTACTGAACCGTTTCTTCCGGGGCGCAATCGTTGGATTTGTAGCAATCAATGAGACGACGATAGTAGTCAGGCACACGACCAATAGTATGACGCTGGGAATAATCAGATGAGCAGGCGCATCGACTTCGCGGACGTAGGCGGAAAGGATGACCGAGATAACGATGGTGTTAATGGAAATCATCAGGTTTGCCTTACGGTCGGCCATCTCGCTGAGCCTGATATGACTGGCCAGGGTGGTACGAAACAACGTTTCGACACCTTTACTGGCTTTCTTTTTCTTCTCTTTTTTCTCCTTTTTGGGTCGGGATGCTTCAGCTTCAGGGCCACTTGAAGCAGTGCTTTCTCCTGCGTTGATTTGGGTTTCTGGTTGTATTGGAGTCATTGATAGCGACTGATTTACCAGTAAGTTTACGAATCTATTCAGACATTTTCTATTACACTGAGCAGAAAGGTAGAGGTGGTATAGCAGTAGCTAAATAATGCATCAATTTCTATTGGCAGAAGAAATAAAAACCGCCTGTATGCAGCGAGAGATTACCTTAGTGCGTTAATGCCTAAGGCAAATTTTCTATCTTTGATTTATGGCCTTTCCTTCCTATGAAGAAAATATTAGTCGTCGATGATGAAACAGACGTAAAAGACTTGTTTCTCCAGCGGTTTCGTCGCGAAATACGGAATGAGGAATTTCAGTTATACTTCGCCAATTCCGGCGAAGAGGCTCTCACTTATCTTGCTGACCACACGTCGGAGGTTGTACTGATTCTATCCGATATCAATATGCCGGGTATGAGTGGTTTTGAGTTACTGCGCCATATCCGCGAGGATTTTAAGATACCTCCGCCCCCCGTAGTGATGATGATAACGGCCTATGGCGATCCCGAATCACAGCAACAGGCCGTTGAACTGGGAGCCAACGATTTTCTGACCAAGCCGCTCGACTTTGCGGCTTTAAAACAAAAACTTCACGATTTACCATGAATGCCAAAATACTGGTGGTTGATGACGAAACGGACCTTGAATTGCTGATTAAACAAAAGTTTCGACGGCAGATTAGGGAGAAGAAATACGAATTTTCGTTCGCCCACGATGGTGCCGAAGCGTTGGAAGTACTGTCCCGGCAACCCGATATGGATATGGTGCTGACCGATATCAACATGCCCGGCATGGATGGCCTTACACTGTTAATCAAGTTGCACGAGAGCAATCCTATGCTCAAAGCCGTAATCGTGTCGGCTTACGGTGATATGGATAATATTCGCACGGCCATGAACCGGGGGGCATTCGACTTTGTGACCAAGCCCGTCAATTTTGAGGACCTGGAACTGACGATGCAGAAAACGATGGAGTACGTCATGCAACTCCGTCAAACCCTGCAAGCCATTAAAGAGAATGATATTCTGCGGATGTACGTGGACGAATCGGTGCTGACGTTCATGAACAAGCCCGAATTTGAAAAGTCTCTTTCGGCCAGTGAAACCGTGGTAGCCACCGTATTATTTATTGACATTTGCGGGTTCACGAGCATTTCCGAGCGGGAATCGCCTGATACGGTCGTTCGGTTGGTGAATCGTTATTTTGATGTGATGGTCAAGGAAATCATTGGGCAGGGGGGCTACGTTGATAAATTCATGGGTGATGCCGTGATGGCTGTTTTCCGGGGTGACTATCATTTTGACCGGGCCGTTGAGGCCGCCCTGGCGGTGCGGACGCAGATTGCTACGCTGGAAGACAACCTGCACAATAACCCGACTTACCATCCACAAGTATCCATCGGTATTAACACTGGCGAAATGGTATCGGGAAACATCGGTTCCGCCACCCTCCGTCGGTTAGACTATACCGTAATTGGTGATGCGGTCAACACGGCCCAGCGATTACAATCGGTAGCGCAACCCGGTCAGATCGTTATTCTTGAATCGGCCCAGCAGAAAATAGCCGAATCCTTCACCTGCGAACGCATCGGTGAGGTAACGCTGAAGAACAAAGCTGAGCCAGCGGTTGTCTACAATGTTGTTGGGTAAGAAGGACTAGTCTTCCGCCAGGGTTTGGGAGATATTCATCCGGTAAACGCCTAGTGCGGGTAAAGCAGCGGCCAGCAGACCAATTAATAGGGCAACGCCTAGTAGGGCCCATTCTTCGGGCAGAATGCCAAACGCAGCCAGGTTGTAATGATAATCATCCGAAACACTACTGGAGAATAACCAGAGTCCAACGCGGCTAAACAGGATACCCAGACCAAAACCAATCAGTGCCAGCACCAATCCCTCGAGCAACAGCATCCCGAACAGCTGCACCCGTGTAGCCCCCATGGAAAGCATCAGGGCCATTTCGTACCGACGTTCCTTCAGCGATTTGTAGAGCGATACAAATACACTGATGCCCGAAATGAGCATAATCACAATGGCCAATCCGCGCAGGGTTTCAACCCCAACGCCCAACAACGAGAACAATCGGTTAATTTCGATATTGGGCAAAGCGGCCTGTAACTTGGAATTGCTGTTGATACCCCGCGCCAGCATCATCCCCATCGGGTTCCGGAACTTGATGAGCATACTGGTGATTTCACGAGGGGCTTCTTCATGACCCTCTTCCGTGTGCTCATCTACCGCAGCGGATGTTGCTTCGTGCGCTTGTTCATGAATGGCCCATATGCTTGAGATGGGCGTAAGAATGAGCTGGTCGGTGACGGTATTGGTAGCATTCAGAACCCCTACCACTTTGTAAAGCGAACCAGCGTGGGCCTCGCCGTCTTTATCCAGCCCGTGCGACCCGGCAAAGGTATCACCAATTTTTAGACCCGTTACGGCGACCACGCGGGGTCCGATAACGGTCTCCAGATTCTGCTGAAATAGTTTTCCCTGCGCGATGGTAGCCCCAAAATGATCGAGGTATTTTTTGTTCGTCCCCACAATCCGAAACGAACGGTAATTATCGCCAATGGCCAGTGGAATGGCCGTTTTAATCATGGGATTACGCGTGAGTCGCTCGGCCTCATCGAGGGAAATATTTCCCGTTGGGGAATCGATCTGGTAAATGCTGGACAAGATTAGCTGTAGTGGGCTGCCTTTGGCCCCCAGTACCATATCAATACCCTTGATGTTTTTGCGAAACTGATCGTCCAACTGCTTATTGAGCAGCAACAGCAGGGAAATAATGGTGATGCCAAAGGTCATGAGCAACCCACTCAGAAAACTGGTCAGGGGCTTATCCCGCAGGTTACTCCAACTAATTTGAAACAGATTCATTCCGGGGGTAATTATTGGCTGATGAAAAGCGGTGAATTGGGAGAAGGGGAAGGCGGCATAAAATTAGTAGAAATGAGCCGTTTTGATACCCAGGCCACGTACTGTTGTTTGTTCATCAGTCAACCCTGCCAAAAGGAATCTCTTTTTTTGATGGGACATCCGTTTTAACTTGCCAGAATCGTTTAACCTAGCAGAGGCCTTAATCTGGATGTCCTCTGTTAACTCTTCATGATTAGTATGAAAAAAATTAGTTTACTGCTTGCCTTCTTTTGCTTCGTGCTTGCCGGAGCCAATGCCCAAACGTTCCGGGGGCTTGACAAGTCGCCGATGGACATGGCCTATTTTCCCGATGATTACGCCCACGACCGTAAATTTGCTCCCGCTAAAATCGGTACAGATAAAGCTATGGTTCGAGTAATGTACACTCGTCCGGCCAAAAATGACCGGGAAGTATTCGGCAAGTTAGTGCCTTATGGTAAGGTGTGGCGGGCCGGGGCCAACGAAGCACCGGAGATTAAATTTTACCAGGATGTCACATTTGGCGGTAAGAAAATTCCTGCTGGTACGTATGCGTTGCTGACCATTCCGAACGAAAAAGAATGGACAATTATCCTCAGTTCTGATGTGGACCAGTGGGGTGCTTATAGTTACGACGAAAAGATGGATGTGGCCCGCGTAAACGTACCGGTAGAGAAAACCAGTGCTCCGCTGGATAATTTCTCGATTCAGTTTGCCAGGAAAGACCCTAAAACGGCTACCATGTACATGGGTTGGGATAATACGATGGTAGCCGTCCCAATCGGTTTATAAGCCTCAAATAAGTAAACAGGTAATTGAACAGGCCCGATAATTTAAGCATTGTCGGGCCTGTTTAATTAATGGTGAGCGGTATCGCCTTATTCTCCCGGATGGTACGTGCGTTCTACGTGCTGCTGAACCTCTTCCGGGTAGAACAGCACGTCTTTGAATTTTCCTTCGCAGTATAGCGGAGCCTGATCCGTGAAATGCTTCGTGCCGGGTTGGCTGCTCTGGCCACCCGTAACCACGGAACGTGCTTTTATTCGCTTCCCGAACTCAACGACGGCCACGAAACTATTACCAACGTACCCGTAGCGTTTTTTGGTGTTGGGATGGGTACGCGCGCCGAATGCAGCGAGTGAACCCCAGTTTGAAGATGTAAAGCCAACCGGAGTACTGGGCTTACTGTCATCGAAAGTCTCCTGAATTTTACCCGTCAGGCGCTGATAGCGGTTAACATCGCCCCAGAGTGTTTTCCAGGTGCCAAAGTCGCGGGTGAGGCTGGCTAACGCGTCGGTGAGGGCGGTAACTTTTTCCTGTGGTGAAGTACTGCTGATGGTGAAAGCCGTAAAACTCAGATTATCGAGCGGCTGACCGGGTTGGACACGGCTGCGGGCCAGTTTCTGAAGGGTTTCTCCCCAAACAATGCCTAGTGTCATCCCGACTGATTGGGCGCCATATTCCCGCTTCCAGTTGGTCAGTACCTGCATGGCTTCCTGCAAGTCTTTGGACTGATTGACAGGCTCACCAGAAACCGTTTGCCAGGCTTTCAGCAACGCAGGTATCAGATCGTCGAAGGCGGCTAAGTGCGGGTCGTTGGCGGCTGCAATGAGTGTGTCGAGCGTAAACACCGATTTCTGGCTCAACACGCGGGATGCGTTAATGCCCCGGTAATTTTCGACATCGGGAGCCATGTAGGCTGGGTATTTACTTTTGTCGGGGCTACTGTTCCCCGATACTGTGAAGGGCGTTGAATTACAATTCTGAATCCAGCCGCTGGCCGGGTTTTTGACTTGTACAATCTCATCGGCCGTATGCAATCCTTTCCAGTCGGTTTCTGTATTGCTGCCATCTATGGGTTGATTCCAGTCAAATTTAGGATTGCGTTTCGGCATAAAATTGCCGTGCCAGTAGGCTATGGTTCCATCGGCATCGGCGTATACGGTGTTGTTCGATGCATTTCCATTGAGTTTCATTACGTCTTTGAAACTGGTGTAGTTAGTTGCTTTGGTCCGCAGGTACGACTGCTCCAGCGCGTTCAGGGGCGTATTCATCATAGCAACGGCAATCCATTTGCCATTCTTCTCGCCAACAACGGGGCCATGCTGCGTCCAGTACATGGTAAACTCCTTATACTGGATACCACTATCGGTTTTGTAGGGTAGCCTGACCTTCTGACTCCGAACGGGCTTTAGCTGGTCGCCATGCCGATAAAAAAGTGCCCCGTTTTTCTTTTCAATTGTCTCCAGATATTCATCCATCGAGTCGGCATAGCTGGAAGTGTGCATCCAGCCGCAGTACTCATTGAAACCCTGATACACAAAAAACTGCCCCCACGTTACGGCTCCGTAGGCATTCAGACCCTGCTGACTAACCATCTGCACCTCCGACCGGAAATAGAACGAGGTATGCGGATTGATAAGCAGTAACGCATTCTTCGTAGCACTTTTGGCGGGAGCAATCGCAAAGCCGTTCGACCCGACCGATTCGCGTTCATAAATATCCGTGTTGTCATGCCGTTGAATCATGGACGTTTTTCGCTGCTCGTAAAAGTCCTGTAGTCGGCCAGTGGGGACTACGCTGATATTTCCGCCAATGCTACCCTCACTAAACATAAGCGGCATCCAGGGCCGAAACTGGGTAAGGAGCCGGGGTTTTACCGTTGGGTGCGTATACAGGTAGTAGTTGGTACCGTCGGCGAAGGCATCGAGCAGGTTCTTCATCCAGACGGGGCTTTTTTTATAGAGTGCAGCCGCCTGGGTTGTATCCATAAACAGCCGTGCCCGTAAATCGTGGTACAGAGCCGATTCGCCCTCTACTTCGGCCAGCCGCCCAATAGCATCCAGGTAATTCATTTCAACGCGGTCGAAATCGTCTTCGCACTGCGTAAACAGCAGGCCAAATACCACATCGGCATCGGTTTTTCCGTAGATGTGCGGCACCCCCCAGGTATCGCGGGTAATCGTGACCTGTTTCGTCCGTTGCTGCCAGCGGGCAATATCGGCTTTGGCAAATGGTTGAGCGTTTACGGCAAGCGAACCAGTTAAGACAACGAAAAAAGCGAGCAATCGAATGGGCGATGAAGCGTAAATCATTAGCGGTAGGAGTAAAAAGAGGGTGTTGATTAGTCTAAAAAGTAACTTGACAAGTTGTCAAGTTTTACATAGCTTTATTGTAAAAATAGAGAAAGATGAAGACAATAACCGTTGGCGATTTGAAATCCCGTTTTTCAGAAGTCCTTAAGGAAGTTCAGGAAGGCGAAGAAATTGCCGTGGCTTTTGGCCGGAAAAAAGAAATTGTAGCGTACTTGATACCCCGATCAGCCCGGAAGCCGGTAAAGCGACAACTGGGGCTGCTTTGGGGTAAAGGCACCGCTTCGTTCACTGATAACTTTTCAATGACGGAAGAGGAGTTTCTGGACCTATGAACTACCTGCTCGATACGCATACGCTGATCTGGGCCCTGCTGGAACCCGCGAAGCTCTCCATCAAGGTCAGGGAAATTCTGGAGAATTCTGATAATGAGATTGTTGTGAGTGCAGTCAGCTTTTGGGAAATATCCCTCAAGTATAGTCTTCAAAAACTGACGCTGGACGGCCTCACACCGGAAGATCTTCATCAGGCTGCTCTTGATACAGGTTTTCGATTGATTGATCTGGCTGGTGATACGGCTAGTTCATACCACCAACTGAAGGCTACCCACCACCGTGATCCATTTGGCCGAATGTTGATTTGGTTGGCCATCTCCCTCAATTTTACCTTGATTAGTAAAGACCCACAGGTGATGAAGTACAGCACCGAGGGTTTGACGGTTGTGTGGTAAAATACCTCATTACTTACTGACCAATAGCTGAAAAGTGTTTGGGAGCTACACGACGGTGCGTTTTCTGCTCATAGCCGTAAACGAGCCGAATCAGCGTCGGTTCATCGAACATACGGCCCAGAAACTGAATGCCAGCGGGAAGGTTGCCGGTGGTGAATCCCATAGGAATGGTAAAAGCGGGCTGACCCGTGGCGGGGGCAATCAACTGGCTATTGTCGCCTTTGTAGCCCTTGGCATCGCCCACCAGAGCGGGTGGATAATTCCAGCTTGGGTACACCAGCGCGTTCACATGGAGCCGATCCATTTCAGCTTCTATTGCTTTCCGATACTTAATCCGGAGCGGGTCAGTGAACGCATCCCCACAGGGAATTTCGGGATGACTGGCCCGGCCCTTGTGGGTCTGCTGGTAGGTAAGCCGGTCGCGCACGATGTCTGAATAACCGCCTACGCGAATAATGTCCTCTAGTGTTTTCAGAGTATCCCGTTTCACGAAGGTGCGAAGGTAATTTTCTACGTCGGTTCTGAAATCAGAACACCATTGATTGGCCCGCAGTGAATCGAAATCAGTGATGGTTACGTCAACGATTTTAGCATCGGCCTGAGTCATATCCAGTAATGCCTGGTCGAAAAGCTGTTTGATTTCGGGATGAATGTTTATATCGGTTAGCTGACGCAGTACCCCAATCCTGGCACCTTTTAGCCCATCTTTCCGCAGATACTGGGTATAGTTTTTGGGCACTTTCCCCTGACTATTTTTGGTAATCGGATCGTTGGGGTCGTAACCCGCCGTAATCTCCAGCAACTGAACGGCATCCGCTACTGTGCGGCACATGGGGCCACCCACATCATTGCGAGTATAGAGCGGAATAATACCGTATCGACTCACTAATCCCAATGATGTCCTGAAACCCACCAACGCGTTATGTGACGACGGACCCCGAATGGAATTGCCTGTGTCAGACCTTAATCCAACCGCGCCCAGGTTAGCCGCTACGGCCGCAGCTGTTCCTCCACTCGATCCGGCGGGTACGTAAGCCAGATTATACGGATTTAGTGTTTCGCCCGCCATCGAACTTTGTGAGTGCATAGGTGTAAAAGCCCATTCGGCCATGTTCGATTTGGCCAGAATAATGGCACCCGCTTCCCGAAGTTTCCGGACCTGCCAGGCATCTTCCGTTGGCTCGAACCCTCTCAGCGCAATAGAGCCGCCCGTTGTTTGTAGCCCCTTCGTATTGAAATTATCCTTCACGATGACCGGAATACCATGCAGGGGACGGAGTTTGCCAGTTTTTCGAAACTCCGCATCCAGTGCTCTGGCTGTTGCGACGGCCTCCGGGTTAACCAGGATAATGGAATTCAGCCCGGTGGGCTGGTCGTAGGTCTGGATACGCTTAAGGTACTCATTGACCAACTGTTCACTCGTTAATGAACCAGACCGGAAGGCCTGGTGGATATCGTTAATGGTTGTTTCTACGAGTTGAAAAGGAGGGGTTGGAGGAGACTTTTGCCTTGGCTGAGCCTGAATGGGTGCCAGCCAATAAAGATTCAGCAATAGCAAGAAACCATATCTGCATACCTGATGAATGACACGAATACGTTGCTGCATATAATGTTTTTGAAAGTATAATTATTTGGTAAAAATACGATTTCCGAGTTGTTTTAAGCTGATAAATATAATTTCGGTGTATGTTTCCACGGTATAATTTTTAACTGGTAAAATTTATCCTACTCTGCCCGCCTGGAAAAATCAAACAGCTGATATTGAAAGAAAATCGGTTCTGAAGCGCGTTTCTTCTCACCGTTCATACACTGTCTGCAAAGGCTACTTGGCTTCTCATAATGTTCGTGTTATCTCTTTGAAATCAGGTAGTTAATTCGTATTTTTATTTCCCCAATTTTTCAACAGACAACCATACTAATGAGCCGGGTTTTGACCTGAACGTCACTGCCCGGCATTCGATTCGCATGAAAAAAGCACGCTCAAATCCGAACCAGCTCCAGATTGATTTTCTGGCGGCATTCCGCCAGATGCTTGTTAGCCTGGGGAATCCCGAAAACCTACCCGTCAATGAAAGCCTGTTTATGCGCATGACGGATCAGTGGGAAAATACCCGCGTTATTCCCGCCAACCTGCTATTCCAGAAAAGCCCCGTTGAAGCCGTTGTTTTCCGGTTGCAGAAACTGGAGCAGGACAAAGGGCAGGAGCGGTTTCGGTTTCCCAGTGAGTTTATTGCTGGCGAAATCCGGGGCGAGCAGGGCCTGACTGGCTTTTCGGCCCGGTTCCGGGAGCAGGGGTGGGTTATTCTGCCCGCCGAATTATCCGCTATGTACAAAAATCTGTTTCTGAACATACTGGCGGCTTCTGTGGGGCTGGAGCACTTGTATACTGCCAAGAAAGAATTGCTGGTTGAAGCCGAGCGCGTAGCCTTGGAAGCCATGCTGCCCGAAGCAGAAGTGCGTAAGTTTTTTGGTTTACGCCTGACCCGTTTCCCGAATAGTTTCCGTAGTGAGGTGGTCAATTACTACAACATTCCGTTCGATTACGTTCTGAAACGGGCTAATCACCTTGGGATGGTATCGGAACAGGTGCTGGAAGAATCCCGCACTAGTCAGCCCATACGCTCAACCATTCTACGCCGTCCGCAGAGCAGTCGGGCCGCTTAGCGAGGAGCTGTATTACGAAAGATTAAGGCAGTAGTACAAACCTAATTGATAACGAGCCGGTTAGATACGTAAACGTACTTAACCGGCTTCTTTATGCGTACTGTCTGGTGGATTTTACTGGGATTCGTATTGTTTGTAATACTGGTTCTTGTTGGCATGCACTTTTGGGCAGTAAGTGGACGGGACCAGGAGGACCAAAAACTCGTGGCACTCAATAAATATATACATGTTTCGAGTCTTTCTTTTCCCCCTGACGGCGACATGCCCATCAGTTGCAGTTGCAAAGGGGAAGAGCACTCGCCCGAAATTTCCTGGGATAATGTTCCTATTACGGTTACGTCGTTCGTTATTTTGGCCACAGATTATGATGTGCCCACGCCTGTATTTTCGATCTTTAACTTGTCGCACTGGGTCGTTTATAACCTACCCACAGCGGTGCGAAGCCTTCCCGATGGCGTTACGCCAGCCCAACTGATTGCATTAGGTGGCAAAGTTGGTAAAAACTCGCTGGGCAATTTAACGTTTATTGGCCCATGCCCTCCGCTGGGCCGTCATGCGTATGTGTTCCGGGTGTACGCGCTCGATCAACTGCTTTCCTTCCCGGATATACCTGATAAGAAGGCAGTACTCGACGCAATGGAAGGACATATTCTTGGATACGGCGAATTAACGGGCTACTTCCAATAATCACCCTTTGTCTTTTGCCAGACACATCCCGTTGATGGTGTTTCGCCCAGTAATATGGTCTACTATTTGCTATTTAATCTCTATCAGTACCCACCTTTATCATATATTGATGTTGTTTTTTTGTGGCTTATCCTGAAATGGGCTCAAAACGTCTGATTTCCTACGCGTTGATAACAATCCGAAGTTTTCACCCAAAGTGAATCTACGTCTGGCCTTTGTTTATACGACTACGGAAAAGTACAATAAGCGATTTACGTACCAGAATGGATTTCGGTATCCGTCGCTCTTCAAAGTCTTGTCGTACGTTAATAATGCCGGGGTTGGGCGCGTTGGGGGGACTGGCCCGGGTAAACGAAGGGTTAGGCTACCTGGAAAATTCCTGCAAGCTGGCCTCTATCAACAACTTTGTTTCTGCTGTGAATACGGATGTAACCAGTGAGTTAAACTACCTCGCCATAACCTGAGATGTGGCACGTTTATGACTTAACCAGCTATGAATCAACAGGTTAAGCGAATAATACCATTAATTTATTGAATAGCCTAAGTAACGAAAGTGCAAGTACAGCGTCATAGAGTGTGCGAAAGTTTTTTGGAATTTGTGGAAACTGTTTGCGTTATGTGATAGTACGCAAACAGTTTCTCTGTTTTTACCGTAGTTACATTGGTCACTATTCAATGTACTACTGAACTCAACGACGTATTTATGCGCAAACGCATCCCTATATTGCTCTTTTTCATGTGTTTAGGTGTGCTGGAAACTCAGGCACAAATAAACATTGCTGGTGTTGTCACCAACGAAAATGAGCAGCCATTAGCAGGAGCAACCATTGTTATTCAAAATACAAATACTGGTACAACAACACAGAATGACGGGCAATTTGCTTTGCAGGCTACGGGCGAACTGCCGCTGACTATCAGCGTATCGTTCATTGGGTATCAGCCAAAAAACGTGCAGGTGAGAGGGAATAATTTCCGTCAAATTGTTGTTGTACTCAGTCAGGAAATTATTCCTACCCAAACCCGTGATGTTGTCGTAGTTGCCAGTCGGGTGCAGGAAGATACTCAGGAAGCTCCTCTGACCGTAGAAAAACTGGATGCTGACCAGTTTCAGCAAACACCGCCAGCTAGCCCGTTCGGCACCCTTCAATACGTAAAAGGTGTTGATTTATTGACCCAGAGTCTAACGTTTCAATCTGTTAGTCTGCGGGGTTTTGGGTCTGCCAACAACAGTCGCTTTCTACAATTGAATGATGGTATGGATAATCGCTCGCCGGGTCTGGGGTTTGGATTTGGCACTGTGGCGGGTATTCCTGATTTGGATGTCGAACATATCGAACTTGTTGCGGGAGCAGCATCTGCTCTGTACGGGCCCGATGCTGAGCAGGGGGCTATGCTTACGTCGAGCAAGAACCCGTTTACGTATCAGGGGTTAAGTGTGCGGGCGATAGGTGGTGTCAACAACGTTGGGAAAGCGGGTTCAGGGCCTAAACCTTACAGGGATTTTTCTATTCGGTATGCCCACGAATTAAGCGAACGGCTGGCTGTCAAAGTGAATTTTCAGCGCCTGGATGCCACTGATTTTGTAGCTGACAATTACAACGACCGCCAGACGCGCGACCGAAGTGCTGGCTATAGGCCTAACAATAATCCCAATACAAACTTCCAATACGATGGAATCAATCGCTACGGCGACGAGTTCGTTAGCGGGGGGAGTGCGTACACTTTTCCTAACGATTATGCCAATGTGCTGTTACAAAACAAGCTGGTAACCAGGACGGGCTATACCGAACTTGATTTGATTGGACAGAATGGAAAAACGTTCAATAATCGTGCTGATGTATCCCTGCATTACTGGTTACCGGGTAATGTTGAAGCATCGGTGGGCTGGTATTATGGCAACGGAAACTTCATTCGTACCGCAAATTTCCGGGAGTATATACCCAATTACCAACGGCATCAGCTTAAGGCGGAAATACGTGGTGATAACTTCTTTCTGCGCGCCTATACGACCCAACAAAAAGCGGAAGGATGGAACATTGGTCTAACGGCTGTTGATATCAATAACAGTTGGAAATCACTGGGACAATGGGCGACTGAGTTCGGACAGGTTTACGTAGAAAATAAAGTGACCGTTGGTGAATCCCGCGCCACCGCCGACCGGAATAGGTATATACCCGGTTCAAGCCAGTTCAATTTTGTTCGCGATTTGTTTTCTAATGCCTACAATACTGATTCTGTTTCAGGCTTTGGAAGCGTTCGCGGGACTCGTTTTCGAGATAATTCATCTCTCTGGCATTACGAGGGCCTGTACAATTTAACCGACCTAATTCAGGTTGCCGATGTTGTAGTGGGCGGTAGTATGCGTCAATACGCCCTAAATACGGGTGGAACACTTTTTGCCCTGAAGCCTGATGGAATGGAATATGGTATTAACGAATATGGCGGCTATATACAGGCTTCAAAGAAAATTACCGTGGGGTCTGCCTTAACGGTGAAGCCTACGGTGGTCGTGCGATATGACAAAAATCAGTATCTGAAAGGCGTTTTTTCACCCAGAGCTTCGGCGGTGATTAGCGTAAAACAGCATTATTTACGGGCATCCTGGCAATCAGCCTTTCATAACCCGGTGCCGGGGCAGCTTTTCGGTTCGCCGACAATGGGTAGGTCAGGAGAAGTTGGCGGCTTGCCCGTTGCTTCACAGGCGGCTATGTTGATCTCGAATCCTGCCTATCTGGACAGCGATGTGAACGCGTTCAGGGAAGGTCGTATTTCGGCAGAGCAGCTTCAAAATCGCAGTTACATTCCGGCATCTATTCAAACGGAGCAACTTAAAACCTGGGAAGTAGGGTACAAGACACTGCTCTTGAGCAAGCTATCGGTCGATGCGCTTTACTTCCACAGCTACTATTCCGGTTTCATATCGACCCAAACGGTGTACCAGCCTACCAACGGGCAGCTAACCGATTTTACCAAAAATGCCTATCGTACGCTACAAATTAGTACTAATAGTTCGAACGATATCTTCGTTGATGGCTGGGCAATAGGAGGGACGTATAATATAAGTCGTGGGTATACCTTGAGCGGTAATTACGCCCATCAGGTTGGCACGGTTACACTCCGTGATGCACAGGGGGAAATACTCAATGACAACGCAGGAAGTCCCATCGTTAAACGCAGAATGAGTGATAGTGAGGTAGTGAAAAAAGGCCGTAACTACTTTAACTCACCCGAAAATAGGTACACTGTTTCATTTGGTAATCCACAACTAACCACCCGGCTTGGGGCATCTGTCTCCTACCGTTGGACAGATAAAATGTGGTATGAACAGGGAATTACGGCAGGAGATGTCTGGCTGCCTTCCTGGACCAGTTTAGATGCGCAGACATCATACCGAATGCCCCTTCTAAAATCAGTGATAAAATTAGGCGGCATAAATATTCTCAATAAATATTATGTTCAGGGGTATGGACTAGCCCAAGTTGGTGGGCTTTACTACGTGAGTATAACGTTTGATGAGTTGATGAAATAAGTTTACAGAACTACACAATACAACAAAAAATGCCCCGATCATTGCTGACCGGGGCATTTTACTTATTTTTACTTCGGCGCTTAGACCGTCGCCCGTTTCTTACTGCGGGCAAATGACTCACGCGATTCAGTAACTATTTCCAGTTCTTCCTTCGAACCGACAATTGCATTCTGATAGTGGCGAAGACCCGTACCCGCCGGAATCAGGTGACCAACGATTACGTTCTCTTTCAGCCCGTCGAGCGTATCGCGCTTACCCCGAATCGAAGCTTCGCTCAGTACTTTCGTCGTCTCCTGGAAGGAAGCAGCCGAGATGAAACTATCCGTACCTAACGATGATTGGGTGATACCCATCAGCGTTGGTTGCGAAACAGCCGCCATCGCGTCACGAACGGTTACCAGTGCCATGTCACGGCGTTTCAGACCCGAATTCTCGTCCCGAAGCTGACGGCTCGTGACAATCATACCCGGCTTAAAATTAGGTGACTCACCAGGCTCCATAACGACTTTAGCATCAAGTACTTTGTCGTTTTCTTCCCGGAATGACCATTTGTCGACAACCTGACCTTCGAGGAAGTTAGTGTCGCCAGAGTCGATAATTTCAACCTTCTGCATCATTTGCCGTACAATGGCCTCAATATGCTTATCGTTGATTTTAACGCCTTGCAGACGGTAAACTTCCTGAATTTCATTCACCAGGTACTCCTGAACGGCAGTTGGACCTTTGATAGCCAGAATGTCGCTTGGCGTAATGGCACCGTCAGATAGTGGTGCGCCAGCCCGTACAAAGTCATTATCCTGTACCAGAATAAACTTTGACAGGGGCACCAAGTACTTCTTCTTCGTGCCGTCTCTCGACTCGATAAAGATTTCGCGGTTACCACGCTTGATTGCACCGTAGGTTACTACACCATCAATTTCGCTTACTACGGCTGGGTTGGATGGGTTCCGGGCTTCAAACAATTCGGTTACCCGTGGCAGACCACCCGTAATGTCGCGGGTTTTACCTACGTTACGCGGAATCTTCGCCAGCGGTTGACCAGCCTTAATTTTCTGCCCTTCCTTCACCACCAGACGTGAGCCAACGGGTAGGTTATAACTCTTCTGCAACGGACCTCCCTCGTTATCAGGAAGGTGAAGCGTCAGCGTTGTGGTTCCCTGAACAACAATAGCCGGATTCTTGGCTTTATCGCGGGTTTCGATGATTACCTTCTCCTGGAAGCCGGTTTGCTCATCAAATTCTTCGCGATAGGTGATACCATCTTCAATGGCATCGAAGTTCAGCGTACCTGTCAATTCCGATAGAATAACGGCGTTGTACGGATCCCAGGCGCAAATGTCGTCGCCTTTCTTCACCATATCACCATCTTTCACCCGCAGGAATGCGCCATAAGGAACGTTATTGCTGATAAGAATGACGTTACGATCTGCAGGATTCACAATCCGAACCTCACCCGAACGGCCCATTACAATCGTTTGAGGATTACCTTCCGCATCTTCAGAAGATACCGTCCGCATTTCCTCTAACTCAATGAGTCCGTCGAATTTTGCTTTGATCGACGCATCAACCGCAATGTTGGACGCTGTACCACCCACGTGGAAGGTACGAAGTGTCAACTGGGTACCCGGCTCACCAATGGATTGCGAGGCAATTACACCTACAGCTTCGCCAATGTCGACCATACGGCCCGATGCCAGATTACGCCCGTAACATTTCGCGCAAACACCCTCACGGGATTCGCATGTCAATACCGAACGAATTTCGACCGTTTCGATGCTTGTTTCGTCAATCTGAGCGGCTACTTCTTCCGTTACGAGTTCACCGGCTTCAATGATCAATTCTTTCGAGAGCGGATCGTAGATGTCGTGAACCGTTGTCCTACCCAGAATACGCTCTGACAGTGGCTCAACGATGTCTTCATTATCCTTCAATGCTGATACCTGTAGGCCACGTAATGTGCCACAATCATCTTCACTGATGATAACATCCTGTGCCACGTCGTGCAAACGGCGGGTTAGGTAACCGGCATCGGCCGTTTTCAACGCCGTATCAGCCAGACCTTTACGGGCACCGTGCGTAGAGATGAAATACTCCAGTACGTCAAGCCCTTCTTTAAAGTTCGACAGAATTGGGTTTTCGATAATCTCACCAACCGAACCCTGCAGGTTTTTCTGTGGTTTGGCCATCAGACCCCGCATACCCCCTAACTGACGAATCTGCTCTCTAGAACCACGGGCGCCGGAGTGCATCATCATATAGATAGAGTTGAAACCACCCTGATCTGCTTCGAGCTGCTTCATCAGCGTCTCGGTCAGACGGGAGTTTACGCGGGTCCAGATGTCGATAACTTGGTTATAACGCTCGTTTTCCGTAATAAGACCCATCAGGTAGTTGTCCCAAACAGTCTGTACTTCCGCCTTTGCTTCGTCAACCAATCCCTGCTTTGCTTCAGGAATCATAACGTCGCTAAGACCGATTGAGAGGCCACCCTTAAACGCCATCTGGAAACCAAGTTCCTTAATTTCATCTAAGAACTGAGCCGTCCGGGCACCACCCGAAATTTTGAAAATCAGCGCAATGATTTGCTGAAGTTTTTTCTTCGTCAGCAACTCGTTGATGTATCCGACTTCTTCGGGAACGGCCTGATTGAACAATAATCGACCAGCTACCGTATCAATAATTTTATAGACCAGTTCGCCACTTTCATCCCGGACTTTCACCCGGCATTTGATATTGGCGTGCTTTGAAACTTTACCTTCGTTGATACCTATAATTACTTCTTCGGTACCGTAGAACGTCATGCCTTCACCCACAATTGGGTACTCAGGAATGCTCTTACGACCTTTGGTCACGTAATAAAGACCCAATACCATGTCCTGCGATGGTACCGTAATTGGCGCACCGTTGGCTGGGTTCAGGATATTGTGCGACGCCAGCATCAGCAGAGACGCTTCCAGTACTGCTTCCTGTCCCAGTGGAACGTGAACAGCCATCTGGTCACCGTCAAAGTCAGCGTTGAATGCGGTACAAACAAGTGGGTGTAACTGAATCGCTTTACCCTCGATCAGTTTCGGCTGGAATGCCTGAATACCCAGCCGGTGAAGCGTTGGAGCACGGTTCAGCAGTACAGGGTGACCTTTCAATACGTTTTCCAGAATATCCCAGATAACGGGATCTTTCCGGTCAACAATTTTCTTGGCCGACTTCACCGTTTTAACGATGCCCCGTTCGATGAGTTTGCGGATAACGAACGGCTTGAACAATTCAGCCGCCATGTCTTTCGGCAAGCCACATTCGTGCAATTTCAACTCAGGCCCAACTACGATAACCGAACGACCGGAATAGTCGACACGCTTACCGAGCAGGTTTTGCCGGAAACGCCCCTGCTTACCTTTCAGCATGTCAGAAAGCGATTTCAATGCCCGGTTTCCTTCCGAACGAACGGCGTTCACTTTACGCGAGTTATCGAACAGCGAATCGACGGCCTCCTGCAACATCCGCTTCTCGTTACGGAGAATTACTTCAGGTGCTTTGATTTCGATAAGCCGCTTCAAGCGGTTGTTCCGAATGATAACCCGACGATACAGGTCATTCAAATCGGACGTGGCAAAACGACCACCATCCAAGGGGACGAGTGGGCGCAGTTCGGGCGGAATAACAGGGACCATTTTGATTACCATCCATTCAGGACGGTTTTCAATACGACCATTTGCTTCTCGGAACGCTTCAACAACCTTTAGGCGTTTCAGCGCTTCCGCTTTCCGTTGCTGCGACGTATCCGTAGCCGCTGCGTGACGCAGTGAGTAGGATAGTTCGTCAAGTTCTACCCGCGATAACAACATTTCCAGCGCTTCAGCCCCCATTTTGGCGATGAATTTGTTTGGGTCTTTGTCGTCAAGATGCTGGTTAGTACCCGGTAGTTTATCAATAATGTCCAGATACTCGTCTTCCGTCAGAAAGTCGAGTTGATTGATACCGTCTTCAGCCTTCACACCGGGCTGCACAACTACGTACCGCTCATAATAAATGACCTGATCGAGTTTCTTGGTAGAAAGTCCCAGCAGGTAACCAATTTTATTTGGCAGACTGCGGAAGTACCAGATGTGCGCAACAGGAACTACCAGTTCGATGTGGCCCATGCGCTCCCGGCGAACCTTCTTCTCGGTTACTTCTACTCCACAACGGTCACAGATAATACCTTTGTAACGTATCCGCTTGTACTTGCCGCAATGGCATTCCCAGTCCTTTACTGGCCCGAAAATGCGCTCGCAGAACAAGCCGCCCATTTCGGGTTTGTATGTCCGGTAATTGATAGTCTCCGGCTGTGTCACTTCGCCGTAGGAACTCTCCAAAATAGACTCCGGCGATGCCAGGCTGATTGTTACGCTCTGGAAGTCGCTGTTGAGCTTCTTGTTCTTTTTGAACGACATTGGTTGGAGATTATAAGTTTGAAAAAGAGGAGTTAGAAGTTAGGAGTTAGAACCGAGAAAGGTTGACGCATCAACATCCTCATTTCTCACTCCTCACTCCTCGCTCCCGTTACTCTTTACTCTAATGTAATTTCGAGGGCAAGACCACGCAACTCGTGAACGAGTACGTTGAACGATTCCGGAATATTAGGCTTCGGCAGATTTTCACCTTTCACGATAGCTTCGTATGCCTTTGCACGACCAACTACGTCATCAGATTTAACGGTCAGGATTTCCTGTAGGATGTTGGATGCGCCAAAAGCCTCCAATGCCCATACTTCCATCTCACCAAACCGCTGACCACCGAACTGCGCTTTACCACCCAGCGGCTGCTGTGTAATGAGCGAGTAGGGCCCAATTGAACGGGCGTGCATCTTATCGTCCACTAAGTGACCGAGCTTGAGCATATAAATGATACCCACCGTAACGGGTTGATCAAAACGCTCACCGGTTAGTCCATTGTACAGATACGTGCGGCCAAAAGAAGGCAATTCAGCCTCATTCAGTTCATCAGCTACCTGCTGTTCAGTCGCTCCGTCGAAGATTGGCGTAGCATACTTACGATTGAGTTTCTGACCAGCCCAAGCCAATACGGTTTCGTAAATCTGGCCGAGGTTCATCCGGCTTGGTACGCCAAGGGGATTAAGCACAATGTCAACTTTCGTTCCATCTTCCAGGAATGGTAAGTCTTCATCACGTACAATCCGCGCAACGACACCTTTATTACCGTGACGACCAGCCATTTTATCACCTACTTTCAGCTTACGCTTCTTGGCAATGTATACTTTGGCCAGTTTCACAATACCGGCAGGCAGTTCGTCACCCACTTCGAGTGTAAACCGTTCGCGCTTGAAGCGTCCCGTAATCTCACTCCGACGATTATTGTAGTTTTTCACTAACGCAATAATCATCTCGTTCGCCTTCTCGTCGTCGGTCCAGCTATCCAGATTCAAATCCGACAGCAGGTTGGCTTCTTCCGGTACAGCGTAACTGCTTTCGTCGCGGTAAGCGTTTTTGTCAGGGAAGAGGTTATCCGTAATATTCTTACGGTTAAACTTCACCCCTTTACTTACTACTTCGTCGCCAAATTTGTGCCTGACGCCAGCGCTGGTTTTTCCATCGAGTAAGTTGACGGTTTTGTCAACCATGCGAGTACGGAAGTCGTTCAACTCACGACCGTACTTCTTCATCAATGCCTTCACCTCATCTTTGTGCTTACCCCGATCTTCTTTGGCCGGACGGGCAAATAATTTGGTGTCGATAACCACTCCTTTCAGGGATGGTGGCGCTTTTTTGGAGGCATCTTTCACGTCACCGGCTTTGTCACCGAAGATGGCACGAAGAAGTTTTTCTTCCGGTGTTGGATCGCTCTCACCTTTCGGCGTAATCTTACCAATTAGAATATCACCTTCTTTTACTTCTGTACCAACCCGAACGATACCGTTTTCATCAAGGTTCTTGACCGTTTCTTCGCTAACGTTCGGAATTTCAGAGGTTAACTCCTCTTCGCCCCGTTTGGTATCGCGTACTTCCAGTTCAAACTCTTCAATGTGAATGGACGTGAAAATATCTTCCCGCACTACGCGTTCCGAAATCACGATGGCATCCTCAAAGTTGTATCCCTGCCAGGGCATGAAAGCAACCTTCATGTTCCGGCCCAAAGCCAGTTCACCTGCCTGAGTTGCATATCCTTCGCACAATACATCCCCTTTCTTCACTTTCTGGCCTTTCAGCACAGTTGGTTTGATGTTGATGCATGTATCCTGGTTAGTCCGGCGGAATTTGATCAGATTATACGTCTTCCGATCTTCATCGAACGAAATAGCCATTGCATCTTCGTCGAGGTTGTATTTCACTACAATTTTAGTAGAGTCAACCAACTCGACAACGCCATCGGCTTCGGCAATAACCAGGGTACGGGAGTCAACCGCTACACGACCTTCAAGACCCGTTCCCACAATAGGAGCTTCGGGCCGAAGTAATGGAACGGCCTGACGCTGCATGTTCGAACCCATCAGGGCACGGTTGGCATCGTCGTGCTCAAGGAACGGAATCATGGACGCAGCCACCGACACAATCTGGTTGGGTGCAATATCCATAAAGGTAACGTTTGCTGGTTCCGCGATGGGGAAGTCACCTTCAAAACGAGCTTTCAGGCGATCTACCTGGAAGTTTCCTTTCTTGTCGATACCCGCATTTGCCTGAGCGATGTAGTGGGTATCCTCTTCTTCGGCAGTCAGGTACATCACTGGCTTGTCCATCGCAACTTTTCCGTTTTCGATAATACGATACGGCGTTTCGATGAAGCCCATGCTATTGATTTTAGCATAGACACACAGCGATGAGATCAGCCCAATATTCGGACCTTCCGGCGTTTCAATCGTACATAACCGACCGTAGTGAGTATAGTGTACGTCACGAACCTCGAAACCTGCCCGCTCACGCGATAGACCACCTGGTCCCAGTGCCGACATACGACGCTTGTGCGTCACTTCGGCCAGTGGGTTTGTTTGGTCCATGAACTGCGATAACTGGTTGGTACCGAAGAACGAGTTGATTACAGACGACAGTGTCCGGGCGTTAATCAGATCAACGGGTTTGAAATCCTCGTTGTCCCGCACGTTCATCCGTTCTTTGATAGTCCGGGCCATACGGGCCAGACCCACGCCGAACTGCGCATATAATTGTTCACCTACTGTCCGGACACGCCGGTTGCTCAAGTGGTCAATATCATCGACAACGGCCTTCGAGTTGATCAGACCAATCAGGTATTTTACAATAGACACGATGTCTTCTGTAGTCAGCACCTTCATGTCCGACGAAATGTCGAGCTGTAATTTCTTATTGATACGATACCGGCCTACATCACCCAAATCGTACCGTTTATCTGAGAAAAACAGACTCTGAATAATCTCGCGTGCTGTCTGCTCATCAGGAGCGTCCGCATTCCGGAGCTGACGATATATTTGCTCTACCGCTTCTTTCTCTGAATTGGAACTGTCCTTTTGCAACGTATTATAAATGATGTTGTAATCGGCCATGTTCATGTCTTCCTTATGCAGGATGACCGACTTCTGTCCCGATTCCGTAATAACATCAATATCATCGGCCGTAATAGCCGAATCGCGCTCCAGGAGTACTTCGTTTCGGCTGATAGATACTACTTCACCCGTATCTTCATCCACAAAGTCCTCTGTCCAGGTACGCAGAACCCGCGCTGCCAGCCGACGGCCAATTGCTTTCTTCAGATTGGCGGGAGTAGCCGGTACCTCTTCCGACAGACCAAATAAATCCAGAATGTCTTTATCCGAACCGAAACCAATAGCCCGTAAAAGAGTAGTTACCGGGAATTTCTTTTTCCGGTCAATGTACGCGTACATGACATTATTCACGTCCGTCGAAAACTCGATCCATGAGCCTTTGAACGGGATGATACGAGCCGAATACAATTTAGTGCCGTTTGTATGCTTACTCATCGAGAAGAATACACCCGGTGAACGGTGCAATTGGGAAACAATTACCCGCTCAGCCCCATTAATGACAAACGAGCCTTTCTCGGTCATGTAGGGAATGTTGCCCAAGAATACCTCCTGCTCAATCGTTTCAAAATCCTCATTATCAGGATCATTGTTCGAAAGGCGCAGTTTGGCTTTGAGGGGTACTGAATACGTTAGACCCCGATCAATGGACTCATCAACTGAATACTTCGGGGGGTCAACCAAGTAATCGATAAACTCCAGCTTGAAATTCTCACGGGAGTCAGAGATTGGGAAATTTTCCTGAAAAACCTTGAACAGTCCTTCTTCCGAGCGTTCGCTGGAAGGGGTGTCAAGCTGGAAAAAATCTTTGAATGATTTTACCTGGATATCCAGAAAATCTGGATATCCGATCACTGGCTGAATCGTCGCAAAATTTTTGCGGGTACTGATTTTCGCGTTTGTCGCCAAGATTGTGCTTCGTTTAGTGCGTAACCGATTCTTAATGAGTGCGTTGCGAGGATTTGCTACGGCACTCGAACTAAGTAGTTATTTAAACCCCGGGCGTCACCCGACCTAAGGGGCATAAACAAACAACATAATGCAATAGGAAAAAGTTTGTCTTTTGCAAGTGCTTTAGACAAAAACTCTCTAAACAGGAAAAGACCAGACGTTGGCCTGGCCTCTCCCGTTGGAGCGATATGCGAAAGTGCTATCTGATTACTTAACTTCTACTTCAGCACCAGCTTCTTCAAGTTGCTTGCGGAGTGATTCAGCTTCGTCTTTAGCAACGCCTTCCTTCACTGGTCTTGGTGCATTGTCCACCAATTCTTTGGCTTCTTTCAGACCTAGACCCGTCAGGTCTTTTACCAGTTTCACGACGGCTAACTTAGCAGCACCAGCTGATTTTAGCACCACGTCGAACGACGTTTTTTCAGCAGCAGCCGGAGCAGCATCGCCACCACCTGCTCCACCACCAGCTACCATCATGGGAGCGGCAGCAGCCGGCTCGATACCATACTCATCTTTCAGGATTGTAGCCAGTTCGTTAACTTCTTTAACCGTAAGGCCTACAAGCTGCTCAGCGAACGCTTTCAAATCTGCCATTGTAGTATTTTCTTTATTTGATTGTGATACGATTTTTTGTGATACGGACGTTCTGCCCGCATTTTTTGTCGGAAAAGTGCGGACGAAACGCCCGCGTTACTATGCTTCCTCGCGCTCCGACAGCGTTTTGAGGATACCAGCCAATTTATTGCCACCACTCTGCAACGCTGAAATAACGTTTTTGGCAGGTGATTGCAACAGGCCAATAATTTCGCCAATCAGTTCTTCCTTGCTCTTCAGTGCGATGAGCGTATCGAGTTGATCAGCTCCAATGAACAGGCTATAGTCAATAGACGCGGCCTTTAGTTGAAGTTTGTCACTCGTTCTGCGGAATTCCTTAATAAGCTTAGCCGGCGCTTTGCCATTTTCGGGGTGAAACATCACCGCCGACTGACCGTGTAACACCGCATCGTTGAACGGGGTATAGTCCGTATCCAGGGGTTCGAGTGCTTTTTTGATGAAGGTATTCTTCACCACTTTGTACTCAATACCCCGCTCAAAACACATCCGTCGGAGAGCGTTAGTTTCAGCAACTGTCATGCCGTTAGCCTCCGTGATGTAGAAGAAGGGAATGCTCTGGAACTTTCCAGTCAACTCCTCGATAATTGCTCCTTTTTCGTCGCGTTTCATGGCTTATATACCGGCTACTGTGCCTTTATCAATCGTTACTCCCGGACTCATCGTGCTCGACAGGTTTATCGTCTTCATGTACGTTCCTTTAGCCGAAGAAGGCTTCAGACGCATCAATGTAGCAATGATTTCCTGCGCGTTTTCGGCCAGTTTTTCTGGCGTGAACGATACTTTACCAATACTGGTGTGAATGATACCGGTCTTGTCAACTTTAAAGTCGATTTTACCCGCTTTCACTTCGCGAACGGCTTTGCCTACTTCTGGCGTTACTGTACCCGATTTCGGGTTTGGCATCAAACCCCGTGGTCCCAGAACTTTACCCAAACGACCTACTTTGGCCATAACGCTCGGCATCGTGATAATCACGTCGATGTCCGTCCAGCCCTGTTCGATTTTTTGAATATAGTCATCCAGCCCCACAAAGTCGGCTCCAGCCTCTTTCGCTTCGTTCTCCTTGTCCGGGGTGCAAAGCACCAGCACGCGAACCGTTTTACCCGTACCATGAGGTAGCGTAGCAACGCCACGAACCATTTGGTCGGCTTTACGCGGGTCAACGCCTAACCGGACGTCAATATCCACAGAAGCATCAAATTTCGTAGACGAGATATCCTTCAGAATCTCGGCTGCCTGATGGAGCGAGTATTCTTTGGCAACATCATACTTCGATTGTGCTTCCTTTTGTTTTTTCGTTAACTTAGCCATTTGTGTGTTTGCTTCGGCAAGTCTGTTTAGTTCTCAAAGGGCGATGCGCCTGACACCGTAATTCCCATGCTGCGGGCCGTACCGGCCACCTGTTTCATCGCTGATTCAACAGTGAATGCGTTCAGGTCGGGCATCTTCGTTTCCGCGATTGTCCGAACCTGGTCCCATGTCACTGATCCTACTTTTTTGCGATTAGGTTCAGCAGAGCCGCCTTTCAGCTTAGCTGCTTCCATCAGCAGAATCGGTGCGGGTGGTGTTTTGATGACGAAATCAAAGGATTTATCCTTGTAATACGTAATCAAAACTGGCAATACCGTTCCCATTTTGTCCTGCGTACGACCGTTGAATTGCTTGCAGAATTCCATGATATTTAGACCCTTGGAACCCAAAGCCGGACCGATTGGAGGTGCGGGGTTAGCTTGCCCACCTTTGACTTGCAGCTTAACGTAGCCACCTACTTCTTTTGCCATTGTGGTAATTTAGTTACGACCGCGTGGGCGGCCCCGTTACTGCCTGGGCTTCTTACCGGTTAGTCACATAACCAGTCCGCACACCTTTCGCAGCGAATCAACTTCTTTGGCTGGTCACCCTCTGAGGGAAGCATAGGATGCCAAACCTGGGAAAATTAATCGTTAGATTAGTTTTCCTTCTCTACTTGTGCGTAACTGAGTTCTACCGGAGTATTCCGGCCAAATATCTTAACAACGACGTTCAATTTCTTTCGGTCATCGAATACTTCTTCTACTGTGCCAATGAATCCCCCAAATGGACCATCAACAACTTTTACGTTCTCACCCTTTAGGTAACTGGATGTCGGAGCAGACACCTCTTCGGTTTCTACATCGTTTACTTTACCCAGGATGCGGTTTATTTCAGCCTGCCGCAGAGGAACCGGAACTTTCGATGTTGTTCCGACCTGCGCGTTACCCAGAAAACCCAACACACCCGGCATATTCAAAATCATATCGAGTGCCCGGTTATTACCCAGGTCAGCTGAAATCAGGATATAGCCGGGGAAAAAGGATTTTTCCCGAACGCGCTTCTTACCGTTACGCATTTCGTACACCTTTTCTGCCGGGATCAGCACCTGTGGAATTATTTCATCCAGCTTCTGTCGGATAATTTCATTGTCGAGGTAAGATTTTATCTTTTTCTCCTGACCCGACACTGCCCGAATGACGTACCATTGTATGCCGCTCATGTTTTGTAGGTCGATTTAGAATGACTGATAAAATGCATTCAGTCCATTCTCGAATACTAAATCTATTAACCCGACTAGTAGCGCAAAAATCAGCGAGGCTACCAGTACCAATGTTGAACTGGATTGGAGGTCGCTAAATTTGGGCCAAGTCACGTTATGCTGAACTTCCTCCCAGGAGGCTTTCAGAAACGATACTAACTTGTCCATTTTATGTAAAGGATTTGCACGGGTGGAGAGATTCGAACTCCCATCAACGGTTTTGGAGACCGCTATTCTACCCTTGAACTACACCCGTTTATTCAGTAAAGAAGAGAAACGAACTAAAAGAAGGAAGACAGGATTATAAACAATTTGCCTCATTTCTTGAGCCTTTGCTCTCGTATTTTTAGAGATATCCGCCGAAACGGACTGCAAAAGTACGGAATAATATTAAAAAAACAAGTGCATTTCCGCTAAGAAATGCACTTGTTTTCATTTCAGATTTCATTAATCTAATATCTCCGTCACCTGACCAGCTCCTACGGTACGACCACCTTCGCGAATAGCGAAACGAAGTCCCTTCTCCATAGCGATTTTATTGATCAGACTTACATCAATTGTGATGTTATCACCCGGCATTACCATTTCAACGTTAGCAGGCAGCATAATTTCGCCCGTTACATCAGTGGTACGGAAGTAGAACTGTGGTCGGTACTTGTTGAAGAATGGGGTGTGACGACCACCTTCTTCTTTCGACAGGACATATATCTCAGCCTTAAATTTGGCGTGAGGAGTTACCGAACCTGGCTTACAAATTACCATGCCCCGGCGAATTGCTTCTTTTTCAATACCACGCAATAGCAGACCCACGTTATCGCCAGCTTCGCCACGGTCCAGAATTTTCCGGAACATTTCAACACCTGTAACAACTGACTTTAGGTTTTCAGCACCCATGCCTAATATTTCAACCTGTTCGCCCGAGTTGATGATACCACGCTCGATACGACCCGTTGCTACCGTACCACGACCCGTGATCGAGAACACGTCCTCTACCGGCATCAGGAATGGCAACTCCGTTTGACGAGGAGGCAGTGGGATAAAGCTATCAACGCTATCCATTAACTCTTCAATGGTTTTTACCCACTGCGCATCACCGTTTAGACCACCAAGAGCCGAACCCTGAATAACTGGGATATTGTCACCGTCGAAGTTATAGAAACTCAGCAATTCGCGAATTTCCATCTCAACGAGTTCGAGTAGCTCTGGATCATCAACCATATCCACTTTGTTCATGAATACAACTAACTGAGGTACACCAACCTGGCGTGCCAGTAGGATGTGCTCACGAGTTTGTGGCATAGGTCCGTCTGTGGCAGCTACCACTAAGATAGCGCCATCCATCTGAGCAGCTCCCGTTACCATGTTCTTTACATAGTCGGCGTGACCTGGGCAGTCAACGTGTGCGTAGTGACGTTTCACCGTTGAGTACTCAACGTGCGATGTATTAATTGTGATACCGCGCTCTTTCTCTTCGGGAGCGTTGTCAATCGAGGAAAAGTCCCGAATTGCGGCCAGACCCTTGCCGGCCAACACTTTCGTAATGGCAGCCGTCAGCGTCGTTTTACCGTGGTCAACGTGACCAATCGTGCCGATGTTTACGTGCGGTTTCGAGCGGTCAAAATTCTCTTTTGCCATGTTTTTAAAACGCTATTGTGAACTTTTGTTTGTTAGTAAATGAATTCGCTGAACAGTAACTAAACCCAGCGAAGTCATCCTTTTTGAGGTCTGACACCATTTGGGCTTAAAACCACACGGGCGTCGGACGGTGTTATCCGTCCCTTCAATAAAGACTTCAATTAATGAAGTCCTGAGCCGTTACGGGGATTTGAACCCCGGACCTCTTCCTTACCAAGGAAGTGCTCTACCACTGAGCTATAACGGCTTGTTTACTATAATATGAACGGGTATTGTCAGTACATTTTATAGTATTCATCAACAGAGCGGAAGACGGGTCTCGAACCCGCAACCTATAGCTTGGAAGGCTATCGCTCTACCAATTGAGCTACTTCCGCTTATTTATTTGGTGGGGAGTGGAGGATTCGAACCTCCG
The DNA here is from genome assembly GCA_038236215.1 of Cytophagales bacterium. Lineage (GTDB taxonomy): Bacteria > Bacteroidota > Bacteroidia > Cytophagales > Spirosomataceae > Spirosoma. The sequence goes on along the minus strand of JBBSTD010000005.1, from coordinate 72,522 downwards.
AAGGCGTACACCAGCAGATTTACAGTCTGATCCATTTGGCCACTCTGGAAACTCCCCGAAAAGGTAAGATAAAGAACATTTCCAAGCCCGCTTCCGGTTTTGGAGTTGCAAAATTACATGTTTTTACGATGTTGTCAACAGATGCTCCAAAAATAATTTGATGATCGCTACCTTAATTTAAGCATTTTCGTTAATTGCTGATCATTGGGATAGTTTATCTCCTTGATACCCCACCGTCCCGATACTTGCTGCATGTCAATTTTGACTTCTTCGGGTTTGTCTTTGTTTTGGAATGTTACATACACGATAGCCCGCGTCCCACCAATAGCTGCCGGTTCTACCCACATCTTCTTTATATTGGCATCAGGAGCATTATAAAGTAGGTTTGTTTTAGTCCTATTGACCTTGCCAGATGATTTTTGTGCATCGTTCCAGATAATATCGGCAGTAGATCCAGCAAAAAATTCGTCAATTAATGCTCGATTTTTCTTTTCCCGAAGTGGGTTTTCTGTTTTGTTGTGTTCAAAGTAAAGGGCTCTTACCAACCGATCAGGGACTGTTCTGGGAGCATCGGGGCCAGGTCGTTTGGTCAGGGCGGTAGCGCTATCATCAGCTACAGCCGTTTTTTCTTCGCTCTCATCCTGTTTTGGTTTTGTTTGGCAGGCCAACGAGGCAGTGAGTAAAGCGATGGTTAAGTAGGTAGTTTTCATGAATATTAGGCGTTCAGGAGAATCAAATAAACCGACTGGATGCAAGATATATTCAACAAATAATCAATTTCGACAAGTCTGTACTCACAAAAGCCGCATCCAATTAGGGGAGTGCGGCTTTTGTGAACGCTATGAATGCATACTTTTTACCAGACTTTAATTCGGTCTTCCGGCTTTTTATACAATTTATCACCAGGCTTCACGTCAAATGCCTGATACCAAGCCGTAATATTTGACAGGGGGCCATTACAGCGGTACTGACCTGGGGCGTGAGGATCAACCATGATTAATTGGGCCTGTGTTTCGGGCAGGACGTTGATACGCCATACCTGTGCCCATGACAAAAAGAATCGCTGGTCGGGGCTGAACCCGTCAATCATACTTTTCTTACCAGATGATTTGCCCTGATGGGTTTTCTTGAAAGCATCGTAAGCAATTGTTAATCCGCCTAAATCCGCCAGGTTTTCGCCCAGGGTTAGCTGACCGTTTACTTTGATTGTATCGAGCACTTTAAAGCCAGAGAACTGGTCGCGTACCTGATCGGCCCGTTTTTTGAAGTTATCGGCATCTGCCTTCGTCCACCAATCGCGTAGGGTACCGTCTGAATCATACTGGCGACCGGAATCATCGAAACCGTGTGTCATTTCGTGGCCAATTACGGCCCCAATACCCCCATAATTGACTGCGTCATCAGCAGCGGCATCGAAGAAAGGGAACTGGAGAATAGCGGCTGGAAAAGCAATTTCGTTGTTGACAGGACTGTAATAAGCGTTCACCGTTGGTGGCGTCATGCCCCACTCTGACCGGTCGACGGGTTTACCCAATCGATTGATCATGTAATTATAGTCCCACTTTCCTGCCGACTCCACATTGCCGTAAAAATCAGTACGGTTGATAGCAACGCCATCATAGTTCTTCCATTTGTCAGGGTAGCCGATTTTACGTTTGAACGCCAGCAGTTTGTTAAGTGCCTTTGCTTTGGTATCCTCACTCATCCAGTCCAGTCTTTTGATATGCTCCTTATAGGATGCTTCCAGGTTATCCACCAGCGCCAGCATGCGTTGTTTGGCTTCCGGCTTAAAGTATTTCTGAACATAGAGTTGTCCCAGCAAATCACCTAGTGATCCATCAATCAGGCTACTCACGCGCTGCCAACGGGCTGTCTGCTCCTTTTGGCCAGTCAGCACTTTTGAAAAAGCAAAATTCTGATTGACGAACGGGCTACTCAGGTAGGGTGCCGCTCCCTTAAGGATGTTCCATCGCATGTATGTCTGCCAATCCTCAATGGGTGTGGCAGTTACCATACTGTCCAGCGAACGGTAAAATGACGGATTTTGCACTAATACCGTATCCTGCCCTTTCACACCTAGCTTCGCCATCTGATCGGCCCAGTTGATGCCCGGCGTCTGCTGGCTGAATTGAGTAACGGTAAATTTGTTGTATGTCTTATAAGGATCGCGGAGTTCAACGCGGGGCATCTGCGCTTTTGCCAGGGCAGTTTCTACCCGTATAACAACATCGGCATCCTGCGATGACTGAGTTGGCTCTTCGCCAATTAGCCCAAACATTTTTGTGAGGTGATCGCGGTAAGCATCGCGCACTTTCTGGCTCCGGGCGTCATTTTTCAGGTAGTAGTCGCGGTCGGGTAGGGTGGTACCTCCCTGGCTAAACTGCGGCAGATATTTATTGACGTTCTTGCGATCCTGTCCTACAAAAAAGCCAAACAGCATGCCGTTGCTCTGCGTGCGCTGGTAAGCCAGTTCGTTCAGGAAAGCGGTTTTATTCGTTACTTTTTCTATCCGGTCAAGGTCAGGTTTGATGGGGTCAAAGCCACGCTTCTCAATGGTAAGGCTATCCATACCGCTCTCATAAAAGTCGCCTACCATCTGGTACAAACGTCCTTTCGTCGTCGTTTTCGACGCATCTTCGAGGAGGGTTTTCATGGCATCAAGACTCTTTTCCCGGAGTTCATTAAAACTCCCCCACGATGTTTTAGACGCAGGAATTCCATTCTTCTTCAGCCAGTTACCATTGGCATACTCGTAGAAATTGTCACCCGGTTTCACGGACATATCCATGTTTTGCGGGTCAATGAATTTGCGGTTGTCAGCGGCTATAAACCCAATGGCTATAGCTAATACCACAAGAAAAGACACCTGTTTGGTCATGTTTTTATTTGTTGGGGTTGATGAAAGAATACAAAATTAACAAAAAAAAAGGAACGCAGATAGAGTGCGGTCACACCGCTACGCTAATCCACGTTCCTTCCTGATGAGAGACTTACTTACTGGCTGTCAAGGCTGATTGAAAATTTCTGTAAGTTGTTGTTTTGTATTGGTCGAACGGTTCTTTTTTATGATAATTTTGGCCGAAGTAAGTAATTATCTGATGAAAAGTTCGGGGTTCAAGATACCCGGGAATTGGCTGAATAAGGTTAAACTTTTCGTCCATAAATACAGTCGTGGGATAGCTCATCTGGTTTTTTAGTAAAGCCGCGGCCAACTCATGAACGCCCCGACTACCTCCCCTGACAAACTTGAACGTTTGCCCTCCCAGCCTTACATCGGCAGTTTGCTCGGCATTAAACCGAACCGGATAGTAATTCTCGTTGACGTAATCAACGATAGCTGGTTTTGAGAACGTTTGCCGATCCATCACTTTGCACCAGCTGCACCAGTCTGTATACACGTCTACTACAAATTTCCGGGGTTTTTTCTGCGTCAGCGCATAGGCTTCCTCAATGCTGAGCCAGTTAATGTGCTTGCGCTCGTCGTTCGGTCTATGCAGGGCTGATGTTGCCGTCAATTGCCCGGTGGGTAAATTAGTCCGAAAGGAACAAATCGTCAGTAAGAGGAAAGCGGCAAAAAAGACAAAAAGACGGTTCATACAGATAATTAGGTCTCCATGGGAGTTCGTTTTATAGATAACGACCAATTATTGATAAAATTCATAGAATGAAATGTCAGTTCGTTAAATTTTAATGGCCCGGATAATATCCCTTTTGTGCATGGGACCGGAATGCTTTTTAACCGTGGGCCTTGCTGCCCGCCTGTTTCGCTACCCACAACTTATCGAACAATAGGCGGTTAAGATCGGGGTGACAGTAATGCGGCCAGTTGTACAAAATTATAGGCTCCCATAGTTCGGGCTGAGCAGTTGGAGCGAAGGCACTATACAGGTGAAGATGTTTGGTTGTTCCCCCTCCTGCAACAGACACTCGATTTTTGCCAGTGTGAAATAAGGAGTGCTTGGAACCGGTTTTTTTCAGAACGATTCATGCGTGGCAGGTGGGAGGTGCCAGACTGGTCATCGAAGTTCAGTAAACGGGTATCTTCTTTTACCATCGGATAGCTATCACTTGTCTTGTAATTTACCTGTTGATGATTCCTGGCAGGCTCCATGAATGGACTGGTACGGTTCATCAAGTTCTTTGTTGATAGGCGTGTGTGAACCGTCGGTAGTTATCAATAGACGAACATCCGCTTTCATAAACTATCAGTTTTTAGGCTATTTTTGCGGGTCAAAAAACATCCTTACGCATGATTCAACGCGTTCAAACAATATTTTTGTTTCTTATTGCCGTGGCCATGGGGGTTGCATTGGCCAATCCACTCTGGGAAAAAGTTGGTGCACAACCAACGGAAATGGCGCATTTATCCGCGCTTCAGTATAGTTATCAACAGGGTGTTACCACGTTTGTGGATTCAGTCTGGTATTTGGCTTTGTTAATCGCTCTGGTTGGACTGGTGTCGACTTACGCCATTTTTCAGTATAAAAATCGCCTGACACAAACGGCATTATGTGCTGTGAATGCACTGATGCTTACGGCTATTATGGGCATTATACTGTACAAGACTTTATATGCAGGGAAAGAATACGGCGACCCCGGCGATCAGGGAAACTTCCTTACTGGGTTTTATGCTATCATTATAGCACTGGTATTTAATGCATTGGCCAATCGGTTCATTCGGCGCGATGAGAAACTCGTCCGGGGGGCGGAGCGTTTACGGTAGGTTTTCTATTAGAAAACAGGTTGGTAAAGGGCGTTCAGCGCCCTTTATTCGTTTCTACAGGAGATATTTCTTTAAACTTGGTCCCGAAAAAGTCACCGTCGTTCCAGACGGGACGGTTATCGGCTTGAGCGGTTAAATACCCAATCAGAAACTGCAACTGCACATGCCGGCCAGCCGCACTCCAGTCGAAGGGTTGGTTCATATCATCCTGCGGGGTATGGTAGGTGGTGGCCCGCCACGCCAGATTAAGTTTGGTCCCATCGCGGGAGTCGCCGGTCGTGGAGCCGCTTTTAACGTAGATGGCCGGAATCCCCTGTCGCACAAAACTAAAATGGTCGGAGCGCATGAATACGGATTGTTCAGGAATGGGGTCTTTGGCAATCTCGACGCCCACAAATTTCGCGGCTGCCCGCACAGACCCCGCCATGCTGGAATGCTCAACCCCATAAGGGACAATATCGAGCAGTGGATGAAAGAAAAACGGCATATCCAGACAGAGATTCGCTACTATATTTTCTTTCGGCACCGTTGGGTTACTGGCAAAATAATCAGAGCCGAGCAGGCCCATTTCTTCGGCGGTGACGGCCACGAACAGGATGGACCGACGGGGGGCTTTGGGGAGCAGCGTAAATAGCCGGGCCGCTTCCAAGTTGATTGCTACGCCTGATGCATTGTCGTGAGCGCCGTTGTTGATAGAGTCGCCCCTAACAGGTTTGGTTATGCCGAGGTGGTCAAGATGCGAAACATATACGACGTATTCATCTTTCAGTATGGGGTCGGAGCCGGGTAAAAGTCCCACCAGGTTTTCGCCCACGAGGTCATCATTCAGTTCTGTCTGGGTGGTTGCTTTTATGGACAGGTTTAGTGGGAATGCCTGGGGCTGGTTCTTGCTGGCAGCGATTCGGGCATCATCAAACGGTTTGCTGGCTCCGGCAAACAACGTGCGAGCGGTGGAGTCACCCAGTGAGGCAATTACTTTGAGGGTCGGGAAAGTTCGCTGCACCTGGCCTTTTGAATCGACCCAACGGTAGGTAGCCTGTCGGTTACGGGGGGCGTTGGATTCGATACGGGCAAACATATCGGTCGGTAAACTGAAGGTGATAATTCCTACCGCGCCGTGTTTAGCCGCTATTTCCTGCTTGGCGGAGTTTGAATAGGCTCGCTGGTTAGACGGAAAAGAGGTCGGAGCCCCATTGAAACAGGCTACAATTTTACCCTGTACGTCAATATTCGCGTAATCATCGTATCCCAACTCTGGCGCGGATACACCGAAGCCAACAAACACAACCGGCGCGGATACCTGACTCGTTACCTGACTAAATTGCGGGCTGAAAATGTAGTTCTTCCCGTAAATCATCCGTTCTGAAGCACCCACTATTCCATCACTGCTTTGGCGGGTCAGCAACAACGAACTGCCCGCATCCCTTACAATTGCCCGACGCAACGGCACTTTTTGCCGGTAGGTTCCACCCTCGCCCATTGGTATGAATCTAAGCGTCCGGAATTGCTTTTCAACGTACTGGGCGGCCAGTTCGTAGCCACGGGTACCGGGTTTACGGCCTTCGAGTTTATCATCGGCCAGATACCGCATGTGTGCTTCAACGTTTGTTGGCTGTACGGCTTTGGCTACTTTTTGGGCTTCTGCCGGAATGGTCGGTGCTGGCGTTGATGAACTTCTGTCCAGATTAGATTGAGCCAGGGTATCAAAAAATGGAGTGATGCAAACGAAGGTGATAAGTAAGTATTTCAACGCAGTAGCTGAGGTTATTAGTAACTATACAACGTAATCTATATTTGTCGATTATACGAAACCGCCAATGAATATAATGATTTCTTCTCTACCACTATAAAGTAGTTTGGTGAAATTACACTATCAACTCATTTGCCGTATCTTGAGCCTCAATTACAACCCAATTCAATATGCACAGATACGTATTTACACTTCTTAGCTTACTTCTCTCTACCAAATTGTTAGTTGCCCAGCCAGCCCCTGCTGGTAGTATTGCTGCTTTCACATCGGGCATGGAACGCAATCCCGGCTTTATGACCTATTACTGGGATGCTAAAAAAGGTAAAATCTGGCTTGAAATAGCCGCCCTTGATACCGAACTGCTGTATTATCCGACGCTGGCAGAAGGCATTGGCTCCAACGATATTGGCCTCGACCGGGGGCGCCTAGGTCAGGAGCATATCGTGAAATTTCAGCGCAGCGGCAACAAAGTGCTGATGCTGGAACCCAACTATGCGTATCGGGCTCTTAGTAACGACCCGCTTGAGCGTCGGGCGGTGGAAGAATCATTTGCCAAATCCGTTCATGCCGGTTTTGAGATTATGGCGGAGGAGAAAGGTAGTGTACTGGTTGATCTCACCCCGTTTCTGATGCAGGATGCTGTTGGAGCTGTGCAAGCCATCGCCCGAACTAAACAGGGGACATTTAAATTCGACCCGACGCGGAGTGCCATGTACATGCCCCGTACCAAAGCCTTCCCACAGAATACCGAGTTTGAAACAATTATTACCCTAACGGGCGATAATCCCGGTTCTTTCCTGCGCGATGTGGTGCCTACGCCTACGGCCATTACCGTGCATCAGCACCACTCATTCGTTCAGCTTCCGGACAATAACTACAAGCCCCGCCTGTTCGACCCACGCATTGGGTACGGGGGCATTGAGTTTTTCGATTACGCAACGCCCGTTAGTCAGCCCATTATGAAACGGTATATCTCGCGGCACCGGCTGGAAAAAAAAGACCCCTCAGCCGCTATAAGCGAAGCGGTTAAGCCCATTGTGTACTACATTGATCCCGGCACACCCGAACCAATCCGATCTGCTTTAATGGAAGGCACCGCCTGGTGGAATCAGGCCTTTGAAGCGGCTGGATATAAAGATGCTTTCCAGGTTAAATTGCTCCCGGCGGATGCTGATCCGATGGATATTCGGTATAATCTGGTGCAATGGGTACACCGGTCCACGCGGGGCTGGAGTTACGGGGGCAGTATCAACGACCCGCGCACGGGCGAGATAATTAAGGGGAAAGTTACCCTCGGTTCGTTGCGGGTTCGGCAGGATTATCTGATTGCCCAGGGCTTAACGGGCGACTATAATGGCGCGGCTCCACCTTCGACGGACCCCATGATGCAGATGTCCATTGAACGACTGCGGCAACTGGCGGCTCACGAAGTAGGGCACACGCTGGGTTTGCCGCACAACTACATTGCCAGTACGCAGGACCGGGCATCCGTTATGGATTACCCAACGATGCTGGTGAAAGTAAAGGGAAATAGCATCGACCTAAGTGATGCGTATGCCAAAGGGATTGGTGCCTACGATAAATGGAGCATTCGCTACGGCTACGAGCAATTTCCGAGTGGAGCGGACGAAAAATCAGCCCTGAATAAGATTGTAATTGACATGCACAAAGCGGGTTTGACCTTCCTGACCGACCAGGATGCACGCCCGGAAGGATCAGTCCATCCCGGTACTCACCTGTGGGATAATGGGGCTGATGCGGTTGACGAACTGAAGCGCGTATCGGATGTTCGGCGGGTGGCGCTGGCCAATTTTACAGAGAGAAAAATCCCGATGGGGACACCAATGGCTACACTGGAAGAAATACTGGTACCGGTGTACATGTTTCATCGCTATCAGGTTGAGGCCGCATCTAAAGTGGTAGCCGGACAAATCTATACGAATGCGCTCCGGGGCGACGGCCAACCTGTTATGTCGACGGTTCCGGTACAGGTGCAAAAACGGGCGTTGACTGCATTGATTGCTACGATTGATCCCGCTTTTCTGGCAATTCCCAAGTCGATAGTGGCGTTGATCCCCCCTCACCCATTTCGCTATAACCCCAATCCCAGAGAGGTTTTCAAACGTCGGACTGGGTTATCCTTTGATCCTATGGCGGCACCCGAAGCGGCTGCCGGTTTAACAATTCAAATGCTGTTGAATCCGGAACGGGTTAGTCGGCTGGTTGCGCAATCGGCGCTTGATCCGGCTCAGCTCAGCCTTGAGTTAACGCTCGATCAATTACTCTCCGCCACTTGGTACAGAGCGGAACCGGCTGATAGTTATCAGGCAGAGGTGAAACGGCTAACGGACAAATTACTCCTGCAAAAGCTCATCGACGTGGCTAATAACCCTGAGATAACCCCACAGGGACGGGCCATTGCCGGGTTGAAGCTAAGTCAGATGAAGCGTAAACTCAATACGGCAGATACCAACCCGAAAGTAGCGGCACATCACCTGTTTGCGCTTGATCAGCTTCGTCGGGCCGAGGGTAACATCGACGATGTTCGGCCAACAAGCTCGCTGGCTCCCCCCGACGGTATGCCAATCGACCCCGGCCAGGAATGGCTGGCACCAGCCTGCGACTGGCGATGAACGATACAGAAATGAAAATCCCCGCCAGAAGCCTGGCGGGGATTTTCATTTCTAAACAAATATTGGTCAGATTACGCGCCAATGTTCAACGTACTCAGCACATTATTCATGTTCCGAACAGCATCGGCCGACTTGTTGAAAGCGGCCTGCTCTTCGTCATTGAGTTTGTAGTCGATAATTTCTTCCCAGCCGTTACGGCCCAACACGACCGGAACGCCCATACAAATATCCGACTGACCGTATTCGCCTTCCAGCAATACGCAGGATGGAATTACCCGCTTCTGGTCGCGAACGATGGCTTCTACCATGTATGCACCTGCCGCACCCGGCGCGTACCAGGCAGACGTGCCAATCAGGCCCGTTAGGGTTGCGCCACCCACCATTGTATCGGCAGCTACTTTTTTCAGTGTTTCTTCGTCCAGGAAGTTGCTGACAGGAACTCCCGCTTTAGTAGCCAGGCGTGTGAGCGGAATCATTGTCGTATCGCCGTGACCACCGATGACCGAAGCCTGTAAATCATTGGGCGAACATTTCAACGCCAGCGACAGATACGTTTTGAAACGGGCCGAATCCAGGGCACCGCCTAAGCCAATGACCCGATTTTTGGGAATACCCGACGACTTCAGAGCGAGATACGTCATGGTATCCATCGGGTTCGAGATGATGATAAAAATAGCATCGGGTGAGTGCTTCAGAATATTTTCCGTTACACCTTTCACAATCCCAGCGTTGATACCAATCAAATCTTCGCGGGTCATGCCCGGCTTCCGCGGTAGGCCCGATGTGATAACAACTACGTCAGAACCAGCGGTTTTCTCGTAATCGTTGGTAGAACCTACCAGCTTGATATCGCAATCGAGCAAAGTCGATGCCTGTAGCATATCCAGCGATTTGCCTTCGCTAACACCTTCTTTAATGTCCAGAAGCACAACTTCGTGGGCTAGTTCCCGGCGGGCGATATTATCGGCACAGGTGGCTCCAACGGCCCCAGCACCTACTACGGTAACTTTCATATAGTATTCAGAATTATAGGATTAACAAGCAGTCGCAAAAGTACTGCCCTCATGTAAGACAAACCAATCTCGTTAGAATAAAACTTATGGGGTTGATTGGTAGTTTATGTATCAAGTAGCAGATAAACGGTTAGATAGTGATTCCTGGCTACTTTAGTAGAACGTTAAGTAGTCTGTCAGTCGATAAAATCAATGAAAAACAAAAGTCTGATAACGCGGATCTTGTCCTCTATTTTCTTCAAAAAAGCGAATGTAGGGGCTGCTCGTTATGCCCGCGATAAACGAAGCCTCTTCGAGTTAGTGCGGGAAGCATTGGCTAAAAGTGGCAGCTTATCGGGTGCTAACTTTGCCACATTTCGGGACCAGCTGGGCATCGTTACCCGTCTGGTACGAGCGTACGCTTCAGGAGAGTACCGGGAACTACCTTGGAAAACACTACTTCGGATTATTGCGGTATTAATTTACTTTGTGTCACCCATCGATATTTTGCCCGACTTTTTGCCCATAGTGGGCTTGAGCGACGATATTGCCCTGATGCTGTGGTTATTCAGTGGTATGAAAGATGACATTGAGAAATTCCGGCAATGGGAATATTCAATGGCCAACCAACGTCAGACAGCTACAACTCCTAAGCGGATGGAGACCATCAAAATTGGGTAATTTCTGCGTTTTTTTTGCTTTAGTTTTCATCGTTCGTAACTTTCCTCGTTGTATAAAGTGAATGATGGTCCTCCAGGAAAGCTTAAAAAATTTAACGGATAGATACAAAACTAAACGGCTGATTAGCGCGTAAGTTTCATTAAGGTTTAATAGATTGTACAAGAGAGTTTTGTTAATTTTGCATACATTCAAATCACAGAAGATATGATTTCGGCAACCATTTTTGCAATTATGGGTTTGGGCGGCCAGGAAATGATTCTCATTTTCCTCGCCCTGCTCCTGCTGTTCGGCGCTAAGAAAATCCCCGAACTGGCACGTGGCCTGGGAAAAGGCATCAAAGAGTTCAAAGATGCTACTAAAGATGTTCGCGAGAACATTGAAGATAGCCTGAAAGAAGACAAGTAATATAAATGATAGTCAACAGACAATCAGGCGGTTCTATCAAGAGCCGCCTGATTGTCTGTTTTTAATAGTTTGGTGTTTCACCGTTTGACGTTTGACGTTTATCTTCTGTTGTTTTCCCGGTAATGAAGGGAAATAACTTATAAACGTCAAACATCAAACGTCAAACTACTTCTTGTGTCCCTCTACCGAAGCCATATTTCCATTCAGTCTGACCTTAAAGCAGGCATCGTTACCTGCCGCCAGTTGGTGGAGCAGTACCTCACCCGAATCCGGGAAAATCAACACCTCAATGTTTTTACGGAAGTGTACGCTGATGAAAGCCTGACGAAGGCTGATATCATCGACCAGAAACTAGCGTCCGGTACGGCTGGGCGGTTGGCTGGTATGGTCATTGGCCTGAAAGACGTATTGAGTTACGCCGGGCACAGCGTCCGGGCTGGAAGTAAAATTTTGGATACTTTCACCGCTCAGTTTACGGCTACAGCCGTACAACGGCTGCTGGATGAGGATGTCATTATCATTGGCCGTCAAAACTGCGACGAGTTTGCTATGGGCTCGTCCAACGAAAATTCCTCCTTTGGACCTGTTCGAAACGCGGCCGATACGAGCCGGGTACCCGGCGGGTCGAGTGGTGGGTCGGCAGTAGCGGTGCAAGCGGGCCTTTGTCTGGCCAGTATTGGTTCTGATACGGGCGGGTCGGTCCGGCAGCCGGCCGCTTTCTGTGGGGTAGTAGGATTAAAACCTACATACGGGCGTATCAGCCGCTGGGGTTTGATTGCTTATGCGTCTTCCTTTGATTGTATCGGACCTATTGCCAACACGGTCGATGATGCTGCGCTCCTGCTTGAAATCATGGCGGGTTCCGATGAATTCGACAGCACTGTATCCAGCCAACCTGTTGCGTTTTATTCGAAAACTACGCTACCAGACACCCCCCTACGAATTGCTTATTTGCAGGATGGCGTAGCAAGTGAGGGCGTTGATGAATCCATCCGGGAAGCTACCCAGCGAAAAATAGATGTCCTTAAAGCAGCCGGGCATGTGGTAGAACCCGTCAATATTTCCCTTTTAGATTATCTGTTGCCAACGTATTACATTCTGACCACTGCCGAAGCTTCGTCTAACCTGTCTCGTTTTGATGGTGTACGGTATGGGTACAGGAGCAAACCATCGAATGACACACCAGTAATGGATCTTTTGTCGTTGTACAAAAAAAGCCGGACGGAAGGGTTTGGAGATGAGGTGCGACGGCGGATTTTGCTGGGTACGTTTGTGCTGAGTGCCAGCTATTACGATGCGTATTACACAAAAGCACAGCAGGTACGGCGGTTGATTCGAAACGAAGCCGAACGCCTGTTTGAGCGGTATGATTTTTTGCTCTCGCCCACAACGCCCACAACGGCGTTTCGGCTAGGAGAGAAAACCAGCCGGGACGCCGGAGCGAACCCGTTGCAAATGTACCTGGCTGATATTTTTACGGTACAGGCCAATGTGATAGGATACCCGGCTATATCGATTCCAAACGGGACCGATTCCAGCGGTTTACCTATTGGGTTGCAACTAATGGCCCCGGCTTTTGCTGAAGAAAAACTGGTTGCGATGGCAAAGGTATTGCAGAAATTGTAGTGCTGTGAAGTAGTGTACCGAGGAAGATGGATAGTATGATTATGAATCCGTACGTAAACCCATAATTTAGTATGACTTACCTGAACCGTAGCCTGTTTAAGTTGGGGCTGATGAGTGTGGTAGTGGGAATGATTACAATATCCCGCGCTGAGACTACGATTCAAAAGGACACTACAATTGCTAGTAAGGATACAGTGGTGTTGGTGACTACCGTCCCTGATAGCTTAATTCGTGAAAGGCTGGCAAAATTGCAGAAAACCGTTCCGCTAAATTATCACACGGCCGTTCAGGGTTACATCGATCTCTTCGTTTTTCGTCGGCCTGCCTACGCCCAAACCATGCTGGAGCGTATGCCGCTTTTCTTCCCGCTGTACGAGCGTATGTTGAAAGAATACGGCCTGCCCGATGAATTAAAATACCTGTCTATTGTAGAATCAGCGCTCGAACCCCGGGCCGTTTCCCGCTCCGGGGCTGGCGGCCTCTGGCAGTTTATGCCCGGCACCGGACGCGAGTTACATCTGTATCAGGACGATTACATCGATGAGCGCATGGACCCGGTCAAAGCGACCGAAGCCGCCTGTAAATACCTACGGGATTTGTACAATATCTTTGAAGACTGGGAACTGGCAATGGCCGCTTACAACTGCGGACCGGGTGCCGTAAAGCGGGCCATGCGCCGTACCGGAGGGGATTCATTCTATACAATTTATGATGCTCTACCAAAGGAAACTCGTGGCTATGTGCCGCTGTTTGTCACGTTCACGTATATGATGAATCATGCAAACGAACACGACATTGTAGCCAAAAATTACGAGTATCCCATTCCGCATGATACAGTTCAGATAACGGGGTATTTCAACCTTGAAACGTTTGCCAAACATAGTACGATGCCGTTGGGCGATTTGCGGAAAATGAACCCGGCCATCACCACCACCATTCTGCCTGATTACACGAATCGGTATCCCTTGCGAATTCCCCGAGAGCAGTACAGCTACTTCGTCGCTCATCGCCGGGCTATTATGGATTCGTCCAGTCGGCTGCCCTATCACATGGATCACGTCTTGCTGGCTCATGCCGAAGATGTTCACTACGGTACTGATTCGATGGGTATATGGACGTCGCTTAACCTGAATCCTTTAGCCAATGCACGAATGGAAGCAGCGATTCTGGCCTCATCAGAGCCAGCGATTGTCAATAGTGACGATGACGAAGAAGAAATCAGGCCAGTGGCCAGCCGCAAGTTGCGCAGGCAAGCCTACACAGTTAGAAAAGGTGACAACCTTGGCGATATTGCCGACCGCTACGAGGTCGATATGAATGATCTCAAACGCTGGAATCAATTGAGTTCCACTACTATTCAGCCGGGTCAGGAACTGGTCATTATGGGAGAGGTAGAAGCCAGGTCCGAACGGCTGGGGAATGAGCGTAAGGAGCAACATACCGAGAAGAGGGTAGTTGCAGTTAAGGCCAAACAGTACAAACCCCGCTATCATCAGGTGCAGCGCGGTGATACACTATGGAACATTGTTCGTCGGTACGATCTGACCGTCGAACAGCTTAAGAAGATGAACCACATTAAAAGTGATGAACTTCGGCCGGGGCAGAAGTTGATTGTTGGCTAATAATAGCCCCATCAATGATGGTTTAGGTTGAGCCGATATTCATAGCGAACAGAGCCCACACTTTATGAAAAAGTCGTGGGTTTTTCGTATCTTTAACTATACTTAATACGCTTACTGACAAGCTTTTTCAACCTGCGAATGATTGCTTATTTAGATGGGATTTTGTCCTATAAAGAACCTACTCATATAATTATCGATGTGAATGGGGTGGGCTACTTGGTTCACATTTCACTACAGACCTACTCCATTTTGCCCGGCGGTGGTGACCGGATAAAACTTTTTATCCACCATCTTTTCCGGGAGGATAATCAGTTGCTATACGGCTTTGCCAACGCCGATGAGAAATCCCTTTTTCTGGATTTGATTGGTGTTTCCGGTGTAGGACCCAATACCGCACTGGGTATGCTCTCTGCCATGCAACCCGGCGATTTGCGCCTGGCTATCCTGGGCGAAAACGTTCGGGCAGTGCAGGCTATCAAAGGCATTGGTGCCAAAACCGCACAACGTATCATCCTCGAACTCCGCGACAAGATGAAACGCGCGGGTGTGGTACCGGGTGGCCCAACTTACAAACAACAACCCGCCAGTAATGTAGTATGGGATGAGTCCCTGGCTGCTTTAATGGCCTTGGGCTTCCCCAAAGCAACCGCCGAAAAAAGCGTTAGTGATGCCCTACAGGCTGACCCTGCATTAACGGTAGAGGAAGTGATTCGGCGGGCATTACGCTCAACCTGATTGGGAGGAACTAGTTAAAATCGCACTATCGTGTTATCCGGCTTTCAAACCTGATAACACGATAGTGCGATTTTATTTATTTCAATGGTTGCTTCGGAATTTTTGCAGCCATTGAAACGAAAGAATAGAATAGAGATAAGTGGTCTGCATTTTGATGGCAGACTACCAACTACTATAACTATTGGCTCGTTTCATACTGAACCGTGTTGAATGCACGGCCTGAATCTATCTAAACGCGGTGCGGCTGCTACCATCGGCGAAGCAGAGCCCGGTCTAACACGACACCGGTTCCTACACCTATTGCAAAGGCACCCACCTCGCGACCTGTGATACCTCTTCTTCGGCGGGTTACATACTGCGTGCGATCACTATTTACATTCCAGGTACCTTCTTTCGTACCCGCAACAAGTTGCGAATTATCAGGATTGAGAGTACCGGGTGTCCAGACTACTTTTAGCGACTGACCGGGCTCCACAAATGAGTAGCCCGGAAAGGGTTTATAGCTGTCCTTCTCGGTCATCGACATCACCTTCAAATCATTGTAACGCTTATTGGGGTCCCAAACTGAATCTGCGAATGTATCGCCCTGATAGATGAACCGGTAGCCAGTAACGGGAATCCACTGCCCTTCTACATCGTCGGCCCAGGCCATGTAATCTGGGTGTTTCGTTCCCTGTTGCCAACTTGTTGCCAGCCCCTGTGATTTGTCGATAAAGGCGTAACCGGGCAATGGATTCCAGATGCCTTCGTTTTCGGCTGTTTCTACCGAAAATTCCGGGTGTGTCATACCTGCCTGCCATCTGACTTCCTTGTTTTGCCAGAAAAATCGGGATTCTGAATTGTCGGCATCAGTCCACACGTAACCCGGATCGGATGGTTTAGCCAGAAAAGGCCCGGCCAGGTTCAGCCGGTGTGTCAGGGCAATAGCCATGTGCCAACCGATAGTAATCAGTAAAAAAATACCGGTAATCAGCTTCCAGTTTTTCATAGCAAACCGTGGTTTTTTAGTGATTTTCAGCGTTAGAATTTAACGGACAGTCCAACCCGGGACGATGAAAGCCCGGTGTAGCCAAGTTCCAGAAATGCGCCCACTTTGTTGGTAAAGTAGTACTTGCCACCGATAAAGTAATTCAGAAAGAGGCCGCTGCCATAATTATAGCCGTACCCGGAACCGTTATAGCTGTCGTTCCATTTGAAACTCTGATACCCCAGGCCAAGCCCCGCGTATAAGTCGATCTTGTTCTCGTTGATGCGTAGAATCCGGTTGAAATGATAAGACCCTCTCGTGCCGAGGTAATAAGCTGAATACCGATACCGGTAACTGTAGCCGTAATAATCGTCATAACTACCTGAGTTATAATCGAGCTGTCCCCCAACGCTGAAATCCGGTGTAATACCTACTTCATAAGACAGGCCGATTGGGTGACCGTAGTAGTACGATGATAGTCCGACGCCGATATTGAGTAGTTTATCACCCTCATTGAAGCCGTTTCCGCCCGAATTCCGGGCGACGGTTCTGTTGGACGATGGACGGTATGCAGGAGCCGGGTCCGTACGCGCAGGCTGAACCGGCTGAACGGCCTTTACCGGTGCCGGTAACCGCTCCGAATTGGAGCGATTGGCGGCTGGGGCAGCCGTTACTGTTTTAGCGGGGGCAACGGCCGCTGGCTTAACCAGGTTTGATGAGGCTGGTTTTGCGGATATGGATGTAGTTGGCTTTTTGGCAACCGGCTTGCGGGCTGGTGCTTTGGCTGTTTGAGCATTACTGCCCGTTATTGCCGTAGAAAAGAGTAGCAGTGCGGATAGGATTACTATTTTCATTGAGATGGTTGTTTATGGTGAATTGCTAAAGCTTTTTGAAATTGGCGAACTGTCCATGAACAGAGAGAGAGTAATTGCCAGCACCACCATCCAGGTTTGGAGAGGGAGAAACCAGAATACGATACGTACCTTTTGGTAAATCCTGCCTTAGGATATAGTTACTTTTTGATGTGAGTACATTATAAACAATTCGTTTTCCGTCACTCGACTGTAGTTCAATTCTGGCCGGGGTATCCGCCGACGAAAGATCAATGTCTAAAGGGGATGCGTTCGGAGTAAGCTCTACCGTGTAAGTATCCGTAGTATTCTTATTGGGCCAGCTACCCTTCACCGTAGTGGCCTGTGATTCAACTCGTTGAAGGGATTTTACTTTTCCAATTACATTCAAACGATAATTGCCGACGCTGGCCCGCTTATCCGTAGCCGCCATTACGGTATATATTCCTTTTTTTACGGCAATTACTTTGAATCGGTACCGGGCGTTAAAAAAGTCTGATGCAATTTTTTCGCCCAGCGGGTCATATAAGACCAGTTCAACATCAGTATCCGCCGATTCGAGTTCGAGGTCAACGCTGAAATTGTCTTCGGTAACTTCAAAAGTGTAAAAATGATTTTTGAAGGTTTTGTCCTGCCCACCGCCACCCAGTAGTCCCCAATTCTGCGTATTCGATTGCAGAATCTGACTTGGAATAAGAGCCGGATTACTGTTAGTGCCAATCACTGTCAGCGTGAACTTGCCAACCGCTCTGCGCGCTGCACAGGCAACTACCCGGTATGTACCTGCATTGACAGTAAATGAATTAACGGCGGATCGACTTAATGATGAGACACTGATTCGCTGCCCTAGCGGGTCGAAAAGTGCGTACTGTACATCAACATCAGCCGAGGCCAGAGCAATATCAAGCTGCTGGTTGTTTTTGGTGACCTCAAGCGTATACTGGTAATTTTTGAACGTTTCGAAGCTGTTCGTGCCACCCGCTCCTCCACTAGCAGCTACCCACTCTCCAGAAACAGTGCGGACCTGTAGTTCGGGCGGAGTACCGGGGGTGGTACCATTCTGGGGAGTTACTGGCTCTTTGGTCCCGGCGCATCCGGCCAGCAGGAGTATCAGAAAGAGATGGCTAAATTGTCTTGTTATCATTGTCATGTATGTTTTAGACGCTATTAATGAGAAAAATCAGAACCAACACGAATGCCCTTGTACTGCACATGATATACACCAGCTGAAGTCTCCGCCGTTTTTAAACCCGTAATGGCTCGGTAAAACGGACTGGTGTTTAGGCAGTAACCTGCCTGACCTTCTCTAATCAGGCAGAACAGATTATCTTACATTTGATTAACTGGTTCAGCACTCAAAGACTTGGGCCGCTCTATTTTAGTCCGTAAAATCGGCAACTGACTCAGCAGGGTTTCTCTGTACTGTCTACCAATCAATACGGCAACTTCCCCGATAAAAAGCTGTCCGCCCTGAATGGCCGTTATGTGATGCAGGTTGACAATGTGTTTTCTCGATACCCGGCTGAAGGATTGGGTATCCAACTGTGGCTCCACCTGGCCGAGGTTGGTAGACAGGCGATAGGTTTTGTCGACCGTTACGATGTCTACCCAACTGCCCTCGGCCTGTACGTACAGAATGTCGCTTTTGGCGATCTTCTGGTAGCGTTGGTTGGTGGTGACCACAAAAACACAATCGGGTAATGAAACGGGCATGGATAGAAATGGAAAGGTGGAGCATACGATAGTTAATGATTTAGCTTACCCGGAGGTAACCACTTTTTTTTAATTTTTTTTAGCCCGCACTTTACCCGGTCCAGGGTTATGTAGGGATGGTTATTTTAGGAAAAATATGGAGTGATACTGTAAAAGAGTGTTAAAATCAACCAATGGCGGTTCTGTCTTGACAAAGTGGTAGTTTGCACCAACGAACCGCTCTGCTATTTGCCCTTTTTTTTGCTTATATGATTGAATGCTAATTGATTATCTGTTCTGTATCCAGTACTTTTCAGTCGTTCAATCTTTTTACACCCTGTATGAATGTTCAGAATCAGTATGCTGACCAGCAAATCTTTTATCAGTCGCTACTGGCCGGTCATGATTTGGCATTTGAATACTTGTATAAAAAGCTTTATCACCAGATAACGGGCTACATATTGGCATCTGGAGGTGACCGATACGATGTCAAAGCCGTTGTACACGAGGCCATTATCTCGCTGGTATTTAACCTGAAAAATGAGAAATACGAATGGCGGGAAGAAACGGAATTGATGACCTATGTAACAAGCATTGCCCGTAATAAATGGAGCGAGATTCGTCGACAGAAGATCCGCCATGTACCACTCGACTTAAACACGATGCCGGTTATTTCGGATGATTTTCAGCAGATTGCGGCCCGTGAGCAGGATTTAGAACAGCGTCAGCTATCAGTAGAGAAGGGGTTAGCCCTGTTGGGGGAGAAATGCCGCCAGGCTATAGAACTGTATTATTTCCAGAAAAAAACAATGCAGGAAATTGCGGCTCTGTTAGGCTGGGCCAACGAAGATGTTGCCAAAAAGGAGAAGTATCGATGCCTGCAAAGACTCCGCAAACGCGTAGGATTGAGTAACTGGACTGATTGACCCCCCTAACACATCGCCATGACTTTTGCCCATTTCGACCAGTTTGAAGCCTATACCGAAAATGCCCTCTCAGAGGCAGACTGCAAGGCACTGGAACGTCAACTCGCTATTGATGCCACCCTACGCGCCGAAATGGATGACTATCGCCAGTTTCGGCATAGTATCGAATCGGTAGCCCTCAGACAGCAACTAGATCGTATCCATACCCAACTAGACTGGCAAAGCGAGTTAGATAATCGCCCTCCTATACCCCGTCAGCCCCGGCCCAACCGAGTACGTCTGATATGGGCTGGCGCTGTATTGGTAGTACTACTGGTAGGTTTTGGCCTGTATTGGACCACGTTACCTACACTGGCCGAGAAAACATATACCAGCATTTACCGTCCTGAACCCAGTATCCGGGGTGCAAACGGCTGTGGCCCCGAATTAGCTCCCGGCATCCGGGCGTACCGAATGGGTAATTATTTACAGGCTGTTAACCAGTTCGATCAGCTATCATCCAGCAATCCCTGCGTACTGTATTATCGGGGTATAGCAAATCTGGCACTCGACAAGACCAGAATGGCTATTTCTCAACTGGAACAGGCTATTGCTCACCCACCCACGGTACCCGATCTGACATTTCAGAAAAGCCAGTGGTATCTGGCTCTTGCATATCTGAAAGCTAATCAACCCGATAATGCCCGGCAATACCTTCGTACGATTGCCCAACAGGCGGATAACCCGTTTCAGTCCGAAGCCCAGTGTGCCCTGACAGAATTGGACCATGCTCGCTAAACGCACCATTTTGTTACTCCTGCTGGGCCAACTGCTGGGTTGTTCGGTCCGGCCGGGGCAGGGAAACACGGGTGGGAGTGACGTGATACAGCCGCTATGGACCGAACACAGCCCTAACGCAACCCAGCCAATTGACTCCCTGACGTGTGCTAAGGTGGTCGCTTTATTGATTGGTATCGGACGGTACGACCCAGCCAACGGGTGGGAGGAGCTGAGTAGTCAGAATGATGTGGCGCTGATGGTAGCTACACTCCTGAAACGGGGCGTTAATAAGGCCAACATTCACACACTTACCGATCAGCAGGCTACCAAAGCCGGTATTGAACGCGCCCTGAAAACCCTGGCCGATACGATTCCGCCTGATAGCCAGCTAATTGTGCTCTATGCAGGTCATGCCCGTCAGATACCCGACAATTCGGGCGATGAATCAGACGGTTACGACGAAGCCATTGTTCCCTATGATGCCCCACCAGCTAATCGCAATTGGCCCGATGGCTACCTGCTCGATGATGACCTGAATCGGTACATTACCGGCATCCGAACCAGGTTAGGCACTGCGGGCAGGCTATGGCTGATTTTTGATGCGTGCCATTCTCAAACGCTGAATCGGGGGCGGGTAGCCCAGCGGATGCGCGGAGGAATAGCCCCCCTGGGATCGTCTTCCATAAAGCGCTTACAGAAACCGGGGCAAGTGGTAATAAAGGCAGAATCAGACTGGTACGAAGGAAAGTCAACATCTGGTAAACTGGCTCCGTATGTGCTGTTCTCCGCCACGACCGATGGTGGTCCCAACTTTGAAACAACCGATGCGTCGGGCCAGTCGTTGGGACCACTGACACGGGCCGTGAGCGAGGCATGGGCTAACGCAACCAATGCCGAAACCTACCGTAGTTTATTTGCCCGCGTGGCCGTGTCCATGGCTCGCTATGCACCCTATCAGCAGCCGGGTCTGGAGGGCGATGTGGATACGTTTACGCCGGGTTGTGGGTCGGTTCGGGCCTTTGGCTATACTACCACCGGAGAACGAATTCGGGTAGCCTGGCCCCGTCAGGATGCTGCCCTGACCCGTATACTGATCGATATGCCCTTTGTACAGTTGGCTGTCAGCCAGCCGGATTTGCGCGTCGACCACCGTAATCGGGGCTATCGGCTTCTGTCTGCCAGCAATGAGCCATTAACGGGCGATACCCTGTCGGCGGCTGATTGTGCCGAGCGAATCCGGCACTATTTTGCCCGAAACATGATGCTGCAACTACACCAAACCAGCCCTGATTTTCAGGTACGGGTTACCATGCAGCGCGTAGCTGTAAAAACCGAACAGAACCGAACCATCGTAACCGACACGCTATCCGATCGTATGGAAGTCGGCATACCAGTATTTAGTACGTCCCCTGCCGAGCGTGTCGTGCTAACCTTAACCAATACCGGACCCAAACCGGCTTATATGACCGTTGTTGACCTTCAGCCCGACGGTACATTGCACGTGTTGCTACCGGGCGAAGGTCAGTCGGTAGCACAGTACCGACTAATGCCGGGGCAATCGAAAAGTGCGCGCCTTCGGCTGACGGAACCGCTGGGTGCCGAAGTGTACAAAATATTGCTGACTCCTGAACCCATCGACCTGCGGTCAGTGCTGCAAACCAGAGGTAATTCTCCCGTACAGCATCCGTACGAAACCCTGTTTCAACGAACCTACACCACACGCGGAATGTCCCAAACTTCGCCCTTATCACTGTCGGACAAGACAGGAGCAACGGCGGAAGTGGTGTTTCGGGTGAAAGATTAATAAACTCACATGTATCTATCCACTTACTATGAACACATCATCAATGCGCCTGATTCTGCTGGTAACCTGTACTGTGTTGCCGCTGTATGGTGCCGAAGCTCAGGACTGGAAGCAACTTATAAACAAAGCCGATTCACTGGAGGAGAAGGGTGATTTCCCCGCTGCTCTCTCAATGGTGAAACAGTCAATGAATCAGGCGAAATCAGTGGTTGGAGAGACACACGTTGATTATGCCTTCCTGCTCCAGAAACTGGGTAGTATACAATTGGCGAAGGGAGAGTACACTGATGCAAAAGCAAGCTTGGTTGCCAGTCAGCAATTATACCTACGGGTGGGTCATGGTATTGATACTAACTACGTTGAGGTGTTATATGGACTTGGTATCCTGAACCGAATTCAGGGGGAATTTGCAGAGGCAGAAAAGTTACTACAGGAAACGCTTAAGTTGACAGAAGCAGTACGGGGCCGACAGACCACTAATTACGCAGCTGTATTAGGGAGTTTGGGGAATGTTTATGCTACCAGCCAAAACTACAAAAAAGCTGAACCGCTCCTGCTGGAAGTGCTAACACTGAAATCAAAATTATTTGGTCAGCAAAGTAATGAGTATGCAAGCACGTTAAACTCATTGGGACTGGTTTATCTTAATCTTGAAGATTACACCCGCTCGGAGCTATACTTCCAGAGAGGATTATTGGTTTGGCAGGAACTGTTTGGCCCTAAGCATCCAAATGTTGGTGCTATACTCAGCAACCTCGGCTTTTTGTACATTAATCAGGGTGCTTATGATTCGGCTCTCCAACTGCTAGCAAGAGCGAAGTTGATTCAAAAAACAACCGCTCCCGGATCATTGAATCATATTTCTGTACTAACGAACATTGCTCTTTGCTATACCCGAACGAAACAGTATGCAATGGCAGACAGCCTATATCGGGATGTACTTGATTTGACGGAGCAGAAGTTTGGTAAAACTCATCCGCAATCGGCCATTATTTTGAACAATTTAGGCTTCATTGCTGAAGCACAGGGGAAGTATGCTGATGCGGTTGAACAATATCGGAGAGCCCTGCTTCTGTACAACGCCAAGGTGGGTGAGGAAACAATAGGGGCTGCTGAAATGATAAGCAACATTGCCAGCGCGTACTTCTCGATGAATAATTTGCGTTCATCGGATTCACTATATCGAAAAGCACTGCCCCTGCTGCAACGACAGGTTGGCAACAATAGCCTTCGGTATGCTGGTACATTAGATTACTTCGGGCAGCTCCTCAATTATAATGGGCAATTGGATACGGCAATTGTAGTATCTACGAACGCACAAAAAATCATTAGTGACAATCTGACCAGAAACTTTTTATATCAGACTGCCCGTCAAAAACAAAGTTTACTGGATAAATGGATACCGGCTCTTCAGACGACCTTCAGCTTATCATTAAGCCATCCGAAGCGAACTGATGCCGCTGGTTTGGCATATGCTGGTAGCTTATTTCTGAGAAATCTGCTTCTGGGTCAGCACGTTAGTCTGTTTGCCAGAGACATACAGGCAACCGATAATAAACGCCAGTTTCTCATTGATACGCTAAGGCAGGTAAGTAATAAGATCGCCACGCAATACGCCCTGCCCATCGCTCAACGTAAATCACTCGATTCGCTCGAAGCCCGCGCTGAAATCCTAGAAAAAGACCTGGCCCGGCAGTCGGCTCCGTTCCGGCAGGCACAGCGGGCCTTACAGGTGCGCTGGCAGGACGTGCGCGATGCCCTCAAACCCACTGAGGCCGCTGTTGAGTTTATCAGTTTTCCGTATCATAACGGTCGGCAGCAAACGGATTCGGTCCGGTACATGGCTCTTGTATTGCGCCCCGGCGATGCGGCTCCTCAGGTGGTACCGATGATGATGGACGAAACTCCGCTACGCCGGTTGCTGGCCCGGAAAAAAGGAGCACCGGGCGGGGCCGCGCTCTACGCTACCCGCGGGTCGGAACTGGATACTGACCAACTCCCTAAGGGGGATTCACTCTATCAACTTGTCTGGCACCCCGTCGACTCGCTGCTCGGTGGCATAAAAACGGTGTATCTGTCTCCCTCAGGATTACTCCATCAGGTATCATTTGCGGCTTTGCCGTATCATTCCAGCCAGGCTAAAAAAGGTAGTGAATACTTGGCCGACCGGTACCAGATTCGGCAGGTAGGTAGCACAAGGCAGGTGGCGACGTCGATAGATGATGACCTGATGTACAAAAACATAACGAGCGCGACACTCTACGGAGGTATTCAGTACGATTCGACGGGAGCAACGCGTGGTTCATGGTCTTTTCTACCCGGTACACAGCGCGAAGTGGAAGAAATCGGGCAGTTTGTCGGATCGAAGGTAACGGTGAAGCTGGGCTTGGCCGCTACTGAAACGGACCTGAAAGCGCAGTCGGGCCACTCGCCCACCGTGTTGCATCTGGCCACGCATGGCTTTGCTTTCCCTGACCCGGCCGTTGCGTCAAACGACTCTACTCCAGGCGGTAATGCCTTCCGACGGATTGCCAATCCACTGTTTAGAACGGGCTTATTAATGGCCGGAGCCAATCATGTATGGGCGGGCGGACGACCTGAACTAGGCGATGACGATGGTATCCTGACAGCCTACGAAGTGGCCAATCTCAACCTATCGAATACGAAATTAGTAGTGCTATCGGCCTGCGAAACGGCACTGGGCGACATTCGGGGTAGCGAAGGGGTATTTGGGTTGCAACGGGCCTTCAAAATGGCGGGCGCAGGTTATTTGCTCACCAGTCTATGGCTCGTATCCGATCAGGCCACCAGCGACCTGATGACCCGGTTTTATCGAAACTGGAAGCGGTATAAGACTATCCGGGTGGCTTTTCAGCAGACCCAACAGCAGATGCGGCAAAAATACCCACCCTCCGTTTGGGCTTCGTTTGTGCTGATCGAATAGAAAATGGATAAGTACGGGTTCTGCTACATTTTAGGTTAATGAAAAAGCCTGCCCTGGTTTACGTAATCAGACAAGTATTAAACCCGGAGGAAGGTGAACCCCAGAGCGTGATCTTCTAAACTATGTACCCTGAATCCGTGGCGTATAGTGGGGGGAATAATAAACCAGAGGCCTTGATTGACGCATAGCCAAAGTACCCTAAAAATCAGTAAGGTAGCTGAAAACTTAATTCAGCTACCTTACTGATTTTTAGGGTACTTTGGCTATGCGTCGACTACTATTAGTTGACTCCGGCTGCTTTTTTCTTCTTGGCTTTGGCAACAGCTTTAATTTCCTTGGAATCCGCTTTTAGTTCTTTCTTTTCAGCCTTGTCCATTTTCTTTTCAGCTTTAGCCATTCTGGTTTTTGAATCTGAGATGCCTTTTACCTCTAATCCTTTATGCGTAGCTGCGTTAGACTTTAGCTCCTTCGCTTTAGCTACTTTTTTCTCGGCTTTCATTTCTTTTTTTGCGGCTTTCCCTTCCTGGGCAGCCTGAGCAAATCCGGTTTGGGTAAAGGCGAGTGCAGCGCAGATGGATGCAGCAATCAGTGCGTTTTTCATAATGAACGTTTATTTTAGTGAATGTATACCTATCAACAGATAGATATTACTAGCATCTATAAACGGACCGGGTTAACGTTTGTTTAAAAAAAAAGTTTGAGAATAGTTACCCGTTCCCTTCACTGCTCTGTTTTGGTCGTTCATTGCCATCACGCATCAAACAACAGTCGATTGACGATGATCCGGATAACTATCCGTGGTGCCTAGATAGCTAATCTAGTGCCCGCGTATTGGAATAAGTGGGTGTCTTGAACAGGCTTAAAATTGTTCTTTCTATACACGATTGATTGCTACAAGTCTTTGATAGTTAGCTTGCTGTACTTCTGAATCGTTAAAAAATGTTAAGCCGCCATCCGCTTAATGCCACTGCGCAGCGATTAAGGTTTTTTAACGAGAAGTCAGCCTGAATGCAGGTTGACCGGAGCGCTATGCTGGATACCTTCACGGTACAGTTCATCATCGAAAACACGCCCTATGCTTCAAAATTACCTTAAAATAGCAGTCAGGAATTTACGCAAACGTGCCTTTTACTCCTTTCTCAACATTACTGGTCTGGCCGTTGGTATCACGTTTACACTGCTGATTGGCAGCTACGTCTGGGGTGAATTTCAGGTGAACCGGACACTGCGACATGCCGGGCAACAATGTATCCTTCAGAGTCGATGGAAGCAGGAGAACATGGGGATGGACATTACAACGCTGGCTCCGATTGGCGCAGCTCTGAAAACTCAGTACCCCGCCCTTGTTGCTAATTATTATCGCTTCCATGGCGTAAACGCAACTATCTCAACCGGCGAAAATCACTTCCGGGAGTCTATACAAATCGGAGATTCGACCCTGTTGACTATGTATGGCTTTGAGCTGTTATATGGTAATCCTCGCACTGCATTAACCGGACCAAATGCCATCGTGATTACCGAAGCCAAAGCGCTTAAACTCTTTGGTCGAACCGATGTGCTGAATCAGTCGCTGACAGTAGAAACGCCCCAGTTGGGTAAACGGGAATTTCTGGTGACGGGCGTGTTGAAACCATTACCGCCAAATTCCGTGTCGAATCTGCTACCCGAGGCCAATGAAATGTTTATGACTATGGGAGCATTATCTGCTTTTGGGGCCGATATGACTAATTGGCAAAACGCATTCATTGTCAACTACGTAGAACTACAGCCAGGCGTTAGACCGAAGGACTTACAAAAACCCCTTGCTCAGCTAATTGTAACGAATGCGCCCCCTACGATTCGGCAAAATCTGACGGCCTATGTCACCCCACTGGCAGACTATTATCTGCAAAGTAATAATGGGCTTGTTCGGAAAATGATCGTTACGCTATCAGCTGTGGCTTTATTTATTCTTCTGATGGCTATCATCAATTTCGTCAACATTTCGATGGGTGGTTCCTCTACGCGGCTCCGTGAGATTGGCGTTCGTAAAGCACTGGGAGGTATTCGTCGGCATATAATGGTTCAATTTCTTACCGAAAGTATGACCCTAACCGTAGTGGCAACGGTACTGTCGGTAGGATTATACGCTTTATTCCGACCCTTGTTTATGGATGTTGTTGGCAAAGCAATTCCGGGGCTAATGGAGTTGCCCTGGACGTATAGCTGGCCTCTTCTTTTACTCATACTAGTGGTTGGCGTCCTGGCGGGCGGCTATCCGGCGCTACATCTGTCAGCTTATTCGTCGGTCGATTCACTGAAAGGAAAAGGGATCGCACCGGCGCACCAGTCGGCGCGGGAAGGGCTTTCATTTCGGCGGGGGCTAATTACAGTTCAGTTTACGCTGGCCATTTTCGTATTTGTCGGTGCGGTCATCGTGTCGCGACAGATTGCTTACTTTTTCAATACAGATTTAGGATTCACAAAAGAATCGGTGCTGACGGTATCATCCCTTCCCCGCAACTGGTCGCCGGAAGGGGTAAACCGGATGCAGGCTGCCCGCAACCAATTTGCCCGGCTCCCCGGAGTAAATGCCGTGAGCCTTTCGTTTGAGATACCCAACGGAAACGCCGGAAACAACGCGAATGTGTATTTGACAGGGCAGGATAGTACACAGGCAGTCAGCATGGTAGCCATAACCACCGATGAACATTTTGCCAGAACGTACCAGATTGACGTACTGGGCGGACGCTATTTTCAGGATGGCGTTGCCAGCCAGTATTCAGGTGGCATTGTTATCAATGAGTCTGCATCCAAGCTACTGGGATACCGAACACCCGAAGCGGCCGTTGACAAACATGTGCGGATTCAGGGCAGTCCCCGCCTGTTTCGGGTAGTAGGTGTGGTACGCAACTTTCATTTCGGAACGATGCACAAAGCGATTGGACCAATGGTAATAGGACACACACAAAACATGCCCATTTACCGTTTTTTCTCATTTCAAATGGCCCCCGGCAACACGCGTACTACGCTTGCCGGGCTGGAACAGACATGGCACAAACTATTTCCCGATGCTCCCTTCGACTATGCCTTCATGGACCAGACGTTGCAGAAGTTATACCGCACCGAATTACAGCTAGAAAAAGCTGCTTACGTAGCGACCGCCTTAGCGATGCTGATCGTACTTCTCGGCATTTTCGGACTGGTGTCGCTGAGCGTAGCCCGTAGGACCAAAGAGGTCGGTATTCGTAAAGTACTTGGTGCATCGGTGCCTGGCATTATCGGGTTGTTCCTGAAAGAGTACGGCTGGATTTTGCTCATCGCCAATATCATAGCGTGGCCGCTCACGTACTGGGTTGTCTCTACCTGGCTGGCTGACTACGCCTATCACACCCAAATCGACTGGCATCCTTTTGTGGGTGTCGGTTTTACACTGGCGACACTAACGAGCCTGGTTGTGAGTTTGCAGGTCGTAAAAACCGCTCTGATGAATCCGGTGAAGAGTTTGCGGAGTGAGTAGCGCAGCATCCGAACATTCGCGGCTTACCTGCAATAGCAACCTGGCTTGCCATCAACTTATGATCAGGCAAAAATAGCCAGAAGTGACAGGTTACCCGTACTCGTCCAGGCCCCTTGCTTAAACCGTCTTACTGTTCTGGGACCGGATGGCCGGAGCTGTCAAGCGGATAATCTCCAGGCCGCTCTTGGCTGCTCATCTTTTTTCCACTTTCCTAACCAGTTTGGCGTACATCTACTCCCAGATACCTTTCCTGCTCTATACGCACGATATAGAGACTGGTATTGGTAACTCCCGTACGATCCGGCCCATCAGGTTGCTGTTAATGAGTTGGCAGGAAGGGTCTGAACTGTTTCCATCCCGGATCGCCGGTGCGATTGGTTAGAGAGTTGGGAGGAGTACTTTTTGTGCGCATTCTGGTTAGTTTTGTGCTTAGGCATCTGATAGGGAGACGTTTTGCGGTTTGGTCACTACAAAATCCCCGTTTTATCAGATGTCTTTTTTTATGTTCACCGGGATTGCGGACAGTTTCCAGGAATTCAGTGGCAGCACTATGGTACTCTAGTATGACTATTTCACACGGTATCGTCCCGCAACGGTACGGCGTACCGTGTCTAACTTCGGCATTTTTTTCTATCAATAGGCTCTGTGTCCTGTGCGGTTGATACAAATAGCCCGGTTGTCTGTTAGGCAACGGATAGAGTTTAAAGGCTTTTAAATTGGAAACTAATGACATAAAATTGGTTAATCAGTTGCTGTATATAGTAAACGAAAAGTTAATGAGCAAGCGACTTTCCAATAGACGTTTATCCTCGAGTTAATGATGTTTATCGGGGCCGTCGTTAGTCCGCTTAGACATTTTCTTTTTTTTTATTAAGTACAGGTTACAATTTATTCTTCTGCTTCGACTTACAAACGTTAATCATTGTGCAGACAGTTAAAAATTTCTCCGATGCTGAATTAATTACGGCTGTAAAAACAGGGAATGATATTGATAAGGCTGTTGGATTTATCTATCGGAGTTGCTACCGTATGTTAGAGAATTTTGTACTAACAAACAGTGGAAACGAGATGGATGCTGAAGATATTATTCAGGAAGTTCTGGTCGTGTTTATTGATATTGTTCAAACACAGCGGTACAGAAACGAAGCCAGTGTCCGCTCTTTTTTGTATACCCTTACCCGAAATCTCTGGATTTCGGAGTTGCGAAAGCGAAATAGTGACGCTAAAAGGGATGGGCTTTTTGAAGCCAGCAGAGAAAAGGAAGAGGAAGATGTATCGAATTTATTAGTCTATAAAGAAGCTCAGGTACTTATCGTTGAACTTTTCGAACGGATGGGAGAAAAATGCAAACAGATTTTGACACTCTTTTACTACGAAAACTTATCGATGAAAGAAATCCTGAAACAAACTAATTACGAAAACGAGCAGGTTCTTCGGAACAGAAAATACAAATGCCTCAAGGAACTAACCGACATTATTCAACAATCGCCCACCATTGCCAACAACGTCAAATCAGCCTTACAACGATCAAAATAATATGGAAACCATAGAACTCCTCGACCAATACATCGACAATCAATTAATTCCAATTCAGGTAGCGCAACTGGAGAAAGACCTGCAGCAGGATGCTGATTTGCAGCGCCTGCTCGACAGCGTTATTATTTCTCGTGAAGCCATCCGATACAGGGGCCTGACAATGAAGGTTAAAGGCTTCCATCAGCAATACATAGGCGAAATCAGGGCCGACCCTTATCAGGATTATAACCAGGATGTCGTACGGCCTATGCCCGTTCGTCGGGATTACTCGTGGGCACTTCGTATTGCGGCCAGTGTTTTGATTGCCCTGTTCGGATATAGTAGTTACCAGTACGCAACCCTGGACAAATCTCAGGTCTACTCCAATAAATTTATTTCCTATCGATTGCTCACCGTGCGCGGTAGTGCCGACCAATCGTCTTCTTTAAATTCTGCCTATCTATCGGGAAACTATGAATCCGTCATCCGGCAGTTTAACACTCTGACCACTAAAGCACCAATTGATTATTTTCTGACCGGAGTAGCCTATTTACAACAACACAAATATGGTGAAGCTATCAACCGGTTTAGTGAGCTTCGGGCAGTCAATAAGGGCCAACAGGCTATTTATTTCAGTGAAGAAACGGATTATTACCTTGCCCTCGCGTACCTGGGTGCAGGCAGGTTAGATGAATCCTATTCCCTCTTTAAGTCTATTCACGACGCACCACAACATTTGTTCAGTGAATCAGTAACGGAACTCGATCTTGTAAAGCTCAACGTACTTCGCCTGAAAGAAGGCTCTGATTCTGGCAGGTAAACCCGGTAGGCGGTGCTATTTCATAAAAAATTTCGCTGCCAGCCGATTACATTTTGACGCGCTACTTCGACTTATGTACGTTACCAGCAAAAATGCCTGTTTCAGTAGCATTAGTGAACAACAGAATATTACTTGACCTGGACGATACTCATCCCTAACGTTATGACACGAGTGTCGCCAACTACCTAACACTCTAAGAACCTGTACTATGGAAAGTAGCCCATCGAAACACGTTACGACAACCTCGGAAGTTAATACGACTATTTTGGAATGGATACAGGCAACCGAGGAATTCCACTGTTACCATAGTAAAATCAACGCGATTCTACAGAACAGTAAGTGCAATAGGTATGTAGATTCGACAAAATCATCGTCTGGAGACGAGTCAGGCCGTGTGCGTAGTTTAAACAAGTTACGTCAACACATGAATCATGTGCTGGAAATACTGATGGCCGATATGAACAATTCATCGCCAGGCTCTCAGTGCCCTGACAACTATGGTACTTCATCACGAGTAGGCAGACTAGTAACGCACGCCCGGTTACTCAAAGAGATTAACCGGAAAATCGGTAAGGAATTAATGCTATTCAGTACTTATCAGGCCTGATCTCCTCTACTTTCCGCATTAAAAATCCCTGACTAGTTATTGGGCAGGGATTTTTTTCCTTCAAAAAATAAGATTGCTCAGTGAATATTTTGTAAAGTGAGTGGATAATGAAACCCATTCGGGCTTATTCATTGATCGTCTTTTTCATTGATCGTCTTTGTAGCGCCACCAGAGAACTACTATAGGGCTGATTAATAGTGCATAACCGATCAAAAGCCAGTAAGTTGGAATAGCCGTTGTCTCATGGGGTATTCCAACAAACACGAGGTGGGACCAGTACTGGGGTGAATGAAACTGGGCATACTGTCCATCACGCAACAGGCTGAGCTTAGCTTTTCGCAAAGCCTCAGGAAAATTGTTTCCTTGTTTTACATACGTGTAAAATCTACTGCTGATGAAAGCGGTGGCGTTATCCTCGGCTCTCCAGAGTGAGGTGACGACATTGGAACACCCCGCAGCGGAAAAGGCCCTTGATAAACTCATTACCCCTTCGCCACTAACAAGTTTGCCACTAGCCGTTTCGCAGGCGCTAAGAAAGATAAGATGTACACCAGACAATGTCTCGTTACGTAATTCATGGGCGTATAGTTTACTCTCATCCTCCGTATTGGCGTAAAATGCGATATAAGACTGGGATGGATTATGATTATCGGGTACTGCGTGCGTTGCCAGATGAATAGCGGAAGCGCTGCTGGCGTATCTTAAAAAATTCGCTTTGGTAGCCTCCCCAGCCTTTAGCTTTAGGCCATCCAGATCATTTATTTCAGCATCTGAGGCTGGTAGAAAGGCAAATTCGGGATTGTCGGCTTTTCCTGCTAAATCAAAGGGAGCCATGGCTAACATACGCTTAAGATTGATTTCCCCTTTTTCTTCATCCTGTAAAAAAGAAGCCGCGTATTGATACGTTATGTCAAATTTTTCGAGCAGATACCTTTTATTATTGTCCGTTAAAATATCGAAGGGAAGCAGGCTAAGCTCATTGTGTGGAATAATAATAAGGGAGGATACTGTCCGTATCTCGCGTTCGGCTGGGCCAATCAACCGAGTGTACAGGAAGCGGGCGTTATCATAGCCCTGGTAGGGTAGGCCGGGCGTCAGGTTGCGTAGTTGGGCATTCAGGGCACGCAGGGCTACACGGTAAGCCATGTCTCGGGGTGTTGTGTAGTGATAAATTCCATCCTGAGTCAGTACGAAACAATACACGGCTTCGCTGGTCTGAAAATAGGATAGGATAGCCCTGTTTTGCCTGAGCAGGTTCTTTCGCAGATAGGGTACATCAATATGATCAAAACTGAATTTTTTGCGACGGTAATCAGGATAATCGAGAAGTTTGTTGGCCAGCCGGGATAAAGAAAGTTCATTCTCCTCCATCTCTGCTGTCAGTGTGGATAGTTGCTGAGGAGTAACCGACTTCTCAATTTTTATTAGCAGACGCGATAGATTAAACTTCAGGTCCCGTTCTTTTTTAAGTAAGGAATCTGGAATATTTGCTGATAGTTTTATCTCACTTTCCTTCAAATTGATGTGAAGAGCAATAGCCTTACTTTTTTCAGCCAACCGAAAAGCTTCTTCTAAATACGCTTCTTTTTTCGTTTGTTCAAACGAACTAACCATAAATGTAACGGCTTCCTGGTAAACAGGAAATATTTTCTGAATGATAAAAAGCTGGGCATCTTCCATATCGAAGGATTTTTCGATATAATCAGCTAGTCTTAGTGTAGCCTGATACGTATTAATGGTAATTTCCCGATGCTGATCTGTAGGTTTTTCTGTATACAGCTTCCTCATGCAATTTGCTTTTGCCGCTAAACTTTCAAATAGAGCGTAATTGCGAAATCCACCCGTAGCCGTAGAAGGATTATGATAAATTACAGGATCATTAAACGCATAATCCAGTTGAATAATCGACTGATGGTAATAATCTAACGCCGTTGGTGTGTTATTTTGTCGGAGAGCTACATCGGCCAGCAATTTATAGGTTATACCGATGTGTTTATTCTTACGAAATTTACTATTTTGTTGCTGATCTTTTTTGTAAAAATTAAGTGCTCTATACAAGTGAGAGGAAGCCTCTTTCAGTTGATTTTTTTGTAGGAAAACATTTCCGAGAGAATTTTCTAAAATAACACGATTATTTCCTTCTACACCAGTCGTGTTCGATAAATAATGAAACGCGCTATCGGGCTGATTTTTCTCCAGATAAATTGCCCCTAAATTGATGAGTACTTCATTGCTGTTTATGTTGAGTGGTATTAAACTCTTGTACATAGAGACAGACTCACTATACTGTCCCATCCGGCGAAGCGCCGATGCAATATTGCTTTTAAAGCTGTAATCCAACGAATTTTTATTGACTTGCCTGTTAGGTAAATTTAACTGAACTGCCTTCCGAAAATAATTGATACTTTGTGGGTAATTTCCGGCTTCATAATACAACACACCAAATGAATTATACAAACGTTGTCCTTCCTGTTGATTGGGATATTTTAGCAGAATAGCTTCCGATTTTTTCAAATAATATTGGGAAGAATCGAAGAGGCTTAGTTGAAAATAGGCTGCTCCACAGTAGAGATACGGTTTAAACTGGAGCGATTCAGGAAGCTTATACAGCGAACGGCAGGCAATAGCTTTTTTGTAAAGCTCTACTGCCTGCCGTTGAAAACCATAAGTTTGCTTCAGGATACCTGCTTTTTCGTAGCAGTTGTAAAGGAAAATTGCATTTCTTTTCGTCGGCTCAAGGATGCTTGTTACCTGCAAAAATTTATGCACCGCCACACTATCTGTATACGAGTTCGGGTTTGGTTTATTAAACAAAACCAGTGCCCCTTCATATACGTCAAATCCTTTTTTATCTTTATCTATATATTGTGCTAACCCATTGAATTTGACCAATATAAATAGAAGAGCAAAAAGTTTAGTACGTTTGTTTTTCATAGTCTTACCAGCTCTCAAATATATAAGAAAACTTGTAAGCCTATGCAATAGCAGAGCTTATTAGCCTACAATCACGATCTCTGGTGGACGAGCCTTATTACCCCCTCCATCATCGGCTGCACTTCTTGCCCCGGCACTTGCCTGAACACTAGTTCCTTTTATTTTATTTAGCAAAGTGGCTGGCACGTCGCTCACCTTGCTGTAATAAGTAAAGCGAAGGTCAATGTGGTTGAGCGCGCCCTTACTGGCATCATTAATTTTGTAATATAGCCGAACGGTAACTGAGGTGCCACTCGCGGGTTTAACCCCCAATACGCCACTGCTCAGTGTTTTCTTTAAATTAATAGAACCTGTTGCGGAATTGATTTCGATGCCCTGACTTTGTAGAGTCATACTATTTGTTAGCCCACTTACTACGTCGAAACTTAAACTATTGGTACCCGCCAAGGCTGGCGCAACTCCTTTGAAGGTGGGAACAGCCAGCGTATCGTTTTGACTCAGAACATATAACGAATTGGCAAAGTCGATGCCTGCAATTGTTATATTACGAGTACAGGTATCGGTAGTGCCGGTTTTAATGTAAAAAACGGTGTACGTCAGCCCCGTCTCACTCTTGCTGATGTTGATAGCACCCGTAGCCGGATCGATGACAAGCCCGTAGGGCTTGGCCCCGTAAGTACCTGCCAGCGCTGTTGTTGGCTTCACGACGTAGTTCGTTAACTTATTGTTAAGGTAAAAAGTGGAGTCAGCATAATTGAACTCCGAACAGGCAGTAGCGCGCAGGCCCCGATCACTTCCGGTCAACGGCCCATCGGCGGGGATGCTATCTCTCTCGCAACTGCTGAAGATAAATAACAACAGGCAACCTGTAAGTAATTTTGTAATATGCATGAGTAAGTGTTTTTTTTAAATAATTGATTAGTAACAATAGGGGAGGCTTTTTATAGAGTCGAAGTGAACACGGCATTTGTAATCTTGCCCACTAAATTATTTTTTATAATTCGCTGGTTGAAGGGTTTGTGAGCTCTCACATAAACTAAAAGGTCGCCTAATCGGCGATAATGTCGATATTGTAATCAGGGACAGAATCTATTCGTTTTGCAACATGGGCGGTCTGGCGTTCGGTAAGGTCAGGACTAAGGAAAAGGGCGTTCGGAAAGTGCCGGCGCAAGTGCAGGTAGCATCTGCCACCCTGCCAACGAACTATTTTCTCAAACTGATGCTATCACCATTGTCACTTCGATTGTCGGGTGCGCCATGAATCAGTGGCTACAGGGTTTCGCTACAAAGTCGCCATCGATTGGGGAATGTTCGCTGTAGCAGGTTTACTAGCCGTAGTTGTTGCCCGTTGCCGACAGTAAATTTCCAGCGCGTAAAAGCCGCTCTGATTAATCTGGTCAAATCGTTGCGAAGTGAGTGAAAAAAATGGTACGGTTGGGGCGAGTCGTATGGGGATAGTATTAACTCGAAAAACGACGGAAATTGTACTCGCCAGAAACGGGTGGGTTAAATTTATCCTGAAATAGATGATAAAAGGCTGTTCACTACCGGACAGTTATTGTCCGCTAGCGGACAGGCCGCAGATTGAAAACTGCGTTGGTAAGACAGAAAGGTCATTTTTGCGCTGTGGCACGGGACTTGAACGATGTACCGGGATAGCTGACCAATTGTCTTTTATACAATCAAGCCGATAGCGTTTGGTATACTTTACCCGGCGGCTCCCAATCACCCACAATAGCAACCCTGCGTCGATACATCTGGTCGGTAAAAACCCTACAACTATGTTGAGGAACTACATCAAAATTGCGTGGAGAAATCTGCTTCGTAACAAGGTTTTCTCCTTTATTAACATCATTGGGCTGGCTCTGGGCATGGCTACGTGTCTGCTCATTAGTCTGTATGTATACCATGAACTGAGTTACGACCGGTTTCACAAAAAAGCGGACCGCATTGTGCGCGTTACGTTCCGGGCCAGCATGAATGGCAATAAAATCAACGAGGCTCACGTGATGCCGCCCACCGCCCAAAGCCTGCTGCACGACTATCCCGAAGTACTCGAAGCTACCCGGCTGCGGCACGCGGGCGAACTGCTGCTAACGAAAGGAAATGACCTGGTTCGGGAGAACGCCGTTGCCTTCGCTGATGCTAATTTTTTTGAAGTTTTCAGCTTTCCGCTGATGAACGGGAATCCCAAAACAGCCCTACTCCGGCCAAATACGGTGGTTATTGCCGAAAAGATGGCCCGTAAGTATTTTGGCGATGCCAACCCTATCGGCAAAACACTGGCCCCAAAAGGCAGTAAACAGGTGCTGCAAATAACCGGTGTTATGGCGGATTTTCCGGCCAACTCGCATCTCCATTACGATTTCCTGATAGCAATGGCGGGGGTGAACGAAGCCAAAGTGACATCCTGGATGCAGTCGGAATTTTTTACTTATCTCGTGTTGCCGGAAGGGTACGACTATAAAAAACTGGAAGCCAAACTTCCGCAGGTAGTTGAGAAGTACATGGGTCCGGAAGTTCAGCAGGCGTTTGGTATGTCTTTTGCCAAATTCCGCGAAGCAGGCAACGACCTGGGCCTGAAACTACAACCTCTAACCGACATTCACCTGCATTCCGATTTCGCCTACGATCTGAGTCCGTCGGGCGACATCCGGTATGTGTATGGGTTTGGTGCCATTGCCCTGTTCATGCTCCTGATTGCGGCCTTCAACTTCATGAACCTCAGCACGGCGGGGGCCGCCAAACGAGCGGGTGAAGTCGGCATTCGTAAAGTGATGGGGTCGGTACGAAGCGCGTTGGTTTGGCAGTTTCTCGTCGAGTCGCTGTTGCTGACAACTATCGCCTTGTTGCTAGCCGTTGGACTGGTGTCGCTGGTCCTGCCCGTCTTCAATACCATGACGGGTAATGAGTTGACCCTTAGTTTTTTGACCATGCCGTGGCTGGTGCCGGGTTTAGTACTGTTTGGGCTGGTAGTAGGCGTTTTGGCGGGTAGCTACCCGGCCTTTTTTCTGTCGTCGTTTAAGCCGATTGCGGTACTGAAAGGTGGTACGGCATTCCAGGGAGCGGGGCGTATTACATTGGGTCGGCAACGGGTGTCGTTGCGGAGTGCGCTGGTGGTGATACAGTTTTGTTTGTCGTTCGTGCTCATTGTTGGTACGGTGGTGGTTTCTCAGCAGCTAACCTTTATCCGAAACACCAAACTCGGCTACAGCAAAGAGCGGGTGCTGGTACTGCACGAAACGGGGCGGCTGGGCAAAAACGAAATGGTGTTTCGGCAACAACTTTTGCAGGATTCACGGGTAATCAATGCCAGTGTTTCGGGCTATGTTCCCGCCGGTCCTTCGTACAATAACAACTTCCTCGTCTATGGCGACAGCAAGGCCGGTCAGTATGTTAAAGGGATCCGGTACGATGTTGATGAGCGGTACATCCCAACGCTGGGTATGACGATGGCTACCGGACGAAATTTCTCCCCGGCTTTCAGCACCGATTCATCGGGTATTATCCTCAATAAAACGGCGGCCAAACAGCTCGGTTGGGGCAACGATGCCATTGGCCACACTGTTACGAGACCCAATAACGATGGCAGCAAAGAAACGTACCGCGTCATTGGCGTTGTGCAGGATTTTCACTTTAGATCGTTGCACGAGCGCATCACCCCGCTGATGATGACGATGGGTGGCAACAATGGCACTATTCTGGTAAATGTGAAAACGGGCGACGTAGCGGACCTCCTGAAAACGATTGGCAATTACTGGCGTACATTCGGTATCGATGTGCCGTTTACGTATTCCTTTCTGGCTGATGATTTTAACGCAGTGTACCGGGCCGAACAGCAAACGGGTCAGGTACTGGGGCTGTTTAGCGGGCTAACTATCTTCGTTTCCTGCATGGGTCTGTTCGGTTTGGCCATGTTTACCGCCGAGAGCCGCACCAAAGAGATTGGCGTCCGCAAAGTGCTGGGGGCCAGCGTAACGGGCATTGTGGCCCTGCTCTCTAAAGATTTTTTGAAACTGGTGCTGGTGGCCATCCTCATTGCCAGTCCGCTAGCGTGGTACGTTATGAGTCTA
The DNA here is from genome assembly GCA_038236215.1 of Cytophagales bacterium. Taxonomy (GTDB): domain Bacteria; phylum Bacteroidota; class Bacteroidia; order Cytophagales; family Spirosomataceae; genus Spirosoma. The sequence goes on along the minus strand of JBBSTD010000005.1, from coordinate 33,964 downwards.
TGGCTGAACGATTTCGCCTACAAAATTGACATCGAGTGGTGGATGTTTGCCGGGGCGGGTCTGCTAGCCATTCTCATTGCCTTGCTGACGGTAAGTTTCCAGAGCATTAAAGCGGCCCTGATGAATCCGGTCAAATCGTTGCGGAGTCAGTAACAGTAAGAGCTTCCCATTGCAGCGAAATAGTGGAGGGGAATCTGTCACTTAGTGCTGCCAGACGCTATAACTCCCGAATGATCCGGCAGGGATTACCCGCAGCAAACACGTTGGCGGGTATATTCTTCGTCACCACGCTACCCGCGCCGATGGTGGTATTGTCGCCGATGGTAACGCCGGGACAGACAATGATCCCACCGCCCAGCCAAACGCTGTTGCCAATGGTGATGGGTGCGGCCAGTTCGGGACCTTTGTCACGCTCCGAAGCAATAATGGGGTGATAGGCCGTGTAAAGCTGCACGTTGGGAGCGCACTGAAAATTGGTACCGATGGTGATGCGGGCACAATCCAGAAAGGTGCAGTTGAAATTGACAAATCCATTGTCGCCGATAGAAATGTAGGTGCCGTAGTCGCAGTAAAACGGAGGCTGAATATTGAGGTTTTTGCCTGCATTGCCCAGTAACTTCTCTAGCATAATCCGACGCATAATTTCGGCATCGGGGTCGGTTCGATTGTAATCGGCAAACAGCTTGCGTGCGTCGAAACGCATGGTCACCAGGGTGGCGTCGCTGGCATCGTAGAGGTCGCCATCGAGCATTTTCTCCAGTTCTGTTTTCATCGTATCATTCCTTAGGTTAGATGCGTAAGTGTCTGATATGACGTAGTAGTTATCGGATGATTAATTATCTTCTCCCTTGTCGGAACCTGTATTTGCACTATGCGTAAACACAAAGCCCGATGGTACATCTGAAACAAACGGCGCTACTACGCTGGCCCAAATCCTATATGTTGCTGGCGATAAGTAGTTGGTGTTACGCCTTCCAGCATTTTGAACAGCCGGGAGAAATAGTGCAGGTTGTTGAAGCCTGCCTGATAGCATACGTCACTAACCGTAGCTGCCGGATTAACCAATAGTCGTTTCGCCAGGTTAATTCGTTCCCGGATGACAAACTCCATGGGCGAAAGGCCAAATGTTTCTTTGAATGAGCGAAAAAAGCCGGATTTGCTCATGCACGCTTTCCGGCTAAGTGCGTCAATACCGATCTTTTCTGTCAGGTGTTCTCTGATGTATTCAACTACCGTTGCAAACCGATTATTCGTCGGCAGGCCATCTTCGGCCAACGCCATATTCTGGGTTTGGATTACCCGGATCAGCAACGATTTGAGCGTCAGGTCGGCCAGAGCATCCTTAGCCAAATCGTCCTCCATGCTGATGCTGATCAGCTTGTTCATGACGTTGGCCAGTTCCCGGTTATTATAAAAATGGTACTGATTAAAATTTAGCTGCCATTCGCCCGAATCATTTGCCCGACGAGGATACGTTTCGTTTAGGAAATTTAGCATACCGGTCACTACACCCCAGTTTAGGGCAATGGTAGCACACTGAACCGGATGCCGTTCGTCGGCATCCGGGAAGTCTACCTTCATGGATATGCCTTCAGGCAAAATGACGGTTTCGCCGGGCAGAAAATCGAAACCAGGATTTTTGGACAGGTACATCACCTTTTTCCCCCGCAGCATACTGGTAATAACCAGCCCATCGTAGGATAACACGACATCGGAACACTGCCGGTAGGTCTCAAAAATGTTTAATTCACAGTGGTTTAGGGTAAATACCCGTCGGTGCTCGACCAGCGAGTCCAGTTCCCGCGTGTCGGATAAGTTGATACCCTGTAAGGGATAGCCGTTATTCATTATTCAGTCGATTACGCTCTATAAAAAGCAATCCGTGCAGGGTGGTTACTGACACATTTGGCAAAGTTGGACAATCGTACTATTTCTTAGTATTATTGTGCAAATACGGCCGCCCCACATTCCTTAGTTTTGCTCAGATACCCGATACATGGGTTTAGTCTGACGAACATTTTACCAAAAAAACACATGAGCATTACACTAGAACAAGCCGAAACGGCTGTACAGGCTGCTAAAGCTAAAGCATCTGACATTGATACCCTGATGAATATTGCCATTGTTGACGCTGGTGCCAACCTGGTAGCTTTTGCCCGCATGGATGGGGCCTGGTTAGGCTCCCTCGATATCGCCCAGAAGAAGGCGCGTACAGCCCGCTACTTCGACATGCCAACGGGCGAAATCGGCAAGTTGTCCCAACCCGGCGGTCCATTATTCAACATCGAGCATTCCAACGGCGGGCTCATTACCTTTCCGGGCGGTATCCCGATCAAAAATGCGTCGGGTGAAATCATCGGTGCCATTGGGGTATCGGGTAGTTCGGTCGAAAACGACCATACCGTTGCGCAGGCGGGTGTCGATGCCCTTCGCTAGTTAATTTAGTAGTAGTACCCGTCAGTGAGTTGATTAGTCAGAAACTGGCTAATCAACTCACTGAATCAGTTGTTTAAACCCCCTAAAATTATGTGTCAAAATCATGGAGTAGCATACATAAAGCCTGGTGTCGTTGAGGTACAGTCCATCGACTACCCCAAGCTGGCCATTGGCGATCGTAAATGCCATCACGGCGTTATTTTGCAGATTGTGGCGACCAACATTTGTGGTAGTGACCAGCACATGGTTCGGGGGCGGACAACGGCGCCCGAAGGGCTGGTGCTGGGCCACGAAATAACCGGACTGGTTATTGAAGTCGGGCGCGACGTGGAATTTATCAAAGAAGGCGACCTGGTATCGGTACCCTTCAATATTGCCTGCGGACGATGCCGGAATTGTAAGGTTGGCCAGACCGGTATTTGTCTGAACGTTAACCCCGCCCGGCCTGGTGCCGCTTATGGCTACGTCGATATGGGTGGCTGGGTTGGTGGTCAGGCAGAGTACGTGATGGTACCTTACGCCGATTTTAACCTGCTGAAATTTCCGGATAAAGATCAGGCAATGGCCAAAATCCGGGACCTGACGCTATTATCCGACATTTTCCCAACGGGGTACCACGGAGCCGTTACGGCCGGGGTTGGCCCGGGGTCCATTGTCTATATAGCCGGAGCCGGTCCGGTTGGTCTGGCCTGCGCAGCATCCTGCCATTTGCTGGGTGCCGCCGTCGTTATCGTGGGCGACATGATTCCGGAGCGGCTCGAACAAGCCAAAAGCTTTGGCTGCGAAGTAGTTGACCTGCGTAAGGATACCCCGCTAGCCGACCAGATTGCCGAAATTATTGGCGTGCCGGAAGTCGACTCTGCCGTTGACTGTGTAGGGTTCGAAGCCCACGGTCATGGTTCTGATGCAGGTAAAGAACAACCGGCCACCGTGCTGAATGCGGCTATGACCGTAACGCGGGCGGGTGGTGCCATTGGCATTCCGGGCCTTTACGTAACCGGCGATCCCGGTGCTTCTACGGAGGACGCTAAAAAAGGAAATCTTTCCATTCGTATCGGTTTAGGCTGGGCAAAATCACACTCATTCTACACCGGTCAGTGTCCGGTAATGAAGTACCACCGCCAGTTGATGAATGCCATTCTGTACGACAAAGTACAGATTGCCAAAGCAGTAAATGTAGAGGTTATCAGTCTGGATAAAGCCCCGAAAGGCTATCAGGATTTCGACAAAGGAGCCGCCAAGAAATTCGTAATCGACCCACACGGCCTGATTCCAAATTAATTTTCTGTTTGGTATAAACTAACCCAATCGGTATGAAGACCCCCGTGTTTTCATACCGATTTTTTTGTGCTTGACCGGCCTAACCATGCATTTGCTGTCATACTCGTTTTATTCCAGCATAACATCGGTCCTGCGGTAGGATGTCGTGCTGCTTTACACCCAAAACGAGGCTGACAGCAGTCAGCTTTCAGCGTGTGAAAGTAAGCTTAACGAACACTGCTAAACGGGTAAGTAACGAAAATCTCCCTCACAGGAGTTGTCAGTAGCTACCTGTCCGCAACTGTCCGCCTATTGTCCGTTAGCGGACACCATTGGAAATGAATACATTGCTTTTTGTTTGATAGTCAGTAGGTTAGGTTTTTGGTACAGCATTTGAACAATGGTTGACGATACCCCTCTAAATGTTGTCTTGTGCTACGAAACTACCTGCTTATCGCCATCCGTAATCTGCGCAAACACAAGGCGTTCAGCTTCATCAATATCACGGGTGTGGCTGTTGGTCTTGCCTGTTTCCTGCTCATTGCGCTGTACGTAACCGATGAGCTGAGCTACGACCGTTACAACACGCAGGCCGACCGAACCTACCGGGTTGCCCGAACCTTCCTCTCCACAGAAGGGACGCCTTCGCTGAAACTGGCCCAGGCTGCGCCACCCTTCGGACCGCTGATTAAGCAGGACTTTCCGGAAGTAGAACAAATGGTCAGGACGCTGAACTACAATGGTTTGGTGCGCTACGGCGAACACGCGTTCAATGAGCAGGATATCTACTTTGCCGAAGCCAATTTTTTTAAAGTATTCGACGTCAAACTTACCAGCGGGAATCCCGATCTGGCATTAGCTAATCCGTTTGCCATTCTACTCTCGCGGCCAATGGCCGAAAAGTATTTTGGCACCGAAAATAAGAACCGCACCGGTGGACCGGCCGGATCGCCAATCGGTAAAACCGTTCGATTTAATAACCAATTTGACATGATCGTTACGGGTGTGTTTGAGCCGTTTCCCACCCAGGCGCATTTCCACCCTAATTTTCTTATCTCGTTCTCAACGCTGAACGACAACCGCGTTTACGGGGCGGAAGACTTACGGACCAACTGGGGCAATAACTCATTCAATACCTATCTATTGACAAAAGCGGGGTTCGATCCGCAGCGGATGGAAGCGGCTTTCCCGGCCTTTCAGAACCGGCACGTTCCGGCTCAGGATGGGCGCGCTCCCTCCGCGTTTTCGGTATTAAATCTGCAAAAACTAACGGATATTCACCTGCGTTCGCATACTGATTCGGAGGTGGAACCCACTGGCGACATCAGCTACATATACCTGTTTTCGGCCATCGGTCTATTCATTCTGCTGATTGCCTGTATCAACTACATGACCTTAGCCACCGCGCGGTCGGCGGGGCGGGCCAAAGAGGTTGGGATGCGTAAGGTTGTAGGGGCCCTGCGCGCCCAACTCATTGGTCAGTTCCTGAGCGAATCTTTGCTGCTGGTTCTTTTTTCGCTTGGCATTGCCCTGCTACTGGTTATGCTCTGCCTACCGGCATTAAATGAGTTCAACCACAAACAATTATCAGTCAAACAACTGCTTAATCCGGTTTTTCTGAGTGTTTTGGTTGGTGTTACACTGCTGACCGCTTTGGTAGCAGGCAGCTATCCGGCGTTCTTCCTGACCTCCTTCCGGCCGTTAGGTGTGCTGAAAGGGCAGATTGCCTCGGCCATGCGCACGGGTAAACTGCGGCAGGCGCTGGTTGTAACGCAGTTTTCTATTGCTATGGTACTCATTATCAGTACGGCAGTGGTGTATAGTCAGATGAGGTATATTCAGGACTATCGGTTAGGCTACCAGAAAGAACAAATGCTGCTTCTGCCCGATGTAGGCGATTCGACCACCAGTTACGAAACCCTCCGACAGCAACTGGTGCAAACCGGTATTGTCCGGGATATGGGGCGCTCGTCGCGCATACCCTCCGGTCGCCTGCTCGACTCGTACAATGCCCGCACCATGGCGGGCGACAGTATGGCCCCTGTCAACATCAACTTACGGGCACTCCGGGTCGACTACGATTTTATCCCAACGTATCAGATTAGTATGGCTGCCGGACGGAATTTCTCCCCCGCCTACCCAACGGATACGGCGATGGTGGTACTGAACGAAACGGCCGTGCGGTTACTGGGTTGGACACCCGAACAGGCCATTGGCAAACCGTTTCAGTATGGTCCTGCCAGGGGGCAGATTATTGGCGTAACGAAGGATTTCCACTTCGAGTCACTGCACCAGCAAATGGCTGCGCTGGCTATGGTCCTGACACCCCGCCAGCTTAACTGGCTGTCGATTCCGCTCAAAGGCGATATTCCGGCGGGTGTAAAACGGGTTGAATCGGTCTGGAAGCAATTTTTCCCGGAGCAGCCTTTTAATTACCAGTTTCTGGACGAACGGTTTGACCGGCTGTACGCCCGGGAGCAAACGCAGCAAACGCTGTTCAGTATTTTTGCGGGCATCGCCATCCTGATTTCGTGCCTGGGATTGTTTGGGTTATCTATGTTCATGGCCGAAGTACGGACTAAAGAAATTGGCATTCGCAAGGTACTCGGCGCATCGGAAATGAGTTTAGTAACCCTGTTTTCCAAAGACTTTGTAGCGTTGGTATTCGTGGCCCTGGTTATTGCCTCCCCCGTTGCCTGGTTCGCCATGAATAGATGGTTGCAGGATTTCGCCTACCGCACCGATATTCACTGGTGGGTATTCCTGCTGGCTGGCGGCCTGACAATGTTGATTGCCTTGCTAACGGTGAGTTTCCAGAGCGTGAAAGCCGCCCTGATGAATCCGGTCAAATCATTACGAAGCGAATAGGGCCTCGGATTTGGGGCAGGGGTAACCCAATGCTCCCAAGCCCGTTGCTCCCAACCCCGTACTCCTATGCTAACGAACTATTTCAAAATTGCCTGGCGGAATTTAACCCGTAACAAAGTATACTCCTTCATCAACATCGGTGGGCTGGCCGTGGGTATGGCGGTGGCTATACTGATTGGCTTGTGGGTATGGAATGAACTAACATTCGACCACTATCACAAAAACCACGGCCGTATTGCCCAGGTGACGCAAAATCAAACATTTAATGGCGAAATCAGCACCATATCCGCCGTTCCCCGTCCACTGGAAATGGTGCTACGGAACGAATACGCCGGAAATTTCAAGCATATCGTAATGAGTAGCTGGCGGTTTCGCAGCATTCTGGCTTACGGCGATAAAAAGCTGGTGAAGCAGGGCAATTTTATGCAGCAGGCCGCCCCCGAGATGCTGGGCCTGGATATGATTTCGGGGAAAATGGATGGCTTAAAAGACCCCAATTCTATTCTTTTGGCGGCTTCTACGGCTCATGCCCTCTTTGGCAGTGAACAGGCGCTGGGCAAAATCGTCAGGCTCAACAACAAGTATAACCTGAAAGTGACCGGTGTGTATGCCGACGTACCGCCTGGCAACGAGTTTAGTGCTACGACCTACATTGCCCCCTGGGAACAGTACGTAAACAACACAGAATGGGTCAAAAATTCGGTGAATAACTGGGCTGATAATTCCTGGCAGCTATTTATCCAAATTGCCGATAACACCACGATGGAACAGGTATCGGCTAAAATCAGGGATGCCAAAATGAAAGCCGCTCCCGAAGATGTCAGGAAGTATAAGCCGATCCTGTTTCTGCATCCCATGAACGACTGGCACCTGCGGTCTTCGTTCGAAAACGGCGTGCAAACGGGCGGACGTATCGAAAACGTCTGGCTGTTTGGCATCATCGGAGCATTCGTCCTGTTGCTGGCCTGCATTAACTTCATGAATCTGAGCACCGCCCGTTCCGAGAAACGGGCCAAGGAAGTAGGTATCCGTAAATCAGTAGGGTCGGTGCGGACACAGCTCATCAGCCAGTTTCTGAGTGAATCGTTCCTGGTGGTGGGGCTGGCATTTGTGATGGCAATAGGTTTGGTGCTGATTGCTTTACCCGCTTTCAACACGCTGGCCGACAAGAGAATAGAATTCCCCTGGGCCAACGGCTATTTCTGGGGCGCGTCGTTGTTCTTTGTTGTGCTCACCGCCCTGCTTTCCGGCAGCTATCCCGCCCTATACCTCTCTTCTTTCCAACCCGTCAAAGTTCTGAAAGGCACCTTCCGGGTGGGTCGATATGCCGCGCTGCCGCGCAAGGTGCTGGTGGTACTGCAATTTACAGTGTCGGTGGTGTTAATTATCGGCACAACCATTGTCTTTCGGCAGATTCAACATTCCAGAAATCGCCCCATTGGCTACAACCGTGAGGGGCTAATTCAGATACCGCTGACGGAGTTTGATTTTGTGGGGAAATACGAATTTATGCGTCAGGAATTCGTTAATTCCGGCGCGGTAGTCGAGATGTCCTCGGCCAGTAGCCCAACGACGCAGGTCAGTTCCAACCGTTCGGGCTATTTGTGGGAAGGCAAGCCCGAAGGGTTTCAGGAAGACCTGGCCTACACGGCCGTATCGCCCGACTACGTTAAATCGCTGGGCCTGAACATTATTGCCGGGCGCGACTTTTCTCGGGCATTCGCTTCGGACTCCAACGCCGTAATTCTGAACAAAACGGCCGTGAAGTACATGGGCCTGAAAAATCCCATCGGTACCATCCTGCGCGATGCCGACGAGAAAGACCCTTCGCCACCGCTAACGGTCATTGGTGTTATCGACGACATGATCATGACATCGCCCTATGAACCCGTCAAGCAGGCGATGTACGGCTTCGACAAGGGTACCAATTCCAGCTACTACAACCTCCGGCTCAATCCTGACCAAAGTGTCCGTAAGAGCGTTGCCACCATCGAGGCAGTTTTCAGAAAGAATTTCCCCAATCTACCCTTCGAGTATCAATTCGTAGACCAGGAATACGCGGCCAAATTCGCGAGCGAAGAACGCGTCGGTAAGCTCGCATCGGTGTTTGCCGTGCTGGCGATCTTTATCTCCTGTCTTGGCCTGTTCGGGTTGGCGTCTTTCGTGGCTGAGCAACGCACCAAAGAGATTGGTATCCGCAAAGTGCTGGGGGCCAGTGTGGGTAGCCTGTGGGGGTTGATTTCCAAAGATTTCGTGGGCCTGGTTGTCATCGCCTGTTTGGTTGCTACGCCCATGGCCTGGTATTTTCTGAACGGCTGGTTGCAGAAATACAACTATCGAACAGAATTAAGCTGGTGGGTATTTGTCCTGGCGGGCGGGGGCGCGTTGGTCATCACCCTGTTAACGGTAAGCTATCACGCCATTCGGGCCGCGTTGATGAACCCGGTCAAGTCATTACGAAGCGAGTAAACCAACACAATATCATGCTGACAAACTATATCAAGACTTCCTGGCGGTACCTGATGAAGAAGAAAGCTTTTTCATTCATCAATATTGTGGGTCTGGCCATGGGGATGACCTGCTGCCTCCTGATTGCGGCTTTCGTTTCGGATGAGTTGAGTTATGATCGATACCCGGCGCAGGCAAACCAGATACATCGGGTTGAGCTTGACCTGACCGAGAATGGGGGTATTACTAACTTCTCCAATGTTGATGCGGCTGTTGGACCGGGCATTCAGGCTGCCTTTCCGGAGGTACTGGCATCAACCCGTCTGCTACCCTGGGGGCAGGTATTTATGCGGTATCAGACTAAGCAATTCAAGGAGCAGGCCATTGCGATGGCCGATTCTAACTTCCTGGAGCTGTTCTCTATTCCTCTACTGGAGGGCAATGTAAAAACGGCCCTGAAAGAACCGGGTTCCCTGGTGGTTACCAAAGCATTTGCGCAAAAGTACTTCGGCACAAGTCCGGCAATGGGTAAGGTTATTCTTTTCGGCAAAGGGCAGGAAGTGCGCAGAGTGACCGGTATCATTGATAAAATACCCAGCAATACCCACTTTCATTTCGACGCCTTTCTGAGCACGGCCGATTTAGGCATCAAATCGCCAAGCTGGAGTAACGTAGGATTTTATACGTACCTGGTGCTGAATAAAGCGACTGATCCGCAGAAGCTGGAAGCCAAATTCCCTCAGCTGGTTGCCCGATACGTTGTCCCGGAAATACAGCGCGATATGGGTGTTAGCATGGCCGAAGCGCAGAAATCGGTCGATACATTCCGGTTTACGCTGATGCCACTGACCGATATTCACCTGCACTCGGCGTCCAAATATGAACTAGCGCCCAACGGCGACATCAGTTCGGTGTATACGTTCAGTATTCTGGCGGTTTTCATCCTGCTGCTGGCGATTGTCAATTTTACGAATCTGTCAACGGCGGGTGCGGCCAGTCGGGCCAAGGAAATTGGTATTCGGAAAGTAATGGGCTCCGTTAAAACCCAGCTTGTAAAACAATTTCTGACCGAGTCGACTCTATTGACGTTTCTGGCGCTGATACTGGCGGTTCTGGCCGTGTTCTTGCTGTTACCGGCCTTCAATAAGCTGGCGGGCAAAGAGATCCAGTTCAGTAATCTGGTATCGGTACAAAACGCGGCCCTACTACTGGGATTTGGTTTGTTCGTCGGTATTCTGGCGGGTATTTATCCGGCGTTCCTGCTTTCTTTTTCCAGGATTACAGCGGTATTAAAAGGCGGTACAGGACTGCAAACCAGCCGCCGGAGTCCGCTACGGAGTGGGTTGGTGGTGTTTCAGTTTGCCGTTTCCGGTGCCCTGATCATTGCCACCATAGTGACCTACCAGCAGTTGCATTTCATGCAGAGCAAAAAGGTAGGATTCGATAAAGATCAGGTGCTGGTTATTCAGGATTCGTACATGCTGGGGCCGAATGAAGCGATTTTCAGGCAACAGCTTCAGAAAGACAGCCGTGTCATAGTAGCCAGCCTTTCGGGCAGTATTCCGGTGGGCATGAGCAATACAGACGGCACCCAAGTTTACGCCAAACGGGACAATGACAAAAATGCCCGTTCCGAGATTCAAACCAGTATTTATCACGTCGATGAAAACTACCTGAAAACGCTGGGGATAAACCTGAAAGAAGGCCGCTCATTTTCGAAGGCTTACTCTACAGATTCCTCGGCTGCGATTATTAACGAAACGGCGGCCCGTGACCTGGGCTTCGGGAAAAGCAGTCCAATCGGTAAAACCATCGTTCGTTCCGGGCAACATGAATTCACCATAATTGGCGTTGTAAAGGACTTTCACTTTGCCTCGACCCGCCAGAAAATCGCCCCGCTGATCATGCTGCTGGGACGCAATTCCGGAGCCATTATTGTGAAGGTGAAGGCCGCCGACGTGTCAGATATCATTGCCTCGTTCAGGAACCAGTGGGACGCCTTTAATCCGGCCGCGCCATTCACGTATTCATTTCTGGATGAGCGCTTTGCTTTTCTCTACAAAGCAGAGCAGAAAACAAGTCAATTATTCACGGTTTTTGCGGTTATCTCCATCGTCATTGCCTGTCTGGGACTATTCGGACTGGCGGCCTTCACTACTGAGCAACGTACCAAAGAAATTGGCGTTCGGAAGGTACTGGGTGCATCCGTGGCCAGTATTGTCACGCTGTTGTCCAGGGACTTCCTGAAGCTGGTAGGTATTGCCATCATTATTGCCTCACCCATTGCCTGGTATGGTATGAATAGATGGTTGCAGGATTTCGCCTACAAAATTGACATTGCCTGGTGGGTATTTGCCCTGGCGGGGCTGCTGGCAATTGGTATCGCGCTGCTGACCGTGAGTTTCCAGAGCGTGAAAGCGGCCTTGATGAATCCGGTTAAATCGTTACGAAGCGAGTAAGTCAACGTCAATTTGCTTCTGTGCATTACGCCAAACCCCTAAAGGGGCTTTGCTCAACTATTCTCGATGTAAGCTTTTTACGGGATTTTGGTGGTAAGTAAAACCTATAGCAACATAGTGTAAGCGAACCGGGCACATAGGGTGCTTTATACCGATGCCTCACTGGTATCAATACCCCTGTCCGCAACTGGTCGTATAGCGTCCGTTTACGGACATATTCTTTATCTAATCGCCAATTAAATATCTGTAAGTGAGGTACTTGACTTTCTGGTACGGCATTTGGTCATGGCATAGTGGTATATTACAGCCCATTGCTCTATGTTTCAGAATCACCTTAAAATTACCCTGCGGCAGCTCTGGAAGAACAAGACGTTTTCAGGGGTTAATATTGCCGGGCTAGCCATTGGCATTGTGGCCTTTTTACTCATTCTGGAATACATTGCTTACGAAAAAAGCTATAACCAGTTTCATACCCAACTCCCGCAGCTTTATCGAATGTTGACCCAAACCCGCGAGGGTGACATTTGGGTAGATATGGCCCCGGCCGTTGGACCACTTGCCAAACAGGAATTTCCGGAAGTACGGGAGTTCTGCCGCATTGGTGAGCATTCAGCCAATGGTATCGTTAGCCCGGACATGGGTAGTAAAGCGGGTCAGCAGTTGTCGTTTCGGGAGGATAAGTTAGCCTACGCCGATGCCAGTTTATTTACCCTGTTTACGTTCCCACTTATACAGGGAACAGCCGCAACAGCCCTCCTTCAGCCCAATACCGTAGCCTTGTCGGAGTCACAGGCACGGAAATATTTTGGCGATTCAAACCCACGGGGCCGCACCCTGACCCTCGATAATCAGTTCGGTAAAACGCTGTACACCGTCACGGCGGTATATGCCGATATGCCGCAAAACTCCGATTTAATTTTCGACGCCGTCTTTTCACTCCAAACACTGGCCAACCCGGCAAACCTCAATGGTAATGACTGGGCCCGGTTAGACAGCTTCGATGGTTCGTACCTAACTACCTTTCTACAACTACCCGAACAGAAGTCCGGCGTACGGGCTGATTACGAGGCATTAGTGGCCAAACTCAATGCTTTCAAAAAGAAAGCTACGCCTAAAGACGAAAGTGTATTTCTGCTGCAACTGGCCACGAACCTTCATCTGGCAGCCTCGTTGAGCGATACATACCGAACCAGCGGCAGTCTGGGTTTCGTGTACCTGTTGAGTGGGATTGCGGCCCTGATCTTACTCATAGCCTGGTTTAATTATGTCAACCTCTCCACGGCCGGGTCGCTGAAGCGGGCGAAAGAAGTGGGCGTTCGCAAAGTGATTGGTGCGGGGCCGGGTCAGTTGATTCGTCAGTTTCTGGGCGAATCCCTGCTGCTGAACACGCTCGCCTTTTGCGTGGCCCTGCTGCTGGCAACTTTGTTACAGGGCGTATTCAACGAGTTTGTGAAAAAGGAATTGTCCCTCGACGTATTGGATACCAATGGGTTCTGGATAGCTGGATTTGGACTGTTACTCGCGGGTGCACTGGTATCAGGCGGGTATGTGGCGTTCGCGCTTACTTCCTTTCAGCCGATCCAGACCCTGAAAGGCAGGGTGCCGACTAGTAAAGGTAGTTGGTTACGAAAAACATTAGTTGTTGCTCAGTTCAGTATGTCCACCGCCCTGGTCATTGCCACGCTGGTCCTGTCTCAACAGGTACGGTTTATGCAAAATAAAGACCTTGGCGTCCGGCTGGCCCAGCGCGTCGTTATTGAAGGGCCTAAAATTAACCTGGCCGGTTCGTTTACGGCAGGGATAGCCGCTCTCGATCATGAACTCGGTCAGTTGCCCTACGTGAAAAGCTTTTGCCAGACGGGTATCGTGCCGGGCAATCACTACAACTTCACCGCAAATGGCATCACCAAACAAAATCCCCACCCCGGCGACGACCAGAAAACCTATTCGATGGGCATCATTGACGACCGTTTTCTGAATACCTACGAAATCGGGGTAGCAGCCGGGCGTAACTTCACCGTTCGCGAAGCCGAATTGGGCTGGGAGAAAAGTGGCAAGTTGATGATCAATGAAACAGGTGCCCGACAGTTGGGCTTCGCGTCTGCTACGGATGCCGTTGGCCAATTCATCAACTGGGGTAAGTCTTACGAGATTGTTGGCGTAGTAAAAGACTACAACCACCAGGGGTTACAACGAGCCATAGACCCGGTCATTTTTATGCCCCGCCGGTCGGTTAGTGACCTGACCGTCCAACTAACGGCAGACAGGATGCCCGAAAAAATTGCAGCCCTGGAGCGTGTCTATAAAGCCAGCTATCCGGGCAACCCATTCAAGTTTTACTTCGCCGATGAGAATTACAACAAACAGTATCAGACCGAACAGCAATATGGGCAGGTCTTCACCATAGGATCGGGGTTGGCTATTTTCATTGCCTGTCTGGGTTTATTCGGTCTGGCGGCCTTCACTACCGAACAGCGGACCAAAGAGATTGGCGTTCGAAAAGTGCTGGGCGCGAGTGTAGGCAGCATTGTGGCACTCCTCTCCAAAGACTTTATCAAACTAGTTTTGATTGCCATCGTCATTGCCTCACCCATTGCCTGATACGCCATGAACCGCTGGCTTCAAGACTTTGCCTACAAAATCGATATCGAGTGGTGGATGTTCGCCCTGGCGGATTTGCTGGCCGTGAGTATTGCCTTGTTGGCCGTGAGTTTTCAGAGCATCAAAGCCGCGTTGATGAACCCGGTGAAGTCGTTACGAAGTGACTAAATACTCAATAGTATGCTGGCAAACTACATCAAAATTGCGCTGCGAAACGTGTGGAAACACAAGCTGTTTTCGTTTATTAACATCTTCGGACTGGCATCGGGACTGACGGTTTGCATGCTGGCTATTGCGCATATTAGAGGTGCGCTGGAATACGATTCGTTCCACCCCAACCGCGACCGGACGTACCGCGTTTTAACGGATGTAGTCAGCCTGGATAACGACGTTGCCCCGTTTGCCACCGCACCCGCGCCACTGGCTGGCACCTTAAAACAGCAGTATGGCTTCGTGGAAGAAGCGGCACGGGTTACCAGAACCTACAATGAGTTTTTGGGGAACCATAAACGACTGACTATGAATTCGTTTGTGGTTGATCCTGCTTTTTTTCGAATCTTTAACTTCAAACTGGCCAAAGGGCAACCGGCAACGGAGCCTAATACGGCGGTACTGACTCCCGAAACCGCGCTAAAGTTCTTTGGTACAGCCAACCCCATCGGCAAAACGCTGGAGAATAAGGAGCTAGGTATCCTGACCGTTGTGGGTGTACTGGCCAAAACCCCGGCCAAATCACATCTGGTTTTTGATATGCTGTTTACACAACCGCAAAACCAGGCTGGTCTCGCTAACTGGGAGCAGTACAACAGCGGTCATACGTATGTCATGCTCAGAGAGGGTACCCCTGCCGATGCCCTCCAGCAGGCGCTGTCAACCACCCTAAAGCGGGCCACGCACGATCTGCATTTCAACCGCATAAAAGGGTACGGTTTCCGCACCCAGCGACTCGACAGGATTGCGCCCGCCCGCGAAGAACTGATGTATGGCACCTACGAGCCCACCCTGGCCGGGTTGTTTGCCGAAATAGGTGTAGGGCTGGTAACGCTGCTGATGGCGGCTTTCAACTACATCAATCTAACACTGGCCCGCTCGCTAAGCCGCGCCCGCGAAGTGGGTATCCGAAAAGTGGCCGGAGCCGTTCGCTGGCAGTTGCTGGGTCAATTCATGGCCGAGTCGGTGGTGCTAGCGTTGCTGGCATTAGGGCTGGCCCTGGTAATGCTTGAGTGCGTTAAGCCCATGACGTTCGTTCAGCAGTGGCTCATTGGCGGGGTGCGCTGGGACTGGACCATCTGGACGATATTTATTCTGTTCAGCATCCTGACCGGGCTATTGGCCGGTGTTGTTCCGGCGCGGATATTATCGGGTTTTGAACCGGCGAGGGTCTTACGCAGCCATACCGGCCTGCGCATCATACGCGGGCTTTCGCTCCGGAAATCGCTGATCGTGGCGCAGTTCACCATTTCGCTGGTGGCCATGATTGGGTTGCTGACCATGATTCGGCAGATGGATTACATGGCTACGGGCGACTACGGCTTTCGACAGGAGCGTATCCTGAACCTGCCCATTAATGACGTTCCCGCCCAGCGATTAACCAATGAGCTGAACCGACTGGCGGGCGTTGAGCGCGTATCGGCCACGTCCGAACTGTTTGGTTCGCACGGCAATGTACAACCGGTAAAACGCAGCCGCGCAGGACAGGATGCGTCTGCGGCTTTCGTCTGGTCGGCCAACGATCAGTTTATTCCCAACATGGGTCTCACGCTACTGGCGGGACAGAATTTACCCGTTACTACGGCCGACACATCCGGACGACTGGTCGTGATCAATGAAGAAGCGGTGAAAACCTTCCGGCTGGGCACCGCCCGTGGGGCCGTTGGGCAATCGCTTTGGCTCAACGACAGTACCGACGTGCTGGTTGTCGGCGTGGTAAGAGATTTCCGGTTCACTACGTTCGCGATAGCGGTAAAACCGTTACTGCTGCGCAACAAACCCGATCAGTATCGCTACGTCAATATCAGCGTAGCGCCCGGCGCTGAAGAAGCCGTACTGGCCGACGTCAAAAACGTCTGGAAGCGCCTTAGTCCGTACGAACCGTTTGCCGGGCAGTGGTACATCGACCTGTTGCAGGAGCAACATGCTAACAAGAGTGATACAAACTTCATGGGGCTGCTCCTCGGTTTGGCGTTTTCTATCGCCTGCCTGGGGCTGCTGGGCATGGTTACCTATACTACCCAGACCCGCGTTAAAGAAATTGGCGTTCGGAAAGTGATGGGAGCCGAGGTCAATCAACTCGTCTGGCTGTTATCCCGCGACTTTATCAAGCTGTTAGCCATAGCGGCCTGCATTGCGCTGCCGCTGGGGTACATGACCGGCTATTCCTTTCTGTTTGTATTTGCCTACCACGTTTCCATCGGCTTCGAAACGCTGGGGATTTGCCTGGGTACCCTATTTGTACTTGGTTCCCTAACTATTGGCTTACGGACGTATAAAGCCGCCCAGATGAATCCGGCCAACTCACTACGAAGTGAATAAACGCAGACCGTTATGCTAACGAACTATTTTAAAATTGCTTTTCGAAGCCTTTGGAAAAACAAGGGCTACACCTTCCTGAATATCGCTGGTCTGGCTATCGGCATGGCCTGTAGTTTTCTGGCTGCCTTGTGGGCCTACGATGAGCTGAGCTACGACCAATTCCATGAAAACTACGGAACCATCTATCAGATTAACCGAAATTCGGAGCGTGATGGGGCTATAGTCGTAAATCCAAATACGCCCTATCCGCTGGCACAGGCGTTGAAACAAACCTATCCGGACATTGCTCACGCCAGCCGGGTAGACTGGGATGCATCCCGATTGTTGACTGCCGGAGAAGCCAGAATCTATCAGCAGGTGATTTTCGCAGACCCGGATTTCCTGACCATGTTCACGTTCCCGCTAACGGAAGGGACAATCGCCACGGCACTGGTCGATCCGCGATCCATTGTGCTGAGTCAGAAAACGGCTACCTCTCTTTTTGGTAAGCAGGACCCAATTGGTAAACTGATTCGCTTTAACAATGAGATTGACGTAAAAGTGACGGGCGTTCTGGCTAATGCACCCGCGAATTCTACCCTCCAGTTCGACTGCGTTCTACCGTACAGCCTGCATCCGGTTACGGATGAGTGGTACAAAACCCTGACCGATAACTGGGGCAATAATGTGGTCAAAACCTATATTCAGCTACAGCCCAACGTATCGGCTGCGCAGGCCACCGCGAAGCTGGCCAACTTCCTGACGGCAAAGGATCCAACGGTAAAGCAGACGCTCATGATCCACGCCATGGCCGACTGGCGGTTGCGCAACAAGTTCGACAATGGACAGATAGTGGGCGGGCTAATCGAATACGTGCGGATATTTATCGGGGTGGCGGGTTTGGTGTTGCTCATTGCCTGTATCAACTTCATGAATCTGGCCACGGCCCGGTCCGAAAAACGGGCCAAAGAAGTAGGCATTCGCAAGGCCATTGGTTCTTCGCGCACCCGGCTTATTTTTCATTTTCTGGGCGAATCGACAATGCTCGCTTTTATGGGCTTTGCACTGGCTGTGTTACTCGTTCTGCTGCTACTCCCCTGGTTCAACACGCTGACCGATAAAGCGATTGCCTTTCCGTATGCCAACCCTACTTACTGGGGTATCGGCCTGGGCATTTCGCTGGTTACGGGCGTGGCAGCGGGATTATATCCGGCGTTCTACCTGTCTTCTTTTCAGCCGGTTCGGGTGTTGAAGAGTGCAGTACAGATTGGCAAAAACGCGGGTGTTCCCCGGCAGGTGCTGGTCGGGTTGCAATTCAGCATTTCCATACTGCTCATTATCAGTGTGCTGGTTATCAGCAGGCAGTTGAACTACACCAAAAACCGGTCGGTGGGCTATGAGCGCAACAACCTGATTATGCTGGACTTTTCTGAGCAGCTAAAACAAAAAGAGGACGTATTGCGGAATGAGCTGCTAAGGTCCGGCTATGTGCAGTCGGTGTCGGGTACGCTGGCTCCCATAACCGAAATCAGGAATGTAAATGGCGTACAATATGGGGGCGACAAAAGTGCCGCGCTGGTGACCGTTAGTTCGGATTATGACTACCTGAAAACGTTTGGCATTCGTCTGAAAACGGGGCGCGGCTTCTCGCCCGATTTTGCCACCGATAGTTCTGCCATGCTCCTAAACGAATCGGCGGTGAAAGCAATGAACCTGAGCAAGCCGCTGGACCAACAGGTAGAGCACTGGGGCAAAACCTACCACGTTATCGGCGTGATTGACGATGTGCTGATGGACTCTCCGTACGATAACGTCCGACCCACCGGCATCTTCTTCGACAAGCAACACCGGTTGTTCGCGAACATCCGCTTCCGCGAGGGTGTAAACATCCAGGAAGCACTGGCGGGTACCAAAAAAATCGTTGAGTCGCTGGCACCTTCCTACCCGTTTGCCTACACGTTCGTGGACCAGGAATACGCGAAGAAATTTGCCAGCGAAGAGCGGATTGGTAACCTCATCAACGCCTTTGCCCTACTCACCATTTTCATTTCCTGCCTTGGCCTTTTTGGCCTGGCCGCCTACACTGCCGAACGCCGGACAAAAGAAATCGGGGTTCGCAAAGTGCTGGGTGCCAATTTATCCAGCATCGTGCTTATGCTTTCCAAAGAGTACATCTATCTGGTGCTGGCAGCCTCGCTTATTGCGTCGCCCGTGGCGTGGTATTTTCTGCACAACTGGCTCCAGAACTACACCTACCGAATCGAAATACCCTGGTTGATTTTTATTGTGTCGGGAGTAGCAGCCCTGATAGTCGCCCTGTTGACGGTGAGTTTCCAGAGCGTGAGAGCCGCGTTGATGAACCCGGTTAAATCACTACGTTCCGAATAAAACGTGGGGTGAAAAAAAGTAAGCCCGTTGCCCAAAACTCTTTACACCTATGCTAACGAACTATTTTAAAATTGCCTGGCGGAATCTGATCCGCAATAAAGTGTATTCGGCCATTAACATCGGCGGGCTGGCCGTGGGCATGGCGGCTACGCTGCTTATTTTCCAGTACGTCGCTTTTGAACGGAGTTACGACCGTTTTCATGAGAAAGCAGACCGTATTTTTCGGGTAAAGGCTGAACGATACGAAAAAGGGGTTTTGTCGACCGAGTGGGCAGGTGGGCCGTTTGCCGTTGGCAACCAGTTGAAAGCTGCGTTTGGGGAGATCGAAGACTATGCCAAAGTATACGTTCGGAATAATCTGTTGCTGGAAGCAAACAACCGAAAGTATAAAGTCGGGCAGGGAGCATTTGCCACCCCCTCTTTTTTTACGATCTTCTCCTATCCCCTGTTAACCGGCAACCGGAAAACCGCCCTGACAGAACCGAACACGGGCGTTGTTTCGGTTTCGCTGGCAAAGCGGTTGTTCGGGACAAAAAACCCGATGGGACAGATAATCAACATCGAGCGTGAATTTCCGATCAGAATAACAGGGGTCTATCCCGATTTCCCCAAAAACTCTCACCTGGAAGCCGACTACCTGATGTCGCTTAGTACGTTCCAGCGGTTGGTCAACCCGAAGAACGAACCCGATAAAAACTTTGATAATGCCTGGAATTGGGACGGTTGCCTGACCTATCTACTCCTGAAACAGGGGGTAATCCCCGAAAAGTTAGAAGCTAAATTTTCGGCTTTTCTGCTTAGGAATGAACTAAAGGATACCAAAACAGGCGATGGCCTGGCCTTGCAGTTGCAAGCTTTGCCCGATATTCACCTGTACTCCCATTTTATGATGGAAGCCGGTACCAATGGTGATGGTAACTCGGTGTACGTGCTGCTGTGCGTGGCGTTCTTTATCATTGCCATTGCCTGGATCAACTACATTAATCTGGCCACGGCCCGCGCCATTGGCCGGGCGAAAGAAGTGGGGGTGCGGAAAGCCGTTGGCTCGTACCGAAGTCAGTTGATTGGGCAGTTTCTGATTGAGTCGGCCTTACTCAACTTCTTAGCCGTTTTAGCGGCATTCATCGGAATCGTTGTAGCCCTGCCGCTCTTCAACCAGTTCACCGATCAGTACCTGGACTATTCGTTTGTGATTTCCGCCCGGTTCTGGCTTGGCTTGGGCGGTATGTACGCCATCGGTACGCTACTGTCGGGCGCGTACCCGGCCTTCGTACTGTCTGGTTTCGATCCAGTATCGGTGCTGAAAAACGGAATATCTGCCTTCAAAGAGGGCGTTTTTCTGCGGAAGTCGCTGGTCGTTATTCAGTTTGCCGCGTCTGTTTTTCTGCTGGTTGGTACCATCATGGTGTTCCGCCAATTGCAGTTCATGCGCAGCCAGAATTTAGGCATTGACATTGGGCAAACGCTGGTGCTGGATAAGCCGATGAACGACTCGGCACGGATTAACCAGACAAAGGCGTTCAAGACGTATTTACTCCAGCAGGCCTCCATTAAACGTATTGCCGTGTCGGGTACGATTCCCGGCGAAAAAGTTGAGTTCAACGCGGGCGGAATCCGGCTGGCGGGTACGCCCGAAGAAACTGGCAAACAGTACCGTATAATCGGGGTTGACTACGATTTTATCGACGCATTCGGCATGAAGGTGATCGCCGGGCGCACGTTCGATACAAAGCTGGGCGAGAAAGATGCCGTGGTGTTCAACCGAACCGGAATCCGGCAGTTGGGCTTCGTCAGCCCGGAGAAAGCACTGGGGCAAAAAATTGATTTCTGGGGCGACATACTTATCATTGTTGGGGTTGTGGATGACTTTCACCAACAGTCGCTACGGGAGGCTTACGAGCCGTTGATTCTACGGCTTGACCCCGGTGTCAACGGGCAGCTATCCATCAAGCTGGCTGATGGTAATCCCCGTCAGGCCATCGCCGTTGTTAAACAAGCCTGGGCGCAATTTTTCCCAACCGACCCGTTTGCGTACTCTTTTTTGAATGAACGGTACGACAAACAATACCGGGCCGACGAGCGATTTGGGCAGGTATTCGGCTTTTTCACGCTTTTGGCAGTACTGGTCGCCTGTCTGGGCCTGTTTGGTCTGGCTACGTTTACTACGGAGCAGCGCACCAAAGAAATTGGGGTTCGCAAAGTACTCGGCGCGAGTGCGGGTAGTATTGTCGCACTGCTCTCAAAAGACTTCCTGAAGCTGGTACTGATTGCCATTGTTATCGCGTCCCCTATCGCGTGGTGGGCCATGCAACGCTGGCTACAGGATTTTGCCTACAAAATCGACATTGCCTGGTGGGTATTTGCGGTAGCGGGTCTGCTGGCCGTAGGCATCGCGTTGCTGACCGTGAGTTACCAAAGCGTGAAGGCCGCGCTGATGAATCCGGTCAAATCATTACGAAGCGAATAAAACCTTTACAACCATGTTCCGAAATTACCTCAAAATCGCCTGGCGGAATCTGATCCGCAACCGGGTTCTCAGCACAATTAACATTGCTGGATTGAGCATAGGTCTGACGGCGGTGATGTTCATCCTGCTATTCGTGCGGGACGAAGTATCGTACGACCGCTTTCACGCGCAGGCCAATCAGTTGTACCGGATTGTACTGGACACTACGACCCCCGACGGCACCGAAATCAGAACCGGAGCGACGGGACTACCCCAGGGACCAGCCTTCGCGGCTGAGTTGCCGGAAGTAGCTGATTTTTGCCGGGTGCAGGGCTACGAAATGCTTGTTCGGAAGAAGGACGAGGGAATATACCAGCAGGTCATGTATGTCGACCCCTCTTTCCTCAACCTGTTTAGCTTCGATTTACTGGCGGGCGATCCCAACACGCTGCTGAATGATCCAGGGAATGTGGTCATCACCGACAATATGGCCCGTACCTACTTTGGCACGACGGACGTACTGAACCGTTTCCTGACGATTGATGCGAGTGGGTCTTTCGAGAACTATCGCATTACCGGCATCGTGAAAACGCCCCCCATGAACTCAAGTATCCGCTTCGACTTACTGCGCCCGTTTGTAGCCTCATTGCCACCTAACCGTACAGACTGGCCCGAGGCTGACTGGTCGGACGGTTTTCTAAATACGTTTCTGCTGGTACGTTCCGACGCAACCAATCCCGTAGCAACGGAGCAGAAAATGGCAACGGTATTTGAGAAGTACGCCAGTCAGCAACTGGCTCAGCTTCGGAAGGAAAACGGCCCGTTTAGTCTGACGTACCACCTGCAACCTTTTACGGCCATGCACCTTGACAATCGTTATAACCGGGAAAATGGTTTGGAACAGGGTTCCTCTTCGGTATATTCGTACATATTGAGTGGTATCGCCGGGCTGATATTACTGCTCGCAGGCATCAACTTCGTTAACCTGACCCTGGCCCGGTCGCTGCGCAGAACCAAAGAGATTGGCATCCGCAAAGTAACGGGTAGCACGCGTCGGCAACTCATCGGGCAGTTTGTGGGCGAGACGTTTTTATTGACACTACTGGCTTTTATTCCCGCATTGGTACTGGTCTATACCCTGCTTCCCCGATTCTCAACGCTTGCCAACAAAGCCCTGCAAATCAGCTTTTTGTTCACCCCACAAACGCTGGGCCTGTTTGCCGGATTGGTCGTGCTGGTTACGGGGCTGGCCGGTTTTTACCCGGCACTGGTGCTGTCAGGGTTCAATCCAACCCAAATTTTGTACGGACGCGTTCGGCTGGCCGAACGAAACCGGGTCGGCAAATCGCTGGTGGTGCTGCAATTCGTTATCGCTATCGTGCTGTTGATTGGCACGGTGGTCCTGCACGGTCAATTCAACTATATTCAAACGGCCAGCGTGGGCTACGAACGGGCTGACCGGGTGCGGGTCCCCATTCCGGGGGGATGTGAAAAACAGGGAGAACTGGTCAAACAGGCGCTTCGGCAACAGTCCGGCATCGAAGCCGTAGCCCGAAAATCGGGGGGGCATCTTGCGGGTACGTATTACATCCAGAACAAGGCCGTTAAGTCGGGCAACGAATGGATTGACGATCAATACCTGAACTTTGTGAATATTCCCATTCTGGCGGGCCGGAGGCTACGGACCACTAATCCTGCCGATAGTCTGTCCAATATTCTGGTGAATGAAACCTTCGTCAAACGGTTTCTACCAACCCGTAAATCCGCCGTTGGGCAGGTGATTCAGCGGCAGGAAAGTGGTGATGTCCGGCGCGATCTGACGGTAGTAGGCGTGGTACGCGACTATCAGTACCGCTCCCTACGCGACAAATCGGAGCCGGTCCTGTTCCAGCTTGGCCGACCCGAACAAATGAATCAGCTATACGCTAAACTATCGCCCCGTCAGTCGCAGGCTGGCCTGCAAGCTATTGAAACCCTATTCAAGCGACTTATTCCGTACCAGCCCTTCTCGTACCACTTCATGGAAGAGGACCGCTTGAACGACTACGCGGATGAAGCCCGCTGGAAACAACTCATCACCGATGCCGCCATCCTGGCCTTGTTGATTGCGGGGCTGGGCCTGTTCGGGCTGGTTACCCTAACGACTGAGCAGCGGATAAAGGAAATTGGTATTCGCAAACTACTGGGAGCCAGTGTACTGGAAATCAGCCGGACGCTTTCTGCCAGCTTCCTGAAATTAGTTTTACTATCCTTCCTTATTGCCGCGCCTATCGGCTGGTATGCCGCCCGCCAATGGCTCGACACGTTTGTGTATCGAATGGACTTGAGTATAGGAATCTTCGGTTTGGTCGGTCTGTCCGTACTAGGGATTGCCCTGCTGACAGTGAGTTTCCAAAGCATTAAAGCCGCGTTGATGAACCCGATTAAGTCATTACGGTCCGAATAAACATTCCGTAAGTGGCCGACCACGAACCGTTTAATTCGGCCGCTTACGGAATAAAACCTTTACAACCATGCTCACGAACTACCTCAAAATTGCCCTGCGGAATCTTTGGAAGAATAGACTTTTCAGTTCGCTGAATATCGTCGGAATGGGCGTTGGTATGGCTGCCGTTGCCCTCATGGGTCTGTACGTCGCCCACGAACTGAGCTATGACCGGTTCCATGCCAACGCTGACCGTATTGTTCGGGTGGTGCATTACGCTACCTGGCCGGGCGGCAATCTGAAACTGGCATCCACCTCGGCCCCGTTTGCCGCTGCTCTCAAAAACGATTATCCGGACGTCGAAAAAACGGTTCGTATCTCCACCGAAGGCGGTGGCCTGGTTACCTATCAGGACAAAAAGATACAGGCCGATAATATCTTTTTTACGGATAAAACGATGTTCGATGTGTTCACGTTTCCGTTCCTCTACGGCTCCCCTGCCACGGCCCTGGCCAGACCGGAAAGCATTGTGCTCACCAAATCTCTGGCCGAAAAATTGTTCGGGGATGCCAGTAAAGCGGTGGGGAAATCCATTGAATTCAGTAATCATTTTGTCAACACGGTAACTGGTGTTGTAGTCGATGTGCCCGCCAATTCGCACCTGCAATTCAGTGCCCTGCGGTCGCTGCCGACTAACTATACCGGCGACTGGCAAAACTTCAATCTCTACACCTACTTGCTGCTGGCGAAAGGTAGTACGCCCAAAGCACTGGAAGCCAAACTCTCCGGATTTTACGCCAAATACCTCGAAAAAGAAACAAAAGGTGGCATGGACTACCGGATGGAACTTCAGCCTATAGCATCCATCCATCTGCACTCGCACCTCGACTACGAAATCAGCCCGAACGGCGATATAAAAACGGTGTCGGTTTTTGCCATTATAGCTGCGCTGGTGTTATTTATTGCCGGTATCAACTACGTAAATCTGTACACCGCCCGGTCCGTCACCCGAACCCGTGAGGTGGGCGTTCGGAAAGCCATTGGCTCCCGGCGGGGGCAGCTCATCGGCCAGTTTATGACCGAATCGTTACTAATGGCAGTGTTAGCGGGTGTACTGGCGACACTATTGGCCAATGCGGTGCTACCGTGGTTCAATGAGTTGGCAGGTCGTTCGTTAACTCTTACGCAGTACGGGCCGGTTATGACGGTTGGGCTGGGTGTTTTATTTGTCGTATTGTTAGGCGTTGGCAGCGGCCTGTATCCGGCGTTGGTACTGTCGGGTTTTCGGCCAGTTGTTGCCCTCAAAGGGCAGCTGGGAGACCAGTTGGGCAAGGTTCGCTTCCGGCAATCGCTAGTGGTATTTCAGTTTGCGGCCGCTGTGGCCCTGATTGCCTGCTCGGCCATGATTTACCAGCAGATGAACTATGTACAACACAAAAATCTCGGATTCAACAAAGATCAGGTACTGACGTTTCACCTCGAAAATAACGAGTCGCGGCAGCAGGTGAATGCTCTGAAAGAGGAGCTGAACAAAAGCCCGTTTATCGAAGCCGTATCGGCAGCCACCAATCCCATCGGCAACAACAATATTGGTAGTAATGGGCTGTTTTTTGAGCAGAATGGCGTTATGCCGACGGCTACGCAGGTAGTTCAACAGTTTTCGGTCGACCCCGATTTCCTGAATACCATGCAGATAAAACTCGTGAAAGGGCGCAACTTCCAGGAGTCGGTGGAGAGCGATGCCACGGATGCCGTACTGGTGAACGAAGCCCTGGTGAAGAAGATGGGCTGGCAGAAACCCATTGGCAAGCGTGTAAGGTATTTTGTGGGTAAAGATGAAACAAAAGAAGCGCGCGTAGTTGGCGTAGTGGCCGACTTTCATACCTACTCGCTCCAGCATAAGATTGAACCGTTGGTGTTGCAAATGCCTCCACCGTCCGAAAAAGACAATCTATACGTCCGCATCCGCCCCGAGAAAACAGCCGAAGCACTGGATGATATCCTCCGGATTTACCACCAGTTCGACGCCGAATCAACACCCATCGTTCACTTTCTGGATGAGAATTTCTCGCAGCAGTACAACGCCGAGCAGAAGCAGGGTTCCGTATTGCTTTCGTTCACGATTCTGGCCGTACTGATTGCCTGCCTGGGCCTATTCGGACTGGCTGCTTTTGCCGCCGAAGCGCGGACCAAGGAAATTGGCATCCGTAAAGTACTGGGTGCGTCGATTGGTAGCGTGGTAACACTCCTGTCCAGAGAATTTCTGAAACTGGTTGGAATAGCCATTGCCATTGGTTTGCCGCTGGCCTGGTACCTGACCGAACAATGGCTGCAAAACTTCGCTTACCACGTCAACATTATTTGGTGGGTATTCGCTGGGGCGGGTTTGCTGGCGGTGGGCATTGCCTTGCTAACGGTGAGTTTCCAGGCGATCAAAGCCGCGCTGACGAACCCGGTCAATTCACTTCGTTCCGAATAGGGCTGGGGGGTTAGGACATGAGGTGAAAAAACCTAATCCCCAGCCCCGTACCCCAAACCCTTTACAATTATGCTACGAAATTATTTCAAAATAGCCTGGCGGAGTCTCGTTCGCAACAGGGCCTACGCATCAATCAACGTGTTGGGGCTGGCTCTAAGCCTGACGTGCGGTATCCTCATTTTTACGCTGGTAGCCTACCACGTTGGAGTAGATCGGTTTCATGCCAACGCCGACCGCCTATATCGCATCGTGATGGAAACCCATACCGACGGGGTCGGCCATTCGTCGGGGGTGTATTTGCCCCTGGGGCGGGTAATTCGGGAAGAGCAGACATTTGCGGAAAAAACGGCCCGTGTGCTGTCGATTGGTGGGGCCTCACTGATGGTAAATAATGCCGGACAAATCAACAAGTACCGGGAAGACATCGCCTTTGCGGAAGGTGACTTTTTCTCGATTCTCGATTTCCCAATGGTACAGGACAACGGTCAAACTGCCCTCTCGGCCCCTAACACGGCGATGTTGACCGAGCGGATGGCCCGAACATTTTTTGGCACCGGGAATCCAGTCGGCAAAACGTTTCGATTTGATAACCGGATGGATTTCACCGTAACCGGTGTCCTGAAAGACATTCCGGCCAATACCGACCGCAGGGAGGAAATCTACCTCTCCTTCGCCAATACAAAGACGTTCGATGCGTACTATAACGAAGAGAACTGGGGTAATTATTCATCAAATCTTCAGGTATTTACCCTGCTGAAACCAGCCATTTCCGCAGGTTTAGCCGAAAAAGCACTGGCTGGTGTCATGAAAAAATACGTGACCGATGCCAGCAACCGGAATAATGTCCTCCGGCTCCAGCCCATTGCCGATATCCACCTGAACCCCCTGTATAGCGGGCGCATCGACCGAACAAATTTATGGGTGCTATCGCTGGTTGGCTTGCTACTGGTCGTGGTGGCCTGCGTCAACTTTATCAATCTGGCCACGGCACAGGCGCTCAAACGAGCCAAAGAAATTGGCGTTCGGAAAGTACTGGGAAGCAAACCCGCGCAGCTTTTCTGGCAATTCATGGCCGAAACCAGCCTCATTAGCGGGTTGGCTACGGTGCTGGCCCTCGGAGCGGCCTACCTGTTGCTGCCGCTATTGAGTCAACTATTAAAGACGGAGTTATCCATCAACCTGATCTCCGATATCCGGCTCCCGCTGTTCCTGCTGGCTTCGGCGGTATTGGTTACATTTTTGTCGGGGGCTTATCCGGGTCTGGTACTGGCGGGTTTCCGGCCCGTACTGGCCCTGAATGGCCAACTGACGCAACGCCACATTGGTGGGTTTCCACTCCGGCGAATACTGGTGGTCGGGCAGCTGGCTCTGTCGCAGTTGCTCATCGTTGGTACCATTGTTATCATGAATCAGATGCGCTACGCCCGGCAGGCCGATCTGGGATTTACCAAAGATGGGGTGGTGATGCTGCCCCTGCCGGTTCAGGACGCTGCTAAAATGAGTACACTTAAATCGCAGTTGCTGCAACTGGCGGGGGTTGCTCAGGTTTCGTTTTGCTACCAGGCCCCGGCCGACCTGGGGGTCAATGCAACGACCGTACGCTTTGGCGCCCGGCCCGAAGATGAAAAATTCCTGATTGTCACGAAAGATGCCGACGAGGAGTATATACCCACCTTCGGGCTAACGCTGCTGACGGGTCGCAACATCATTCACTCCGATACCACCCGCGAATACATCTTGAACGAAACCGCCCTGAGAGCACTGGGGCTGAATTCGCCAAAGGAAGCCCTTGGTCAGATGCTGTATACCAGCAAAGGAAGCCGGAAAGGAGCAATTGTCGGGGTAGTGAAAGACTTTCATAATGACTCTTTCCGGCAGTCCATTCCGCCTATTTGTATCCGGTCCAATGTGGGGGCGTATGAGGCTTGTGCCGTTCGAATGGATGTCAGCGCAGCCAGAACCCTGCTACCCGCCATGGAGAAAATATGGAATCAAACCTTTCCTGAATTCATCTACTCCTACCAATTTCTGGACGAGCGGATCGCGCAGCTTTATGCGCTGGACGAGTTGATTCTGACCCTGCTCAGCGTCTTTGCCCTAATTGCCATTTTTATTGGCTGTCTTGGCCTGTTTGGTCTGATTTCGTTTATGGTTGCGCAGCAAACCAAAGAGGTCGGTGTCCGAAAAGTGCTGGGGGCCAGTGTACCTTCTATCCTGTGGCTGTTTGGGCAGGAGTTTGTCCGGCTTACGCTAATCGCCATTGTTATAGCGTCGCCCATTGCCTGGTATGTGATGAACAAATGGTTGCAGGAGTTCACCTACAAAATCGACATCGAATGGTGGATGTTTGCCTTGGCGGGGCTACTGGCTGTAGTTGTTGCCTTGCTAACAGTGAGTTTCCAAGCTACCAAAGCCGCGTTGAAGAACCCGGTAAAATCGTTACGAAGCGAGTGATTCTCTAATCAGGCCTTGGCCGTCCATTTGCCTACGTCAGTGGTTTTGATGAGGGGAATCGAACAACGTAAAAAGGTTATGTTTTGGTGGTTTTAGCTTGCGGGTAAAACCATACTGCGGAAAAATCATGGATGAGATGAAAGCGATGATAATAGACGCCTGGCCTTACCAGAAGGATAAAATGAAGCTACCCGTTGGAAACCTGGAGACGGCTATTCCTTTTTACGAGACGGTCATGGGCTTTCGTATTGTGTCCCGAAGTGATGCGCCGGTTAAGTCGGCTACGATTGAGCGGGATGGCATGCAGCTTGGATTGGCCGAAAACGGCGGTGACCCCACACAAGACGGCTGCTTTTTTGAAGTCGATGATCTTGAAAAGGCGTTCGCTGAACTGAAGGCCAATGGCTTTGAGAAAGAGAATCCCGACTTTGCCTATCAAAAATATGGAGAGACTAAATGGAAGGTCTTCTTCGTCGTAGCACCCGATGGCCTTTGTTTCTGCTACGGCGAACGGCAAAATTGATGCAACTACTCTATTGACCCAACGCCTATTGTGAGGGAATGCGCGTCGGCAAGTTACTGGAGCGTATCGAATCGGCTATCATCCTGCCGCGTCGCCAGTTGATGGGCTAGTTCCGGTTCGTACCCCGTGAGAGATAATCCAGGGAAAACAACTACATCGGTACCCTGCGTAATGGCTAGTGCTAGTAGTTTTTTGTGCTGGTCGATGTTTTGCTGAACAGCCACCGATACGGGCTTTAGTTAGGCTACACAAAGCTTCATCCCGTTTCCTGTTCTGGATGGGTGTCAACAAATCAATTCACTCGAATGACCTGGTTTACACAGGCGGGTAATCTTTTCTCTGCCAATTTATTTCCTATACGAACAGAAACTCATTCATTCCTTAAAACTAATCGTTTAAACAGGGTCTATCAATTAAATCAACAAACCGGCTGTTTCGCCAGTTGAAGGAATAAACACAACGAAAAACCACATGAAATACAACCCACTTGGAAATACCGGCGTCTTAGTCTCTGAAATATGCCTTGGCACCATGACGTTTGGCGGCAGCGGCTACTGGAAAGCGATGGGCGAACTCCAGCAAAATGCGGTGAACGACATCCTGAAGACCGCCGTCGATAACGGGGTTAATTTTATCGATACGGCAAACGTCTATTCATTCGGCGAGTCGGAGCGGTTGCTGGGCCAGTCGCTGAAATCACTTGGCCTGTCGCGCAATGAACTTATTATTGCTACTAAAGTCCGGGGCCGTATGAGCGAAGGTAAAAATCAGGTTGGTCTGGGTCGGCTGCAAATTATGCAACAGCTGGAAGACAGCCTGAAGCGCCTTCAAATGGACCACGTTGACCTCTACCAGATTCACGGCTTCGACCCCATTACGCCCCTGGAAGAAACCATGCGGGGTCTGGAAGACGTGGTCAGAAGCGGAAAAGTGCGCTACATTGGCAGCTCAAATCTGGCGGCCTGGCAGGTTATGAAAGCCAACGGTATTGCCGGAAAAAATGGCTGGACGAAATTTATCTCGACCCAGAACTACTACTCCATTGCCGGGCGCGACCTCGAAAACGAACTAGTACCGATGGTGCAGGACCAGCAGATGGCTATTCTGCCCTGGAGTCCGTTGGCGGGTGGTTTCCTGTCGGGAAAATATACCCGAAACAACCAGCCGGAAGGCGATTCGCGTCGACTAAACTTTGACTTTCCACCGGTCAATCAGGAGAAAGCGTACGATATTATTGACGTGATGGAAACCATTGCCGAAGCGCATGGCGTATCGGTGGCTCGTATTGCGCTGGCCTGGGTGCTGGCCAAACCCGGCGTAACGAGCATGATAATCGGAGCAAAAAATACGGACCAGTTGATGGATAATATTAAGGCGGTTGAGCTTAGCCTGACCACGGAGCAGCTGGAGCAACTGGATGAAGTGAGCGCCACCACGAAACCGTATCCGCAGTGGATGATTCAGCGGCAAAGCAGCGACCGGCAGGCAGCGTATAATTTTTCGCCCAATCAACCGGCAGCGGCCACAACATCGAAATAAGGTGGATGACAGGTTGAGCAACGCAGTAAAGGATGCCCAACCTGTCGTGCCGTTTGCAAATTTGGTATCGGCTACCGTATTTTGTGCATATTCTAGTTAATCTCCTGCAATGAATTTCCCAACAGAACTAAGCTATACAGAAGACCACGAGTGGGTTCGCATAGAGGAAGATGGTACCGCTGTAGTGGGCATTACCGAATTCGCTCAGCATGAACTGGGTGACATTATTTTTATCGACGTCAACACCGTTGGGCAATCGCTGGGTAAAGGCGATGTGTTTGGTGCCGTTGAGGCCGTTAAAACCGTGTCGGACCTTTTCCTGCCGATGGAAGGTGAAGTGCTTGAACTGAATCCGGCTATCGAAAAGAAACCGGAACTGCTGAACAGCGACCCGTACGGTGAAGGCTGGATCATTCGCCTGAAACCTGCCAGTGCCGGGGAGCAGGATGGATTACTATCGGCCGAAGCCTACCGCGAACTGGTAGGTGCCTGATACCGTTACTCGATTAGTGAAAGGCTCCGAAAGGAGCCTTTTTTTAGATAACTACACTGTTTGCAACCCTTCCGGTAAAACGAAGGAAGTTTTCTATGCAATTTCTAATCCGTTCGGCCCATGTAATTGATGCTGCTTCATCGTTTGATGGGCAGGTAGTGGATATCCTCGTCGAAAACGGGTTGATTCAGCAGATTGGTCAGAACCTGTCGACCCCTACCAGTAGCCGAGTCATTGAATCCGCCAATCTGCACGTATCACCGGGCTGGGTCGATATGCGGGTACTGGCGCAGGACCCGGGGTATGAGCATAAGGAAGATATCAACAGTGTTTGCCGGGCTGCTGCTGCCGGGGGCTTTACGGATATTGCCCTGTTGCCCAACACGCAGCCCGTTGTAGATGATAAAGGAATACTGGGCTACATTCGGCGTATGGCCGAAGGGCAACCGGTAACTGTTCACGTCATTGCTGCTGTCACCAAAAAAGCGGCTGGTGAGGATTTCACGGAAATGCTCGACCTGCATCATGCCGGAGCCGTTGCTTTCTCCGACGGAACGCATCCGCTCCAGAATCCTGATTTACTGCTTAAAACCCTGCAATACCTCCAGCCAATCAACGGGCTGCTCATCAATCGGCCCGAAGAGCAGTTACTGACCCGCTTTGGGCAGATGCACGAGGGTATCCAAAGTACGCTGCTCGGCCTGAAAGGAATGCCCGCCCTGGCCGAAGAACTCATCGTAGAGCGCGACATCCGGCTACTGGATTACGTGCTGGGGAATGAGGAGATTGGTGGGTCAGATGTTGATGTAAAGCAAGCACGCCCCAACCCAAACTCGCTACTCCATTTCTCTACTATTTCCACTGCCCGTTCGGTTGAGCTAATTCGACAGGCGAAAGTAGCCGGTTTGCCGGTGAGTTGCGACGTGGCCGTTCACCAGCTTGTTTTCGATGATTCGGCTCTGGCCGGTTTTGACACAAATTTGAAAGTCAACCCACCATTCCGGTCGCCGGATGATGTGGCGGCACTCTGGGCGGGCCTTGCCGACGATACTATTGATGCCATCGTATCGGACCATTCGCCCCAGGATGCGGAAAGTAAAAACCTGGAATTCGACCAGGCTGAGTTTGGCGTGATAGGGCTGGAGACGGTCTTTGCGGCCAGTATTACCCATAACCGGATGTTGCCGTTAGCGAAACTTATCGGGAAATTCACTACCCGGCCCCGGCAAATTCTACGCCTTCCGTCCGTCACTATTGCCAAGGGGCAGGCTGCTACGGTAACGCTTTTTGATCCGACCGAGGCATGGACGTACGAACGAACCGTTTCGAAATCGAAAAACTCGCCATTTCTGGGCCAAAAATTCACGGGGCGCGTAGTGGGCACAATCCATCGCGGCTTATTTAACCCGACCACATGAAAAGTATCATTAATTATTTTGCTAACCCGTTGCTAAAACTCCCCCTGCTGGCTGGGTTGGCGACCGGCGTTTTGTGCTTTCTGTACTTTCTGTCCCTTTACGCCATTGGCGTACCGGCACTGGGTCCTATTCGGGTACTGGATTTTGGTATTCACATCATTGTTATGGTGGCCACGGTTTGGTATTATCGAAAATACGTTGGGCACGGCCATCTGCATTTGTGGGAGGGCTTGACTATTGGGTATGTCCTGAATACCATAGCGGCTTTGGTAACGAGCTGGCTTGTATACCTGTTTGTGACGCAGATTGATCCGGGCGTATTTGCCGAGTACGTCGTTAACTCGAAGAAATTATTGCTGGAGGGCAAATCGCAGATTACCGATCAATTTGGGCCGGAAACCTTCGCCGAACAATGGAGCAAAGCAAGTAACATGAAGCCTGGCGTATTGCTTCCTGATGAGCTGACCAAAAAAACAGCGTTGGCGGTTTTGCCCGTACTCGTCATTTCGCTTATCTTCCGTAAGCAGGATTATAGTGTTTTGCGGTAATATTGCGTGTTCAAACCACCTACTAGTATGGATAATCCGACTACTACCGCCCGTACTGCGCTGAAATGGGGACTCATAACCGGTATTGCGCTAGTTGTATATTCAATCATTCTTTACACATTCAACCTGACGACTAACGCGGCCTTCAGCCTGGTTATTTATGGCATCCTAATTGGAGGCCTGACCCTGGGCATGCGTGAGTACCGCACCAACAACGAGGGGTACATGACCTACGGAGAAGGAATGGGTCTGGGCGCTTTACTGTCTGCTGTTGCCGGATTATTATCATCCGCTTTCACAGTTTTCTATACCCGGATTATTGATCCTGGTTTTCAGGAACGAATGATTGAGCAGGTACGCGATCAGATGGAGGGGCAGGGAAAGATGTCGGACGAACAGGTCGATCAGGCAATTGAGTGGATGCAAAAATTCCAGTCGCCCGGTTTACAGTTTATGTTTGGTCTGTTCGGTACCATTCTGATTGGTGTGGTTCTCTCCCTGATTATAGCGGCTTTTATACGTCGAAATAAAGCTAATCCGTTTGATTAGGAAATAGGTTTGGGGTTTGAAGTTTGGAGGGGTCGAGCATGGTGCTCACTCCCGCTTGCCTCCAGATCAGGCCTCGGTTTCCCCGCTCTCCAAACTGCCTTCCCTTCAAACCCTCATGG
>JBBSTD010000004.1:0-105016 GCA_038236215.1 Cytophagales bacterium | reverse complement strand
TCAGAAAGTCAGGTTCATAAAATAAAAACCAAAATCGTTAGTGGACCTACTTTCTAACCCTATTTTTTGAGTTATTTCGTGCGTCTAAATTGATAATTAGCTGTAGTTCAGAAAGGTATGACTTTTTGAGCCTTGACTTGTAAGAGCCATTGAGTTGATCAAAACCGGCAAGTGACGGATTTTGTACGAAACGGCAAAACTACCCATCGTAGCGGAGTTTCGTATTGGAGGGAGGGTTTTTGATGATGCCCGTTACAGTCAGGTCCGCCTGATTGTCAAGCCGTAATACGCGACCAATTGCCTCATCGGTATCGAAGTATTTACGGGCGTACCGTTCCGACAATACGACCGTGTTGGGCGATGACAAAGCCGTTTCGGGATTGCCCCTGAGCCATTTTACGTCGAAAATTTGGAAGAACTGTGGCTCCGTGAAACAGATGTTGCGCGACTCCTCAAACTTCTTCGCGAAACCTCCCTTGCCATTCGGTACGCTGACAATACGCTCGAAGCTGTTTTCGAGCCGGACCGCACTTTCTACGAATGGATAATCCCGTCGGAGTACGTCGCCCAGCGGCCGGGGGGTGGCATCCGTTGGGATAACGTTATCATGCCGGATGTCCGTGACAATCCAGTACGTCCGGTCGGCTTTGGCGTGGTAGCGGTCAAAACTAAACAGGTAGCTGACCAGCAGAAAA
Organism: Cytophagales bacterium; assembly: GCA_038236215.1. Lineage (GTDB taxonomy): Bacteria > Bacteroidota > Bacteroidia > Cytophagales > Spirosomataceae > Spirosoma. The sequence continues at coordinate 104,321 of JBBSTD010000004.1, read as the reverse complement.
ATAACAATGCCACAGGCGAGTCCAACCGCCAGGCCGACGCCATTGATGGCATTGACCTGGCGATTGCGCCACAGATTTCGGAGGGAAATAATCAGGTGGTTACGCAGCATATAGATAGGTCTAGAGGTAGGCGTGTGATTAAGTTTATGTTTTACCGCAAAAGGACGCAGGAATCCCATTACTTCCCAAATGAATCGTCGTCGTGCTTCGTCGGGGCCAACCGTTAGTACACGTTGATAAAATCGCTCGTGCAAATCTCCCTGAATCTCTTCCAGCAGATGCGGAGCACAAAACCATTCGAGCAGTTGGTCGGCCCAGCGGGGTGGTTGAGCATTCATAAACTGATGGCGGGTAAAGCCTGTGGCGAAATAGACTCCCACAACTGATTGCGCACCGCCCGAATGTCGTGCAGGGCCCGGCTACCGAGTGCCGTAACGGAAAAAAGGCGTTTCCGTCTGCCTCCGCGCTCGGCGGTAGCCTCCCCCAGCTGCGAGTTGAGCATCCCTTTCTCCACCAGCCGATGCAGCGCGGCATGAACCGCGCTGATGCTCACCGAGCGGCCAGTTTGCCGTTCCAGTTCGTCGGTGATGGCCACGCCATAGGCACTCTCATTAAGCACAGCCACCGTTAGCAAAACGATTTCTTCAAATTCACCCAAATACGTTCGTTTCATGCGTTAACCAATAAGATTAACGTTTGTAGAACAAATGCTTTGCCAGTTTGAGAAATAGCCCTTTTCGGTAAATAAAGCGGGTTTTGCGAAAAGAGTATTGTCCGAAATCGTACAGTTTTTGTCCGAAGTCGAACAGATTTGATAGTGGCTAAGTCGGTTCATGTTGCGGTCAGTCGTACCTTAGAAGCAGTTTTAGCTGTTACAGAAAGTGCCTTTTTCTGTCATGGCGTCGGGCCGGGTGGCCGAAGCCATGACAGAAAAGTCCATCTTAAATCACTTATTAGTACGCTGAATAACATTCATTTTACCAAAAAACCAGATACAGATTATCCTTATGTCCCTGAAAACTATCGTCAAGATATCCAACGTTACGAATTTAAGTGATGCCCGTTACTGCGCCGGGATGGGCGTTGACATGCTCGGCTTCTCGATGGATGCCGACTCGCCGGACTACGTGGAACCGACCAAGTTTGGCGACATCCGGGGCTGGGTGGCGGGAGTGCAGATTGTGGGCGAAACCACCGCTACGGACCCCGATGTTATTGAACAACTGTTGGATACCTACCAACCCGACGTATTGCAGATTGATGAAGCGGCCCTGCTGTCGTACCTCGCTACGTTTTCCCGGCCCGATGCCGAACTTCAGCTTATTCTGCGGGTGGACATAGAACGGCTAACGCTCGACCAACTCAATGCGTTGTTCCAGACGGGGATAACCGGGGCCGATTATGTACTACTCGAAAGCCACAGCCCGCTGCACCTCGACGAGGAATTAAAAGCAACGCTCCAGCGGCTGTCTGCCCGGTATCCCGTACTATTGGGCATGGGTATATCCGTGGCGAATGTACATACGCTGTTGGCCGACCTGCCCGTTCGGGGTATTGCCCTGCGCGGAGGCCACGAAGAACAACCCGGCAACAAAGAGTTCGGCGAACTGATGGATATCCTCGAAGCGATTGAAGAGGACATGTAGAGACGCAATACCTTGCGTCTCACTTGCCGGATGGTTTTTGCTGACCAGACGGATTTGCTGACGCATGGTAGAGACGCAAGGTATTGCGTCTCTACAAAAATCGGTACTATGCATTACCTACTATCATTGAAAACATACTTCCATCAATAACCGCGTCCATTCTTACAAATCTATTTTACCAGAACCTATCCACCTAGTACGTTTACAGTGGTTTTAAACACGATAAGCCATGAACAAACGATTGGGCGGCACCCCGCTGGAACGTATTGCCGACCAGGCCCAGATTGGGGGCGTATGCGCTGGTTTGGCCGACTATTTTGGCATCGACCGTGCCCTGGTTCGCGTACTTTTTGTCATCGGAATTTTCTTACCGCACTTTCCGGCTATTATCATTTACAGTATCTTGTGGATTGCATTACCCGAACGTCGTTTTGGCAGTTCGGTCGTTCAAGCCAGTGCATTTTCTAATCCTTATTTCGCTATGAACCCTTATAACCCTAACAAACCCGACCGTAGTGTTGTGGGTGGTGCCATTCTGATTGTTCTGGGCATCATGTTTCTGATTGAACGCTTCTTCGATATTCACTTCCGGGATTTGTGGCCGTTCATGCTGATTGCGCTGGGCCTGTGGTTGATTTTTAAAGACCGTATCAAGCCAACTTACGATTCGACGACCAACAATCCGGGCACGCCAACCGACCCCATGACGCCCTACAATTCGGGAAACCCCAGCGGGCCGAATGCTCCTTATAATTCGGGAAACCCCAGTGGGCCGAGTGTCCCCTACAATCCGGGCACGCCAACCGACCCCACTACGCCTTACAACCCAAATAAACCGCTGTAATCATGCAACGTAGAAACGGACTATTCTGGGGAATCGCATTGCTTACCCTCGGCGTGCTGTTCCTGGCACGCCGGGCGGGCTGGCTCGATGTAAACTGGCACTCATTGGTAGATTTGTGGCCACTACTGCTCATTCTGGCTGGTGCCAACCTAATCCTGGAACGGCGCGGTAATCCAGCCGCCTTCATCACTACCGTTATGCTGGCGGTAGCCGTGCCTACCACGCTGTTCGGCTTTCTGTCGCATGACAGGGACAGGAACCGGGATGGATTTTCAATGAACTGGCAGGACGACGATGAGGGTGACGACGAATCGGGTAACGGTTCGGACAACAACAATGATCAGGACAATGAAGACAATAACAACAACGACCAGAATAACGAAGATGCGTACCGGTCGGAAAGCGAGCAGCGTAGCACCGATGATAGTGCGGTAAAGACCAGTTCGTTTGTAGAGTCGATGGCGCCCGATACCCGCGAAGCGGTTTTCAAACTAGCCGGTGGAGCCGGACGGTTTATCATCAGCGACCCAACCACCGAACTCATCAAGGCCGATACGAAACAGAGCGTTGGTGCTTACTCAATGTCGGTGGACCGGAATGAGACAACGCGCATTCCCACCATCGAATTAAAGCCGACGGAAGAAAATCAGCGTTTCAACCTGAAAGACGGCAATTACGAAAATCGGGTAACCGTTCACCTCAACAATACCCCTGTCTGGACAATGGACGTGGCCCTGGGCGCGGGTCAGGGCGACCTGGACTTGAGTGCCTACGCCGTAAAAAGCCTGAAAATAGCCGCCGGGGCCGCCGACCTTGACCTGAAACTCGGTGCCAAAGCTGACCAGTTGGACGTAAAAATGGATGTGGGTGCGGCTTCCGTAACGGTTCATGTACCCAAAGAAGTAGGTTGCCGGGTCAAAAAAGACGGTGCCCTGAACCTGGAGCAACTGGACGATTTTACCGATGTGGGCGGGGGCGAATTCTTGAGTCCCGGCTACGAGGCCGCCAAGAAGAAAGTGAGTATCCGGTTCGATGGGGGCATCTCACGTCTGAAAGTAGTTCGGTACTGATACTGCTTACTCTTTCGGCTCCGATGGCTAAAGCCCAACGGAGCCAAGTCAACAAATCGTTTCTCCGTAATCAAGTCATATATGACATGGTTACGGAGATTTTCGTTATAGCTATCACGAATACGAACAGCCCGTCGGCAAGTTGTATTAAGCTATACGCTGTTCCGTCTTATATTTGCTCAGGCACCCCATTCAACTATCACAATGTATCTATCTGACGGTGTCCAACTTATGCGAAATATATTCTTTCTCTTCTTACTTCTGTTTGGCTCATTGGTGGCCCATGCTCAGTCAGATTCTTATTTGAAGGAAGTGGTCTCACGGCTGGAAAATTCAAAAAAGTCTACCTTGCAGATTGCCCAGGCCATGCCCGAAGACCAGTATGGCTACAAACCAGTTGCCGATGAGATGAGCTTCCGGGCGCAATTATTGCACATAAGTCAGAATGTAAACTGGCTTACATCCACCCATCTCACTACAAAGTCAGGCCCTTTTTCGGAAAGTAGCCTGAAGGATACAGGACAGTCAAAAGCAGCCGTTGAGCAACTCATCACCCAGGCGTTTGACTATGCAATCGAGTCGGTTCGTACGTTCGACGCGGCCAATCTGGAGCAAAAGGTCACTTTTTTTGCGGGTCCGCTGAGCAAACGGCAGATTATGAACCTACTCAATGACCATCAGTCGCATCATCGGGGGCAACTCGTTGTTTACCTTCGGATGAACGGCGTAAAGCCCCCTGCCTACGTTGGCTAGTAAGTCAACGCAATACTAGCTGGTTGAAACGACCTGAAAACGGGTATTCAGATGCAGAAACGATTCGTTGATTCAGTAAAATCAGGTTTATCATCGCTGGGGTTGTTTACCGCCCGGAAGTATCCGAATTGCGTAAACGGCTACCGGCTAGCCGATGACTTATCAGTTATTGTTCCCGGTAACACGCCCCTCTGTTTCGATATTGGTGCCAACAAAGGCCAAACTATCGAACTGTTACAAAGCATTTTCAAACAACCGGTTATTCACGCATTTGAACCCGCGTCGGCAACCTTTACCACCTTAAAAAACCAGGAAACCGGCACTGGTGTGTACTTGCATCAACTTGCCTTCGGGGAACGGGTTGGCTTGGCAGAATTTCGGAATTATCAACAATCGGAACTCAGTTCATTTCTGCCCATGAACCGCGATAAAGCCGAAAATATCTTTGCGGAAGAAGCGGTAGTTTCGGTAGAGTCCGTGCGGGTAGAAACACTCGACAACTTCTGCACTATGCACCAAATTGACCATATCGACCTGCTTAAAATTGATACGCAGGGATTTGAACTACCCGTATTGCGGGGTGGAGCTAACCTGCTTGGCCAGGGAAAAGTAAAAGCCATTTTGCTTGAACTGAATTTTGCCGCGCTCTACAAAGGGCAGTCTGACCCACTGGAGATTCTACAGTTGATGCGCATGCACAGCATGCGACTGGTCGACTATTACGAAAAAGAACGGGCTACCGGCAAAGAACTTTCGTGGACAACGGCCCTTTTCATGCACCATGCATAGCAGGTACATTCCTGTGTACTTTTCAGTAGTTTTACTCCTGATGAAGTTGTTTATTCATCTTTATGTTGGCCGGTGTATGTATCCTAAACTGCTCCGGCGTACCGGTCCAGGATACAGGCTGCTCCGACGAACAAATCCCAAACAGGCCTAATGTATAGCCCTATTTTTTGCATCCCGAATGAATTTTGACCAATTAACGCCCCGCCGTCAGGAACAGCTTGCTGCTTTCGACCGCTTGCTCACCATCATGGACGAACTGCGCGAGCAGTGCCCTTGGGACCGTAAACAAACGCTGGAGAGCCTGCGCCACCTCACCATTGAGGAAACCTATGAGCTCTCCGACGCTATCCTGGAGAAAGACCGCTCCGAAATTAGAAAGGAACTGGGAGATATTCAGTTGCACCTGATTTTCTACGCCAAAATAGCATCGGAATCCGGGCCAGACTCGCCCGACTATTTTGATATGGCCGACGTACTCAACAGCGTCTGCGACAAGCTGATTAGCCGTCACCCGCACATATATGGCGATGCCAACGGACAGTTGGTAGTGGCAGAAACGGAGGAACAGGTGAAAGCAAACTGGGAACAACTTAAGCTCAAAGAAGGCAACAAATCGGTGCTGGGTGGCGTGCCCGGCTCACTACCCGCGCTGGTGAAAGCAATGCGGATTCAGGAAAAAGCGCGGGGTGCTGGTTTCGACTGGGACGAAAAGGAACAGGTCTGGGAAAAAGTAGAGGAAGAAATGCAGGAATTCAAAGCTGAATTCAACATGCCGGAAGGCGTTGACCCTGAACGCGCTGAAGGAGAGTTCGGTGATTTGCTCTTCTCGCTCGTCAACTACGCCCGTTTTATCGACATCAACCCAGAAACAGCCCTCGAACGCACGAACAAAAAGTTTATCAAACGCTTTCAATACCTGGAAGAACAGGCGCGGGCCAACGGAAAAGCATTGAACGATATGACGCTTGCCGAAATGGATGTGTACTGGAACGAAGCAAAAATATTATGAAACTAGCCTTCATTACCGATATGCACCTGGGCGCGGAAGGAGAAAATCGTCAGGGGGTCAATGTACGGCAGAATTTCCTGAAAGCCCTACACTTCGTTGCCGACATGAAGCCAAATGGTCTGGTACTGGGCGGAGACATTTGTAACAACACGGGCGACCGGGCTATTTACGATTGGGTAAAAAAGCAGGTAGACCAGCTTCCCATGCCCTGCTACGTTATACCCGGAAACCATGACGACTCCAAGATGCTGGCGGAGGTGTTTCGGAACACGCATTATTTGCACGGTAGCGAATTGTATTACGCGCTACCGCTGGACGGTCGCCCGGTTTTGTTCCTGGATTCATCGCAAGGAGAACTATCCGCCGAGCAGTGGACCTGGCTGCGGGAGTATCTGAAGGCCCTGCGCGACAGCAACGTCGTGATTATGATGCACCATCCTCCCCTGCCCGCCGATGTGATGTTCATGGACCAAAAGTACCCATTCGAGCAAAGCGATGCGTTTCTGGACATCGTGCGCGAGTTACCGTGTCATGTTACGGTTGTGTGTGGACATTATCACGTCGACAAGGTTGTGCAGCGCGGCAACCTGCTGGTTTTACTCTCCCCATCAACGTTCTACCAGATGCAGCAGAACACCCCGGAGTTTGCCATCGACCACTACCAAATTGGCATCCGCGAAATTAACCTGACTTCTCACGGCACCACCAGTACGGTGCATTATCTGGAATCGGGTCAATAAGGCGCAGAAAACTGACTTAGCAAAGCAGTGGACCTGCTCCATTTAACTGGCGGTTTTCTTTAGCTAGACTTTGTAAATACGGCCAAAATCAACATTCTGAAAATCGGGTGCTTGATACGAAAAATAGCAAGATCAAAACCTCGCCCGCGCCTTTGGTGTGTGTACCTTTCCCTCGACTGGTCGTAAGTGATTTCACTCCGAACTGACGTGAGGAGAATATAGACTTGGTGGTCGTTACTAGCAGCATCCGCGATACGCTAAGCCGACTATTTACACTTACCCCGCCCAGTTTTCCCGATCCAGGCTTCGGTACTGAATGGCTTCGGCCAAGTGCTCGATTTTTATTTCCTCGCTGGCGGACAGGTCGGCGATGGTGCGGGATACTTTCAGAATGCGGTCGTAGGCGCGGGCCGATAAGCCCAGTCGTTCCATCGCCGTTTTCAGCAAAGCCCGACCGGCATCACTGATGGCGCACACTTCCTTCACCATCTGCGAGGGCATCATGGCGTTGGAATATACACCGGGCTGTTCGGCAAATCGGGCCGTCTGAATATCACGGGCTTTTATGACCCGCTCCCGAATTACCTCGCTAGGCTCAGAAGGCCGGTTGCCGGTCATCTGGTCGAAGGAGACGGGCGTGACTTCTACGTGCAAATCAATCCGGTCCAACAGTGGGCCACTGATTTTGGCGAGGTACTTCTGCACCACCCCGGCTCCGCAAACACACTCTTTCTCGGGGTGATTATAGTACCCGCAGGGACAGGGGTTCATGCTGGCGATGAGCATAAAACTAGCCGGAAACTCCACCGCCCACTTGGCCCGCGAAATACTCACCTTGCGGTCTTCGAGCGGCTGACGCATCACCTCCAAGGCCGACCGTTTGAACTCCGGCAACTCATCCAGAAACAAGACGCCATTATGCGCCAGTGAAATCTCACCCGGCTGCGGAAAACTGCCACCGCCCACCAGGGCTGCGTCGGAAATGGTGTGGTGGGGCGACCGATAAGGCCGGGTAGCAATCAGGTTAGCGCGGGTACCGAGTTTACCCGCTACGGAATGTATTTTGGTCGTTTCCAGCGCTTCCTGCAAGGTCAGTGGCGGCAGAATACTGGGGAGTCGTTTGGCCAACATGGTTTTACCCGCCCCCGGCGGGCCAATCATAATCACGTTATGCCCCCCGGCTGCGGCTATTTCCAGTGCCCGTTTGATGTTTTCCTGCCCCTGCACGTGCGAGAAATCAGCTTCGTAGGCGTTTATCTGGGTCATGAACAGGTCGCGGGTATCGCTTGAGAGGGGTTCAATCTCCTTCTTCCCTTCAAAATACTCAACCGCTTCCTGCATGGATTTGACCCCAATCACATCCAGTTGATTGACAATGGCGGCTTCCTGCGCATTCTCTGTTGGTAAAATAAAGCCTTTGTACCCCTGCTTCCGGGCTTCGATGGCAATCGGCAATACACCCTTAATGGGTCGCAATGAGCCATCGAGGGCCAGTTCCCCCATGATCACGTAATCGGATAAGTTGCGGGTCGTGGTAATCTGTTCAGAAGCCTCCAGCACGCAGAGGGCAATGGGCAAATCATAGGCCGACCCTTCCTTGCGGATATCGGCGGGGGCAAGGTTGACCACCACTTTCTGGCGCGGCATCCGGTAGCCGAAGAATTTTAGGGAAGCTTCTACCCGCTGCTCACTTTCCTTCACGGCACTATCGGGTAGGCCCACCAGATGAAAATGCAGCCCCTGCGCCACAACGACCTCGATGGTTATCAAACTGGCGTTCACGCCATACACGGCTCCACCGAAGGTTTTGGCTAACATAATGGGTACTTAAGTAAACGGGTACAGATGACAGGTATCAAAACTACGGTGTAGAAGAGTAATAAAAAAGGGCCCTCAAATCTTCTCCGCAATCCTCAGTTTCGCACTCCGGGCGCGGGGGTTACGGGCAATCTCGTCGGGCGTGGCTTCAATGGGTTTGCGCGTTATCGACTGTAGTGGCTTGATGTCATTACCGTACAAGTCCTTCTCCACCTCGCCCTGAAACTTGCCCTTGTTGATAAAGTTTTTCACCAGCCGGTCTTCCAGCGAGTGGTACGACATCACCACCAGGCGGCCACCCGGTTTCAGTATCTCCGGCACCTGCTCCAGAAAGTCTTCCAACGCGGCTAATTCCTCATTTACCTCAATGCGTAATGCCTGAAAAACCTGGGCAAAAAACTTATTTTCCTTACCCCGTGGCGCGTATCGCTGCAACGCATTTTTGAGGTCGTTGACCGTGTCAATAGCCCGATTAGAGCGGGCCGACACCAGCGCAGCAGCTACTGTGCGGGCATTGGTAATTTCGCCGTACATACCCAGAATCCGGTGCAACTCGGGTTCTGGGTACGAGTTGACTACCTGCCGGGCGGTACGGTCGGCCTGCTGGTTCATGCGCATATCGAGGTCAGCATCGAAACGGGTCGAGAAGCCCCGTTCGGGCGTGTCTATCTGGTGCGATGAGATACCCAGGTCGGCCAGAATCCCATCAACCTGCTCCGCTTTGTAGAGTCGCAAATACCGTTTGATATTGCGAAAGTTGGAGGCTACAAACGTCAGGCGCGAATCGCCAATTACCTGAGCATTGACACGGGCATCAGCATCCTGATCGAAGCCAAACAACCGGCCCGACGAATCCAGGCTCGGTTCCAGTTGACGCAGAATTTCCCGGCTGTGCCCCCCGCCACCAAAGGTGATATCGACGTAAGTGCCGCCGGGTTGTAGATTCAGCCCGTCGATACAGGCCTGTAATAAAACGGGTTCGTGGTAATCGCTCATTCAGAAACTAACCTTCTTTTGTGGTCGTTGTTGGGGTTGTTATTCGGACAATACAGGAATACAACCCTCAAAAAATATGAAACACCTTCTGCCTGTCGCAGCTTTTGCCTTCTTATGTTCACTCACCGCCTGTACCGACAAATCGTCAACGCTGACAACGGGTCAATACCGGGCGGTAGTACAAACTCCCGGCGGAGAGCTCCCCTTCGGACTGGACATTCAACCCATCGCCGATAAGGAGAAAACCTACACCGTTTTTGCCGTCAACGGTAGCGAGCGATTTCCCATGGACACCGCCACCGTTCAGGGCGACTCATTACATATACCAATAAGGCTGTTTGAGTCCGAATTGGTTGCAAAGATAGACGGTAAAACGTCCGGCGTGGCTACGCTCCGGGGCGTATATCGCCGAAATCGGGTGGGGCTTGGCATACAAACGCTTCCCTTCGAGGCCGAACAGGGCCTTACCTACCGATTCAAGAAGGATGAATCTACGACCACGAATGTAAGCGGAAAATGGGCCACGCAGTTCGAAAGTAAAACGGGTAAGGTCGATTCAGTAAATGCCGTCGGTGTGTTTGAACAGACTGGCAATCGCGTAACCGGCACCTTCCTGACGCCCACCGGCGATTACCGCTACCTCGATGGGAACGTAGTGGGCGACAGCCTGTTTCTGTCCTGTTTTGATGGCTCGCATGTGTTTCTGTTCAAGGCTAAATACGACGGAGCAGCCAAAACCATGACGGGTGGCTACTGGTCGGGCATTTCGGACTACGAATCCTGGGTGGCCCGTTTCGACCCAAAGGCCGAACTCCCCGACCCGGCCACGCTGACGTACCTTAAACCGGGCGCTAAAACGCTCAACGTCTCTTTCCCCGAACCCGATGGCAACATAGTTTCACTGGCAGACCCGCGTTTCAAGGGGAAAGTAACGATTGTGCAGATACTTGGCTCCTGGTGTCCCAATTGCATGGACGAAACTAAATTCCTGATTCCCTGGTACCAAAAAAATAAACAGCGTGGGGTTGAAGTACTCGGTCTCGCCTTTGAACGGTCGCCGGAGATGGCGGTATCAGGACCTAAGATTGAGCGCATGAAAGAGCGATTCCAGATTGATTACCCCATCGTACTGGCTGGCTCGAACGACAAAGCGGAGGCATCCAAAGCACTGCCCGACCTGAACGCCGTGATAGCATTCCCAACAACCATTTTTATCGACAGAAAGGGAAAAGTACGTCATATCCATACGGGCTTCTCCGGCCCCGGCACGGGTAAGTACTACGACCAATACGTAGAAGAGTTCAACCGGTTGATGGATAAACTGCTGTTTGAACCAGGATTTAGGTGATATATATGATTGAGGTTGATTTTACAGGCAATCGCTGAACACGATTGATGAAATAAGTCTAATCATACAAATCCCAGTTTAGATAGTATGCATGCATACCAATTTCAAAAAAAGCAGTAAATTTACGTTGAGATATTACAGAGCGACACCTGCTATGAAAAAGGAAAAAACAGTTGATTTTCACATAAAATGGGGCTGGCACGCCATTTCGCGCATGTACAACGCCTATGCCGCCCGCTTTGACATTACAATGGCTATTGGGTATGTACTGCTGAATATCGACCTGGTTAAAGGCACTCCAGCGACCAAAATAGGCCCGCTGCTGGGTATGGAACCCCGCTCACTGGTCAGGATGCTGAAAAGCCTGGAAGAGCGTGGACTGATTCGGCGCGTAGTAGACGGAAACGATAAGCGATTCGTTCGGATTTACCTGACCGAAGAAGGAAAAGCCAAACGCGAGATGGCCCGCGACGGCGTTATCCAGTTCAACAACATGGTGCGGGAGCGCATTCCGCTGAACAAGCTGGCCGTATTTTTCGAGGTAATGAATGACCTCAATCGAATGGTGGAAGAAGAGAACGCACGTATCAAAGCCATCGAGCCAGAAGAACTGACACTGGATTAAGGCGCAAGAGTTATGAATGCTATTCTTGACAATCCTGCTGAAAATTGCCTGAAAGCGTTCACCCGCTTAATGGGTGTAGCCTCAAAATTATACCACGCTAATCCAGCCAATCAACCCAAAAACATGAATATCTCCGATGACGATGTACTGAATTTACTGACAAGTTTGAACCGGTATAACGTTCAGTATTTGCTGGTGGGCGGCATGGCAGGCGTTGTACATGGTCACGTTCGTACGACGCAGGATATGGATTTATGGCTGAAATCGGACGATGAGACCAAAGCAAAACTCATTCTGGCATTAGAAGAAAACGAGGTAGCAGGGGCAGGATATCTGAAAGATGTTCCTCTTATCTTCGGCTGGACATCGGTGGCAGTTGGGAAATATGGGTTTACCCTGGATATGGGCCACGTGCTAAAAGCCTTCGCCGATACCGATTTCGACGCCTGCTACAACCGCGCGCTCAACGCTTCGTTTGATGGGATACCTTTTAAAGTAATTCACCTGAATGACTTGCTTATTGAAAAACAGGCTACCGGACGACCGAAAGACCTACTGGATATCGACGAATTAACTAAACTCAAAAAAGATAGGGACGCCAGAGATACTGCCTAGCGGTAGCGCTGGCTTTATTCCGTTGACCGACCAACAAAACACATGGGAGAGACCTTAACAAAACCACAGACAAGCGTAAAAAACCGTACTATCCGTCGCGTTGCCGTGCTGGGCTCCGGCATTATGGGGTCACGTATTGCGGCTCACTTCGCCAACATTGGTGTGGATGTCTTACTGCTGGATATCGTTCCGGCGGAACCGAATGAGGCCGAAAAAGCAAAGGGATTAACGACCGAAAGTCCCTTCGTCCGCAATCGGATTGTAAATGATGCCTTCCAGACAATGCTCAAGGCCAGCCCGGCTTCGTTGTACAGCCCCAAATTCGCGGACCGAATTAAGCTGGGAAATTTCGATGATAACCTGAAGGAGATTGCTACCTACGATTGGATAATTGAAGTAGTGGTTGAGCGTCTGAACATCAAACGCTCGGTGTACGAGCGGGTGGAGCAGTTTCGTAAACCCGGAACGCTTATCACATCGAACACCTCAGGCATCCCCATGCACCTGCTGACGGAAGGACGGAGTGAGGACTTTCGACGCAATTTCTGTGGTACGCACTTCTTCAACCCGCCCCGCTACCTGCGTTTACTCGAAATTATTCCCGGCCCCGATACCGACCCCGCCGTTGTGGATTTCCTGATGAACTACGGTGATTTGTTTTTGGGAAAAACCACAGTACTGGGCAAAGACACGCCCGGTTTTATTGCCAACCGACTGGGTATTCAGTCGTTGATTCAAACCATTCGGGTAGCCGAAGAACTGGGGCTGAGCGTAGAAGCGGTAGACAAACTCACCGGCCCGGTGGTAGGACGACCCAAGTCGGGCACGTTCCGGCTGTCGGATGTGGTAGGGCTGGATACGACGGTCAACGTAGCCGGTAATCTGGTCAAGATGGAGCACGACGAGTCACGGGCGAGTTTTGAGTTGCCCGCTTCGGTGCAGAAACTGATGGAGAACAAATGGCTCGGCGACAAGACGGGTCAGGGCTACTACAAGAAAACGAAAGACGAAAAAGGACAGACCCAGATTCTAGCCCTCGACCTGAATACCTATGAATACAAGCCGTCGGAGAAGGTAAAATTCGCCACGTTGGAAAGCACGAAGGCTATTGATAATCTAAAAAAACGCTTTCCGGTGTTGATTGAGGGCAAAGACAAAGCCGGTGAGTTTTACCGCAAAACCTTTGCCGATGGCTTCCAGTACGCTACGCACCGCATCCCCGAAATTTCGGACGAACTCTACCGCATCGACGCGGCCATTACGGCCGGTTTTGGCTGGCAACTGGGATTATTTGAAACCTGGGACGCTATTGGTTTGAAGAAAGGGCTCGATATGATTGAAGCGCAGGGCAAAAAGCCCGCGCAATGGGTGTACGACATGATTGATGCTGGTTTCGATAGTTTCTACAAAATCGAAAACGGGAAGCGTCAATACTACGACATCCCGACCAAAAGTTACAAGGTGGTTCCGGGGGTGGAAGTCTTCACCATTCTGGAGAACTTGAGCAACAACGTCGTTTGGAAAAATGCGGGTGCCAGCATCATCGACCTGGGCGATGGCATCCTGAATGTGGAGTTCCGCAGCAAAATGAACACCTTCGGACAAGAAGTTTCCGAAGCTTTGAATAAGGGAATTGCACTGGCGGAGAAAGACTTCCGGGGGCTGGTGGTGGGCAATGATTCGACCGATGCTTTCTCGGCAGGGGCTAATCTGGCCACGCTGTTCATGTTTGCTGTGGAGCAGGAGTTCGATGAGGTTAATCTGATGATTGCCCAATTTCAGAAACTCATCACGCGTCTGCGTTATTCGGCCATTCCGGTGGTTGTGGCTCCGCACACGCTTACGCTGGGCGGTGGCTGCGAAGCCGTGTTGCACGCCGACCGGGTAGTGGCCCACGCCGAAAGTTACATTGGTCTGGTTGAGGTGGGCGTTGGTCTGATTCCGGCTGGTGGTGGCACCAAGGAGATGGCTGCCCGTGCCTCCGACCTCTACCAGTCCGGTGACCCGGAGTTGAACATTCTGCAAAGCGTATACATGAACATCGCGACCGCCAAGGTATCGACATCGGCGCAGGAAGCCAGGGAAATGAATTACCTACGCGCAACCGACCAGGTTGTTCTTAACCGCAGCCGGTTACTGTCCGAAGCCAAACAGGCAGCCATCGAACTGGCCGACAACGGGTATACACAACCCAAACCCCGCACCGACATTAAGGTGCAGGGTAAAACTGGTATTGCGCTGTTCCGGGCGGGCGTTACGGCCATGCACATGGGTCGTTATATTTCGGACCACGACCGTAAAATCGCCGATAAGTTAGCCTACGTTATCTGCGGGGGTGATTTGAGCAGTCCACAAAACGTATCGGAGCAATATCTGCTCGACCTGGAGCGGGAAGCCTTTCTGTCACTAACGGGAGAGAAGAAAACGCTGGAACGAATTCAGAGCCTGCTCACGGGTGGCAAACCACTGAGAAACTAACGCAGGGATTTCCTCCTGAAAAGGGGCACATCGGATCGGGGAGATTAGCGGCTTCTTTTTGATCCGATGTGCCCCTTTTGGGTATTTATCAGGGTGAAGAGCGATTATAAACGAAGGAACAGATGTGATTTTTTTGTCTACCTAAGTAGCACATAGGTTATTTAAAACTATCATATCCGGTTAAGCATCAAAAAGGCAACTATTTGTTAATCAAACAATTAATTTTTAGGTAAACGAATAATTTAATTCGGATAACAGAAATAGTCCCTTATATATACCCAAATCCATCCCTACCGTTTAGTATATTTAGGGTTTCTCGACAAACTAAATATCGGGGTTTAACTTTATTTACAGTAGTTACTTAGGTAAACTGACCCCATAAATGACACCTTCAAAAATTACTCTCGCTTCTGACGAAGAGATGATTCGTCAGTACTTTTCCAACCAGCCAGAACAATGTTTCGAGACACTTTACAAGCGATACGTTAACAAAGTTTACCGCCGATGTTTATCGATGGTAAAAGATCCCTTGAAGGCTGAAGATTTTACGCACGATATCTTTCTGAAAGTATTCAACAAGCTGAATGCCTTTCAGGAACGATCTAACTTCTCGACCTGGCTGTACTCGATTGCATTCAACTACTGTGCTGATCAAATTCGGCTGGCCAAGCGACTGCCCATGATGCGCATGGAAGATGGCTTCGATTATGCCGCTGCCGACACCAGCCATGAGCAGTTGCACGAAGAAACGATTCAGCTGGTCAGTAAAGCCATAGAGAGGCTGTCTGATTCGGAAAAAGCGCTGTTACACTTCAAGTATGAAGATTGTATGAGCATTGCTAAAATTGCCCACACCTGTAGCCTGAAAGAAAGCACCGTCAAGATGCGACTGAAACGTAGTCGGGAAAAGATTCACCGTTTGTGTTCAGAGCAGCCTGTGTATAGACCTTGCTAGCTATACAACAGAAACGTGCGCACACGGTACGGGTCGCTGCTTAGTCGGTGAAGTGGGTAAACTGGTCGAGTGAGGCCGGGTTGCGCAGCGTGTCCCGGCTGGTAGCGAGTGAGGCATCCATACCCGACAGAATTTTTTTTACCGGCGTTTCGAGTTTCTTACCGCTAATGGTGTATGGTATTTCGTCGATGGCGTAGATAGCATCGGGTACGTGGCGGGGGCTAAACTGGCTCTGGAGCGTCCGTTTAATACGTGTCGTCAGCTCGTCTGTTAGAGAAAAACCCGACTCCAATACCACGAATAACGGCATAAAATACTGACCACCGGGCCGCTCAAGGCCCACAACCAGACTATCGTTTATTTCGGGCAGGCTTTCTACCGCACTGTAAATTTCGCTGGTACCAATCCGAACACCAGCGCGATTGAGGGTAGCATCTGACCGCCCGTAAATGATAACGCCATTCCGTTTGGTGATCAGAATATAGTCGCCGTGCCGCCATATGCCGGGGTAATCGTCGAAGTAACTTTTTCGATAGCGGTCATTGTTCTGCGGTCCTGCGTTTCGGTCGTTCCAGAAGTAAATGGGCATGGAGGGCATGGGGTCCAGAATAACCATTTCGCCCAACTGTTCCCGAACGGGTTTCCCTTTCTCATCAAACGCTTCGACGTTGCAACCCAGCAATCGGCACTGAATTTCTCCTTCGTAAACGGGTAGCAACGGGTTCCCCCCCACAAATCCACTGCAAATATCCGTTCCACCACTGAATGAGATAAGCCAGACATGCTGTTTGACGGACTCGTATATCCACCGAAATCCTTCGGGCGGAAGGGGTGATCCGGTAGAGCCAATTGTTCGCAGGTGGGGTAAACTGACGCTGTCCATCGGTTTTAATCCGGCCCGCAAACAGGCGATATAGTAAGCCGCACCACTACCAAAATGGGCCACCTGCGTTTCCTGAGCCAGTTTCCACAGCGCATTCATGTCAGGATAGCCAGCCGCTCCTTCGTACAGCACAAGTGTTGCTCCCACCAGCATCGAGCCAATGGCAAAATTCCACATCATCCAACCCGTGGTAGAGTACCAGAAATACCGGTCGCCCTGGTGTACATCCTGATGCAGCGCAAGCACTTTCATATGTTCGAGCAGGCAGCCACCCACACTGTGCGTAATGGCTTTGGGTTTGCCGGTTGTGCCAGAAGAGTATAGTATCCAGATGGGATGCTCGAAGGGAACCGGCTCAAAGGTCAATCCTTCCGGTGCGGGCGTATACAGAACCTCTTGCCAGTATAATGCACTGGATGGCAGTAGGTTACTATCAATGTACTTTACCCATACCACTTGCTGGAGCGTCGGAAGCTGCGCGCATAACGATGAAATGGAGTCGACTTTGTCAATTCGTTTGCCATTGTAGGTGTATCCATCCACCGCAAACAGCACCTTAGGCTCAATCTGCTGGAAACGATCCACTACACTGGCCGTACCAAAATCGGGCGAGCAACTCGACCAGACAGCGCCAATGGCGTTAGTTGCCAGAAAAGCGATGACGGCTTCCGGGCCATTTGGCAGCACGGCCACTACCCGGTCGCCAACGCCAACGTTTTGCTGACGTAGAAAAGCGGCAACGGCGGCTACCTGTTGTTCCAGCGTATCCCACGACAGGCTTTGTGCTATTGGCTGTTGTTCAGAAGCAAACAGAATGGCGGGTCGTTGCGGTGTTTTATGGCGAAAGATGTGTTCTGCGTAGTTGAGTGTAGCCCCCGAAAACCAGGTTGTTCCAATCATATCCTGCTGGCTCGGCCTGAAAACAACCTGGTAGTATGGCGTGTGACTCTGCACATCAAAAAACTGCCAGATGCTCTCCCAAAAATCCTCCAGATCCGTTACCGACCAATCCCATAAGTCGTCATAATCCCGAAAGTAAAGTCCTTTTTTGATGAACAGCCAGTTCGTAAACCGCTTCATCAACGACTGCTCAATGGATGATCGGGTTGGCGTGTAAAGCGGAGTCAGGGCCGGAACGGACATACAGAATAGAATAAATAGCTAGTCAGAGACAGGTAGTACCGGAAAGAAAGGGCCACCTACAACTATTCACTAACGACTTTTGGGTTCTGCGGATTGTTTCCTGAGTAAAATGCGTTGTGCAGAAACGGGTGTAACCGGGTTGTTATGAAAAGGGCTACCTTTGTGGCCCTTTTCGACTCTCAGAGAGCCTAACCGCTGATAGTCAGTCAGATTGATACATATTATTTTTTTGAATTACCCTATTTTTCCATGAGTCAGGATTCAGAGAAGAACGACCGCGACCGGAGTACCGGATCAAGCCGCGATGGTGACCCGCAACGGCGGGCGGGACGTTCTGCCGACCGTCGGGATGACGTTCGCAAGTCGGGGGATGATCGCCCCCGTTTTAGTCGGGATATCGACCGACCCAAGTTCAGCCGCCCCGCAGACAATGATCGGTCCCAGACTGGAGGGTCCCGGACTGGAGGGTCTCGTTTTAGCCGAGATTCCAATAACGCGGGAGGCCGGTCCGATAAGCCAGCGCGTTTTTCCAGAGATACCGATAACCGGTCGAATTCAGACCGTCCCCAGCGCGATGCCCCCCGGCAGGACGGGGCACCTCGGTTTAGTCGTGACAGTAATCAACGCTCCGATGACCGTCGCCCCGGTCGTGGTGATAGCGACTCCCGTTCTCCACGTTCTGAGCGTGGTTCCGGTGATCGCCCGGATTTTAACCGTACCAATCGATTCCCGTCTGATAAACCCCGTTTTGACAGCGACCGGCGTGATAGCCGCGATGGCGACAACCGTCGGGGCCGGGAAGAGGGCAGCGGCAGAGCTCCCGGGAATAGCTTCCGGCCTTCCGGCCCTCCCCGTTTTAATCGGGATGACCGGCCCCGTTTTTCAACCGATCGGAACAGAGACGACTCTACTCGTGATCGGCCCAGCCGTGGCGAAGGTCGGGATGGGCGCCCCCGTACTGGTAAACCTGCCGGTCCCCCCCGTTTCGGCCGGAACGATGGCCCCCGTGATAATAACCAGTTCGGTGATTCAAAGAAGGACGGTGCATCCCGCTTTTCGCGTGGTCAGAGCCGGGGTGATCGGCCCGATAAGCCTGCATTTAAACGCGTAGGCGGATTCAGCCCGGAAGCCGATGAGCGTAACCGGGAACGTTTCAACGACGATAAAGTACAAGGCAACAATCGGGACGAAGATTCTCGTTTCACCGGGCAGCAACGGAAAGAATCGGGTGACCGCCGTACGGGTATGTACACCAAAGCGCCCAATTACAATCTGGAGGAATCGCGTAACCAGTTTGCCGGACGGGGCCGCACGGATAGTCCACGGGGAGATCGTAAACAGGATGATGAAAAGCCCAAACGCGTAGCCGTTCGTGATCGTACCGATGGGTCGAATACTACCCGCCTGAATCGGTACATTGCCAATTCAGGCGTTTGCTCGCGCCGGGAAGCCGACGAACTAATTACCCGGGGCGACATTTCGGTGAACGGTAAAGTCGTGACCGAAATGGGTTTCCAGGTGAAAGAGGGCGATACGGTCAAATACGGCACCAAAAACCTGAATCCTGAGCGTTTTGTGTATGTATTGCTGAACAAACCGAAGGGTTATATTACCACTACCGAAGACCCCGACGAACGTAAAACCGTTATGGAACTGGTAGCCGATGCGGGCAACTTCCGGATGTATCCGGTTGGTCGTCTTGACCGTAACACTACGGGCCTACTGCTCTTTACGAACGATGGAGAATTGGCCGATAAACTCACGCACCCGTCCAACAACGTTCGTAAAATATATCAGGTTGAACTGGATAAACCCATCACCAACGAGCATTTTGAGGAACTCAAAAAAGGAATCGAACTGGAAGATGGTCCCATCAAACCGGATGCCCTCAGTATTGTAACGCCCGATGCCTACGTAGTGGGTATCGAAATTCACTCCGGCCGAAACCGGATTGTACGCCGGATGTTCGAGCATTTCGGTTATGAAGTCAGCAAGCTTGACCGGACGACCTACGCGGGCTTGACCAAAAAGGAACTACCCCGTGGCAAGTGGCGCTTCCTGGACCCCAAAGAAGTGGTAAAAATGAAGTACCTTAATTCCTGATGAGTGAATTATTGACTGAGTGATTGAGTGACTAGTAAGACGACCAATCTGTTTGCGTCAGCTATTCACTCAATCACTCATTCGGTAATCCACTCATTAAACTATGAACCACCTTTTCCCCTATATTGAACGAACGTTAATACATCCCGACGTTACCATTAGCGAACAGTACGACGCACTCGATGAGGTGACGCAACTGGGGCTGGCCGGTATGACGGTGGCTCCGTTCTGGGTGAAGAAGTTCCGGCGCGAACTGGGCCAGACCCACCCGGCCATGCTGGCTACGGTGGTTGGTTTTCCCTTTGGCTATCAGCGTACCGAAGCCAAGCAAACCGAAATAGAACTGGCACTAGCCGATGGTGCCAGTGAAATCGAAGTGGTCCTAAACACCTCGGCCCTTTTTTCGTCCTCATCGGGTTGGATAAAGATCGAACTGGCTAAATTGGTTTCGCTGGTTCACCAGTCCGAGAAATTCTTTACGGTTATTCTGGAGTCGTCGCTGCTGGATGCAGCGCAAATTCAATCAGCCATCAAACAGGCGTCTGATGCCGGGGTTGATTTCGTAAAGAACGCAACGGGTGCTCTGCCCCTCCCCTTCTCGCTCGATCAGGCAGTACAGTTCCGCACCCTCGTTCCGCGTTCGGTAGGGGTCAAGATCGTTGCCGACGGGGCTACTGAAATCCAACTGGAAACCCTCATTGCAGCCGGGGTCGAGCGCCTTTCTATACGGGCAACAGCTCTCTAAAAACAGACGGATTTTACGTATGAATACGTATTTTTGGGGCGTCCCTAAAACACCTCTCAACGATGTTTCTACGCTTTCTTTCTCTCCTTTTATTGCTGTGTTCGCCAGCCATAGCCCAACAACCTGTTTATAAAGATTTTGAGGTAGACAGTGTAGCTGAACCACGCGGGGGTATGGCATTTCTGACTACTTTTCTACAGGCAAACCTGCGTAAACCGATACCGGCCGAAGCCGAAGGACTGGGTGGGCGTATTATCCTGAACGGTGTTGTAGAACCCAATGGACGGATTGCGGAGGTAAACGTACTAAAGAGCCTGCGCTCCGACCTGGATCGGGAAGCCGTACGGGTCTTTTCTCTCTACAACGCATGGAAACCTGCCCGGAAGGATGGAAAAGTTATTCGCCAACAAGTAACATTTCCGGTTACGTTTCCACCGAATAAGCCGTTTGTGTACGTAGATGGTGCTAAAATTACCTACTTTGATGCCGAGTCAAAACTCGTATCGGATAGCAGTCAGGCACGGCGCAAACAAGCCTCACCACTGGATTCGGCCGGATTCCCATCTGACGATATTGTTGTTTACAAAGGCAAAGGAAACGTCTGGAAAGAGGAATACCGCTTGCCCCTTGTCAGACAGCCAAATATTGGCCGCACGGGCGATGGGCGGCAGATGAACGCGATCGGTTATAAAAACAGCCGCTTCCAGTGGGACGGTTTACTGATAGTTGTCGACAACGACGGAAACCGGGTTCAGCAGGTGTACTACCAGGACGAAAAACCAGTTGGCGACGAGTTTCATTACCACATCAATGGGGCTGTATCCGAAAAAACAGAGCACTTCGATGAACGAGTACGTAGTACGACCTGGTATGACAATGGCCAGATTCGGCAGGTCATGACCAGTAGTCTTCCTCCAGTTGTTTCGTTTAAAGAATCAGTTGTTCCTACACCGGACCAGATAACTGCGTTTTGGGACGGGGCCGGTCATCCCCTTGTAAAAGACGGAAGTGGCCACGCTGTTTATCAGACCAGAAAAAAAATATATACCGAAGGTGGGGCGGGACCGGCTCTCACCGAGCAGGGCAGTTATGAGAATGGGTTTAGACAGGGCATATGGACGGGGCAGTACGCCGACGGTTCTTATTTCTACGAAGAACGGTACAAGAAAGGCATTTTTCAGGCAGGTAAAGCCGTAGCTGCTGGAGCCGATACGGTTCGATATACAGTACTGGAACAGCCCGCAACCTTTGTGGGGGGAATGGAAGCACTTGGCAAGTTTTTAGCTCAGAATCTGCATTACCCTGCCGATGCGCAGCGGGCCAAAGTACAGGGGCGCGTCTTTATCAGTTTCGTTATTAATACCGATGGTAGTGTAGCTGATGTGATCGTCGTCAAAGGACTTGGTTTCGGCACTGAGCAAGAAGCCATGCGTGTGGTAAAAGCCACCACCGGCCGCTGGAAACCAGGTGTACAGCGGGGCCGACCGGTACGGGTAAAGTATAGCTTGCCCATTAACTTCACAGTGCAGTGACATTGAGTCCGTTCATTTCATGCATCTGTGGATTCACTGAACACCTTCGTGCATACATGTCTATCGGACGAACCATTACCTACCAACTATGTCATCAGTCAGATACAAAGAGGGCTGCGTTTTCAGATATCGCTATCACTTTTCTGCTCTTGTTGGTTGGGCATTCGCTGGCTTTTGCCCAGCAACTACCAGTCTATGAAGTCTTTGAAGTAGATACCGTTGCGCAGGTGCAGGGAGGTTCGGTCGCGCTCGACAATTTTGTGGAAGCCAACATGCGGGTCCCCGTTGCCGCGTCCGCAAGGGGCCTGACCGGGCGGGTCATTCTGACGGGTGTAGTTGAACCCGATGGGCATATTACCGATGTGGCCATCCTGAAAGGCTTCCGGCCCGATTGCGACCAGGAAGCCATGCGGGTGTTCAGTTTATTTCGTGCCTGGAAACCCGCCCGCAAAAGCGGAAAAGCGGTTCGGCAAAAGGTGTCCTATCTGCTTCTTTTTAAGTCGGGTAAACCATTTGCCTATGTGAACGGGACGCAGATTACGTATTCCGATTACAATGGATTTCCACTGCGTGACTCACTGTCCAAAGCGTACCACAAATACGTTAATCCCATCGGAAATGACTGGATTCCAACCGGCGACTTTGTTCAGTACAAACGGCGGGGTAGCGGGTGGGTAGAGAGTAAGCGCTATCCACTAACCCGAAGCGAAATCAAACGCAGCCAGACTGTCGGGAAACGCCTTTTTCGGGTCGGGCGGCTAAGATCCGATGAAAGTGGCTGGTATGACACTCAGTTTTATGTCGATGAAGACGGTGTCATCGTTGCTGTAAATCATTGGGATAAGAAGGGCCCTTACAATGCCTTCACCTTTTATCCTGATGGGATGTTACACGAATGGATCATGCAAATTCCTATGCTGACGGATCGGGGGTTAGTTCCCAGTTTGAGTCAAACAGACTGGTATGCAAACGGACAAATCCACCACCGTAAAACGACCATGCTGGAAAGTAATATTGAACGAATGTATGATCTTTGGGATAGCACGGGCGTACCAATTATTCAAAAGGGAGAAGGGTATGTTAGTTTCATAGCTCAGGTACCATCCTACGCTGACTCTACCCGTCTGACGCAGTTTACGGAGCAGGGCATGTACGAACGAAGCTATAAGCAGAAAATCTGGACGGGGCACTACGAGGATGGCTCTTATGGGTACGAAGAACTGTACAAAGAGGGGGTTTGCCAATGGGGTAAAGCGTGGCGAACCGGCAGTGATACCCTTCACTACACAACAGCGGAGCAACAGCCCGAATTTATTGGGGGTGAGGCAAAACAGGCTCGGTTCCTGCGTGAAAACCTGCGTTATCCTGCCAGTGTGCGACTGGCCAACATACAGGGCGATACCGTTATTGGATTCACCGTTTGCACCGATGGGACCCTCTGCGATTACACGGTGCTGGAAAGTGTAGACCCGGCACTGGACCAGGAAGCCTTACGGCTAGTACGGTCGATGAGTGGGAAATGGAAACCCGCCATTCGGCACGGTCAACCGATCAAAAGTCAGTTCAAGCTACCCGTTAGCTTTCGTCTGAACTAAAAACTCACTTCGCCAACAGCGTATAATCAGATCTTTAACAACCAAACTACTCCGCAAGGTTATCGAACAAAGGTGTAAAAGCCGCGCAAGTCTTCGTAAATTTGCCCGATAATATCCGTATACATGTCGCTAAAGCAGGTTCCCCTTCATCATATCCATCAGCAGTCAGGCGCTAAAATTGTGCCGTTCGCGGGTTTTGAGATGCCCGTTCGCTACTCCTCCGACCTCGACGAACACAACACCGTACGGAATAGTGTTGGCATTTTCGATGTCTCACACATGGGCGAGTTTATCCTCAAAGGCGAAGGAGCATTGGATCTGATTCAGCGCGTTTCGGCCAACGATGCCAGCGTACTGTTCGATGGTAAAGTCCAGTACAGCTACCTGCCCAATGGCCGGGGCGGTATTGTAGACGATTTGCTGGTGTACCGCATCAATGAGCTGGAGTATATGCTCGTCGTGAATGCATCCAATATCGAAAAAGACTGGAACTGGATAAGCCAGTACGCATCGGATTACGCTTTGACGATGATTAACGTATCGGACGATATGTGTCTGTTCGCCGTTCAGGGGCCACTGGCGGCTAAAGCGTTGCAATCCCTCACCGAAGCCGATCTGGATTCGATGGAGTACTACACCTTCGAGAAAACCGACTTTGCCGGATGCGCCAATGTCATTGTATCCGCAACGGGGTACACGGGCGCGGGTGGCTTTGAGATTTACGTGTCCAACCATCAGGCAGAAATCGTCTGGAATGCCATCATGAAAGCGGGCGAGCCGCACGGTATCAAGCCCATCGGCCTTGGTGCCCGCGACACGCTGCGGCTCGAAATGGGTTATAACCTTTATGGTAACGACATCACCGACGAAACATCGCCCATTGAAGCGGGCCTGGGTTGGGTTACTAAATTCACCCATCCGTTCATCGACGCCGATGTGCTGAAAGCGCAGAAAGAGCAGGGTGTAGCGCGTAAACTGGTTGGCTTTGAATTGCTGGACCGGGGGGTACCCCGCGGTCATTACGAACTGACCAATGCACAGGGTACTCCCATTGGCGAGGTAACGTCCGGCACTCAATCGCCCACGCTGGGCAAAGGGGTTGGGCTGGGTTACGTACAAACGGCCTTCAGCAAACCCGGCTCCGAAATTTTTGTAAGTGTCCGGGGCAAGTTGCTCAAAGCCCAGGTCGTAAAACTCCCATTCGTAAAAAAATAATCTGACCGCGCGGGCGGACAGTTCCTATGAAACAAATTGACGTTTGCTTAACGCCCGACCTGTTGCACCTGCACACCATCGAAAACACAATTGTAGTGGTTGCTGATGTGTTTCGGGCTACTTCGTGCATGGTAACGGCCTTTGCGCATGGCGTGAACAGTATTATTCCAGTGGCTACCATTGAGGAATGCCGCCAGTGGCAAGAACGGGGCTATCTAGCCGCTGCCGAGCGTAATGCGCAGAAAGTTGACGGATTTGAGTTGGATAATTCGCCATTCACGTACATGGACGAGCGTATTCGGGGGGCCAACGTGGCCATGACCACCACCAACGGTACACTGGCCATAACCCGCTCTCGATCGGCGGTTAAAGTACTGGTCGGATCATTTCTGAACCTGGACGCGCTTGTCCGCTACCTCAAAACCGAAGGGTACGATGTAATGGTGCTTTGCGCAGGTTGGAAAGGCCGCGTCAATCTGGAAGATACCCTGTTTGCCGGTGCCCTGGTCGAACGGTTGAAAGACAGCTACGCCATGGCCGAAGATAGTGCTATTATGGCCTGGCGGTTATACAGTGAGGGTAAGAGCAATCTACTGGCCTACATGGCCAATGCGTCCCACATCCGCAGGCTCCAGCGACTGGGTATCCAGAAAGATATTTCCTACTGTCTCCAACACGACCTCTACGATGTTGTACCGGTGCTTCGGGGAAATGCGCTGGTGAAAATGAACGCCTGAAATTCGGTGCATGTGTAGCGATATCTGCTCCGGGCACTAACTTAGGTTAGGGCGCGGAGCAGATATCGCTATATTTTTTTCAGCAACCCCATCATCATTTCCTCAAAATACGCCCCGTTGTATGGGCCAAACCAGTTCATATCGCGGACTTCGTAAGTTGAGCGATTGTAGTAGGCATCGGGTGTTATATAGCCAATGTAGCCCCCTTCAAAACTAGTGATCATCAGATTAACTGCCTTCTTCTTTGCCAAAGGGGTAAAATCAGCGACAAACTCCCCCGAAAAATCGCAGGGAGTGCCCAATAGCACGGTCTGGCCAACGCGCAGGGCTTTCAAATCGGATGGATAATCGCCGTATACGCTGTAGAACAGCCAGGGTCGTACCCGCCAGTTGCCAATTACACGCGGATGAGGTTCGCGCAGATCCAGTGGCAGCGTAAGGATAGCCAGACTACTGTCGGCCTTAATCTGAATAGTAGGCACGGTTCGCTCGATGCGGTTGGCCAGGTCACCGGCGTAGTTGCGGATTTCGGCAAAATCGGTATTTCCCTTTGCTTCGGGTCCGGTGCTACCCACTGCCCCCGCCAGAAAGACCGCAAAATCTACCGATTTCTTTTCCAGCCTATCCACCAGCGAACCGGGGTAATCGCGGCTGAGGTAATTCCACATGCTATCTTCAAAGAGCGTAGCGTGACCAGCAAACGTACAAAGCAGGGCGGATTCGCCCGTGG
This sequence comes from Cytophagales bacterium, assembly GCA_038236215.1. Taxonomy (GTDB): domain Bacteria; phylum Bacteroidota; class Bacteroidia; order Cytophagales; family Spirosomataceae; genus Spirosoma. The sequence continues at coordinate 77,952 of JBBSTD010000004.1, read as the reverse complement.
TAGTCTTCCGTAATTTCAACAGCCTGATCAGCCCATCCAGCGGGCGGGTTGGGCCGGAGTTCCCAAGCCGATTATAAATATGGTCGGTTGCATCCGTCTGCCCGAAACCAATCTGTACGGGTGCCATCGTTTTCTGGGCCTCGCGAATGGCGTTCAGGACACCATCGGTAATGCGGGTCACGATTTTTTCGTCGTATTCACCGGCAATTAATTCGCCCACCAGCCCCGGTGCCCAACCGCCAATGCTGTTGTGCGAATGGATGGCTCCCATGTACATGTTCTCCCACCGAAGTCCTACTTCCGGCAAGCGTTTTTTCAACGATGCGACCACTGTTGGCGGAGTAATCAGCAGGTCCAGTCCAACAATAGCCACCTTCGAACTCCCATTGGTTAACACAATAGCTCGGGCAAAAATGGAATCGCTGACAATACGCCAATGCTTACCCCGGCGGGCACCGTAACCACCAGTAGGCGTGGTATAAGGGGGCGTAATATTCGCCTTTGCCCAACCCGCCCGCAGCGGAGCCGTTGCCAGTGGTGGCGCAGGCAACTGGTCCAGTCGCTGCTTTGTTCGCTGGTAATACGCCATTTTCTGGTAAGGTGTATCATCAACCGGGGCCAGGCTGACCGCCAGGAACAGCAGAATTAAAACGAATAGTGCCAATAGCACTTTCAGGAAAATACGAATGAATTTCATGCCAGTAACCGCCAGAGATGGCGGATTTTAACGCAAGCAACGAAAAAAGCGACGGATTGGAAAAGTAGAGAACAAAAAAAGGCACCAGGGAAAATCCCCGATGCCTTCCGTCACCCTACCGGTTTCCCGGTCTCCCTATTATATACTACTACCCAAGAAATGGGGCCGCAATGGCCAGGACTTGGTCCTTGGTCAAAGGCTCGTCAAATGCTTCACGGAATGAATCATCGGTGAAGCCCGTTGTGTTTGGCAATGTCTTTAAAGCAACCCCACCCTGCGTAAATGTCGTTTGAGCCGTATCAGACACCCAGCCTTTCAGACCCAGTATCCGACGAACCTCCGAGGCATGACGTGCTTCGACCGAATGGATTTGCAAAGCCGTTGTCAGAATGGCTTTATCGTTAATCAAATTACCAGCCTGACCTTTATACGCTTGCACACCTGTATCTTCCAGGGCACGGGCCGTGGCCAGAAACATTGGATAACTCGTAAAGGTACCGGCTGGGTACTTAAACGTTGGTTTAGCGGCTGCTGCCGTTCCCAGCGCACCTTTTAACAAGGCGACGTGAGCAGTCTCATGCTTGCTGATTTGTGCAATAACTTTTGTGTCCGTAGCAGGAATCAGACCGGCAGCGGCAAGGCCCATGCGGTAAAACTCATCTTCCAGATACTCGAGTGTGAGGGCAAATTGTAACACAGCTACAGCGGCTGCAGAAGGAGCACCCGACTGAGCCAGTGCTTTGTTCAGGCTACCCGCAACAATGACAGGAATACCAGCGGCTACCAGATTGGAGCCAAACTTGAGCAGATTCCGACGTGAGTAGAAGCTGTAACGCTCACTAACTTCCGGGTCAATCTGCTCTATATCAGAGATTATCTTAAATAAATTCATAGTGTTGTTCAGGTTTACTTCGGAAGGTTAGTGGCCGTAATCTGCGTTTTAACAAACGTTTGAGCAATGGGTAACACAACAGATGGGGCATCCGCTTTATCAAGACCCGTTGCAGGTGCTACGATATCGTCCCCCGCAAAATCGGCTGATTTTGGATTCAACAGGTCGCGGATGGCGGCTGCGTGACGGGCCTCTACCGATACGACCTTTCCAGCTAATGCCAGGTAGTTTACATCTTTAATCAAAGCACCGGCACCGTTGTAAGCTGATACGCCTAAATCTTCAAATGCTTTGGCCGTGTTGAGTACACTCGCCCGGTCAGTAAACGTAATGGCTGTAAAATTGGGCGTCAGACCAGCGATGGCATTGGCACCAAGAGCAGCCTTGAAAAACTCACGGTGGATGATTTCATGATTACGAATATCGGTCAGGAGCGTTTTCTCCGCATCCGTCATGCCGCTATAAGGCGTAGCGATTACCTGTGTATAGAAAGCCGCTTCCAGTTGTTCCAGTGCGTAGGCATAATTCAGAATGCCCACATCCCCTGAACCTAAATCAACCGGCGCCATTACCGTAGTTGGGTTTTCGTCACCGTTTTTACAGGATGCCAGAACAGCACCACCAGCAGCAAAGGCACCTGCATAGCGCAGGAATAGTCGGCGTCCTACTCGCACAGGCTCTAATTGACCCGGCAGCATGCCCAGGCTTACTTCTTCTTGTTGCTTTTTCATACAGGATAATTCGGTTTTGAACGGCCAGGCGTTCGGTACACTTACGATAATGACAGAATTTTGGATTTTTCAACCGGAATAAAAAAGGGACAGATGGTTGAAAAATTCGCCGGGAGATCGAACAGCCACTATCTGCTACGCCTTTTTTTTGGTTAATGGTTAACCTCTGTGAGTCGAAACAATAACTATGTTCGTAACCCTTTTGTGATTAAAAAGTATTTAATGGTCCAGCTAAACCGGTCATATACGGGTGTTGTGATGCATTCGAACAGTTCGAAAAACAGCCAGTAAAAGTGGAATACCAAACTATATCAGGCACATTGCGTTGTGTTATCGTTTTTAAACAAGTGGTTTCCCTAACCATTTTCAGGGATACTAAACATCAGCGTACTCAGGTTTTTGCGGGTTAGCGCTAACGGTACGTACTACTGAAATAAATTTACCCAATGCCATGAATATTAATCAGGTGCGTGAACATCTTCACCGATTAATCGACGAAGTCGATGATTTATACGTTCTGAATGGATTGTACCGTAATCTCGCAGCCGACAAGCGTCAGCGCGAAGCCTATGAGCAGGAACAGGCGAAAAAACAGTTGCGCCCTAATAAGTCGGTACGCTGATTGAGGCTAGTTGGAAAGGCTGCTTATGGTGAGCGCAATGATGACCACGTTGAAAACAAAAGACAGTACGCCGTGAGCCAGGGCCGTTCGGCGAATAGTTTTTGAGCCAATGGTCACGTCGGATACCTGACTGGTCATACCGATAACAAAGGAGAAATAGGCGAAGTCGAGGTAGTCCGGCTCGGTATCATCCGAAAAATCCAGCCCCCCATTTCTTTTTTTCTGGTTCGCACTACTACCGTAATACAGGTGCGCGTACCGATGGGTGAAGACCGTGTGTACCAAACTCCAGGCACTACCAACGGCCAGAACGGGCAGTATAAGATGCTCCTGCTTGTTGGCATCCATTGAATTAAGCAAGGCTTTAACGGCAAACAAACTAGCCAGCGCAGCCGCCAAAGAAAAAAGTAGTATCCAGGTTCGGCTGGAATCCTGCATGCGGGATAGCTTCGGTAAGTCGCGCGGATGTAGCACGAAAATAGCAGTCCAGGAGAAAAGCAATACTGTCAGCGCAAACGCGACCCAAACCGACGTAATGCGGGCTTGTACGTTAAAATCGTCCGGAACTAAAAAATAAGCAACTGCCGCTGCAATCAGAGCAATAATGAGTCGCTGATGCGCGTCGAACCGGGCAATTTTCTCTATCAGTCGGGAAGCCATGTGAGCAATTCAGAAAAGGGCGGCACGAAGTACGGCGTTTGATGGTAGTACCCCAAATTTTCAGGATTTTTTAACGGGCTGTCGTACCTTCGTCTTCTCAACAGTCCAAGTTATATGCCTTCGCCAAATTCGCAGCACATAGTCCAGATTAGGACAAAGAAGGATAGTACCGTTCTCTCGAAATCGCAGAAAGAGTTTAACCGACTGACCAGCAAGATTGAAAAACTAACAACCGACCTACGCGATTTGCGCGAAGCGGCCTTACATATTCAGCAACGGGTGCGAACCGATTACCGGCCACTAGTAGAGCAGTACAGTCAGTTCCGGGCCGAGATGGTGCGCCTGTTCGATAGGGTATATGACACGAAAACCTTTACGAAAACCGATAAGAAGAAACTGGCCGACCTTATCCAGAAAATAGCCTTCGAATTAATTTCAACCTATGGGATTGACGACCTCAAGCCCATCTACGACAAGTACAATACCGAGGGTTTTGATCAGGTCAATACGGAGACCGACGGGCAAACGGCCGACATGATGAAGGAGATGATGGAAACGATGTTTGGCATCGAGTTCGATGACGATGCTGACGTGACCGATCCGCAAAAAATGGCCGCCTACATGCAGGAAAAGATAGAGCAGCAGCAGGCCGAACAGGAAAAAACTAAACGACAAAAAGCCGACAAACCCAAAACGGCCAAGCAACAGGAACGCGAAGCCAAAAAACAGGCCGAAGCCCAGAAGATCACCAAAGCGGTCCGAACGCTGTACATGGATTTGGTGAAGGCATTTCATCCCGACCGGGAACCCGATGAAGCCGAGAAAGGGCGCAAAACGGAAATCATGCACCGGGTGACGGAAGCGTACGAAAAAAGTGATTTACTGGCTTTGTTGCGTCTGCAACTCGAATTCGACCGTATCGACCAGGCCCATTTGGAAAGCCTGGCCGAAGAGCAACTCAAATATTACAACAAGATTCTGAAGCAGCAAACCCAGGAACTGGACGAGGAATTACTTACGCTTCAGGACGAGTTGGCCGCCCTGACGGGCAAACCGGCCTTTGCCATTAGTTCAAGAATAGCCCTGGAGTTTAGTCTGAACAGCGACATCGCCCAACTGAAACGGGATATCAAACAAATCAAGTCCGACGTAAAAGCGTTTGCCGATCCCAGCGTACTGAAGCAGTGGTTAAAAACGTACCGGATTCAGAAACCGGACGAATTCATGTTTTTCGACTTGATGTAGCAGGTTCACTGCTGTCGGCATTCGGGTTTTTAGCGGATGATTTCTGTAATCCGGTCCTTTAACGATAGTACAATCCGCCAGGAAATAGCCAATATTACGACCAGTAACGAGATCACCTTCCTGCAATATTTCCGGAAAAAGCTGGCTTCTCCAATGATTATACGGGCTGGAAGGGCTTTTTCGAAATTTTCAACCATCTTGCTCCTTTATTTGATGTACCAATAGCCTATCGCTGCTTTTACTGAGAATTATGAAAGAGTATATCCGACCCATTAACCGTTTGCTCGTTGCCAACCGGGGTGAAATTGCCATTCGTATCATGCGGGCAGCTACTGAGTTAGGTATCACAACTGTTGCTGTTTATACCTACGAAGACCGGTATTCACTCCATCGCTACAAAGCCGATGAAGCCTACCAGATTGGCCGGGATGATGATGCGCTGAAACCATATCTGGATGTTGAGGGCATTATTATGCTGGCTAAACGGCATAAAGTTGATGCTATTCACCCCGGCTACGGTTTTCTGTCGGAGAATGTGAAGTTAGCCCGCCGGTGTCGGGAGGAGGATATTATTTTCATCGGCCCATCGCCCGAAGCGATGGATGCGCTGGGCGATAAAGTACGGGCTAAAAACCTGGCCACGAAAGCGAACGTACCCCTGATTCCTGACTCACGGGAGCCGGATATGACCCCCGAATTTGCCCTGATCGAAGCCGAGCGGATTGGTTTCCCGGTCATGATAAAAGCAGCCGCCGGAGGTGGTGGACGCGGAATGCGCGTGGTACGTCAGGCCGAAGAGTTTCCGAAGGCGTTCTCCGAAGCCAAAAATGAAGCTCGGAACGCCTTTGGGGATGATACCATCTTCCTCGAAAAGTTCATTGAAGACCCCAAGCACATCGAGGTGCAGTTGCTGGGCGATCAGCATGGGAATATCGTCCACCTCTACGAGCGCGACTGTTCGGTGCAACGGCGGTTCCAGAAAGTAGTGGAAGTGGCCCCGTCGTTCGGGCTAAAGCAAGAAACAAAGGATAAACTGTACGCCTACGCCCTGCAACTGGGCCGGGCCGTCAATTATTCCAATGCCGGAACGGTCGAGTTTCTGGTCGATATGAACGAGGATATATTCTTCATTGAAGTAAATCCCCGGATTCAGGTTGAACATACCATAACGGAAGAGGTAACGGGCATTGACATCGTTCGGACGCAGATTCTGATTGCGATGGGCTATAAGCTCTCTGACAACGGCATCTATATTAAAAGCCAGGCCGATGTTCCGCTGAACGGCTATGCCATCCAGTGCCGCATTACAACGGAAGACCCTGCCAACGGCTTCAAACCCGATTTCGGCACTATTACGGCGTACCGGAACGCGGCTGGTTTTGGCATTCGTCTGGACGAAGGCAGCAGCTACGCGGGCATGAAAATCTCGCCCTACTTCGACTCCATGATTGTGAAGGTGTCGGCACGAGGGCGCACGCTTAAAGGCGCTACACAACGCCTGTCGCGGGCGTTGATGGAATTCCGGATTCGGGGGGTAAAAACCAATATCGGCTTTCTGCAGAATGTTATCAGTAACCCAATTTTCCAACGGGGCGAAGCGCGGGTTTCATTCATCGAAACCCACCCCGAACTGTTCGACTTCCGCAAGCCGCAGGACCGTTCAACCCGGGCACTCAACTACCTGGCCGATGTGATCGTAAATGGTAACCCGGCGGTAAAAAACAAAGACGACAGTAAGGTGTTCCGGACCCCGGTTGTACCGGCTTTTGATACATACAGCGCATACCCCGCTGGCAATAAAGATCGACTGAAGGCCCTGGGACGGGATAAATTTGTGCAGTGGACAAAAGACCAGAAGAGCGTCCTCTACACGGATACAACCTTCCGTGATGGCCATCAGTCCCTGCTGGCTACCCGCGTTCGGACGCAGGATTTGCAGAAAGTAGCCGAAGGATTTGCCAAGAGCCACCCAGAGCTGTTTTCTATGGAGGTATGGGGTGGTGCTACGTTCGATGTCTCGATGCGTTTCCTGTACGAAAGCCCCTGGAAACGCCTGGAAGCATTACGCGAGGCCATGCCCAACATGCTGCTACAAATGCTTTTTCGCGGCTCCAACGCCGTTGGCTACTCGGCTTACCCGGACAACCTGATCGAAAAATTCGTGGAACAGTCCTGGCAATCGGGAATCGACGTATTTCGAATTTTCGACTCGCTGAACTGGGTCGAAGCCATGAAAGTGAGCATGAAGGCCGTTCGGGAACGGACCGATGCCCTTTGCGAAGCTGCCATTTGCTACACGGGCGATATACTTGATCCAAAGCAACAGAAATACACGCTCCAGTACTACCTCGATATGGCTCGCCAGCTCGAAGATGAAGGCGCAAACCTGCTGGCCATTAAGGATATGGCTGGACTCCTGAAACCACTGGCGGCCGATGTACTGGTGCGGGAGTTGAAAAAAGTGGTGAGCATTCCCGTCCATCTGCATACGCACGACACGGCGGGTATTCAAGCGGCTACGTATCTGAAAGCCATCGACGCCGGGGTCGATATTGTGGATTGTGCGCTTGGAGCCCTATCCGGCCTGACATCGCAGCCAAACTTTAACTCCGTAGTGGCCATGATGCAGGGACACGAACGCGAGTGCCCGGTCGATCTGGATTCCCTGAATGCGTATTCCAACTATTGGGAAGATGTTCGGGAGTACTATTATCCGTTTGAGTCGGGTATGAAAGCGGGCAGTGCCGAAGTATACGAAAATGAGATTCCGGGTGGTCAGTATTCCAACCTGAAGCCACAGGCCATTGCCACCGGACTGGGCGACAAATTCGAGTTACTGAAGAAAAATTACTCAGTGGCGAATCAGCTATTCGGCGACATCGTGAAGGTTACGCCTTCTTCCAAAGTGGTGGGCGATATGGCCATTTTCATGACGGCTAATAGCCTAACGGCTGAAGATGTACTGACGCGGGGGGATTCGCTGACGTTTCCCGAATCAGTAAAAGGATTCTTCAAGGGCGAATTAGGGCAGCCCGTAGGCGGTTTCCCGCAGGCTATTCAGCAGATCGTTCTCAAAGGAGAAAAGCCGATTACGGATCGTCCCAATAGTCATCTGGAACCCATTGATTTCGACGCTGACTGGAAGGTTTTCCAGGAGCAATATCCGCACAGCGATGGTTTCGTGGACTACCTGTCTTACCAAATGTACCCGAAGGTATATGATGAGTATTACAAGGCTAATGAGCAGTACGGCAACGTTAGTATCATACCTACTCCCGCATTTTTCTACGGTCTGAAGGAAAATGAGGAGATTCTGATCAACATCGAGGAAGGCAAAAACATCCTGGTGCGGTTATTGTTCAAATCGGAGCCGGACGAGTTCGGAATGCGTACCATCACCTTTGAACTGAACGGCCAGAGTCGTCAGGTTCAGGTACGGGACAAAGCTTCGAAGGTGGAGAAGGAGATGAATGCTAAGGTGAGCAAAGAGGGTGATATAGGTACGCCCCTGCAAGGCCGATTAACGCGTATTCTGGTGAAAGCCGGGGACACGGTAAAGAAAAACCAGCCTTTGTTCGTTATCGAAGCCATGAAAATGGAAAGTATCGTAGCAGCCCAGAAAGAAGGAAAAGTTATTAAAGTAGTCCTAAAAGAAGGAGCTGTGGTGGAGCAGGACGATTGCATCGTGGAATTGTCTTAATTTTGCAGTGTCAACAAGGCTTTACGAAAACCAACAGATATCATAATGTCTGTTGGTTTCTCTTTTACCATTAAATTAATTCACATGAATGCGGAACAACAAAACCCAGAAGGTGCCATCGACGTTGAGTTGAGTGAAGAAATTGCCGAGGGTATTTATGCCAATCTGGCCATGATTGCCCACTCGAATAGTGAATTTATAGTGGATTTTATCCGGATGATGCCGGGTGTTCCCAAAGCAAAAGTAAAATCACGTATCATCCTCACACCCGAGCACGCCAAACGATTACTGGAAGCACTGCGCGAGAATATTAGCCGGTACGAAGAGGCCTTCGGCGGCATTAACGAGCCGAATGACGCCTTCCGATTTCCGTCTGGTGGATTTGGGGGGCCTGTAGGGCAGGCATAAAAGTAGTTCGATATTTGTAGTCTGATGTTGCGCGAAGCGGTCTAATAAATAGAGCTTTAGGTGCAAACAGAACCGCTTCGCGCAACATCAAACAACGAATAGCTCCCGCCCTTGTCTTTCAGTCTGTTTTCCGTATCTTTGCACCTCAAAATTCGGGAAGACTGTTTTTTAACAACTAACATCAAGAATGCCTACTATACAACAATTAGTGCGTAAAGGCCGCGAAAAGCTAGTCGACAAGTCAAAGTCGCCTGCTTTAGATGCCTGCCCACAACGTCGTGGTGTATGTACACGGGTGTACACAACCACGCCGAAGAAGCCAAATTCGGCCCTTCGTAAAGTTGCCCGCGTTCGCCTGACGAACGGCCGGGAAGTAAACGCCTATATTCCAGGCGAAGGACATAACCTGCAGGAACACTCTATCGTGCTGATTCGCGGTGGCCGGGTAAAAGATTTACCCGGTGTACGTTATCACATCATTCGGGGTGCTCTGGATACGGCTGGCGTAAGCGGTCGTTTGCAGAGCCGTTCCAAATACGGTGCTAAACGGCCAAAACCAGGTCAGGCTCCTGTCAAAGGCGGTAAAGGTGCGCCACCGGCAAAAAAGAAAAAGTAATTTAATCAACTGCCCGTTGAAAAACACGGCAGAGTAAGATCAAAAATCTGAAGCAATTATGAGAAAGGCGAAACCGCCCAAGCGTTACGTATTACCCGACCCAAAGTACAAAGAGGTCCTCGTAACCAAATTTGTTAATAACCTGATGTACGAAGGCAAAAAGAGCCTGGCGTACTCCATATTCTATGACGCGCTCGACGTGGTGGCAAAACGCACCAGCGAAAGCGGTTTGGATACCTGGAAGAAGGCACTGAATAACGTCATGCCATCAGTTGAAGTAAAAAGCCGTCGCGTTGGTGGAGCTACCTTTCAGGTTCCAACCGAAGTACGGGCAGACCGGAAGGTCGCGGTAGGCATGAAATGGCTTATCCGGTTCGCTCGTTCGCGCGGTGAGAAAACCATGGTTGACCGGCTAGCCGCCGAAATCGTTGCAGCCGCTAAAGGCGAAGGTGCAGCGGTGAAAAAGAAGGATGATACGCACCGTATGGCCGAAGCCAACAAGGCGTTCTCGCACTTCCGTTTCTAAATCAATCGTACAGGCCAGCGTCCCGATGGCCCTTGTATTGACAAAAGCTCTCCAGTTTTGGGGAGCTTTTGCTATTTTTGACCGATGACTACTTTAGAAAATAAGCACCTCCGTGTTACTGTTAGTCCCAAAGGGGCTGAGCTTACGTCTATTTTCCATAAAACCAGTGGGGTTGAACACCTCTGGCAGGCCGACCCAACGGTGTGGGGCTGGCACGCGCCTAATCTGTTTCCCGTGGTGGGCGGCTGCCTGAATAATCAGATACTGGTTGACGGAAAAACGTACCCGATGGAGCGGCATGGATTTGCCCGACAGTCGCTGTTTGAAACGACGGAATTGACTACTACACATGCTGTTTTTTCGTTACGGTCAAGCGAGAAGACACGGGTACATTTCCCGTACGAATTCGAATTTCAGATTAGCTATGAACTGGTTGAGGCCCGCTTGACTATCTCGTATCGTGTTGTCAATCAGGATGATAAAACCGTATTTTTCTCCGTTGGAGCACACCCGGCCTTTGCCGTTCCTTTCAATAAGGGCGAAACGTATGAAGATTATCACCTTGAGTTTGAGCAGGACGAGTCGTTGGAAACGCACTTGCTTTCAGCAGCGGGCTATTTCACCGGCGAAACGAGACCTATTCCTACAAAAGGACGCCATCTTGGGTTAACGAAGCACCTTTTTGATGAAGACGCACTGGTTTTTAAAAACCTTGCTTCCCGGCGCGTGGCAATCTGCACGGATAGGCACAATCATGCCGTTGTTGTAACGTATCCAGCATTTCCATATCTGGGTGTGTGGGCAAAACCCGGTGCTCCGTTCGTCTGTGTTGAACCCTGGTTAGGTTGTGCCGATAGTGAAGGACAACCGAAGTCCATTCAGCAGAAAGAACTTATTCAGTCTGTAGAAGCGGGGCGGGTATTCGAAGCCTCGTTCTCCATAACGATTATGTAGCAACTACTGGGTTTCTTCCAGCGATGTAAAATCCTTGAATGTGCGCTTGAGTGCTTTGTCTGTTGCTTGCTTTCTACTTTGCCAGTTGGCATCAAGTTCCAACGCTATCAGACCACTCAGACTCATTGAATTGCGAAAATCGTCCAGCTTTTTAACGAAGTCTCCACTACGCCGGGCCGATTTTAACGCAAATTCACGGGCAAATACGTCGCCTTTGTTCTGTAATTCGCTCCGTTTGGCGAGTACGTAGTTGTAGCGATCCAGCAAATCTTTCATCGACTTACCAATCACCTCAGTTGCCTCCAGCGTACCCATCGTCAAAACGGCCGTACCACCAATAGCAGAAATAACACGCCCATTCTTCTGCACATCTGTACTCGTACTCGCCCCCGTAACGGCGGGGGTTACACCCGTTACCGCTCCTAAGGATGCATTAGCAACAGACCGGTTTCTTTTACCCCCCTTGGCTTTTTTATAATCGTGTTTGAGTTGTTCTTCTTTCTCGCTCAGTTGCTCAATAAGCCCCCATGCCTGAACCAGCAATTGGCGGTATTGCGTGTAATAATACCGATCCTTTTCGGCTTCATTGACTGAATTCAGCACCGTAAATGTAATCCGGCGCTCCGCTCGGTTCTTAGCTTTATCAAGCACATAAAACGTAATCTGAACACCCAGAGAGTCGTAAGGATCTTTCACAAACTCGTAGCCAGGTTGCCAGATGAACTCGTACTGATTGTTCGTGTTTTTGATGAGTGCCGTCTTAGGAATATTCTGATTGTCGGACAAAAAATCAAAGGTTTCTACATCATCTTCGCCATTCTGATCGGAGAGGTAAAACTTCAGGTTGACAGTTGCGTTTTCCTTTAGCATGTAGTGCTTTTCGCCGGGTATTACCGTAATATCAGGCGGAAGATCCATCTGGGTTGCTTCCACTTTCAGCCGTCCTTTGGTACGTGTTTTAGCAGGCTGGTCTTCTACCCAGAATTCAATGTACTGAGGTGTCTGCCTGACTTTATTAAATTGATTCTGAGACAGCGTCCAGGTTAATTCACCCTGCGACGATAACTTGCTGCCTTCGGGCATCTGATCCGCAATAGGGATAAATACCAGTGGGTCGCCATCGTCGTCGTGTACCACCTGCGAATCCATTTTATAGGTATTCTGTGTGCGATAGCTTACGTAGAACGGCCTTAATTCGCTGATTACAGGTGGGCGATTAACGTCCAGTACTTTAATTTCAACCGTATGAGAAGCCGTTTGCCCCAGCCTGGTGTGAACGTCAAAAGTTACCGGATAAACTTTCGTTGTCTGAATTCGGTCTGCCAAACCGAAGCCGGGCGTCCAGCGGAAATGACCGATTGAATCAAGCTCCATTCCTTCCTGTTTGTCAGACCCCAGGCTAAACGTTACCGAGTCCTGCGCTATGCCCGCAACTTTCAGGTCAAACCGGATAGTACCGCCCTCAGGCACTACATTCCAGTTAGTTTGTGTTGGCAACAAAAGCTGTAACGATTTTGACTCCTGCGCGTAGCTACTATCAATGATACTACTGAATAGCAACCATGCTAAAATACCGGCAGTTCGGGTCATAGTTAGGTTAGGGAGAGGTCCGTTTTAGAGAACGTAAAAATAAGGTGAAGATTTTGTTCCGGTGTTCTTTGCATCCTTTTTTGAGACTTTTCTTAGCTAACAGGGTGCTATTGCCTACAATAATTATATTTTTCCGGGAAAAAACAATACCGACTTATTTAGGTGGATACGGGTATCCTACCGTGTAGTCGGCCCTGCTGACCCTTAAAAAGATTGAGTATAATCAACGACTTTACAGGCTGTATGACCTGCCATAAAAAAGGTCACTCCCAGATTCATTAGGGAGTGACCTTATAAAGCAGTACCTGTTTTTGTTGACCGTTACTTCTTTGGAGGAGTCATGGTGCCAGGCTTATTAGCCGCACCCGGTGCACCTCCACCCGTAGAGGCAGCTTTTGCCGCAGCGGCTGCTTTGGCAGGGTCAATACCCAGCTTTTTCAACACCGAATCGGTAATATTATTCTGTTCGGGAGCAACCAGCAGGATAGGGATCGTATTGGCACCTGCGTCCAGATTGAACACATACTGATAGTTCTCTTCTTTCGCTACTGCATCAATGGCCTTTTGAATTTTTTGCACGACCGGATTGACCAATTGCTGGTACTTGGTTTGCAACGATGTTTGAGCCGTTTGGCTAAACTCCTGAATCCGGGACTGTAGCCCCTGCAATTCGGTCTCACGGTCCTTACGAATAACGTCCGACATTTGGGCTGCCCCTTTCTCGTAGGCACCGTACTTCTCTTCCAGTTCTTTTTGCATCCGCTTCAGCTCATTTTCTGTCTGAGTCCGCTGAATGGTTAACTGGTTCTGAATATCTTTTGCTTCGGGCGTTTGCGACAGAACGTAATCAATGTTCGTATAGCCTAACTTCAGCGATCCGGCTGCGGCAGTCGTAGCAGGTGTTGCGGTTTGGGCTTGTGCCTGTGCGTTTAAACCGCCTACTAGTAGGGCTGCTGCAAACGCCATGACGATGTGTTTCTTCATCTCGAATTATTTGTTTGTATTACTTTGGATTTGTGGTTGTTTTATTTGTTGGACTGGTATTGGTAGCGGTTGGTTTAGTGTCTAGTCCCAATTCTTCCATTACATAATCCGAATAATCGTGCCGGGGATTGGTGTAGAGCATCACAAAATCGGAGGCTTTATCAAAAATAAAATCCAGTTTCTTTTGCAAACATACTTTATCCAGTGCCCGGTGCAATAACTCCATCGGAGCTTTTATTAATTCCTTTTTCTTCTCGAACAATAAGCCCTGGTACCCAAATACTTTATTATTGTATTCTCTGGCTTCACGCTCCTTGTCGCTAATTAGCCGCTGACGCTCGCGTTTCATGTCTTCGGTCAGCAGAATTTCCTCAGCCTGATATGCCTTTTGCAACTTCTCGATTTCGACGTACTTGTCCTGAATGTCTTTCGACCATTTATCGGCAAACTTATCAATTTCGCTCAGTGCCTTCTGGTATTCGGGCATCTTGCCAAAAATGTACTCCGTATCAACATACCCAAATTTCTGAGCGTTTACAGGAGTTGCTAACCCAATAGCGGACAAAAGTACGAAAAATAGGGCTTTTTTCATTGGTAACCAGTCAATTTTTGCAGGAAGTGATTGATTTTCAAGGTTCGTTTACTCAAATCAGATAAGTATTATGTGGCTTACCTGATTTGAGTAAAACGTTACCCTTTCACTAATCTTATCTGAACTGCTGACCAATTGTGAAGTGGAACTGCCCCGACGCTTTGTCTTTCACGCCCGGAATCTTGTCGAAACCATATCCATAGTCGATACCAATCAGGCCAAAGGCGGGCATGAATATACGTGCCCCAATCCCTATCGACCGCTTCAGGTCGAATGGATTGTACTGCTTGTAGGTAGCCCAGTTATTACCCGCTTCCATAAAAGCAAGGGCAAAGATGGTAGCCGACGGATTCAGTGAGATTGGATACCGAAGTTCCGCAACAAACTTATTGTACACCACCCCTCCCTGACTACGAGCCTGCTGGCCCACAGCCTGATTGTAATCGGCGGTGTAAACGCTCCGGTCATCATAACCACGCAGACCGATAATGTCCTGCGCCAGCGCAAACTGCCCCTGACCCGCCAAACCTGACCCACCCAGGATGAAGCGTTCGAATGGACCAATCTCGGTACGCTTGTTATAGCTACCCAGAAAACCCAGGTGAGCACGCGTATTCAATACCAGCTTGCCGAATACCGTCTGGAACCAACTGGCATCGAACATCCATTTGTGGTACTCCACAAACTTATATTTATTTTCCGGCGTGACGGCCTCTGTAGTAGTCTTGAAGGCCGAATAAGGGGGGGTGAACGAACCACTCAGCGTAAAGGAGGAGCCATTACGCGGAAACTGTGGGCTATCGATACTATTTCTCGACAGTGTCGTGTTGAAGGTGATGTTGTTTGAAATACCATCCTTATAGCCGATATAAAACAAGTCGAGGTTGTTCAGGTCGTACCGCTGATACGAAATAGAATTACTCAGCGAGAAATAATCATCGGGCACTTTCAGCTGCCGTCCCAGTCCAATGGTAAGGGCGGTGTTTGTATAGGAGCCCGTTGGCTTACGGCCCTTCAAACTCTGGTAAATACTGGCCGGATTGGAAGGGTCGTAGAAAGTTTGGTAAACCGTGTGGCTAGCACTAACCGAGAGTGCGTTGGGCTTGCGGCCACCCAGCCAGGGTTCAGTGAACGATAGCGAATATACCTGATACTGACTACCGTTTGCCTGAAAACGCAACTGTACCCGCTGACCATCACCCGCCGGAAGCGGGCGCCACGCATTGAAGTTTGGAATGTTGCGGGCCGAGAAATTATTGAACGTCAGGCCAAGCGTACCCACAAATCCTACGTAGCCACCCCAACCGCCCGACAGTTCAATCTGATCGGATGGCTTTTCTTCGACGGTGTATTCGATGTCTACCGTTCCGTCACTCTGCGGAATTGGGTTGATGCCGATTTTTTCCGGATCGAAATACCCTAAGGTAGAGAGCTCCCGCTGCGTCCGGATGAGGGCTGTTTTTGAGAATTTCTGACCGGGCAGCGTCCGAATAGTACGCATAACTACATGGTCGCTGGTTTTGGTATTCCCGTTCAGAATGACCTTGTTGATCGTTGCCTGTTTCCCTTCAAAGACCCGAATTTCGAGGTCGATGGAGTCGCCTTCTATGGACTTCTCGATGGACTGCGCGTTGTAGTACAGATAACCAAGGTCCATATATTGTGAACTCAGGTCCTGACCTGGATTACCGTTCATCCGCTTGTCGAGATCTTCCGGATTGTATACGTCTCCTTTCGTGACACCCAGTACCGACCGAAGCTGCTCATCGGTATACAGATAGTTGCCCGAGAAATCAATGTTGCGGTAGTAGTACTGGTGCCCCTCATTCAACTTCATGTCGATATTGATAGTGTTTGAACCATTGTGGACAATGGTGTCATCCTCAATAACGGCATCCCGGTAACCCATTTTGTTGTAGTATTCCAGTAATTTCTTCTTGTCTTCTTCGTACTTTTTCGGAACAAACTTCGAGGGGGTAAACAGACGGCCAAAACGCATCTCCTTGGTGCTTTTCATTTTCATCCGCACCGTTTGCTCATCCAGATTCTTTAGTCCCTCAATATTGATTTTAGCAATTTTCACTTTTTGCCCTTTGTCTACCAGTACGCGCATGGTAGCATTGTTGCGGGTGCTATCAGGAATGGTCGTGATTTTAACCTTCGTATTGAGGTACCCCTTATCGACAAAGTATTTGCGAACGGCCAACTGCGTATTTTTAGTAATCGTGTTACTAACGATTTTACCCAGATTGAGCTTTATTTTCTCCTTCAGGTTATCCTGTTCCCCTTTTTTGATGCCCATGAAACTAACCCGGTAGAGCCGGGGCCGTTCCCGCGCCCGATAGAGTAGGGAAACCTTACCGTCTCCGGTTGGGGTAGCAAGCATCTCTACATCGTCCAGCAGGCCAGAATCCATCAATTTACGCACCGACGATCCGGTCACCTCGCCCGGAAGCCGTATTTTATCCCCTACTTTCAGGCCGGTGAGTGAAACCAGCGAATTTGGATCAAGGTATTTGGTGCCTGTTATGGTCAGGCCCGTGATTTCGTATTCCTTCGGGTTAGCGTAATCGAGCAGATTATTACTTTCCGTTGTAGTGGTGTTATCCTGCCCGGCGCCGGCGCCGACGCCAACGCGTACCTGCGCCTGCGCCGATGACAGGCCACTTAGTAAGAGAATAACGCCAAATAAGACTTTTATACGGTGTTCCAAGTTTTTAATGCGTGTTAAGTAATTTGTTATACGGATTCAGTTCAGGCGTGAAGGGTTGGAATCCGTTTGAAGTATATGGTTGCGCAGGAATGCCCGTGCGATAGTGTTCATGTCAGGTGGTCTTATATAAATCCCAACCCGTATGTCTATTTCACTAATTGTTCACTGATTTTGCCAAACCGGCGTTCGCGCTGCTGGTAACTCAAGAGAGCCTCGTACAAGTGGGCTTTGCGAAAATCGGGCCACAGTACATCGGGCATATATAGTTCACAGTAAGCCAGTTGCCACAGCATGAAATTACTGATTCTCATTTCACCACTGGTTCGGATCATGAGTTCGGGGTCGGGGATACCGCCCGTTGTCAGATGCTGGCCAAACATGGTTTCATCAATCTGTTCGGGGGTAAGTTTACCATCCCGCACGTCGGCTGCCAGTTTGCGGGCCGCTTCCAGAATTTCCCAGCGTCCGCTGTAACTCAGGGCCAGAATAAGGGTCAGGCCGTTATTCTGACTGGTTTCGCGAATAGCCTCTGCCAGTTCCCGACGACAGTCGGCAGGCAGACTTTCGGTATGACCAATCGTTTCCAGCCTGACATTATTTTTCATCAATGTTTTGATTTCCCCCCGAATGGTATGAACCAGCAGCGTCATGAGGGCATCTACTTCCAGCTTGGGTCGATTCCAGTTTTCGGTCGAGAAAGCGTAGAGTGTCAGATACTTGACTCCCATTTCAGCGCATCCCTCCGTTACTTCACGAACGGCTTTTATGGCATTGTGGTGGCCAAACATCCGGGCTGCCCCCTGACGCTTGGCCCAGCGTCCGTTTCCATCCATGATAACGGCTATGTGCTGAGGCAGATTGCTCGGGTCTATATGTTCCTTCATCCCAATTGGGGCGTTTTAACAAAACTTAACAAGGCTGCGAAGATACGGAATTTTAGTGAGTCTTGCCGGATTTTACTGCGCCTTACAGGTTTCCCGGTTGAAACAGAACAGACAAGGCAAACCGGTCACGTTGTCGGCCGGATGCCAATCGGATAAGTTGAATAGCCTCTTTCCATTGGTCAACGTGTATCTTTGCCCGGAGAAAACATAAACAGAGTCAGTACGTTTTTCTGATACAGGTTTGTTTTTTTATCCATTGCTACTCGATGCGTACTACATTTTTGCCTTTACTGAGTCGACTGTCGGTCGTTATGTTGCTGCTTGTTTTCTGGGGGTGCCAGAAACGGGATGATGCGGTTGCTACTCCCCAAACAATTACCGACCGGATTCTGGAAGATAGTCAATTTAGTTTGCTGCGGGTGGCCATCGCGCAGGCGGGTGTCAGCGATGTATTCAAAGATGGCAACCTAACTTTGTTTGCCCCAACCGATTCGGCCTTTCAGGTAGCGGGCCTCGGCACAATTGCTGCTATACGCTCGGTCCCTCCGGACCAGATGCGAACACTGGTGCTGTATCATTTACTCGCCGGTAGCGTAACGGCATCAGAAATTCCGGCTGGCATGAATACCGTCGAAACCCTGAACAAGGGTATTTTGTACATCAATAAAGCAACTGATGGGACAATTTATGTAAACAGTGCCAGGCTAATGCAGGCTGATATCAAGACAGCCAACGGGTACATTCATACCGTTAACCGGGTGCTGATGCCTTCCATTGGAAACGTATTGACCAACATTCAGAATAACCCTGATCTGACGTTTCTAACGGCGGCCATCAAACGGGTAGGAGCCAGCAACCCCACGTTACTGACCACGCTGGAAAACGCATCATCGGCTAATATGGTAACAGTTTTTGCGCCCAATGATGCGGCTTTTAAAGCCGATAAGGTCTACAATACGCTGAGTGCCATTGCCTCGGCCAATGTACAGACGCTGACGAATGTACTGTTGTATCATGTGGTAGCCGGTGCCAAATTTTCCACTCAGTTTAAAACGGAGAGCATCGACACATTTTATACCGGTAATAAACTGATTACCATTGTGACACCCACGCAACTGATGGTAAAGGGGACAAAAAATCTGACGTCAGCCACGGTAAAACAGGCCGACATTCCCGCTACCAATGGCGTCATTCATATCATTGACCAGGTGTTACAGCCGTAGAAAAGAAGTTAAAATTGATACCATACGACGGTTTTTTTTTCCGGCTTACCAACGGTTTGCCACACAAGCGGGTCTATACGCGTAGTTGCTATAGAGGCTCTTTTAGTTTGATGCGTAAATTTCATCTATTCATTTTCGGTGTATTGCTGCTTGGGGGAATGGTATCCTGCAATACGCAGAACGTGGACCCGTCTGGTAGTGTGGCCACGCTCCAGGCTAATCTGGCCACTATAAACACCTACGCCACCAGTAAGGGACTGTCGGGGTCTTCGACCGCTTCCGGCTTGTACTTTAAGTCGTCGAAGCCCAGCTCATCTACGGTTGTTCCTGCCTTTGGTAAGGAGCTGGAGTTTACCTATACCCTCTCCATACTAACAAGCAGCACGAGTAATGCAGGAGTAGTAACCGCCAAAGCCGTTGATTCTGCGTACGCCAAAACGCCTGCCTTCGTTTCTTTTTTCGATGGGGTACTGAAAGCTGGTTTGCAGGAAGGATTACTGCTCCTGCACGAGGGCGAATCGGCCGTTCTGCTTGTGCCGTCCAAACTGGCTTTTGGTGAGGTAGGCTCCATTGCTGATTCAATTCCAGCCAACACGCCGGTGCGGTTTGACGTTACCTTAAACAGGGCGAGAACCGAAGACCAGCAGATAAGCGAATACATAACAGCCAACAAGTTAACCTTTACCGAAACGACTGCATCAGGGTTGCGGTTTGTCAGAACCCAAGCCAGTGCAACAGGCGATTCAGTGCAAACGGCTGTCAGTGCGGGAAAAACAGTAACCATACGGTATGTGGGCAGACAATTGCATGCCAAAACTGCCATTGGTTTCGACAGTACCGGTACGGGGCTGAATCAGTACAGCGTGCCGGGCTTCAATGAGGGGTTGAACAAGCTGCGGGTTGGAGATAAGGCTACGCTGCTGTTCCCCTCATCGATTGGATACGGTAAAGATGGCCTCATTAACACAGCAACCAAGCTTTATAAAGTAGCTCCCTATGCTCCGCTGCGTTACGACGTTGAGGTGGTTTCGGTTAAATAAAATCAGCAATTACCAATCAATTCATTGTTTAATTTTCATGCGTAAACTTCCTGTTATTCTAGTTGGCCTGCTGCTCATCGGCGGCCTTATTTCCTGCAAGACACCTGATGTTGGCCCCAGCGATGATGCCATTTTTGAAAGTAATAAAGCTGACATTCAGAGTTACGCCACTACCAAAGGGCTGTCGGGTACGTTTACATCTTCCGGTGTGTATTACGCACTGACCAGGCCCGGCTCATCAACAGTATCGCCCACAGAAGGGTTGGAGGCCGAATACAGTTATACATTGTATGCACTTATAACCGGTGGGGCAACAATAACCGACAAGTTTATTGACTCCACTTTCGCTACTAAATCTAACTATCTGGTCATTGCCGCTAGTCAGCAAGCCACCCCCACCGTTCAGGGCCTAACCATAGGTCTGCAACAAATGCACGTTGGTGAGCAGGGCATTATTATGCTGCCTTCTTACTACGGCCTGGGCCGGGGCGGATCGGATAATGGACTTGTTCCGGCCAACGCTCCCCTTCGGCTCAATATGACCCTGAAACAGGTACGTACTGAAGTACAGCAGATTGACCAGTATCTGACGGCTAATAAGCTGACTCCAACCGAAGTAACGCTCAGCGGCTTACGTTATATTAAAACGCTCGATAACCCAACCGGCGTTGCACCAACACCCACGCAACGGCTTACCATAAAGTACAACGGACGGTTGTTGCGTTCAGCGTCAGCCTTCGATAGCACCGGCACAGGAACGTACACGGGCCTGGTAAGTGGTTTTGTACCGGGCTTCGCCGAGGGGCTGGCAAAACTAAAAACGGGGGAGAAAGCAACAATTATCTTCCCGTCCAGCATAGGCTATGGCGCTTCTGGTACCGGACCTATTTCGCCTTACGCGCCCCTACGATTCGATATTGAACTAATTTCAGCGCAGTAACTCTAACTTATTTTTAGCCGAAGAGCGGCCTGCGTATTTTGCAGGCCGCTCTTTTTTTGGTGCAGACGACAAAGATCATATCCTGGTTATGTTACCGACAGTGTCCTGATTGGCGAATGAAAAGGCGTTTGACCGCTGGCACCCCTACCCTAACGCCAGTGTGCTCAATCGCTAGTATTACTATATTTTGTTTTACTTTTGTTGATTAAAAACAAATTAACACCTATGCAAAATCAATACAAACTAAATTCTTTCGCCCTAAGCATTAGTCTGTGGCTGCTGACGTTAACGGCAGTCTTGGCCCAGGGTGTCCGGGGAAAAGTGACCGATGCAACCACAAAGGCCCCGATTCCGGGGGTAACTATTGTGGCGGTCAACTCCAATCTTGGCACCACAACCGATGCCGACGGTAGCTACACCCTCAAACTAAATCCGGGTACGTATACACTGCGGATTAGCTTCGTTGGCTACGAGACGAAAAGTGTACCTGTAACTATTTCGACGGGTGAAGTGACTGCTAACGCAACCCTGACCGAAACTACGGCCAGCTTAAGCGAGGTAGTGGTAACGGGTTCGAGAGGAGCCGGACGGGTAAAAACCGAAAGCCCCGTGCCGGTGGACATCATTAATATCCAGCAGCTAACCACGCAGGCACCCCAAAATAACCTGAACCAGATCATGAATTTTGTGGCCCCTTCGTTCACCTCCAACACCACTACGGTGGCTGATGGTACGGACCACATTGACCCGGCGCAGTTGCGGGGTCTGGGCCCCGACCAAGTGCTGGTGCTGGTGAACGGAAAACGCCGTCACCCGTCATCCCTAGTTAACGTGAATGGATCACCGGGCCGTGGCTCCGTTGGAACCGACCTAAACGCCATCCCGGCCTTTGCCGTGGAACGGATTGAAGTACTGCGCGATGGGGCATCGGCGCAGTATGGTTCGGATGCCATTGCTGGGGTTATCAACGTAAAAATGAAGGAAGTGACCGGGAAACTGGCTCTGTCGGTATACGGCGGTGCTAACTTTTCGCAGGGGTCGAATAACTTCAAGGGCGGCATGGACGGCGGTAACGTTCAGGTCGATGCCAACTATGGCGTTCGGATTGGTAAAGCGGGTTTTATCAATGTAACCGGGTCGGCCCAGATGCGTAATCCTACCAGCCGCGCAATGCCTACCACGGGTAGTATTTTGAATGCCTATAATGCTATTGAGTACAGCACACAACAGGCGGGTGGCAATCTGAATACCTTGCCTACCAGCATTGACGCCATTAAAAAAGGTGCTTTAAGCGTACCCTACTTCGATGCGGCTACCCAGACCAGCATTGCCGGCGCAACGACCATTGCTGGTCTAAGAACCCTTTTGGGGGCCGATGTAACGGAAAGTGAATTGAGCCGTCGTGGCCTAGTTCGGAGTGATTTCAACATGCGCGTTGGCCAGTCGAGTTTGCAGAGCCTTCAGTTCTTCGTCAACTCGGCCATCCCCATCAATCAGAACCACGAGTTCTACGCGTTTGGCGGCTACGGAAACCGTCGGGGTAATGCTGCTGGCTTTTACCGCCGACCTAACCAGAGCCGTACCTACACACCAATTTTTATCAATGGTTTCCTGCCCGAAATCCATTCTGAAATTATCGACGCATCGGCAGCCGCTGGTTTTCGCGGAAAGTTAGGTTCTTTCCGCTATGACCTAAGCAACACGTTTGGCTCCAACACCTTCGATTACGGCGTAGAAAACACGGTGAACACGACCCTGCTGGCTAATTCACCCACGGTATTTAAGGCAGGTGGGTTGAATTTTAAGCAGAACACTGTCAACCTCGACCTGAGCCGGAAGTATGATACGTTTGCCGGACTGAATCTGGCCTTTGGGGCAGAAGCCCGTTTTGAGAGCTATCGCATCAAAGCCGGTGACGAGAATTCCTGGGCGCAGTACGATGTGAACGGTAACGTTATCACCACATCGACACAGGCTCCCCCAACGGATTTCTTCGGTGCTGCCCGTCCGGGCGGGGCACAGGTATTTCCTGGTTTCCGGCCAACCAATGAGACAGAAACGAAAAACGCCAATCGCAATAGCGTAGCCGTGTACGGTGATGTTGAACTGGACATAACCAACTGGTGGCTGGTAGAAGGTGCCGTGCGTTTTGAGAACTACTCCGATTTCGGAAGTACGACCAATTTCAAGTTCGCCACCCGTTACAAACTAACGAACAACATCAACATCCGGGGTGCGGCCTCCACTGGTTTCCGGGCACCGTCGCTGGCGCAGATTTACTTTAACTCCACCTCTACCCAATTCGTGGGGGGGGTGCCGTTTGAAGTAGGTACGTTCAGTAATGCATCGCAGCCCGCCAAACTGCTGGGTATCCCACAGTTGAAACAGGAGAATTCGCGAAGTATCAGTGCCGGTTTCACGGCTACGGTACCAAACGTGGGACTGACCATTACGGCTGATGGTTACTTCATCGGCATCAATGATCGGGTAACACTGACCGACCAGTTCTCACGGCCGGGTGGTACGCAAACCGGTGCGGGTCTCACCTTGCAGCAGTTGTTCGACCAGGCGGGTGCTACGGCGGCTACCTTCTTTGCCAACGCGATTGATACCCAAACGAAAGGAGTTGACATCGTTATTTCACACCGGATACAGGTGGGTAAGGGGATGTCGTTACGAACGGATTTAGCCGGTACCATTTCGCATACTAAGCAGGTGGGTGGTATTAAATCATCCCAGATTCTGGCTGACAATGGCCAGGTGAACCGCTACTTCTCAGAAGCCTCGCGGGTATATTTGCAGGAAGCGGTCCCCCGTGTTAAGTTCACGATGGGCCACTCGTTAACCGCCAATAAATTCGATTTCTTCCTGCGGAACGTCTATTTTGGTAAGGTAACCGACCCCAACACGGTCGACGTGAACGGTGATGGTCTGGTAGGGGGCATCGTTGTAAACGGTCAGGCAGTAGAAAACGAACACCCAATCTGGGGCGCCAAAGTAATCACCGATTTCTCGGTCGGTTACGCCATCACGCCCATCGTGAAAGTGGTGGTTGGTGCGAATAACATCTTCGATATCTACCCCGACAAAAACCTCGGACCAGTATCGGCAAAGCGGCCAAACGGGGTTGATGCCAGTGGTAATGTTACCTACGCGGCTGCGCCATCTATCATCGATTTGTCGAACGCCAATCAATTCGTGTATTCCAGAAATACATCCCAGTTTGGTATGAATGGCCGGTTCCTGTTTGCCCGTGTGAACTTTACGTTCTAATCGGTAGAGACGGAACACTTATTCACCCATTGGCAGATTGTCTATACTTTCTTGAAGAAGAGACCGGCTACCCGGTCTCTTCTTTTTTTGGGTAGTAGTAGCCAAAAACCGACTTATATATAATGCATTATTTATGTAACGCCGGGTTAAAACCCAGCGTTACGTAAGTCCTATAGTGGTTTAACCCCTTTCCTACGTGGTGGTTTCCTGGCCGTTATCATCCATTGTATTCATCTATCCATTCCCGTTTTCATGAAACAGACCATTTGCAATTTCCTGTTCCGAATCACCTCCACGTTCCTGCCTATCCGGCGGATAAATCCCGTATTGGGTAGTTGGCTGCTCCTGTTACTAATCATACCGACCGTTACGTTCTCCGGCGAGCCAAAAGCAACCCGACGGGCCGATGTGATTGTGTATGGCGGCACTTCGGCCGCTGTTACGGCGGCTGTTCAGGTTAAAAAAATGGGCAAATCGGTCATTATCGTCTCGCCCGACAGACACCTCGGTGGTCTATCATCGGGTGGATTAGGCTTTACCGATACTGGTAATAAAAAGGTAATTGGTGGCATCTCGCGCGAATTTTATCAGCGGCTATACCAGCACTACCAGCAGGATTCGGCCTGGAAATGGCAAAAACGGGAGGAATACGGCAACAAAGGACAGGGAACACCCGCCATCGACGGTGCCAACCGAACGATGTGGATTTTTGAACCCCATGCCGCCGAGCAGGTATTTGAGGATTTTGTGACCGAAAACAGCCTAACCGTCTATCGCAACGAATGGCTCGACCGATCGTCGAATGGATTGACCAAAAAGGCAGGGGCTATCCAGTCGTTTCGAACGCTGAGTGGTCAGGTTTATGAGGGTAGCATGTTCATCGACGCCACGTACGAAGGCGATTTGATGGCGGTAGCCGGGGTTCGGTATCACGTGGGCCGGGAAGCCAACAGTGTATACAACGAAACCTGGGACGGGGTTGAGCCGAATGTCTTTCAACATGGCCACTATTTTAAAACCAACATCAGCCCCTACAAAATACCGGGTGACTCCAACAGTGGGTTGTTGCCCGAAATTGCGTCTAACGGTCCCGGTGAGAAAGGGTCGGGGGATAACAAAATACAGGCCTACTGCTTTCGGTTGTGCATGAGCAATAACCCCGACAACCGGGTGCCGTTTCCTAAACCAGCAGGCTATGACCCCGCCCGATACGAGCTGCTGGGGCGGGTGTTCGATAGCGGCTGGCGCGAAACCTTCGACAAATTTGACCCCATTCCAAACCGGAAAACGGACACCAACAACCACGGCCCTTTTAGCTCGGATTACATCGGCAAAAATTACGATTACCCCGAAGCCAGCTACGAACGCCGGAAGGAAATCATCCGCGAACACCAGCAATACCAGCAGGGATTATTATATTTCATGAGCCATGACCCGCGCGTTCCCGCCGACGTACGAACCCACATGGGTCAGTGGGGATTGGCGAAAGACGAGTTTACGGATAATAACAACTGGCCCCATCAGCTCTACATCCGCGAGGCTCGGCGCATGCTCGGCACTTACGTTATGAAAGAGGCCGATGCGCTGGGAAAAACGACTGTACCAAATCCCATTGGGATGGGGTCATACTCACTGGATGCCCACAACGCCCAGCGCTACGTAAAAGCCGATGGATTCGTGCAGAATGAGGGCGACATTGGGGTACATCCCGAACAACCGTACTCTATTGCCTACGGGTCTATTCTGCCGAAAGAGGACGAGTGCAAAAACCTGCTGGTGCCCGTTTGCCTGTCCAGTTCGCACATCGCCTACGGCTCCATTCGGATGGAGCCGGTATTCATGATTCTGGGGCAATCGGCAGCAACGGCGGCAGTGCTTGCTATCGACAACAAGGTGTCGCCCCAACAATTGCCCTACGATAAATTAAAAGCTGTTTTGTTGAGTGATAAACAGGAATTGACGCTCTAGCTAAACGCTTGCTTTTCG
Source organism: Cytophagales bacterium (assembly GCA_038236215.1). GTDB lineage: Bacteria > Bacteroidota > Bacteroidia > Cytophagales > Spirosomataceae > Spirosoma. The sequence continues at coordinate 51,676 of JBBSTD010000004.1, read as the reverse complement.
CTATTTCGGTGCCATCCGAATCGCGCCGTCCAGCCGGATAACCTCGCCGTTCAACATGGGGTTTTCGATGATGCTTTTAACCAATAGCGCGTACTCGCCGGGGCGACCCAAACGGGATGGGAACGGCACCTGCTGACCCAGCGACAGCCGGGCTTCTTCGGGTAATGCCGCGAGCAAAGGCGTTTCGAACAAACCAGGGGCAATGGTCATGACCCGGATACCGGACCGGGCCAAGTCGCGGGCAATGGGGAGCGTCATGCCAACAATTCCCCCTTTAGAGGCTGCATAAGCCGCCTGCCCCATCTGACCATCATAGGCGGCTACGGAAGCCGTGTTGATAATAACGCCCCGTTCTCCGGCAAAGGGTTCACCGGCGGGTTCATTGTGTTCAATCGCCAGCGCGGCCAGCCGGATTACGTTGAACGTACCAATCAGGTTGATGGACACTACTTTCTGAAAAACAGCCAGCGAGTGCGCTCCGTACACCCCGTCTACTTTACCGAGCGTTTTCCGGGCTTCGGCCACCCCGGCACAGTTGACGTTGATGTGCAACGCGCCAAAGGTGCCAATGGCCATGTTGACCGCAGTCTGCACACTAGCTTCGTCGGTTACATTCGTTTTAGCAAACCGTACTTTTCCGCCCAGTTCTTCGGTCAGTGCGTTACCCCGTTCGTCGTTCAGGTCCAGTATCACCACGTTGGCCCCCAGCGAAACGAGCAGCCGGACGGTGGCTTCACCCAATCCAGACGCTCCTCCGGTAACCAGGGCAGTTGCATTGTTAATATTCATACGGTTCGGGGTTTACTTGACCAGTCGCTTCGTCTGTGCCTGAATCTGTTGCTGTAATGTCGATACGTCGATTTCCTGAATGGCTTTGCGGGCGTCAATGGCCAGACAGGCGGCCTGTGCCGCTGATTGGGCGAGTACCATAAACACCGGCTCCATCCGAATCGACCCGTAGGCAATATGGCTGGCCGACAGACAAACGGGAACCAGAAGGTTCTGGATACTGCCTTTTTTGGGGACAATGGCCCGGTAACTGACCGGATAGGGCGGAAAGCCGCCCACCTGCACATCGCCCTCGTTCCGCACCATCGGAACCCCATTCGCATCGGGAACTACTATTCGCTGGCAATTGTGTGAATCCATCGTGTAGGCGGCCATACCAATGGGGTCGGGCACCACGGTTTTTCCTTCGCAATTGGCCTGGGTCATCACATATTCACCCACCAGCCGACGCGCTTCACGGATGTAGAGTTGCGGGGTAAAATTATCGGTATCGGTGTATTCATCCTTTGGATAGCCCCACTGCAGCATCTCGTCGCGCAGGTGTTTGGGTATGCGCGGATCGTGACCGATGAAGTAAAACAAGCCTTTGGTGTACTGTTCATGGGCGCGGATGATGGCGGCCCGTTGAGCGTAGGTGCCATTGGGGTAATCGTAGTTGGCCCCAATCATATCGGTAGACAAGCCCCCGCAGTTGTTGATATCGGTTTTGCGATTGGGCATCATGATAAAGTGCATCAGGTTCCAGGTCAGTTCCTTCGGTACGTTCTTCGCAATTTGCCGCAACAGTAATTCGTATTTGGTCGAATCATACCCATCGGGGCGGGTAATGGGGATGCGGTTGGCCGGATCGTCGGTAAAGCAAAGGCGGTAGTTGTAAGCCTGTATAGTTTTGTCGCCCGTGCCGTTGGCCGCCAGTTTTGTCGTGTCGATGCCCCAGAGTAACCCACTTTCGGGCTTACCCGGAACAACATAAGGGTCCACGCCGTCAGGAAACTGGTGTTTATCCCGAAACTGAACCCCGTCCAGGGTTTCTCCGTATTGGCTGTTGGCTTCCCGACCCACGGTAAACTTAACCCCTGCCTGCGCCATCAAATCCCCCTCGTACGAGCAGTCGATAAACTGTTTGGCCCGTACAGTCCGGTTTGAGGCCGTACTACCCGACGAAGCGGGTTCAACGGTGATTTCCTGAATCCGGTTGGCCTGCAGTTTGGTAGTTGCCAGCCGGTAGTTGTACCAAACGGGCACGTTGGCTTCTTTAATATACTGATTAAACACCGCTTCGGCCACGTGCGGCTCAAAGGTCCACTGCTCCGGCTTACCGTAATGACGGCCAATTCGCCGGTAGAAATCCCGTGACAAACCCGTGATGGCCTGCTTATTCCCAATGTCGGTGGCTCCCAACCCTCCCGACGACATACCGCCTAAATGCCGGCCCGGTTCAATCAGCACGACTGACTTTCCGGCCATCTTCGCCGAATAAGCCGCAATAACCCCCGCCGAAGTGCCGCCGTACACACACACATCAACCGCAAGGGGCTGGCAGAAAAGCCGGAGGGGCGTTACGAAATATAATAGCAGAAGCAGGCAAAGCCGGTTCATAGCAGGGGCAGTTTAACTCACAAAATAGCCATCAACTCTTTCCAGTGCCGAATATCGTAGGTTGGTTTATCATCCACGACAATACCCAGCGGGTTGTAAAAAACAGTGTCCAGGTTCACACTTTTAGCCCCCAGAATGTCGGCTTCGTAATTGTCACCAATCATCAGGCTTTCGGCGGCAGTGGTGCCGCTAATCTGCATGGCGTAAGTAAACACCTGCGGGTCTGGCTTTTTGGCGTTGGCGGTTTCGCTGGTAATGACGTTCGTAAAATAATGACTGATACCCGCACTATCCATCTTGGTTGCCTGAATTTCGGCAAAACCGTTGGTAATGATGTGCAACGTGTAACGTCCCTGTACATAGTCGAGGAGTTCCAGTGCCGAATCCAGGAGGTGCGATTTACAAGGCAGTAGCTTCAGATATTCAGCATTAAGGTCTGCGTCGATAACTGACGCGTCGATACCCAGTGCCTGAAACACCATCGGAAAACGATGTTGCCGGATGTAGCTGTGCTCAATTAGGTTTTTGTCGTAATCCCCCCACAATTTCTTATTGATGGTGATAAAGTGCTTACTGAACTCGTCGGCTGAAGAAACACCCGCATCGGCCAGCCCGAACGTATCAAACAATTCGGTAATGCACTCAGATGAGTTACGGTCGAAATCCCACAACGTGTGGTCAAGGTCAAAAAAGAGGTGTTTATACATAGAAATGGGTATTCGATTTACGGTTTTGTCTCACACCACAGACCGTAAACCGAATACCGTAAACTGAGTACCAAATGCGTTAATAATCCAGTTTGAGCCGCTCAACGGGCTGATCGTTGACCAGGTGACTGTCAACAATTTCATTGATATCTTCCAGTTGAACGTTACCGTAGTAAGTGCCTTCCGGGTAAACCACAACGGTAGGACCGAAGGCGCAGGCATCCAGGCAACCCGTTTTCTGTGCCCGCATTTCTTTTAACAGACCGCGCTCGGCAAGGGCGGCTTTAAAGGCGTCGACCAGTTCATTTCCGTGAGCTTCGCCACATGACTTTTTGGGAGCGGCTTTCTGATTTGTACAGACAAAAACGTGCTTTTTGTATTTCATGACAATTGGTTATTGCTCAAAGGTACGAATGAACCCGATGGCATTGGCATGGGCCAAATTCCTGAAGGCATATTCTCCGTGTGTACGAATTAAAAAAAAGAAAACAAAACCGATTGACATTCTCTTGTAGGTACATTAATTAGTAAAAGCTTCCATTCGAACAAGTAAGCTCCCTCTCTCCCTCTCCCTATCTCCTTTAATACCATGCCTAAACAATTTCCTGTTATCCAGAGCCGTACGTTGCCTTTCCAGGTATCAGCAGGCAAAGAAAATTTACTGATAAAGCTGATTTTTCTACTCTGTATGACCGGTTTGCGCCTATTCTATTTGGCATCATTACGAACATCATACCGGATAAAGCCGCATCGGCTCTCGTGCTGGAAGACGCTTTTACAGCTATTCATGCTCAACTAGACAAGTTTCAGCCCGGGAAGCAATCCTTGTTCACGTGGCTGTTACACATTACACGGACTACCGCTATCGACGCCCTCCGCAAGCGCCGACAGACACTACCGGGCAACTTGAAACTCGCTAAAACGGGAGAAGTAATACAACTAACCGAACATATTACCCCCGCTGATGCCCAACAGACGGCATTGCTCGATGCTGTTCTGTTCAAAAACTGCACGCCCCAAGAAGCTGCTCTCTCCCTGGGCATTCCTGTAGAACAGGCACAGCAGCAATTGCGGCTGGCCGTGCAGAACCTGCGCCAAAGAACCGACGCTTAACGTCCATTTTGAACGGTTACCTGCAAAGCACCCCACGCCTTATTCAACACATTATCAATTTGTTGCCAGTCGGCTTCAGTTGCCCCTCCGCCTTTCCTGCCTGCTTCATCGCTCAGCCGCATGGCATCGGCCCGCAGTGGGCCGTAGACAGCAAAGTCCCTCGCGGGTTGATTATACAGGGCTGCCGACGTCTGAACCAGCGCATTCGCCAGGTCTTTGTACGAATACCGGTCTCGCTGCCGGTGAACAATCCACCACTCCAATTCCAGCTGGGCTACTCTGGGTACGTTAAATTGTTCGACAGTGAGGGACTGGATAGATTCGTAATAGGCTATTAAGTCGGGTAGTGTCTCCTGATATTCAGCGCGGGATTTCCCCTGTTTGAACGTAAAGGCTGCTTTCGTTGCCTGAAACGCTAAGACGAACGACCGCCAGAAGGGAGCATGGAACTGTTGCCGCAATCCACCCGCCAGCTGCCAGAACAGCAACACGGGTCTTTTGTCGTAGTAGGACCGCCACATAGCGGTTTCCAGCCGGGCCACCTCTGCCGGGCCGAACTGCCGGATGCTGTGTTTGCGGGGTACATACAAATCGGTGAGCACCCAAAGCAGCAACGCCAGCAAAACGCCCCACCAAAGCCAGCGATTTTTTTTAAGTACAGGCGAAAGGGCAGGCTTTGATTTATAGGTTTCCATACTGGTTGAATGTGAGTACTAGTCCTGTATCCTGGACGTCCACGTCCGGGTAGCCATAGGCTACCAGTCAACTCATCAATGTAACGAAGCGTCAATCAACTTTCACACAAAACCCCACCAGAATGCGAAATTCTGATGGGGTTTTGCAAAGCAGCTCATAACCAGTAACTATGTTTTTTTCGTCGTCTTCTTCGCCGTTGCTCCCGGCTTTTTCTGCGGAGCTGCTGAAGCCGGTCCGCTCTGCTGGGTCATCGTAACGGGGTCCCAGTACACTACTTTTTGGTCGAAATAGCTCTCGTTGCAGGCTAGTACCGGTGCGGCCGCCCGGAAGCCGAATACGGCGTCTTCTACCGTTCCCTGACTGCCTTTCCGAACGTTCTCGAAGAAGTTGGCGAAGTGCTTGGCGTGAGCATCATCATCTTTCGGCGCATCAAACCGCACCTCTTTTACGGGTTCGGCCTTGCGGGTTTCGGGGGGGTATTTAGCGTCGTATTGCTTCACAAATTCCTGCTGTACCGGTTCGGTGAAGGTGAAGAAACTGTCATACCCGCCGTAGCCGGGTGCAATGGGCAGTTTCTTTTTGGTCATAATCAGGTTGTTTTCCGAAAACTCAATCTGCCCTTCGTTGCCAATGATGCGCGTAACATCATTGATCTTGCCCGCGTTGGCAAAGTTGACCCGCAGCACCATCTGGAACGCTTCGTGCTGGTCGGTTTTGGGGTAATCCATGATGCACGACATTACATCGGGTACATCACGGCCATCTTTCCAGTAGGCCAGATTGCCCGACGAAAAAATGCGCGTTGGTCCCAGTGTGTTGGTTACGAAATGGACGCCCGTAATGAGGTGAATGAACAAGTCGCCCGCCACGCCTGTACCGTAGTCGCGGTAGTTGCGCCAGCGGAAGAAGCGTTTGGCATCGAACGGATGTTTGGGCGCATCGCCGAGGAACCGGTCCCAGTCGACGGTTTTGGTGGATGCATCGGGTGGGATCGAATACTCCCAGGCCCCGATGGCGTTGAACCGGTCGCTGTTGGATTCGATGTAGTTGACGGCCCCAATTTCACCCGCCTGCACGAGCCGTTTAGCTTCCTGAAAAGCCGCGCTGCTGATACGCTGGCTACCTACCTGCATGGTTTTACCCGATTTCTTCCAGGCATCGACTACGGCTTTGCCTTCATTCAGGTGCTGCACCATCGGTTTTTCGCAATACACGTGCTTACCCGCTTTCAGGGCGGCAATGGTGACATGGTCGTGCCAGTGGTCGGGCGTAACGACCAGCACAGCATCTACGTCCGGGCGGGCCAGAATTTCGCGAAAATCGCGGCTGGTAAACAGATCTTTGTCTTTGCCATAAGCTGTTTTAGCGTGCTGGAGCCGACCGTCGTACAAATCGGCTACGCCTACCAGTTCCACGTCGGGGTTACGAAGGGCCGCCTGCGTATCAAAATTACCCTGGATACCCATGCCAATGGTGGCAAAGCGAATTTTGTCGTTCGGGCTGATTTTGGCCAGATTCGGGATGATAGCTGGGAAACCGAAGGGTTTGGCCAGGGTTTCAGTAGCTGCCAGGGCTGATGCCGCCGACAGGCTTTTTATAAAGACACGTCTGTTGGATTGCATAGAAAAGCGATTGATTGCAGGTTTAACGAGTAAAGCAGCCGTTCCCGGAGATTTACCCGACACGTTGCTATCCTACCCTGGAACACTACAAATCCGGAATTTCGTTGATTCGAACTCTCATTCGGGGCTTCTCATTATCCGGAACGATAACGATAAAGGAGTTGCTTACGGTCTCGCCGTTGCGAAGCACATAACCCGCCTGGATGTTGGTTGTCGAATAGGCATCTTTACCGTCAGCCGTTTTTGTTTTTTGCTGGTAGGGAACGGTAAAGGGGCGAGCCAGTACTTTGCCACTTTTACTGGTCATTCGTTTGCCAGTGGCATTCAGACAGTCGAATTCGGCTAGCTGGTTAGGATCGGTTGAACTGAGGAGGGTTGGCTTAGGAAAAAACAGTTTCGAGCAGCTACTTTTGTTCGTGGTGTAAATTGTAATTTCGTACCGCATAAAGGGGCCACCACCAATATCGACCCGACTCTCATTCTTGATCTCGAACCCATAATCAATGCCATTTAACTGAGCGGGTTCACCGGGTTGTACGTCGTACGCCTGCTGGGCGAAAAGAGGACAAGTCGTTGTCAGTAGTAGGCAACAGATAAAAAATCGGTTCATAAGCGTAGTGGCTGGTTAACAGGAGTCGCAAAAATATAGAGAACCTACTTTGTTGCCAAGGGGATGACCAGCAAAAGAACAGCGGGAGGTATTGGGTAACTCCTGCTCCTTGTACGCTTAGTATTGTACTGAAAAACTTCGTTTGTCTGCCTGTATTCACAATGGTTTTATTTCCAGTCCGTATTTTTCTGTTTGCTACCATTTGCCTACTGTACCTGACAGAAACTGGGCTTGCCCAGCGTAACAGGCCCGCCTTTCGGGTTATTGCTTTTTATACCGCCAAAAATGATAAGGCGCACATCAGTTTTGTGCATGAAGCCAACCGGTGGTTTCCAAAAATGGCGGCTACGCATCACTTTGCCTACGATTCAACCAGTAATTGGGCTAATCTGAACGCCCGGTTTCTGGCTACCTACGATGTCGTGCTTTTTCTGGATACCCGCCCCGAAGAACCAGCCCAGCGGGCAGCTTTCCGGCAATACACGGAGCAGGGAGGAGCCTGGATGGGCTTTCACTTTTCGGCCTTCGCCTTAACCCCTTCCACCTATCCGCAGAACTGGGACTGGTATCACAACGAGTTTCTGGGTTCGGGCTCCTACAAAAGCAACACCTGGCGACCCACCCCGGCCGTTCTGCGCGTAGAAGACCGGACGCATCCGGCTACGAAAGGCTTACCCGAAACATTCAAATCAGCGCCGAACGAATGGTACCGGTGGACGAACGACCTGCGCACTAACCCGAACATCAATATTCTTGTAGCCATCGATTCCACTAGTTTCCCGCTGGGCACCGGCCCCAAACCGCACGAAATATGGCACAGCGGGTATTATCCGGTAGTGTGGACGAATCGGAAATACAACATGATTTACATGAATATGGGCCATAACGACATCGACTACGAGGGCAAAACGGATAAGGAGCTCTCCTCTACGTTTGCCAGCGAAATGCAGGACAAACTCATCCTGGACAGCCTGCTGTGGCTTGGGCATCGAAAAAAGTGACGGGCAGGCACTTGCTGCCGGTAGTTTACTACCACTTCATACTTATTTAACAAATCGCCTAAACGGCTGGTAAAACTACGTGAACTTTCAACTTTTTGTCAATGAATAGCTTACCAATCTCTGCCCGGCAACTGCTTCGTTTGCTGTTGGTCACCGGGACGACTGTTTCTCTGTACGCTTGTTTGAACAGTCAGAAAACGACTAGCCAATCAGTGTCGGCATCCGCGACTGAATCGGTGGCAGCAGTTCCGACTGCTATGGCCCCGGCGGCTCCGAAACGGATTCTGATTTTCTCAAAAACGAAAGGCTGGAACCATACGTCCATCCCGGCGGGTATTGCCGCCATTCAGAAACTGGGCCGGGAAAATAACTTCCGGGTCGATACCACCAAGAATGCGGCCTACTTCAACGACGATAGTCTGAAGCATTATCAGGCGGTGGTGTGGCTGAGTACCACCGGAAATGTGCTCAATCAGGTGCAACAGGCCGCTTTTGAGCGATACATTCAGGCGGGGGGCGGCTACATGGGTATCCACGCGGCTGCCGATACCGAGTACGACTGGCCTTGGTACAACAAGCTGGTGGGCGGCTATTTCGCCAGTCACCCCAGCCAGTCCAATGTTCGCAAGGCAACGGTGGATGTGCTGGACAAAAACCACCCCTCCACCGCCCATCTGCCCGACCATTGGGAACGTACTGACGAATGGTACAACTACCGCTCGCTCTACTCCGACCTGCATGTGCTGGCTAACCTAGACGAAAACACCTACGAAGGTGGCATTAACGGAAGTAATCACCCCATTGCCTGGTACCACGATTTCGATGGCGGACGGGCCTATTACACGGGCGGTGGCCACACCGACGAAAGCTATACCGAACCGCTGTTTGTACAGCATTTGCTGGGCGCCCTGAACTGGACCATGAGTTCGGGGAAAACCCTCGACTATAGCAAAGCCTACGCTGTGGTAACGCCCGAAGAGAACCGGTTTGTAAAGACCGTGCTGGTCAATGACCTGAACGAGCCAATGGAACTGGCCATTGCTGACGATGGCCGCACGTTCTTCACCGAGCGCAGTGGTAATCTGTCGGTGTACGATGCTAAAACGAACACGCATCAACTGGTGCATAAGTTCGATGTGATAACCAAGAATGGACATGGTGTGCAAGGCATTACGCTGGACCCAAACTTTGCCACCAACCATTTCCTGTACGTTTACTACGCCCCCCGATTCGAGAAAGACCCGTTCTATAACCTGTCGCGCTTTGTGGTAAAGGATGATAATACGCTCGATACAGCGTCCGAAAAAATCCTACTGACGGTGCCCAGCATCGACCAGCCGGGTTCGCACCACGGCGGTTCGCTAACCTTCGACCCGGCGGGAAACCTGTACCTCTCCACCGGCGACCATACCAATCCGTTCCCCTCCAACGGCTACGCGCCCATCGACGCCAGAGCCGACCATCTGGCTTCTGATGCCCGCGGAACGGCGGCCAACACCAACGATTTCCGGGGTAAAATTTTACGTATTCGCCCGCAAGCCGACGGCACTTACACCATTCCCGACGGGAATCTATTTCCAAAAGGAACCGACCCGTCGGACCGCGCCCAAACCCGGCCCGAAATTTATACGATGGGTCTACGAAATCCGTACCGCATTGCCATTAATCCTAAATCGTCGGTGCTGTACTGGGGTGAAATTGGCCCCGACGCCGGTAAAGACAGCACGCTGGGACCGAAAGGTTACGATGAGTTTAACCACGCCAAAAAAGCGGGCAACTTCGGCTGGCCGCTGTTTATTGGCGACAGCCAACCCTACGCCGAACTGGATTTTGCCACGAACGCAGTGGGGCCTAAATTCGACCCGAACGCACCGGTCAACAACTCACCCAAGAGTACCGGTCTGAAAAACCTTCCACCCACTAACCCGGCCATGATTTGGTATCCGTACGGGGTGTCTAAAGAGTTTCCAGAATTGGGGCAGGGTGGCCGTAGTGCGATGGCCGGTCAGTTTTACACCTACGACAAAAATTCTTCGTCGAAAAATAAATTCCCGGAGTACTACGATGGAGCACTGTTCATCTTCGACTGGATGCGCAACTGGGTGATGGCCGTTCGGGTGGATAAAGATGACAATTACATTCGTAATGAGCCGTTTATGGCCGCTAACGGTGATTTCCGCCGACCTATTGACCAGGCATTCGGTAAAGATGGGGTCATGTATATGCTCGAATACGGCTCGGTATACGGGGCCGACAACGACGATGCCCGACTGGTAAAAATCGAATACAATACCGGAAATCGTCCGCCTACTGTTCGGGCGATGGTGACTGATTCCGTGGCAATGGCGGTCCATAACGCCCGCTCGTACCTGACCTCCGACGGTCGGAATGCACCCTCTAGTCACGAAGCCATTGGGCAGGCTCCCCTGCGCGTGAAATTCGGTGGGCGCGGCACCGACCTCGACGACGATAACCTGACTTACGAATGGCTGTTTGATGGCAAAACCGTCGGAGCAACCAAGCCCAATGCGACCTACACCTACACGAAGCCGGGTGTGTACAACGCCATTCTGAAAGTAACGGACCAGACGGGCCAGGTGGGCATGGATACCATCGCGGTGAAGGTGGGGAATGCCTTGCCACAAGTGACCATCATGACCCCCGATAACCGGTCTTTCTTCTGGGAAAACAAGCCGTTTGTCTACACCGTACAAGTAGCCGACAAAGAAGACAAAACCATCGACCCGAAGCGGGTAAAGGTGGTGTATGAATACAGTGCCCAGCCCGGTGGTGTCCCCACGGCGGCTCCGCAACAGGGCCACCAAGACTACGCCGAGATTGGGAATGGTTCCATCGGTAAAACGCTGATGGCGGCCAGTGACTGCAAAGCCTGTCACATCATTGACAAACCGTCCGTTGGTCCCACGTTTCTGGCCATTGCCGACCGGTACAAAGGGCAGGCTGGTAGCATCGAGCGACTGGCGCAGAAAATCATTACGGGCGGGGGTGGAAACTGGAGTAAAGACCATATCATGAGTGCCCACCCGCAGGTGCCGGTGCAGGATGCACAGGAGATGGTGAAGTATATTTTCTCGCTGACCGATACCCGTCAGCAGAAAACCATTCCGTTGCAAGGCCAGATTGCCCTGAAAGAACACAAAGCTGAGGAACCACGCGGGCAATATTCCATCGTGGCTTCCTACACCGATAAGGGCGGTAATGTGGTCGGGCCATTGACCGGTACCGACGCGGTTACGCTGCGTAATGCAACCGTAAAAACCATCAACGCCGATGCCTACGTGGGCTTCAACCGCTTCGGTAACCGACTGACGGCGGGTAACAACAAGTCGTACGTGTTGCTGAAAGGGATTGACATGAACACCATCAAATCCCTCACCTACGATTACTCGTCCCTGAACAAGGACGGCTACATCGACGTGCGGCTGGATTCCTACGCCGGGCCGGTCGTCAGCCGAACGCCCTACACAACCACGGGTGCCTGGAACAAAACGAGCGAAGTAACGGGTACTTTTGAGAAACCATTCACTGGAAAACACGACGTGTACATCGTAGTGATGAAACCCGAAAAACCCAACGAAGGAATCATTCAGTTGAATAGTATCCGGTTTAACCAGTGAGGACTGGAAATGCCGTAAACAGGGAGTGAGTTATTGTTCTCCGTAACTGAATCAATCTTTTGTCATTTCGACGCAGGAGAAATCTCCACATTGTGGATTAGTCAAGTCTGAGATTTCTCCTGCGTCGAAATGACAAAAAGTAAATCACAACTACATGAATGAAGCAAAATTCAATATCGCCATATTAATCGACGGGGACAACGCGCAGGCAAAACTGCTCAAGGAACTCATAGAAGAAGTATCAAAATACGGCAAGGCAACCATTCGCCGAATTTACGGGGACTGGACAACGCCCCATATGAATAGCTGGAAAGAAACTATCAACCAGTTTTCGATTAACCCAATCCAGAAGTTTTCGTACACCGCTGGCAAGAACTCGACGGATAGTGCTATGATTATCGACGCGATGGATATTCTGCACGGTAATAGTGTCGATGGATTTTGCATTGTGTCGAGTGACAGCGACTATACGGGACTTGCCAAACGGATTCGGGAGCAGGGTATGTTCGTGATGGGTATTGGCCGAAAGACAACCCCCATTGCCTTTGTTAATTCCTGCGAGATATTCACGTTCAGTGAGAATTTACAGGTGGAAGAAGTAGAGGTTGTAGAGGAAGAAATTCCGAAGGAGCAGTCCAGGTCGAAACCAGCCAGAAAGGAACGCCCGCAGAAAATGGAGACGAAGGAGAAATTCCCGAAAGTCAATATGAATATTATTGATAAAGCCTTCGATATTGCCATCAATGAAGACGAGGAAGCCCATATTTCTAAACTGGGACTGACCCTGCGGAAAATTGACCCCAGCTTCGACCCACGAACGTACGGCTTTAAAACCCTGACCCAGCTACTGGCGAGTCTACGAAAATATGAAATCGTTCGGAACCAAATCAATGGCTTGAACCATCCGCGTTTAAAGTTGAAATAACGGGAGCCTCGTATAAACAACTCCGGCAGAAAACTTTACGACGGTAAACCGGTTGTTTAGTCGTAGAAACTCCATTGGTTTCCAGGTACTCAACAAACGTTCTTTTCGCTATGCGTTTCATCGTAGTTTTCATATCCGTCAGCCTGTACGGCTCCATCGCTTTCGCCCAGATCGACTCGTCAAAAACGACAAAGATGCCCGTTGTACGGGATGTGGCTATTCCCGGCATCGATACGCCCATTTCGGGGGGAGGAGTGACCGCCCAAATGCCGGTTAACCCAACCATGCCCGCGCAGAATGACAATAAGAAACGCAAAACGCAGCCCCCCAGCAATCCACGGGCTTTTGGCGTGTCAATTCCGTTAGAAAAGGAGAAAGCAAAGAAAGATACCCTACGCAACTAATTCGCCGGTTAGCTGGTGGGTTTGTCGGGTAGGGGCATCGACGCGTGAAACTCCTGGTAAATTCGCTCCATGTACTCGTCCAGCAGGCTCAAAATACGGACCCGGTCGGGGGAGTGTACAATTAACCCAACGTGGTACTCCTTCTTCATGCGCCAGTATATCTCCGATTCGGTGAAAGTCGCCAGGTTGGGCCACTGATGCCGGGCCAGTGATATAATCAGACCCGCATACTGCGCCGTATCAGCAGGTGGCACATAGTGTTCTTTTTTGGCCATAGCAATTTCCAGTTTGGCCCATTCTCGCCAGAGATTGACCCCCGACGAGGCTTCGACCAGTTCGGCAATATTGGCCCCTCCTACCCTTGAGGACGTTTCCAGGAAGTATAACTCCCCATCGTGGTCACCCCGGATATATTCAGAATGAGAGGCACTAAAGCGCATCCCAAAAGCAGACAGCACCTGGTCATTGATCTGGCGTAACGCCGTCGTTTCGGGCGTATCGAGCGGTAGCGTAGCCGTACGGAACACCCCTCCCCCATGCGCCACTTCCATTGGCGTTGCCAGATACTGACTCACCCGCGAAAAAACCGCTTTCCCGTCTACCGACAGCGAATCGACGTGGTATACCTTCCCCGGCTTAAACTCTTCGATGAGGTACGTAAATCGGTTATCGCCCAGCAAGTTGATGGCCGACCAGGCTTCTTCCAGCGAGTGTACTTTACGGATACCCGTGGCAGAAGCCTCCGAACGGGGCTTTATCAGCCAGGGAGCTTCAGTCGTTTGCAGGAAAGCAGTAACGGTTTCGTCGTGAAATAGCGGGCAAAAAGCCGGTACACGGATGCCAGCCTCGAAGGCCCGCGTCCGCATGGCCAGCTTGTCCCGAAAATAACGGGCTGTGGTCTGCCCCATGCCATCGATGCGAAACGTCTCCCGAATCAGAGCCGCTTTCTCCACATCAAAATCATCCAGCGCCACCACGCGGTCGATTCGGCGGGAGCGCACCAAATGGCCCAACCCAACGATCATTTTCTCCAGATCCTCCGGCGCATTGCTAGGTGACGGCAGAAAAAAGAATTCATCGATGGCTTCGCGTGGCCAGTCTTCATCAGCCAGTTTCTGGTCGGTCAGCAAATAAACGGTGTTCCCCAACTCCTTGCAGGTCCGCATAAACTCCTGCCCCTTCAAAAAGGTGGCAATGCACAAAAAAGACAGCTGACTCATACGTAAAGGCGCTTGTTCGACGAAAAAGATACGGCCAAAATACGAAACCAGGAATTTCCCCTACCGGGTTTCGGCCATTAGCGTCCTCAAATAAGCGATTAATAGTCGAATACCAAATCCGGTTGCATTCTTTTGTGAACCAAATTCGGTATCGGCAAAGGCCATACCAGCAATATCCAGGTGCGCCCAGGCGGGGTGATTCTCCGTGAATACTTCCAGAAACTTGGCCGCACTGATGGAACCGGCTACGGGTTTGCCACTAAAGTTCTTCACATCGGCCACATCCGATTTTATATCTTCTTTGTACACATCCCACAAGGGCATCCGCCAGAGCCGTTCGCCGGTTTGGTCGGCAGCCTGGGTAAGCTGCGCGGCCAGTGCATCATTCTGCGTGAACACCCCCCCCGCGTGCAGGCCCAGCGCGGCAATGACACTACCCGTCAATGTGGCCAAATCAATGAGGATATCAGGCTGAAAATGGCGTACCATGTAGGCCAGCCCATCGGCCAGAATCACGCGACCTTCGGCATCGGTATCAATAATTTCAATGGTTTTGCCACTGTAGGACGTAATCACATCACCGGGTTTGGTAGACCGGCTGTCTACCGAATTTTCGGTGGCGGGAACGATGCCCACTACGTGAATCGGCAGGTTTAGTTTGGCCACGATCTCCAGCGTTCCCAGTACGGCGGCCGCCCCGCCCATGTCGCTTTTCATGAGGTGCATACTGGTCGATGGCTTAATGGAAAGCCCACCCGTATCGAACGTTACCCCTTTCCCCACCAACCCGACCGTAAGTCCGCTGGGATTGGTTGCCGGTTTATGTTCCGCGATAATCAGCACGGGGGGCGCTTCACTGCCTTCGCTCACGCTTAGCAGGGCGCCCAGTTTTTGGATTTCCAGTTCCAGTTTATCCAGTATCGTCACGGCATACCCGTGTTGGCTACCCGACAAAACGGCCCAATCGGCCAGGGTCTGGGGTTTTTTGTAATTAGAAGGGGCATTCATTAAATTCAGCATCTGCCGGTGCGTCTCGGCAATCGCTTCGGCCCGGACCAGAGCTTCCTGCGCTGCGGCTTGCTGAGAGGCCGCAAGGAGCAGCGTCAATTGCCCGGTTTCCGAATAAACTGCCGAGGCTTCTGGCTTGTCCGTCTGGTACAGTTTAAGGTCATACCCGCCCCAGCGAATACCCAGCACGATGGCTTCTAGTATGCTTCCGTCGAAGGCGGTCAGGTCGATACGGAGCTGAGTCGGTAACGTTTGGCGGTGATCAAAAAAGAATTTCCGGAACGCTTTTAACCAGTCCATTTCCTGCGGATTGACGCCCAAACCAACCAGCCAGGTCGTTACCTCACCGGCATACAGGGGTAATACATCGTTGGCCTCCGCCTTGAAATCGCGCTCCAGTATAGTCAAAGGCACCTGATATGTTTTTGCCAGTTGCGTCAACTGGTCAGTCAGCGTGTCGTCCTGCACCAGCGGTTTGATCAGGTCACTAATAGCCGACTCCTGCGTTGTAAGGGAAATTATCATTGTTCAATTAGTTTGTTTGTCCGTAAAATAACCATTCCACCGCCTTCGGAAATTCGCGACTCCAGTGAACTTCCTGATGGGTGCCCGCGGGGTCTACCGACAGATGGATATCAATAGGCTTGCCGTTATACCCCTGCCGCAACAGGGTTTCATTGAATCGCCGGATGCTGGGCACCATGTAGCTCGATTCTTTTTCGCCCCCGTAGGCGTATATCTTCATGGGAACCGGAGCCTGCAACCGAATCGCATCGAAGTAGATCTTAGGCGAAATCCAGAGGGAGGGTGAAAAAACCATCAGCCGACCAAACACGTTCGGGTGCATCAGACCAGCATAAATACTAATCAGTCCCCCCAGCGAACTGCCGCCAATACCCGTATGTTCAGGGTCGGGCAAGGTGCGGAAGGTCCGGTCGACGAGCGGCTTTAACGTACGGCGGATAAAGTCCAGGTAAAACTGTCCCTTTCCGGTACCGGCGCGGGTGCGGTGAAAGGTAAATTCCCGGATACGCTCATCATGCGCGTGGTCAATAGAAATCAGAATCACTTCGTGGTGATTTCGGGCTGCCAGCAGTGCCATTTTCTGGTCGACTTCCCAACTGCCGTACCCGGCGCCACCCCCGAAAAGATTCTGTCCGTCGTGCAGGTACAGCACTGGATAGTGTTTTGTCGTTTGGTCGTAATCGTGCGGAAGCAGCACATGCACCCGGCGCACCTGACTGATGCCCGGAACCTTGAACTCATCCCCCAGCAAGTCAATCTTAGGCAATAGCAGCGGGTTGTACGGGGAGCCAAACCAACGCCAGTGGGGTACGTGTTCCCGTTTCACATCGACCGTTCGTACCACGGTGCGATTGGCAATGCCTTCGCCGGAGGCATCCAGTTCCACCTGGTCCCAGCCTCCCCGCGTGTACTTGTATTCCAATGTTTCGGGCAATTCCCTATCGGCCGGGAATTCGTACATAAACTGCCCCGGCCCAACGGGTCGCATCTGAAACTCTCGTACATCGGGAAGCCAGTCGCAGAAATTGCCGGCCACAAATACCGGGCGGTCGTCGATGCTGGGGGTGGTTAATTCCAGCCGTAAGGATGAAGCCATACGTACAGAATCGGATACCACTGGTAGTTTGTTCAGATTGCGCCCGAAAAACTTCCCTGACCAGGCCGGATGCTTCGCTTATCGGCGGTCTATCAGGCCAGTGACCATTGTTCGGTTAACTCTTCGGCCATGGCAATCAACTGTTCGTACCGGCATGGCTTGGTCAGGTACTGGTTGGCACCCAGTGCTAAACTACGCTGCCGGTCGACCGAGTCCGATGAGGTTGTGAACATAACAATGGGCAGATGGGCAAATGTGGGCATACTGCGCACCTGCGCGAGGGTTTCGAATCCATTCTGGCGACTCATGTTAATATCCAGCAAAATGAGCCGGGGCAATTTGGTGCAGTTGGCCAACTGCGGAATAAGCTGGTCGCCATCAGAGAGTATGCGTACCTGAATCGGCTTTTTCGTCCGCTGAAAAGCGGAGCGGATAAAGAGTCGATCATCTTCGTCGTCGTCAACGATCCAAACCGGTGAGTCGGTTGATAAGGCGCAAAACGCTGAAGTATAGGGAGTCATAACGCAATTATAGTAAAGGTCATACGCAGATAAACGTTCCGGTATCGGCTGGCTGAGAGTCCACACGTGCGCAGTCAGCTTATACCTTTTTCCTATTATCAGGGTGTGGACACAGTATTCAAGGACCTATATGCGGGTTGACTTGGCTGAATTCAAATATACCAATTCACACTATAACCAACTGACAGGCAACACCTTATTTAACTAACATTTAATTTATGTTTGATTTAGTGAACCTATAAAATCGCTGCATGAATCATTCCTGCTCATCCACTGAAAATGCCTCATCCAACTTTCCGGAATAATTAGGAGGAGCCTGCCGTTAACGGCCTTATTTCGGCCTGTTCCATTATGGATACCAGCGTGTCGTGCCAGTTTAGCCGCTTCCGGCTGGCGGGCAGCAACTCAACCCCATAACGGGGGACTATTTTTTGGCCGTTTGCTCACAGGCGACCCCATCGTCATGCCTACGCAATTTCGACAACCCTGGTGTATTATACATAAATCAATCAACGAAGGGCTGGCATAAACGCACCCTACACACTTATTTTCCTTATCTCCAATCCCTATGTGTAGTTTTAGGTGCACCTTTGGGGCCTCGCTAAAAATAGATTATTCACCTATACGTGAACCCATGAAGAAGGGAATGCACCAAGTACGGGCACTCATTTTAGGGATGCTGATTGGGTTGATAGCCACCGCTACCTCTGCGCAGCTAGGGCCAACCGGGGGGCGGGATACGTCATTTACCGTGCAGGGTTCCTACCAACGCGAGAAGAAATACCATCCCGACATAACCCTGGCGGACTCCACGCTGCCAGCCGGTGTTCACATTGCCCGAGCTGTTGCGTACAGCACTCCCGTACCCGGCCGGAAGCTGCTGCTTGATGTGTACACGCCCCCCGTTTCGTCCAAAAAACGATATCCCGCCGTACTGATGGTTCACGGTGGGGGATGGCGTTCCGGTGACCGTTCGCACAACAACACATTGGCCGGGCAGCTGGCGGCCAAAGGGTTCGTGGCTATCCCGGTCGAGTACCGCCTATCGACGGAAGCGTTGTATCCGGCTGCGGTGCATGACCTGAAAGCTGCCCTTCGCTGGATGCGCGCCAATGCCCGTACGTATGGTATCGACCCGAAACGCATTGCCGTACTGGGTTTTTCGACGGGTGGGCAGTTGGCCGCATTGGTGGGAAGCACCAACCAGAACACGGCATTCGAGGAGTTGGGGGGCAATGCCCGGTTTTCGAGCAGTGTGCAGGCCATTGTCGACATTGACGGGGTGCTGGCGCTTATCCATCCCGAATCGGGCGAGGGGGACGACTCCAAGTCAACGTCGGCGGCTACGTACTGGTTTGGGTACGGCAAAACCGAAAAGCCAGCCCTGTGGCAGGAAGCATCCGCGCTTACGCACATCGAAAAAAGTACCCCTCCCATTCTGTTCCTGAACAGTTCGGTAGACCGTATGCACGGCGGACGGGACGATTTGATCAAAAAACTCGGGGCGTTTGGGACCTATTCGGAAGTCCATACATTTGCCGATGCGCCCCATACATTTATGTTCTTCAACCCCTGGTTTGCGCCCACCCTAACGTACATCACTGATTTTCTGCGCCGGGTATTGCCAGAAATAAACGAGTGAGTTCCCCAACCCATCGCGTTCTGCCTTCTATCTCCGCTACAACAACCGCATCGGCGAGGTGCAGCCTATCCCAAAACCTTGTAAACAAACTCTATGGGTCGCTACAAGACAGTGCAAGCGTGTTTTGGTTTATATCAGTTTGTTATTCGTCCCCCGCTTCTTCGGGCCGCACCAGCAAATACACGCCTAGCCCGAACACCGAGCTGGCTACCGAACAAAGGAGCATGGTGAAAACAATGACGTTTAAATCATCTTCGGGCTGCAGGGGTTCTTTACGAATCAGCAACAGCGCTATCTGCACGAGGAGAGCAATAGCTACGACAAAGGAGCCAGCCAGCATCAGCCATAGCACGACTGGAACCCGGTGCCAGCGATAGGTCACAACACGCCCATCGGCAGTCAGGTAGGTAGAGGAAAGGGGAGATTTCATAGTAGCGGCTGCCGTATCGGCACGTATTTGGAAGGGTAACAAGCTGAGTAAGTAAACTGTCACAGAAAAATAAGGCCGTCAAAAAGTTTAATTTTGCCGTATGGCACATCAACATACTACCGACCATGCGGCCCACTCCCACGCCGGTCATAGCCACGGCCCCGTGGTACTGACCAGTATCAACCGTGCCCTGATTATTGGCGCCGTGCTCAACACGGTCTATGTGATGGTGGAGTTCGGCATGGGTTTTCATTATAACTCGCTGGCACTAGTTGCCGATGCGGGGCATAACCTGAGCGATGTGGCCAGCCTGCTACTCTCCCTGCTGGCGTTCCGGCTGGCGAAGGTTCGTCAAACACCGAGTTTTACCTATGGGTATCGAAAAAGCACGGTGCTGGCCTCCCTGACCAACGCTGTTATTCTGCTCGTAACCATTGGGGCCATTCTGTGGGAGAGTTTCCAGCGGTTTCGTCACCCCACCCCTGTAGAAGGTGGCTTTGTGGCCTGGGTAGCCGGGTTGGGCCTGATTGTCAACACGATTTCGGCCTTTTTATTTTTCAAAAACAAAGAACACGACCTCAATGCGAAGGGGGCTTATCTGCACCTGGTGGCCGACGCGCTGGTGTCGCTGGGGGTAGTGGTAGCGGGTATCGTTATCAGCTATACCGGCTGGGTGTGGCTCGACCCCACCATTGGCGTTGTGGTCGCCATCGTCATTATGGGATCAACCTGGAGTTTGTTGACCGATAGCCTGCGGCTGTCAATGGATGGGGTACCGGCGGGCATCGACCTGGAAGCGGTGCAAACCGACCTGCGCACGGTAAAGGGCGTTCAGGACGTGCATCATGTACACGTATGGGCCATGAGCACGACCGAAAACGCCCTGACGGCCCACCTCGTTTTGCAGGACAACCTGTCCGACAGTCAGATTAGTTCGCTCAAGCGCGATGCCCGCCATCGGCTCGAACACCGGAAAATTAGTCATGTTACGCTCGAAACAGAAACGAGTACGCAGGACGACTGCGAATCCGGAGAATGCTGAGTATTTTCAGGACTTTTATCCTTATTGACAAGGAAAGCCCTGCCAACGTTTTGCTGAGTGAATGTCTCCCATGACTCTATGATACTAACTCTTCTGCTTAACTCAGAGCAGGTAATTGAATCACAAATATAGTCCCCTCCCCTTCCTGGCTTTCTACCGACAAGCTTCCCCCGTGGCCTTTGGTGATGATGTCATAACTCAAACTCAGCCCTAAGCCGGTGCCTTCCCCGGTGGGCTTGGTGGTGAAAAAGGGCTGAAAAATCTTTGCTTTAACTGACTCAGGAATGCCCATCCCATTGTCGCTAACCCGAATCTCGGCCCCGTTGCCACCATGCAGGGCTAGTGTGCGGACCGTAATGGCGGGCTGATAGTCCGGTGGAGCCGTTTTCTGTTTCTCTTTTACGGCGTAGAAGGCGTTGTTGTAGAGATTCAGCAACACCCGACCAAGCTCCTGGGGCATCATCTCTACCTGACCCATTGTCGGGTCGAAATCCGTTACCAACTCCGCATTGAAGTCCTTTTCTTTCGCCCTCAGGCCGTGGTAAGCGATCTTGAGGTATTCATCGGCCAGGGCGTTGAGGTTAGTGGGGCGTTTCTCGCCGGTACCGGTGCGGGAGTGTTCGAGCATACCCTTGACGATGGCCGAAGCCCGACCGCCGTGGTGATTAATCTTTTGGAGATTCTGTTTGAGATCGCCCAGCAGTTCGGCTTCCAGGTCGGTATCGCGGTCGGGTTTGTGTTGCTCCTCTTCGAGTTCAGTGACTAACTCGGCGCTCACCTCGGAGAAGTTATTGACAAAGTTGAGCGGGTTCTGAATCTCATGGGCGATGCCTGCGGTGAGTTCACCCAAGCTGGCCATCTTCTCTTTCTGGATCAATTGGGTTTGGGTAATTCGGAGCTCGGTCAGGGCATTTTCGGCTTTAGTACGTTGGGTGTTAATCTCTTCTTTTTGCTGCTGCAAGACGGTATTGGCTTTCTGTTTCTGGGCATACCCATACACAATCAGACCCAGCAAGGCCAGTAGCAAACCGACACCACCTAGCAGATACGTCCGTTGTTGTTTTTGCTGTTGGAGCTGAACAGTTGTGAGTTGTTGCTCGAATTTGAAGGCCGTTTCTTTTTTGTCGAACTCATACCCGAGGGTGGCGACGGCAATTTGGTTGGTGTTTTGCTGGTTAATAACCAGGTCTTTGGTGGTGATATAGTCTTGATAACTGGTCAAAGCGGCCTGTGGCTCGCCCAGCGCGTTCTGAATCTGACTCCGGGTTTGATAGGCTCGATATAGATAGCGTAAATCGCTCTGCTCTTTGGCTAGCACGATGGCACTATCGGCATAGGCGTTGGCTTTTCGTAAGGTACTGGTTTTGTTGCTGCTGAGTAGGGTCGTTAAGAAAGTCGCGTTACGGTCGGTGGCGATTTTCAAGTACAGCGTGCTGAGATTATTATAACTTCTTACTAATATTCGCTTATTTGAATTTGCTTTACTCAAGTTGAGGCCCTTTTGCAGATAGGTAAGGGCTTTAGTATAATCGGCCAGGTTGAGATAGCTCTGCCCCAAGTTGTCGAAGATTAATTCCTTAGGTAGACCTCGACCCCCCATAGCTTCATTTAGTTTCAGCAATTTTAGCCGATAGTCCAGTGCTTTACCATGCTCGCCTTGTCTGCTGTATACGCCACTGATATTATTCAGCCATACCGCCACTCCCCTTTTATCGCCTAATTCCTCAAAACCTTTCAGAGCTTTTTTAAAGTTGGCTAAGGCTTGGGGGTAATTATCCAGGTCAAAATAAATAAGACCTATACCGCCTGTCAGGTTACTAATCTGGGATTTGTCGTTCAGTTCTTCCGCTATTTTCAAGCCACTCAAGTAAGCCGTCAGGCCCTGGAGATAGTCAGACTTAAATGTGTAAGCATTTCCTAAATACATGTAGGCCGTTGCTATGCCTTTTTTCCAGGTTAATCGCCGGGCAAGTGCCAGAGACTTCCTGGCATAGATGATCCCTTCCGTGGAGTCTTTGTAAACATAGGCAGAACTTATTTGATTTAGCAGATTGACGCGGTTGGTGTCGGGTTTGGCGCGGGGTATTTCGGCCAATAGCGAATCCAGCCGGGCTTGGCCTGTTTTGGGTTGGGCACAGGCAGGGCTAACGACTATGTAGTATAGTAGACAACTCAAGAGAAGTCGGAGCATGGTGTGGAATAAAGAAGAAGTTAGTAGCAATGTACACGAATAAAGTCTGGAACCTGCCAGGGGTAAGAAACTATTTATGAAAGGGTGAGGTCAGGTCCGTTTCAGATACATCAAATTCACCAATCACCGACTCAAATACCTAACTATCAGTCAGGTTACGTTCGAAACAAAACCGAGTTTGCAGAACGACTGCAAGTCCGGGGAATGCTAAACGATGGTCTTCCTCTACGACTTAACGGATAGGGTAAAATAGACAAATCCTTTCGGGCAATCTGTATCAGTCCGGTTCACGTACCTATCATCAGATAGGTACCGTCCGTTTGGTGGATTGGGCTTATCTAAGTCATCCTTAAAACTCACCTTATTTATGGTTAATGTAGGACTACTGGTACGGCTGGAAGCCAAGCCGGGCAAGGAGCAGGTTGTCGCTGATTTTTTGAAAAGTGCTTTGTCTATGGCTCAGGATGAACCCGACACCGTTACCTGGTACGCCATTCAGATGGGACCATCGACGTTTGGCATTTTCGACACCTTCCCTGATGATGCCGGTCGGCAGGCGCACCTCAACGGCCCCATAGCGGCCGCCCTGATGGCTAACGCTGCGGAGTTACTATCATCGGACCCCGTCATTGAAATGGTCGATATTCTGGCTGCCAAGTAAGTCGGAACTATTCCCGCTTAAGTAGCACAACAAGAAGCCGCGTCAACGCTAGTTGAACGCGGCTTCTTGTTGTGCTTTAGTACGGTAAACGTGATATATACAGTTGAATTTTACAGACCAGGCTTGATTACAAACCCGACAACCGTTGACGGGTTTTATCACAAGATGGCCACTTTTGACTGTCTGCCTTTCACTCCGATGGTAGAAAACAACCGCCCGATGCTTCCTAAAACGTCAGCCTGTAAGTTTCAAAAGGTTACTGTCGAACTTAGCGTGCGCAAGATTTTTCGTCATGTGTTTTTACAGATGCAGCGAGGCATGTTCACTACCAGTATCATTCATCGTCAGCTTGTTAAACAGTTAATTTTTACCTGGATTGCCATGACAGGCTTCCTGTTTTGGGCACCTGCTTATTCCCAAACGCCGACTACTACCCTGGTTGGGCGGGTACTCGACGCTAAATCAGGCCAGCCGCTGCCCTTTGCAACGGTCTATATCAACAATACACCACGCGGCACTACTGCCGATGAAAGCGGGGCGTATCGACTCACCAGCGTGCCGCTGGGTAATCAGGAATTGGTCGCATCTAATCTGGGCTACCAGACCCTGCGCCAGCCCCTACGCCTGACCGATACCCGAACCCCTGCTCTAGACATCAAACTCGACCCTACCGGCCAAAGTCTGGCTAGTGTTACCGTAACAGGCCGTCATAGCAAAGCCTGGGAACGCCAGTTCCGCCAGTTTAGCCGTGAGTTGCTGGGCAACCGACCCCACGCCCGCCAGTGTCACATCACTAACCCCAATGTACTTTCATTTCAGGATAAAGACGGGCACCTGCTGGCATCAGCCACCGAACCCCTGCTCATCGACAATGAAGCCCTGGGTTACCGGCTTCACTACGATTTGCTCCAATTCGATTTCTACCAAAATCGGATGAACTTTGCCGGGACCGTCCGATTTGAAGAACTCCCCAACTCCGATGCCCGCCAACAGGCCCGGTGGCAGGCGCAACGGCAGAAAACCTACCAGGGGTCGTTGCAGCATCTGCTGGCCAATCTGCTGACGGGTACCCACGAACGGGCGGGCTACACCGTCTACCAAAGTCCGCTCACTGGCGAAGACTACACCCGTCAGCTACTGCCTCTGGTGCGCACTGCCAACCGCCACTACCTTGGCCCCGACCAGGCCCGCGCCCTGTTTCGCCCCGGTGATTTACCCTTCGAGCGTCGGTTAGTATCCGCTCAGCCGCTGGAAGTGTACTACAACCGGGTATATGCCGGGAACTCGCCTTACCACGATTCCCCCTACGCCTACTCGATGCTACTCCTGCCCAATCAGACGCTGGAACTGACCACTACCGGGGGAATTACCCAAGGGAACGGCCTAGATGTGCGGGGCTACCTTGGCAACGACCGACTGGCTACCCTGCTACCGATAGACTGGCTGCCAGCCGAAGCCGAAAACCTGATTCCTACCGACATCGAAGCCGGAAAAACTGCTAAGCCTGATGCCGGGATGGATTCGCTGGATGCACTGCGCCAACACCAGTACCAGCGCACGGCTCCTGTTGTTTATGTCCAAACCGACAAAGGCTTTTACTGCACCGGCGACCAGCTTTGGCTAAGTGCATACGTGCTGGATGCGGCCCGGCAATTGCCCGTAGCGGGCAAAAACGGGGCAATTCAGGTAGAATTGGTGGATCCCAACGGCCACATTGTGGAACACCAGTGGCTGCGGCTGACCGACGGACGGGCGGCTGGCAGTTTCCGGTTTTCGGATACGCTGTCGGCGGGCAACTACCGGCTGCGGGCGTACACCGCCCTCGACCAGCCCGCCAATGGTCCGGCCTTTGAGCGGTCGTTTCCCCTCTGCAACATCCGCCAGACAGAATCGACAAATCCAGTCGATAATGGACGTACATTAACAAACACGGTTACTCCCAAGCAGTCAACCGTTGACTCGCTGGATGTGCAGTTTCTACCCGAAGGGGGCCGCTGGTTAACAGGCGTACCGGGCAATTTAGGAATTAAATCGTTGGACAAAAACGGGCAGGGGCAGGCCGTTAGCGGGTGGGTGGTAAACCGATCCGGGGCCGAAGTAGCCCGGTTCCAGACCAACGGGCTGGGCATGGGCCGGGTTACACTTACGCCCCAGACGGGTGAAGCGTATTCCGCCCTGATTGACCCTATTGCCAATGCCGCTAGCCGTCCGGTACCACTGCCCGTTACGGAGGCCGCAGGCTGGAGTTTATCGGCCGATGCGGTTTCGGACAGTTCCCGGCTGACGGTGCGGGTTCGGGCCACCGGCAAGTATGAGCAACAACCCATTTATATTACGCTGCAAAGCCGGGAGCGATTCGTGTATCGCCAGAAATGGTTGCTGCCCAAAGGCGAAGCACAGTTTTCGTTGCCAACCGGCACATTACCTGCGGGCGTGTGCCGCCTGACGCTCTGGGACATGACCAACCAGCCCCGCGCCGAACGCCTGGTATTTATCCCGGAGCGGAGCGAAGCCATCCAGATGCGGGTATCGTCGGGCAAAATCCACTACGAGTCCCGCCAGACGGTGGACATTGGCTTGCAGTTTCGTGATGCGGACGATTACCCGGTGGGCGGCAGTTGGTCGGCCGCCGTGACCGATGCTGATCAACTGACCGTCGATACTATTCCGCCCAGTATGCGGACGTATCTGCTGCTAACGGCCGATTTGCGGGGTCGGGTCGAGTCGCCCACGTACTATCTGGAGCCAGACCGGTTGCGGGAGTTGGATAATTTGCTGCTGACCCAGGGCTGGCGACGACTGCCCGCGCCCCAACCCACCGACTCGACCGGGGGCTGGAGTTTGAGTGGCCGGGTTATTGACCAGCGGGGCAAACCCGTGAAGCAGGGACCGGTGATTGTTCAATTGGAGCAAAATGACCAGAAGATACTCCGCAGCCTGACGACCGACACGCAGGGCGTATTTCGGCTGAGTGGGTTGCAGGTTGCCGATACGGTTCGGGTCGTGGCCCGCGCCCTCGAATCGCCGGGAGCTAAATTAACCTTTGATGCGCCGGGCGTTCGGTTCAATCCCCCGCCCCCGCCCATCCAGCGCGAACCGACGACCCTATTGGCCGATGCCCGCAGCCGCCAGACAGCCTGGCCCGCTTTCTACCGCGACTCGACGGCCTGCCAACTGGCAGAAGTGATAGTGCGGGCTAACAAACCTACTGCTGAACGCCCGATAGAGGTGCAGCGGGCAAGTATCCACGGAGAAGCCGATGGCGTATTTGTCCCTAAAAATGGAAATGATTATCAGAATTTAGGGACAATGCTGTCTCAGGTACCCGGAATGAGTCAATTGCGGAACCGCAATCACTCCAGTTTCGGCGATAATTCACCGCTTTATCTGATTGACGGAGTAATCGTTGAAAAGTCCATGTTGAAGGATGTATTGGATGCGCTTAGTCCGGGGGAGGTAAGCCGTATTGAGCTACTTAAAAATGCGGGTACAGCCAGTATTTACGGGGCGCGGGGAGCTAACGGAGTCATCGCCATTTACACAAAGAAGGGGGGAGAAGCTCAACCACCCGAACGTACCAGCGTAACTACAACGGTAAACGGTTTTGCCACACCCCGCGAGTTCTATGTACCGCGTTATGGATCTCCGGAAGTGAGTCCCTACCTCGACCGACGGGATGTCTTGTTCTGGCAGCCACTGGGCGAGAGCGGCCCGGATGGACTGGCTAACCTGGCCTTTCCCCTCAATGACACTGCCAAACGGTTGCGGATTGTAGTGCAGGGCGTAACCAACGAAGGCGCACCGATATCGTTTACGTGGGTACTACCCGTCCGGTAGGCAGAAGTGTTCATTTACCCAACTTCGGTGTCCACCTTCCTTTATGATGCACTTAATGGCCCATAGCGGCCGCGCTGATGGCGAACGCTGCGGAGTTACTATCATCGGACCCCGTCATTGACATGGTCGATATTCTGGCTGCTAAATAAGCCGGAACTATTCTCGCTCAACAGCACAGCAGAAAGCCGCGTCAATACCCGTTGAACGCGGCTTTTGTTGTTAATCCTGCATTTACGTTAGCGAACAGTACTTATTCCAGCGTTACGTGGCTGATGGCAGAACCGTGCTTTTCGTTCAACTGAGCAGCGAGAATGCCTGGCCCGACTGAGATTTGCAGGGTTTCCATATCGGCCAGATTCAGTGGCATGAGAGATCGAATAGACCTTACAGCGACAGGGCATTCTTCCCCGCTTTCAGTACTGAGGTCTTTCCTTTCCAGACAAAACTACCCGTTGTTTTGGGAGGAAGTGTGATATCAGCCCTGAGAGCACCTTTCTCCACCTTGTAGGCAACGGATACTTTCCCATTTGGATGGGGCATTTCTCCACTGATAGCGTCAATGGTTCCTAAGTGAGGAGTAATTTTTACTTTGGCAAAGCCAGGGGCATCGCTGTCAATGCCCAGTACGGTTCGGAAAAATTCCACGTTGGGGCTCGATCCCCAGGCATGGCAATCGGAGCGGGAGGTGTTCACGTTCGACGTTTCGGCCCAAGTGGTCATTCCCGATGCCATGTTTTCGCGCCACTTATCCAGCCACGTCATGTAATCGTCGCCCAGCCCGGCTTTGGTCAGGGCCTGATGCAGATAAAATTTGAAATAGATCGAGGCCGGAGCCAGCGAAGTATCGGTCAGCATCGTTTTTGCCGTCGTTGTCGCCTGACTGCCGTTGAGGACTCCCGACAGAATAGCCAGTGAATTGGCGTGCTGCGAGTAGGTATCTTTCGCTTCGGTATCGGCAAAAAGATTTCTGGCCGAATTCCAGTATTTACGCTGGATGGTCTTTTTTAGCTGATCGGCCCGGCTTGCATACTGGCTTCCCAGCTCTTTCAGACCGAGGTTAGTTTCCAGCTCGGCGGCTAATTGATAAGTCCACAGCAGTTGCATATCCAGCACTGCCGACTCCCCGTTTTTCCCGATGGGGGGCATACCAAAATCCCAGCCTTTGCCTTGTGTCCAGTCGGTAAATAACCAATAAGGAACATTCTTCAGCGAGCCATCGGGCTGCTGGTAGCGTTCAAAAAAAGACATCACCTGCCGGGCGCCGGGCAGTTTGTCTTTAATAAACAGGCTATCGGGCCGGTACTGGTAGTAATCGTGGAGCATGGCCACCCACCAGAGCGAGAACGTTGGAATCTGTTGATGCAAATCGGTTGGGTAGCGACTCAACGTAATGCCTTCAGCAAGGCGGGAGTGGTCCATCAGGGTCAGCCCGTAGCGCAAAAGCCGGTCATCGCCCGCATAGTAGAGCGAAACCAGCCCCTGTATACGGGCATCGCCGATGTACTGAAGTTGCTCATAATACGGGCAATCCATGTACGTTTCGAAGGCGCAGAGTCGGGCGGTTCGCCAGCCAATGTCGAGCATTTTGCCCATTTCAGGGTTTTGACTTTACAGTTTGGCGTTGACCGTAAAGGGATAACCCGTAAACGTACCGTAGATGTCGTCGATCACGAGCGGTTCGGCTTTGGTGCTCACCACCAGGAGCACATACCGGTAGGTTCGCCACCAGAGCGGGGTGTAGACCTGATTGGCGGTACCATCAGACAGCAGACTATCCGCTTTGCCGATAAAGATTTTTCCGTCGATTTCGTCCCGGTTTCCTTTGGGCAGTGAGGGTACTCTTGGACCGCTCATGTTTTCATTCTTCCGAATATAAAGCCCTTCCGAGTATCCGATGGATACCCCCGCGCCCTGCCCCCCGCTAAACTGGAGCGTTGGATACGCGTTGGTCAAAAAACCCTGATCCAGCAGGATAGTAGCCGTTGTGTTGGCGGGAATGGTCACTTTGGCTGGCGTGGCCGGAAAACCGGCGGGTACGTCGACTCCGGTTGCTTTTCGGGTAGTGGCTAACCGCTGGGTCGTCATTTCCATGGCGGGAAGCGGGGATGGTACCAGCATCCAGCCGGTCGAATTAACAGCCGCATCTTTGGTGACACCGGGGCCAATCTGGCGGGCACTGACCCATTTACTGTCGTCGTAGGCAGTTTTCTCCCAGCCTTTTACGTGCTTCGTCATATCGACCAGCTCGGCAGGCCCGGCTACGTAATAGCCCGGAACCCGAACGGCCAGCGGCTGGTAGCTTTCATCCTTACTGGTTTTCCAGGTATCGTTGGTATTCAGCACTTCCTCGGCGGGGCCGTTGCCCTGAAGGATAAAGGCCGTTAGGAAGGAAATCTGCGCTTCGGACTTGAACCGGCCATCATTCCAGACCACTGCCGCCACCGTATTTTGGCCTGCCTGCAGGTGAGGAGCCAAATCCAGCGTTTCGAAGTTCCAGAAGTACAGATCACCCCGCGCTGGTCCCTGCGCTACCTGCTTTCCATTCACAAACAGCTTATACCGGTTGTCGCCCGACACGTGAACGACAAACGACGTCGGTTTACTACCCAACTCAATGGTTTTCCTGAATTTATAGACCCCGTAGTCTTTAAGCGTGAGATCCGATGAGGCCGTGAACCGATTGATGGGCCGACCGGGACCGGTAATCCACTGGGCTTTCCAGGGTTTTTGCAACAGGTCTTCCCGGATAGGCTGTGCCCTTAGCTGGGGAAGTAGTGCCACCAGCGTTACAACGTAGATGAAAAAGACAGATAGCTTTATTCTCATGGAAATAGGGCTGTTAAGGGAGTTAGGGGGAAACCTGTTCAAACTTTTATTTTCCGATTGGAATTAGGTGGTTTTGTCATCCCGAGGCACGAGGGATCTTCGGTAGTATTTTTTTTGTTCTTACCGAAGATCCCTCGTGCCTCGGGATGACAAAAACCACTTGTTACCAACTCATTTATGAAAGTTTAAACAGGTTGGGGGTAAAACTCATCGCAAACTATAATCGTCCGATAGATCGCCACATGGCCAGCTCCTGACTGAATCGGTTGTCAATCACTTCGCAGGTTGTGTCAATCCGCATCGTTGGGCGGTCTTTGAGGTTATAAGCGGGCCAGGCCGGTACGTCTTTGGCGGCTGGTTTACCCGTCCGGGCGAAGGTTGTCCAGAGTTCGGCAAAGTGATGCGAAGCGGTAAACCGTTCGGGGCGGTTGCCGCCGAAGAAGCTTTCTTTCGGTGCTGAACCATCGCGGGGGGGCAGTTCATTGTTGAACTTAAACGAAATATCCATGGCGTGGGGCGTACCCATAGCGTAGTCGGTACCGGGAATCTTCTTCTCGGACTTATAGCCGAAATTGTAGAGATATACCGGTGCCCCGCCCTGCTTCGTCTTCTTCTCGGCGATGTCTACCGAACCCAGGCCCATCATGGTAATGGACGATACGGCAATGAAAATGTCCGGTGCCGTCGCGTTGGGATTCGCTTTGCGGTAGGTCTCGATAATTTTGGGGGTATCCTCACCAAACTGCGTTTCCAGTCGTTTGGGTAAGGTCTCAAACGTCAGTTTGGCAAACTCCGTATCCTTACGTTCCCAGGCGAAAAAAGTGAATTCATCTTCATTCCAGCCCACCAGCAGGGGTTTATTGCGGGAGATAGCCGGAGCTGTTGGGTCGAAGGGGTTATGCGGGAGCGCAACGCCATCAACAACCGGCGAGAAACCGCCCGCTCTGCGTTCCATTAGGGATTTCTTGTTGTTTTTCGCCTGGAAAGGCGGGGCAGAGGGTAACTTGGCCTGCATCGCTAGTAAATCTGCTGCCGGAATATCCAGCAGTTTGCGCCAGTCTTTCGGGGCGATGTTCAACTCCCTGAGCAGCATGGCCGTTGTTTCGGCGGCTGTTTCTTTGGAGGCCATCCGAACGCCCGGCCCGCTCTCGATGGAAGCCTTGTTAAAATAAGGCGCGGCTGATGGCATGGCATACAGGCAAGACGTTTTGGCTCCCCCGCCCGATTCGCCGAAGATCATGACGTTGGCCGGATCGCCCCCAAAGCGGGCAATGTTGTCATGTACCCATTTCAGGCCATCGACAATGTCGAGCATTCCCATGTTGCCCGAACCGGCATAGTCGGCCCCGGCAAGTTCGTCCAGATAGAGGAAGCCCAGAAGACCCAACCGGTGGTTGGTTTCGACTACCACTACGTCAAAATTGCGGGCCAGATTTGACCCGTCCTGACCACCAGACGCCCCTGAACCGATAACAAAACCACCGCCGTGACTGTAGAACATAACGGGCCGTTTCTTATTGTCGTTAGCCGGTGTCCAGACATTCAGAAACAGACAGTCTTCAGAAGGGGCGGGTTCGTTCCGCCGGGGCGGCTGAATGGCCGGTGCCCCAAACTCAAGCGCATCCCGAACGCCGGTCCAGGGTTCGAGCGGAGCCGGCCGACGGAACCGACGGTCGCCCGACGTTTTTCCGCCGTAGGGAATCCCTTTGAACAGGTTTATCCCGTCCTTCCGCGCCCCACGCAGGCGGCCGTAGGTGGTATCTGTGGTGACAAACTCATCGGCCTTGCCGAATTGAGAAAATCCGTAGTTCGGAATTGTAGCTACGGCTGAGGTAACGGCTAATTGGGTTAAGAAACCACGCCTGTTTATGTTGTTCATAGAAGTAAAACTTGGGTTAACGCAGGAATGAATCAGGTCAAATTTCAGGCTAAAAGGCAGAAATACAGTAGAAAAGTATTATTATAGTTTCTTACTTTGTGATAAGTATTTCTTATCATTGACAATAGCTTCACTGAGCGTTACACAACCTTAACTAATGGAATTACGTCAGTTAAAATACTTCGTAGGCGTAGCTGAAGAACTTCATTTTGGTCAGGCCGCCAAGCGATTATTCGTTACGCAACCGGCCTTAAGTCAACAAATAAGGCTACTGGAAGGTGAGCTTGGTGTGGAACTGTTTGGGCTCATCAAACGGCAACGGCAACACCGAGTGGAACTGACTCAGGCCGGGGCTCTTTTTCTGGAGGAAGCCAGACGGATTTTGCAACTAACTGATAACGCAATCCACAATGTGCGGCAGGCAGGTGCTAAAGAGCAGGCATTGACGCTGGGCATTTTCAAGCTGATTCTTCCCGAACGTATCATTGGTATGCTCGAACTGTTTTCGGCTCACTTCCCCCTGATCGCTGTTAAACTGGTTGAGTTACCAAATCCGGCATCGGTACAGGATGCTGTCGCAAACGACCAGATCGATCTGGGCATGACGGTATTGCCATTGGGACAAAAAGGACTAACGGCTACCCAGTATACCGAAACTGATTACACAGTTTTAATGAACAGACAACATCCGCTTTCCAGCCAACAGATGGTTTGTCTCGATCAATTGCAAACCGAAAAGTGGGTTGACCATGGCCCTGAGACCGGACTCTATTTCGGGCAGCTTGAGGAGGCTTGCCAGCAGGCTGGTTTTAATCGAAAAAGTAACATCGCGCATTTTGTGCCCTCGTTCGATCTCCTGAAAAGTATGGTTCGTCTGGGAAAAGGAATTGCTTTTATTCCGGCTTCGCTGGATTTGCGCACAGACCCTGACCTGATGTCAATGCCCATCATTAACGCCGACGGAACGCTCTTTAAACAAGTTGTGATCCAACACGTATTGATCCATCGGTCCGACCAAACAAAACCGCTGGTGCAGGCGCTGAGCGGGTTAGTGAAGTCGACGTTTTTGCCTA
Organism: Cytophagales bacterium; assembly: GCA_038236215.1. GTDB lineage: Bacteria > Bacteroidota > Bacteroidia > Cytophagales > Spirosomataceae > Spirosoma. The sequence continues at coordinate 18,621 of JBBSTD010000004.1, read as the reverse complement.
CCTCCGGTACTGATCGTCGCTGACTTTTTCCAGCCAGTCGACAACTTTTCCGTTCAGGTTTTCCTGCATGGCGATGTGGGTCATGCCGGTGGTGGGCGTAGCGCCGTGCCAATGCTTTTCATTGGGTTCAAACCAAACCACATCGCCCGGATGAATGGCTTCAATGGGCCCGCCCACCCGCTGCACCCAGCCACAACCGGCGGTAACAAGCAGCGTTTGCCCCAGTGGATGAGTGTGCCAGGCCGTTCGGGCACCGGGTACAAACGTGACACTCGCTGCGGCTGCCCGTCGGGCGTCATTAGCCGCAAATAAGGGGTCAACGCGCACCGCGCCACTAAACCAGTCTTCCGGTCCTTTTGACGAAGGCTGCGTACCAATTCGTGTAATGTCCATATTGGGGGATGTTCTGAACTAGAATTGAATACAGCGTTTAATTAATTTTTGTGTACTTTTTGTCATTCCGAGGAACGAGGAATCTCAAGCATATTAACGTGTATGTTGGGACACTTGAGATTCCTCGTTCCTCGGAATGACAAAACTTAATAAATAGCGAATTTAGCCTGATTTACAGAGACTTAACCACTTTAGCGGGCACCCCCGCCACTACGGTATTGGGTGGCACATCGCGGCTTACCACCGCACCGGCTGCCACAACTGAGTTTTCACCAATGGTAACTCCCGGCAAAATGGTGGCTCCGGCACCAATCCATGCGTTTCGTTTGATCACAATCGGACGGGGAATCAGGGTTGTTCGGTCGGCCGGGTCCAGCGGGTGATTTTCAGAGGTAAGATTGACTCGTGGGCCAATCTGAACCTCATCTTCGATGGTGATACCGCCAATATCCAGGAACGAGCAGGCATGGTTGATAAAGATGTTTTTGCCCAGACGGATCGACCGGCCAAAGTTGGTATGAAACGGCGGGAAAATTGTGGTTGACGGGTCGATCTGGGTGCCAATAATGTCGCTCAACCGGGTACGTACCTGATTAATGTCGGTAGCCGTTGCGTTCATTTCGACGCATAGCCGGATGGTACGCGCAACGACTTCACCAAACCGGCCATACTCCGGATCATCCTTGCGGAGTAACCCACCGGCTTGCAGGCGCTGAAATATATCGGTTTGGTCTGATAGGGCGCTCATAGATTAAAAACAGACGATAACAGGGCTAAAAAGGGTGGGGTCTATTCGTCTGAACAGACCCCATTGACAAAAAAAACTAACACATTACCGGTAATGCTCAGGCACTACAGGGTCGCCATGTCGATTACAAACCGGTAGCGTACATCACCTTTCAGCATTCGCTCGTAGGCCTGTTGGATGTCCTGAATCGGGATGAGTTCAATGTCCGAAACGATGTTGTGTTCGGCGCAAAAATCCAGCATCTCCTGCGTTTCGGGAAGCCCGCCAATGCTCGACCCAGCAATACTTTTCCGGCCGGGAATCAGGCTAAAAGCCCGCAGAGCCGATGGCGTTGGCGGAGCACCCACGCAAATATGTACCCCGTCCGTTTTTAACAGCGATAAATACACATTGTAATCATGCTCGGCGGAAACCGTATCCAGAATGAAATCAAAATAGCCCGCTACCGCTTTGAGTTGAGCCTTGTCGCTGGTCACCACAAACTTATGGGCACCCAGTTTTTTGGCGTCGGCTTCTTTATCGGGCGAGGTACTCAGCACGGTCACCTCCGCCCCGAAGGCTACGCCAAATTTCACGCCCATGTGCCCCAGGCCACCCAAACCGACAACCGCCAGTTTATGACCCTTATCCACGCCCCAGTGCCGCAGGGGCGAGTAGGTCGTGATGCCCGCACAAAGCAGGGGAGCCGTAGCGGCCAGGTCCAGTTTGTCAGAGATATGCAGCACAAAATCCTCATGAACTACAATGGTGTTGGAATAGCCGCCATAGGTAACGGTCTTTTTATCCTGTTCGAGTCCATTGTACGTCTGGGTGTTGCCTTTGACACAGTACTGCTCCAGCCCACGCCGGCAGTTGTCGCAAGTGCGGCAGGAGTCGACCAGACAGCCCGTACCGGCCAGATCACCCACGGCAAACTTGCTTACCTCGGCCCCAACGGCCACCACGCGGCCGACAATTTCGTGACCGGGTACCATGGGATACATGCTATTGCCCCACTCGCCCCGCACCTGGTGAATATCGGAATGGCAGACACCACAGTAACTAATATCGAAATGAACATCGTGAGCACCCAGTTCCCGGCGCTCAAAATCCCAGGGAGCCAGTCCCGAATCCTCGGCCTGAGCCGCGTATCCTTTTGTTACAATCATTGTTTATTGTAGTTAAAACTGTGGGGTAAATGCCCCTCAGTCAGCAATTTTGTAAGCGATAAGTTGGCGTGAATGTTTGCGGCCCCATTATGAATAGCTGGCATTCATCCGACTTTATAAGCCATCAGCACGCTCGTCAAAAATCGCCTTGCTGGAAGAAAGTAAAGCCCTGCTGGTTCAAACCGCCTGAACATTGCAGGAAATCAGCCAGATTATCGGCTTGGCCGACCAGCCTAACTTCAGCCAGTTCTTCAAAAAATACGTCGGCGTAACGCCCACTGAATTCCGACGTTCGCCCATCTCCCCGGATTATGAAGGGTAAGGAAACCGAATGATGAAGTGACCAAAAGACGAAAGTGCGGTTCGGGTTATTTTCATCCCAAACCGCGCCTTTATTACATTGATTTTTAGTCATTCTACAAAATTCTTCGCTCAGGGGATCAGCAATAGCTTTCCGGTTGTTTTACGTGCTTCGAGGTCGCGGTGGGCTTGAGCGGCATCGGCCAGGGCGTAGGGCGGGTGGATTTGCAGATTCAGTTTACCGTCGGCCACCCAGTTGAACAACGCCGTGGCCCGTTCCAGCAGGGCCGACCGCGTGAGGATGTAATGCGCCAGCGACGGGCGGGTGAACATGAGTGACCCTTTACTGGCCAGCAACGCCGGAGCAAACGGCGGTACGGCCCCGCTCGCATTGCCGAAGGATACCATCATACCAACGGGCTTTAGGCAATTCAGGCTTCCCTCAAACGTCGTTTTCCCCACTGAATCGTACACGGCATGAACGCCCTGCCCACCGGTCAGTTTCTTTACTTCGGCGGCAAAGTCCGTCTGCGTGTACAAAATCACCTCGTCGGCACCGTTCTCGCGGGATAGCTGCGCTTTTTCTTCGGTCGACACCGTAGTAATTACCCGCGCACCCCGCATCCGGGCAATCTGGGTCAGTAGTAAGCCAACGCCCCCGGCTCCGGCATGAATCAGCACTGTATCGCCGGGGTGAATCGGATACGTGGTAAACGCCAGATAATGCGCCGTCATACCCTGCAACAGGATGGCGGCCGCCTGCTGATCGGTCATACCCCCCGGAACGGGCACCAGTTTATCCGCCGGAACACTGGCATATTCGGCATAGGCACCGGGCTGCATCACGTAAGCCACGCGCTGTCCAACGGAGAAGTCCTTTACACCCTCGCCCATTTTTTCGATAACACCTGCTCCTTCTGAACCGGGTGTATACGGCAGAGGAACGGGATATAGACCAGTGCGGTGGTACGTGTCGATGTAGTTGATGCCAATGGCAGTATGCCGCACCAGTACCTCACCGGCTTTAGGCGATGGAGTTGGCAGGTCAACGAGCGTCAGCACTTCTGGACCGCCGACTTGGGTAAATTGAATAGCTTTCATACGTCACACAGTCTGCCATTTACTAGCAGGTCTACAACCCGACGGGCGATTCTTCTGATTTCGAAGGGTATTGAAAAACGTCAGGTTTTACTTTTTCAAGAAAGAAAGCACCTTAGAAAACCGCTTCTTCTTCAATGCTTTAAAGGCAACTGCCGTCACCAGACCACCCACCACATACCAGCCAACGGTCATGGCAGCCGTAGCATCCGTTCGGCGGGTAGGGGCCGTTCCCAACCCCATCGGACCGGGCAAACCAACGGCACCCAGCCCCGCAACAAGTCCCAAAGCCGTTCCGGCCAGCAGGGCATGTTTAGGCTTTGCCAGACCAATCAAACTATAATACAACGTATTCGAGAGGATATCCCCACCGGTTGCCCATTCGTGCAGTTCATCATCGGCCGGTGGTTCTTCGTCAACGCTCTCCATCACTTTCGTAATGGCCCGCATACCTAGTATGTCGGCCCGGGGCGCATCAGGTATGAACCGGCGGGCCGTTTCATGAAGCACTGTCAGTACGCAGGCCCCCATCAGGCCGCTACCCAGCGATTGCAGGATTGTTCTGTTAGTTTTCGTCATAGGTGCTTAACTTGTCAGCGGGTTCAACTGTTAAAAAAAACCTTTCTTCCGACAAATAGCGGTACGCGTGCCATGCACTATTCTTTCCAAAACGACCAGCCCGATACGTTTTTAGCCATCCTGCGCGAAGTGGGCCAATGGCTTGTGGACACCAACCAAACGCTGTGGACTGTCGACACCCTCACGGCCGATAACCTGATCGATACTTACACGGAGGGCAATTGCTACGTCCTGTCTGTTGATGACGTACCAGCCGCTACGTTTATTCTGCAGTGGAAAGATCCGCTTTTCTGGCCCGACGTACCGGACAATACGTCGGGTTTTATTCATAAATTAGCCATTCGGCGGTCGTTTGCCAAACAAAATCTGTTTAGTATCATCATGGATTTTTGCCGGGATGAATGTCAGCAACGGGGTATCCATTAACTTCAACTCGAAACGGACGCTACCCGCCCCAAACTTACGCAGTATTACGAACGGCACGGCTTTACGCCAACCTACCAGCGGGACATTCAGGAATTTGGTCAATCATTCCGCTGTCAGTATTATATGCTTGAATGCTAAGCAGTTTATCTTTCCTTTAACCATAAAAATAACTTGATAAATATGACAATTCGCTTTACAAGACAGTCATTCTTCCTGTTGGCTGGTCTGCTGCTCAGCCATTACAGCCCGGCACAAACCCCTGCCCCCCAAAAACCGTTGCTGGGTTTCGCACCCGCTCAGACTTCGGCTGAGTACACCCTGGAAAAGCAGTTCGATGCCCAGTTAAAGGCCGATAACCTGCGCGAATGGATGAAAAAGCTGGCCGCCCGTCCGCACCATGTCGGCTCACCCTACGACCGGGAAAATGCCCGGTTCATTGCGTCGCTGTTTAAGTCCTGGGGCTACGATACCCGCATCGACACCTCGTACGTGCTGTTTCCAACGCCCAAAATCCGGTTGCTGGAACTCGTAGGGCCAACTACGTTCAAAGCCGGTTTGGCCGAATCCCCCGTCAAGGAAGACCCCGTTTCGAAGCAGACCCGCGAACAGCTCCCAACCTATAACTGCTTTTCGGCGGATGGCGACGTGACCGCCGAACTAGTGTTTGTCAACTATGGTGTTCCCGGCGATTACGAGGAACTGGAACGTCGGGGCATCGACGTGAAGGGCAAAATCGTCATTGCCAAATACGGCGGTTCCTGGCGGGGTATCAAACCTAAAGTAGCCGCCGAAAAGGGTGCCATCGGGTGCCTGATTTATTCCGACCCCAAAGACGACGGCTACGCGCAGGGCGATGTATATCCCAAAGGGCCGTTCAAAAATGAAACGATGGTGCAGCGTGGCTCCGTCCTAGATATGCCCGTTGCTCCCGGCGACCCGCTTACACCCGGCTACGGTGCCACGAAAGACGCCAGGCGGCTGGATTATAAATCGGCCCCGACGATTATGAAAATACCGGTGCAACCTATCTCCTACGCCGATGCGTTGCCCCTGCTGAAAGCAATGGGTGGCCCGATGGCTCCTTCGGCCTGGCGGGGCGGCTTACCTATTGCCTACCGGCTGGGTCCGGGTCCGGCCAAAGTACACCTGAAACTGGAATTTGACTGGAAAACCGAACCGGTCTTTAACATCATTGCTACCATGAGAGGCAGTGAATTTCCCGATCAGTGGATTATGCGCGGCAACCACCACGATGCCTGGGTAAACGGAGCGGCTGATCCAATTAGTGGCTTGGTGGCGGTGCTGGAAGAAGCCCGCGCCCTGAGCGAACTGGCCAAAACAGGCTGGAAACCCAAACGTACGGTTGTTTTTGCGGCCTGGGATGGCGAAGAGCCGGGTCTGCTGGGCTCAACCGAATGGGTTGAAACCAATGAGCAATTATTGAAAAAAAATGTGGTGGTTTACCTGAATACCGATGGTAACGGCCGGGGCTTTCTGGGCGTGGGCGGCTCGCACACGCTGGAACCCTTTTTCAACCAGGTAGCCCGCGACGTGACAGACCCGGAGAAAGGCATATCCATACTGGAACGTCGCCGGGCGGCCAATCTGGTGAACGGCTCCCCTGAGTCCCGGCAGGAAGCCCAGGCCGGGGCCGATATGCGCATCGAAGCCCTGGGCTCCGGTTCCGATTACACCTCCTTTTTACAACATGCGGGCATTGCAGCCATGAACGTTGGCTTTGGTGGTGAGGACGCGGGCGGAGATTACCATTCCGTGTATGACTCCTACGAGGACTATGTTAAGTTTAAAGATACCGACTTTTCCTATGGCGTTGCGCTGGCCCAAACAATGGGTCGTTGCGTCCTGCGACTGGCCAATGCCGATGTGCTGCCTTTTTCTTTCCAGAGCTTTTCAAATACGGTAGCCCGCTACGGCAGTGAAGTAAAAAAACTGGCCGAAACCATGCGGGCTGAAACCGACCGGCAGAACCAACTCGTTCAGGATAAGCGATACGACGCAGTGGCCGACCCGAAGGAAACCCTTTTGCCCCCATCCCGCAAGGAACCCGTCCCCTACCTAAATTTCTCTCCCCTCGAGAACGCATTACTCCGCCTGGAGAAGAGTGCCCGCGAGTACGATAAGGGGAGCAAAAAAGAGCCTTCACTCTCGGACGCGCAGAAGCTGGAACTGAATTTACTCCTCTATCAAACAGAGCGTTACCTCCTGAGTGAGCAGGGACTACCCCGACGCCCGTGGTTTAAGCACCATATCTATGCCCCCGGATTTTACACGGGCTACGGCGTCAAAACACTGCCCGGCATCCGGGAAGCCATCGAAGAGCGGAAGTGGACGGAAGCCGACGAGCAAATCCGGGCAACGGCCACCACTCTCGACCGGTTTACCGACCAAGTCGACAAAGCCGCGGCCATTACGGGGCAGGTGTCGGCGAAGTAAAAGGAGCATAATCCATTCCGTAGCCAGCGCACGCACGTTGCTACGGAATGGATTATGCTCCTTTTACCAGCAACTCATTCACTCATCTTTCCATACCATGCCGTAAAGCAACAACCCCGCATTACCGTTCCAGGCAGTACGTTCAGACTGTTATCGGCAAGATAGCCCGATGACCACAGCCGAATGATCAGCAGTATAATAAACGTGCGTTGCAACGACATGAACCGGGCGGTCAGATTGCAGTAACTACAGCGTTTGGCTGCCTTTGAAACGTATGTGGACTGTCATGCTAAATTTTGGCCCATTGTTACTTCATTGACCACGACCCCACCCGACACTGTACTATGGATTGCTTTCCAGCAAGGCAATGAAGATGCGTACAGTGCCCTTTATAGAACCCATGTTCGGGCAATGTATCGATATGGAATAACACTGGTAGCCGCGTCGGAGTCGTTCGTCTTCGATTGCATTCACGATGTGTTTACCGAACTTTGGGCCAAAAAGGAGCGTCTTTCGGTCCCGGACAATGTGCGCTACTACCTGCTCAAATCCCTGAAAGTCCGAATCATTCATCTTCTCCAGCGACAGCAACGTCCTTACCAGGTGCTGCCCCAGGCTGATTTTGACGACCTATGGGCCGACCCCTCTGTCGAAGACCTCTTCGCCGAACAGGAAGCGACCCTGAACCGGCAGGCGCTGGTGCAAAAACTAATCAGTCAGTTACCCCCTCGCCAGCAGGAGGCCATTCGGCTGCGCTTCGTCGAAGAATTTGACTACGCCGAAATCGCCGATGTACTATCCATCAACCGGCAGTCGGCGCAGAATTTAGTGTTTCGCGGTATTGAGAAGCTACGCCAGTGGCTTTTGCCGGAAACTTCCCCTTTTTAATTTTTTTTTAATGAAGTGAGTATGAAAGCCGGGGGTATGTCATCTACTGACAAAAAACTGCTTTTGTGCAAAAAAATCACAAAATATTTACGGCTACTGACTTTGTCTGCGACGAAGCCTTCCTGCACCATTATTTAACGCCAACGGCGGTATCTGAGCAATACTGGGCGCAATGGCTGCAAAACTATCCGGACCAGAAAGCCGACTGGGTGCTTGCTCGCCAACTGGTTGAGGCTGTTCAGGTTGGCCTTAGCGATTACGCCCGCACGTACCTTTCCGAAGAAGCCGAAGCCCTGTTGCTAACCCGGATTTTGGCCACCAATAAGCAGGCGCAATCAGTCACACCGGTGCGGCCCCTTTGGAAAAATACCTGGGTATACGGGGCCGCAGCCGCCTGTTTTCTGCTGGCCGCTGGTTACGGACTTTACAGCATTGAGCATAGTAACCCGTCCGTTTATCAACAGCAGGTTGCTACGCTGGCCCAGCCCCCCATCGAGAAGGCGAATTCGGGTAAGAAGTCACAACTCGTCCGGCTTCCCGATGGCTCTACGGTGGTGCTGGCTCCCCAAAGTCAGTTGCGTTACCCAACCGATTACGGCCAGCAAAACCGCACCGTTTATTTGCAGGGCGAAGCCACGTTTGACGTAGCGAAAGATGCGCAGAAGCCCTTCTTCGTGTATGCCGGTGAAGTTGTTACCAAAGTATTGGGCACTACGTTCGTGGTGCGGTCTTTCGAGCGCGACGCAAAAGTGATCGTTACGGTAAAGCAGGGGCAGGTGAGCGTGTTCAAAGGGCAGCCCGCTACTAACCCGAATCCATCCGGCAGAGCGATAGAGGGTGTTTTGCTGCAACCCAATCAGCAGGTGGTTTTCTCGCGCGAAACTGAAACGTTTGTCAAAACCCTGGTATCTGCGCCAAAACTCATTAGCAACACCCCACAACACGCGCCCATCAGCTTTGTTTTCGATGAAACTCCGGTCATCGCCGTATTTGACAAACTCAAAAAAGCATATGGCATCGATATTATTTATAATGCCGATGTGCTAAAAGACTGCCAGCTGACAGCCTCCCTTACCGACGAACCCCTGTTTCAAAAACTCGATGTTATTGTCCAGTCGATTGATGCTACTTACGAAGTAGTCGAGGGACAAATTGTGATTTCGGCCAACGGTTGTACGGTCAACTAATTTTTAATCCTGAACCCTAAATAATGCCCCAAGCGTATGAAAAAATGTCTATTTTACCTGAGTCAGTGCATGAAACTGTCATTGGCTCCCCTGCTCATTACCTGCCTGTTTGTGGGCGCGTCCTGGGCTACCGATGTGTCGGCGCAGGAACTGCTCGACCGGCGGCTTACCTTACAGGTACGGAACGAGAAAGTAAAAACCGTGCTGGCCACCATTGAAAAATCAGTGAACGTTACGTTTTCGTACAGCCCGCAACTGATCCAGTCCAACCGGAAAGTTTCGTTTCAGGCCACGGGCGAAACGCTGGGCGAAGTACTGAACAAGTTGCTGCCCGCCATCCAGTTGACGTATAGTGTGGCAGGGAATCAGATTATTCTGAAGCAATTACCCAAACCCACAACCCCATCGGCCGAAACAAGTGCTGTAAATCCGGTACTGGCGACTCCCGCCCTGGCGGCTGACGTTGCCGTTAGTGGTATCGTTACCGACGAGAAAGGTGATGGAATGCCGGGCGTGAGTGTGGTACTGAAAGGCACCCAACGGGGCACGACCACCAGTGCCGAAGGGCGGTTTACGCTCGACGTACCCACTGCCACATCCGTACTGGTCTTCTCGTTTGTCGGCTATCTGCCGCAGGAAGTAACGGTGGGGAATCAAACCCAACTCAAAGTGGGTCTGAAAGTAGATACCAAGTCGCTGGGCGAGGTGATTGTGGTGGGTTACGGTACTCAGAAAAAAGCGAACCTGACGGGTGCTGTTGACATGATTACCGGCGATGTGTTCGATAACCGCCCCATGACCAACCTGAATCAGGGCCTTCAGGGCGTTTTACCTAACCTCAATATCAAATTAGGGGACGGGAAGCCCAATCAGGCACCCAAGTTTAACATTCGGGGTACTACGTCCATTGGGCAGGGCGGCAACGCTCTGGTGCTCATCGACAATGTAGAAGGAGACCCCAGCCTGCTGAACCCCAATGACATTGCCAGTATTACGCTGTTGAAAGATGCGGCTTCGGCTTCCATTTATGGCGCGCGGGGGGTGTTTGGGGTGGTGCTGATTACGACAAAAACGCCAACGGCGGGCAAAACCAACATTACCTATTCCACCAACTTCTCCATCAAGAATCCCATTGCCCGGCCTGATTTAGTAACTGATGGCTATACCTGGGCTTCCATGTTTGCCGAATCCTTCGTCAATTTTGGGGGCACGTTCCCCCAGAATGTGAACAAAACGCTTAAGTTTTCGCAGCCTTATCTGACCGAGCTAAAAAGACGCTCCGAAGTGGGCGGATTGCCAGACGTAGAAGTTGACCCCGCCACCGGCGAGTACGTCTATTACGCAAGTACCGACTACTACGGGCATTTGTACAAAGACCACACCACCTCCAATGAGCACAACCTCAGCATTTCGGGCAGCAGCGACAAAGCGAGTTATTTATTGACGGGCCGGTACTTTGGTCAGAGCGGCCTATTCCGATATAATTCGGACGATTATCGGGTGTTTAACTTCATGGGCAAAGGCTCCATTCAACTGTATCCCTGGTTGCGGGTACACAACATGTCGCAGTACTCCGATTTAAAATACCACAACCCACTGAACGTAGGTGAAGGGGGCGGGGTATGGAGAAACATTGCCGACGAAGGCCACCCGTTATCTCCCCTGCTCAATCCTGACGGGTCAATCACCTTTTCGGCGGCTTATAGCATTGGCGACTTCTATTACGGCAAAAACGGTATCGATAACAACAAAAAGGTGTTCAGGAATACATCGGGATTTGCGGCTCAGTTCTTCAACAACACGTTCCGGGTGAAGGGCGATTTCACGATTCAGAACACCGATAATAATGACCGGACCAAAGCCGTACCCGTGCCGTACAGCACAAAGCCGGGCATAATTTCCTACATCGGTACTACCTCCAATTACCTCAACGATGTGTACCGGGAAACGGCCTACATGACAACGAACTTCTACACGGAGTACGAAAACACGTTCAAAAGCGATCATTACATTAAGGCATTGGCGGGGTATAACTACGAGCAGTCGAACTACAAACGGCTGTCTGCCCAACGCAACGGGCTTATTTTTGAAGATGCCAACGACATCAACCTGGCCCTTGGGCAGGCTATAGTGACATCAGGCGGCTGGGAGCGCTGGAAAATACAGGGTGGTTTCGGACGGCTCAACTACTCATACAAAGACCGGTATCTGGTGGAAGTGAATGGGCGGTATGATGGCTCTTCCAAGTTTCCGGCCAATCAGCGGTTTGCCTTTTTCCCTTCCTATTCGGTGGGCTGGAGACTCTCGAAAGAATCGTTCTGGAATGTGCCGGGGCAGGTTGTTTCTGACCTGAAATTCAGGGCATCTTATGGCTCACTCGGCAACGGAAACATTGACTCCTACGCCTATCTGGAACAGTTTGGCATCTCTCAATCCGCCCTGATCCTGAACGGACAAAGACCACAGCAAACCCAAAACCCAACGGTAGTGCCGCAGGGACTTACCTGGGAAACGGCCACCACCACAAACATCGGCGTCGATTTATCGATGTTGTCCAACCGCCTGACCTTTGTGGCCGATGCCTACGTCAGAAACACAACCGATATGTTTACGGTGGGCCTGACGCTGCCAGCCGTTTTTGGCGCAACGGCCCCCAAGGGCAACTACGCCGATTTGAGAACCAAAGGCTGGGAAATGATGCTCTCGTACCGGGATAAGTTCATGACCGGCACCAAACCGTTCAACTTCGATGTACGACTGACCCTGGCCGATTACAATGCCGTTATCACGAAGTACAACAACCCGCAAAAACAGTTGAGCGATTATTACGAAGGGCAGACACTGGGCGAAATCTGGGGCTATACGACCGATGGCTATTACACGTCGGCGGATGATGTGAAAAGCAGTGCCAGCCAAAACCTATTCAGAAGTGCTTCTAGTGGCCTATGGTTTCCGGGTGATATAAAGTTCAAGGACACCAACGGCGATGGGGCCATAACACCGGGGTTAAGCCGGGTTTCTGACCCGGGTGACCGCTCCATTATTGGCAATTCAACGCCCCGCTACACCTACGGAGTCATGCTGGGAGCCGACTGGAACAACTTCTTCTTCTCGGCCTTTGTGCAGGGCGTTGCCAGGCAGGACTGGTATCCAAGCCGGGAAGCAAACCTGTTTTGGGGGCAGTATAACCGCCCCTACGGCGATATCCCCAAAAGCCAGCTGGGTAACATCTGGACAGAAGACAACGTGAACGCCTATTTCCCAAGGTATGTGTCCCGCATTGCCAGTAATGCCAACGGAACGCTGGCGGCCCCGCAAACGAAATACCTGCAAAACGTAGCGTACATGCGCCTGAAAAACATTCAGTTTGGCTACAACCTGCCCCGGGCCGTAACGTCAAAAATTGGCTCTTCGGCGGCACGGGTTTACCTGTCTGCGGAGAATATATTGTCCTTATCGCCCCTGTATAAGATCACGCGCGATATAGACGTAGAAAGTGCGGTAGCGTCTGACCAAGTGTTTAGTCCGGGCGGCAACTCCGGTGATGGCTACAACTATCCAATTTTAAAAAGTGTGACCTGTGGCTTGTCCATCACATTCTAACCGTCCAAAAAACGTACGATCATGAACTCAAAATATAGCCTTATACTGCTGTTTATCCTTTTGCTGGCGGGGTGTAATCTGGAGGAACTTCCGGAAGCGACCACCACCAAAGGCCCCATTTTCAGCAGCGAAAGTGGCCTAGTACTCTACACCAATTCATTTTATAACATCCTGAACGGGAAAAATCTGCACCGGGCCGATGCCATGTCCGACTACCTGGCGCGGAAAGACAGCCCGGCTTTTATCACACCCGGCAACTACAGCGCGCAGGTAAGTACGGGCTGGTCGTGGTCTGATTTGAGAAACATCAATTATTTTATTGAGAACTGCAATAGCCCCAACGTTCCGGTAACGGTCCGGAAAAATTACCTGGGCATTGCCCGCTTTTTCAGAGCCTGGTTTTACTTCGACAAAGTAAAGCGATTTGGGGATGTACCCTGGATTAACAAGCCGCTTGATGTATCGGATACCGAAATCCTCTACAAAGAGCGCGATTCGCGGGTGATGGTGATGGATTCGGTGCTGGCCGACTTGGATTACGCCAGTCAGAATATCACTACGGCCAATGAACCAACCCGCAGCCTGATTACCAAATACGTGGCCTACGCCTTTAAGGCGCGGGTAAGTCTGCACGAAGGGACATTCAGAAAATACCATACGAAGCTTAACCTGGGCAGTTCATCGGCTGGGTTGCTGAGTCAGGCGGCCGTAGCCGCCAAGAAAGTAATTGACGAAGGAGGTTATAAACTGTATGATGGCGCCGGTGTCGACAGGTCGTACCGTCAGGTGTTTATCAACCCTACCCCCGTTGGCACAGAAGTTATGCTGTCTGCCGTTAATGACCTGGCCCTCAACACCCTCAATGATGGTAACTGGTACTGGACCAGCGGCACCTACGGCGACAAGGCCAGCTTTATCCGGACCTTTATCAATACGTACCTAAAAATTGATGGTACGCCCTTTACCAATGACCCCGCTTATAAAACAACTTTATTTAAAGATGAAGTAAAGGGGCGCGACAAGCGGCTCCAGCAAACCATTCGTACCGGCGATTATAAACGCATCAATGCGGGCGTTTTAGTACCGGCTCCCCCCCTGTTTTCCTATACGTTTACGGGCTATATGCCCATAAAATGGACGTTGGATGACATGTATTATGATACCCGTGATTTGAATATCAACTCGGTATCTATAGTTCGCTATGCCGAAGTGCTGCTGGCCTACGCCGAAGCCAAAGCCGAGCTAGGTACACTTACGGATGCAGACTGGGCACTGAGCATTGGGGCCCTGCGGAAAAGAGCGGGCATTACAGGCGGAGTAACCGCCAAACCAACGGTGGCCGACCCCTATTTACAGGCAAACTATTTTCCGAGCATTACGGACCCTTCGCTGCTGGAAGTACGCCGGGAACGTGGTATCGAACTATGCCTCGAGGGGTTCCGCTTTGACGACATCGTCCGGTGGAAACGGGGTGAACTCATGCAGATGGAGTGGAACGGTATGTACGTTCCCGCCCTGGATACGCCCCTAGACTTAAACGAGGATGGCATTCTGGACGTAGCGTTTTACAAAAAGTTGCCCACCAAAGTGGCTGGCGTTACGTACGTAGACGTATCACCTACCATAGCGGGCAAACCCAATTCGCAGCTGTTAACCGGCGATACGTCCGGAGAGCTAACCTGGCTGAATAATATTCCCAGAAAGTGGGAGGATAAGAACTACTATTATCCCATTCCGGCAGCCGATATCATTACCAACCCTAAACTCGGACAAAATCCGGGCTGGTAAACCGTATCGCAACGGATATAGCGCGACGAGTATAACGTATTAACCAGCGATGAAGCGGGCTGACAATTTTACCGTTACTCCCTTTCAACCACTGATTTGCAGGAAAAAGCCAGTTTTAGCCAGCACCCCGGCCCACCAGTCGGGGGCTGACTAAAATTGGCTTTTTTATTGTCCGCTAAAAGACGCCTGGTATCACTGGGCTGTTTTGCATAACCGGCTGGGTGGCCAGCATAGAGTTAATGCAGTGGATACGACTCATGGGCGAATAGGGACCATGCCGCTATCTGCCTACACTCGGAAGTACCCAGCGTCAGAGTGCTCTACATTGCCTCGACTAACCCCATTACGTTTGTCTGAATTTTACTGAAATAGTCTGCCGATGGGGGGATGATGCATGGTTTCAGCTACGATGCTGTTATTTTTACCCATCAACCTGATTTTGTGCCCAAAACGTCAATAAACTAAAAAGTACGCTTCATGAAAAAACTGTTTGTGCTGTTGCTGTTGGTTACAGCTTCCTGTAAAGTAGCTCAGAAAACAACCATTCCGGCCTGGACGCCCTACAATGAATCGGAGGAGCTGGCAAAAAACGCCAGTCACGAATCCCAGCGAATGCGGTACAAACTCATCCAGTCCAAAAACCTCGATAAGAACGACCTCTGGAAAAGCATTGCCCCCCAGCTGGCAAACTTCTCCGAAGTTGATTACCAGCGGCTGAAACCACTTATTCTGGAGCAGGATATACCCACGCTGCAAGCCCACATTCGGGCGGGGAAACTCTCCCATGAAAAACTTACCCAGTGGTACCTGTACCGGATTGCTACCTACGAAAACGACCGAAACAAAGCCCTGAACAACCTTATTTCCGTTAATCCGAATGCGGTAGCCGAAGCCCGCCAACGGGATAAAAACAAACCGAAGGCCACTCACCCCATCTACGGCATGCCCATTATTCTGAAGGATAATGTGAGTATGGAAGGGCTACCCACTACGGCCGGAGCGCAGGCTTTTAGCACCAATACCGCGAAAGATGCCTTTATTGTGGACCAATTACAGGAAAAGGGAGCCGTTATACTGGCCAAAGCAAACCTGAGTGAATGGGCCAATTTTATGTGCCTCGACTGCCCCAATGGCTACAGTGCCATGGGTGGCCAAACGCTGAACCCCTACGGCCCGAAACAGTTCGATACGGGTGGGTCCAGCTCGGGGAGCGGCTCAACGGTAGCGGCCAACTATGCCGCCGGAGCCGTTGGTACCGAAACGTCGGGCTCTATCCTGTCGCCAGCGAGTGCCAACTCCCTGGTGGGGCTCAAACCCACAACGGGCTTACTGAGCCGGGGTGGTATTGTGCCTATTTCGAGCACGTTTGATACGCCCGGCCCCATGACCCGCACGGTTACGGATGCGGCCATTTTGCTCTCGGCCATGGCGGGCGAAGACCCCGCCGACCCAGCTACCAAAGGCAACCCAAAAAATAAAACCTACTGGCAGGACATCCAGTCGGGCACCCTAAAAGGAGTTCGCTTCGGCGCTTATACGCCCTTTCTGAAAGACTCACTGTATAAAACAGCGGTCGAGAAAATCCGCTCGCTGGGCGGCACGGTCATCGACATTGAGCTGGAGCAGGCCACGAACGAAGGATTTAGTACGTTGCTGAATGCCGACATGACCGTAGACCTTCCGAACTACATCAAAAACTACGGATCGGGGTCACTTCCCTACAAGTCAGTGGCCGACCTTGTGGCCTATAATAAACTAGACTCTGCCAACCGGATGCCTTACGGACAGGGCCGTTTTGCGGGCGTACTCAAAACCAATATCAGTCCGGATGAGGTGGCTCAGTTGCGGACCAGCATCCGTAAAAATGGGGTCAGTTATTTTGAGAAGCCCATGCAGCAACATCAACTGGACGTAATCCTATCTATCAATAACCGGAGTGCGGGTATGGCCGCTGCGGCCAACTATCCCTGCCTCACAGTGCCCATGGGTTACCGGCCCAATGGCGAACCCGTTGGCATTACCTTCATTGCCCGCCCGTTTGACGAGGATAAACTCCTGAAACTGGGCTATGCCTACGAGCAGGCCACCAAAGCGCGTAAATTACCGGAAGCCTATAAATGACGGTATTCCGCGCCTTAAACGAGTGACAGCCCGGCCCTGATTTAAGCAAATAAAGTGCTGAGCGTACATGTCCGTCGGCCAGAGAAGTTGTCGAGAAGGGGTACGACGCGGCCATAATGGATGCCCGCCTGCTCGAAAAGGTCGAAGAAGCGATGCTGTACATTAGTCAGATTAAGCAGGAAGTGGAGCAACTCCGGCGGCAAAACGCAACGCTGCAAGAGGTGGTAAAGAGGTGTCGGAATCGATACGTCCAAGGCACACACAAGTCTGTTTAGCCAACCCGAAATACCCGTTCCCTGCTAGACTAGGAACGGGCATTTCGGGTTGGTATCAACCGATATTTAGCCGTATTTTGCCGTACCTATTGAATCGTGCCCCGCTCCCATCGCTACGAAAACTACACAACGCCGAAGTCATGAAAAATCAACGCCGAATCTCCCTTCTTCTCTGGTATATCTGCCTGACTGCCGCAAGCCCATTTATCGCTACGGCGCAGGTTATTACGTCTCCGCAGATTGACGCGCTGGTACAACGCACATTGACCACCTTCGATGTGCCGGGGATTGCCGTGGCGGTCGTTAAAGACGGCAAGGTAGTTCACGCGAAGGGGTACGGCGTTCGGTCGTTAAAAACCAAAGAGAAAGTAGACGAAAACACCGACTTCGGTATTGCGTCCAACAGTAAAGCCTTCACATCGGCCGCCATCGGAATGCTGATAGACGAAGAAAAACTGACCTGGGACGATAAGGTGATCGACTACATTCCGGAGTTTCGGATGTATAATGGGTACGTGACCGAGGAATTTACAATTCGGGATTTGCTGACCCACCGCAGTGGTCTGGGCCTGGGCGCGGGCGACCTGATGTTCTGGCCCGATTCCAGCAACTTTACCATCAACGATATTATCCACAATCTGCGCTATCTGAAACCGACATCGGGCTTTCGAACCAAGTACGACTACGACAACCTGCTGTACATGGTGGCGGGGGAAGTGGTGGAACGGGTAAGTGGCAAGCCGTGGGAAGTGTTTGTGGAAGAACGCATTATGAAACCGCTGGGCATGACGCACAGCGCGGGCACCTACGTCCGGCTTGCCGACAAAGTCAATGTGATTGATGCCCACGCCCCGGTCAACGGAACGGTGCAGGTCATCAGCCGCGATATGTTCCGGTTCGGCTATTCGGCGGGGGGTATCAACTCCAGCGTGGCCGACATGAGCAAATGGGTCATCGCGCAACTCAATAACGGCAAATACGGAGAGGGTCTGAGCAAACAGTTATTCAGCGAAAAAGTCCATAACGAGATGTGGGCAGCCCAAACCATCATTCCCGTAAGTGCTACGCCCGTTCCGCCTTACAACACCCACTTTTCGGCCTATGGACTGGGCTGGTTTTTATCGGATGTGAAAGGTTACAAACAGGTGACTCACACGGGCGGCCTGGCCGGCATGGTAACGCAGGTAACGCTGTTTCCCGAACTCAATCTGGGCATTATCGTTTTCACCAACCAGCAGTCGGGGGCGGCATTCAGTGCGGTTACTAACACCATCAAAGACAGCTATTTGGGTATTCCGGCGTCGGACTGGATCGCTAAGTACGACGAACGGGTGAAGAAAGGCATGGCCGAGGCCGACAAAATCACGAAAGACATCTGGGCTGGCATCACTAATGAGCAAAAGAACAACACCACGAAAGTCGATTTTGCTAACTACGCAGGGACGTACCGCGACCGATGGTTTGGCGATGTTGTCCTGAGTCAGAAAGGCAATAAATGGTGGCTCCAATCGGTACGCTCGCCCAAACTCACGGGCGAACTGTTCTACTATAAGGGTAATACGTTTGTGGTCAAATGGAACAACCGGAGTCTGGATGCCGACGCGTACGTGACG
>JBBSTD010000003.1:0-113693 GCA_038236215.1 Cytophagales bacterium | reverse complement strand
TACACCAGCCGAATACAACGCTAAAGCGAGTAACGTTGAATACTATAACTCGGCCCTGAATAAGCTGACGGATGTTATTATTCACGATATTTTTTCGCCCCCAGTGGCCAGTCGCATTTACTCCTACGCTAACCTGGCGGGCTACGAAGCCCTCGCTCCGTTTGACCCTCAATACGAGTCGATGGGCGGTAAATTAAAGCGATTCACCGCCAGCCCTAAACCGGAAGCCGGGAAAGAATACTGCTTCCCATTGGCCAGCACGCACGCTTTCCTGACCATCGCCCGTGCGCTGACTTTTTCGGTCGAATTCTACGATGAGTTTGAAAAACCGTTCTATGAGCAGTATAAAAGGGATGGTGTATCCGATGAGGTCTACGACCGGTCGATGGCGTATGGGGAAGCCGTTGCCAAACACGTACTAGACTATGCAGCCAAAGATGGGTATAAAGAAACGCGGGGTTTCAAGCATACGGTTACCAATGAAGACGGAACCTGGGTGCCAACACCACCAGCTTACATGGACGCTGCCGAGCCGCAATGGAATAAGATACGGTGCTGGTCTATGGATACCTGTAGCCAGTTTAAGCCGCCCCGGCCTTACCCGTACACAATAGCCCCCGGAAGCCCCTACAAAAAGGAAGTTGATGAGGTGTATGAGATTGGCAAGAAAATGGATAAGAAACAACAGGACATTGCTTATTTCTGGGATGACAATGCTTTTGTTATGAACGTGGCCGGGCACGTCATGTTTGCTAGTAAAAAAATGACGCCGGGCGGCCATTGGCTGGCCATTGCCGAAACTGTTGCCCGTCAGAAAAAACTAGATATGATGCATGCTGTTGAAGCGTACGCCCTAACTTCTTTCGCCCTCAGCGATGCTTTTATTTCCTGCTGGGACGAAAAATACCGCAGCCGGATGATTCGGCCCGAAACGGTCATCAATAAATACATGGACCCTAAATGGACGCCCTTTTTACAAACTCCCCCCTTCCCCGAATATACCAGTGGGCACAGTACCATCACGGCGGCAGCAGCAGCCGTACTCACAAATTTGATAGGGGATAATATCGCATTCACGGACTCGACAGAGTTCAAATACGGTCACGGCGTTCGTACTTACAAATCCTTTAAAGATGCAGCAAACGAAGCCTCTATCAGTCGGTTGTATGGTGGTATTCACTATCGCTCATCGCTCATGAATGGTCAGGTAGCGGGCGAGAAAATAGGCCAATGGATAATCGAAAAAGTCCACGCCCGAAAAGGTGTCGTAGTTAGTCGCTGATAGTTAAAAGCTGATTAAAAAAAGGTCTCTCTTTCCCGAAGAGAGACCTTTTTTTGTAAATGGCTCTTCAATTGTTCAAATCTGTACTACTATGCTACCTGTACGATTACTGTCATTGATTCTCCTTCTGACAAGCGCTTTCGGTAGCGAAATCGTAGCCCAATCCGTACCTAAAGATACGACAGGTAGGCAACCCACTAGTGGCCAAGTTACCTATCGGTCAGTAAGCCGCTCTCCCGAAGATTCAACCCGTTCTGTGTTCAATTTTAAAGCGGCTCCCTTATACGTACGGACAATGCCTTTTTCTATTTACACGGGTGCCGGAAATCCCCGGGACCGTATTGCGCAGAGTATTGAACTGGGCAAGTCATTCAATGTAATTGACTTGGGAATTGCTTTCGGGCGAAATTCACTCCGGCCCGATACCTCCCTCTTCCTGGAAGGGCGCGTTACAATGGATGTAGCCAACTACGGTATTTTTGCCAATGAGATGACCATTGGGGCTGGTCGGGTTTTTGACAGTCAGGGCAGCCTGATGCTCGAACTAACCTATAGCATTGTTGCCCAGATTGCACCCCGTGTGGGTATCGGCCTGACAACAGGCTATTATGATTTTAGCAACGAACAAACCGACAATTCTAAAACGTTTTATGGGCTATTTCTGCGCTTTGGTCTCTTACGAACGGATACCGGTAGCCTGATAGGGGGGCACTCCCACGGGCGGGGGCGACCCGTTCGGGTGGGGAGGCCAAGACCACACCGGGGGCACCGATGATAAAACGTGTCGGCGAGCATCAACTGTCCTGATAAATAGCATTATTTTTAGCCTTTATTTCACCTATGGCCTTTATGAAAAGAAAACTACTACTAACTCCTTTATTGATTGCCTGTATCAGCTCTTTTTGTTCCGTTCAGGCACAATCGAATAAGGCCGACTGGCAGATAGTTGGTCAGGATATCAATCCGGCCAATTACTATGGTATTACCGTGGCCAACGGTATGATTGGGCTGGTCTCCTCGCCCGAACCCATGAAGGTAAAAGACGTGGTGCTGAATGGGGCATTCGATACTTATGGGCGAGGGCGCGTCTCTAACATCCTTAAAGTGTTCAACTTTGCCAATATGAACCTGGATGTCGATAGGCAACGGATTAGCTCGAAGAATATCAGCAATTACCGACAGACGCTTGATATGCAGCAGGCAGCCCTGACCACTACCTTCGATTATACGGATAAAGTAAGTGTCAAACAAACCATGATGGCGCTGCGGCATTTGCCATTCACTCAACTAACAATGGTTGAAATAACGGCCAAAAAAGCCTGTGAAATCATTCCTATGAGTGTTATCGAAACGCCGGAGGTATTGCGGGATGTAAAAAATTTCTACTCCGAAATTGATCGGGAGCATGTGACTATCCGGCTGTTGACATCCGTTGCCAAAAGCCCAACCGGAAAGCATACAGTAGCCGCTTCCAACAGTTTTATTTTTGACGAACCGCACGGGCAGGAACCCGATGTAATCCACGAAGACTGGGATTATAACATGCACCTGGCCAAGTTCAAAAAGCAACTGAAAGCGGGCGAAACCTACCGGTTTAGCGTAGTTGGGTCCGTATCATCGACCGCGCACACCGCCGACCCACAAAACGAAGCCGAACGTCTGACCCTTTTTGCCGCGCTGGAACGAACCGAGCGACTACTGATACGCCACAATGCAGAATGGGCCAAACTCTGGAAAAGTGACATTGTGATTGAAGGCGACCCCGATGCCCAAAAGGCTGTTCGGTCGGCATTATATCATCTGTACTCCTTCGTTCGCGAGGGGACGGGGTATAGTTTATCCCCAATGGGATTGTCCGGATTAGGGTACAATGGCCACGTTTTCTGGGATACGGAACTCTGGATGTACCCGCCGATCCTAATCCTAAAACCTGAAATTGCCCGGTCAATGCTGGAGTACCGGTTCGACCGGATGAAAATGGCAAAACAGAACGCCTTCAGCCACGGCTACGCGGGCGTCATGTTTCCGTGGGAATCGGATGCCGATGGGCAGGAAGCGACACCTGTATAGGCATTGACCGGCCCGTTTCAGCAACATATTACGGGTTGCATTGGCTGGTCGTTCTGGAAATACTACCAGGTGACGAAAGATAAAGAATGGCTGCAAACGCGGGGCTATCCACTATTAAAAGAAGTGGCCGAGTTCTGGACCAGCCGCGTCCAACGGGAAGGCCTGGGTAAATACCATATCAACAACGTTATCGGGGCCAACGAATGGCAGGAAAATATCGACGACAATGCGTTTACGAACGGTATGGCAAAAACGTCGCTGCAATATGCTATTCAGGCCGCTCAGGAACTGGGCATTACTCCTAACCCCGACTGGAAGTTGGTAGCCGATAACATACCCATACTCAAATTTCCGGACGGGGTAACAAAGGAAAATCGGACGTACGATGGCGTACAAATCAAGCAGGCCGACGCAAATCTGCTTGCTTACCCACTGACTATTGTAAATCAGGAAGCAGCCGTAAAGAAGGATTTAGCGTATTATGAACCGCGTTATTCGCCCGAGGGCCCGGCAATGGGCTGGTCGGTATTAGCCACGCTACACGCTCGCCTGGGTGAACCAGACAAAGCGTATCGATGGTTTGAGAAGAGCTATAAACCTAATGAAGTACCCCCTTTTGGTGTTCTGGCCGAAACAGCGGGTGGAACGAACCCGTACTTTGCTACCGGAGCAGGCGGGATGCTACAAGCTGTACTCAATGGATTTGGAGGAATCGATATCAACGATAATGGGATAACCCAGTTAAAAACAAAACTTCCCGGGAAGTGGAAGTCGTTGACCATTAAAGGAGTGGGGCCTCAGATGGAAACGTTCGAGGTAAAATAAATGCAGGAGTGGGAAAGGCATCAATGATTGACGTTAGCGGCCAGTCGTATGGGGACCGCTAACGTCAGTTATTACCATTGTGCGGCTGGCATATAAGCCGACTGGATTTCCAGACTAACCTCTTTTGACCCGATGGCCATTTTATTCAGTGCGATATAAATCGTTTTTACGGCATTTTCGATTCGCTCCCAGCCTTCCTCGCTACGAAGATCGATACTGATCATGGTCCGGTCATTCTGGGCCATAATGGTCAGGTAGTTCATCGCTCCGAGAATAACGGCTGAGATGGCTTCCGTATCAGCTCCTTTCACGAAGGAAAGTTGACTAACGAGCCGGGTCATTTCTTCATCCTGAGCACGCGCGGTTGTTTCAGCAATAGGGTCATTTTCAATAACGCTTGCTTTCAGTACTTCCCGAGCTGCTTTATAAGTACGAAAATGGCGATACGTCTGGATGACCTGACGATACCAGATACGGGCAATATCCGATTCATGTAAAGGACGAATTTGATCCAGTAAAGCAGGAGTAAAAATTGGAAATAGTTTCCCCATTTTTACGTAGTATTCCAGTAGCCCTTCCATACCACCGAAGTAGCGGTAGATTAGTACCTTGCTAACGCTGGCTTTCTCCGCCACCCGGTTTACGCCAACGCCTTCCAAACCACGCTCTGCAATCACTTCTTCCAATGCTTCAACAATTCGCTGGGTGGTTTTGGCACGGTTGCGTCGAATCTTCTCATCCTTTTCCATAATCAGGGTCATTGCAAATTCATGTTTTTGTTACTTAGTTTGACTATAACTAATTCTGAAAGTCACCTTAGTAAACTATGTATTGGTCGATTAATTTATAGGAACGAATAGTGACAACAGCCTACGGGGGTAATGTAAAATTCTCCTTACAACTTTATATTTAACGAATAATTTATATAAAGCATGCACTATTATAAAAGTAATTTAATATAGATACAAAATCAATTAAATGGTACTAAAACTATCTAATGGTCTATGATACAGGACGGAAAACAGACAAAGGACCTACATAATATACATCAATGTCCAAAATTTCTTTACGCATAAACACGAGCGTTAGGGGGGGCGCTCAAGTATATTGATAGGCCCACCATATCAAAACACCCTGTAGCGGCAGGCGTGCCCACCGAAGCCAGGCCGGAAATTTGCGAAATCGGTTCGACGTAACCATGTAAATGTTAGCTGGAAATACTGCAACCAGTAACAAAACAAGGCCCCAGGCCGCCAACGACCGGGTGGCCGGAAATAACAACCCAACACCGAGCACTACTTCGGCAATACCACTCAACATGACCATCTGCTCATGAGCCGGAATGTAAGGCGGCATAATGGCTAAGTACGTTTTGGGACTGGCGAAGTGGTTCAACCCTGCCACTATGTAAATAATGGCCTGTAGGTATAGGAATAAATTTGCCATATAAACTAGGAAAGAGTGGGTGCAGAAAGAGTAAACGCGACAGGGTAATGTACCCTAAAACAATCAATTGGTTGTATACTACTAGGCATCAATAACGTGTCCCGCAAACCCGGCACTATTGTCTAGAATAAGACCACCACGCCGAAAGCCAAGTCCACAGGCTTCACCCGCGTAAAAAACACCCGCCTGATAGCTATTGCCCAACGAATCTTTTGGGAAGCTAACGTACTGCTGGTAAATTTTTGGGTACGCACTGTACTCCCCGTCAGTTTCCTGTAGTTCGGTGCCGTCGGCGTTTATCAGGCGAATGTTGGCACCTTCCCGCCCGAACAGGACTTTCTCCACGCACTGTTTGCCGGGTAAGGGTTTGGTATCCGTTTCCAGTAGTAACGGATGGTTTGGGTATAGCTCCCAAAGAATTTTCAACAGGTACTTCGACTGAAACAATAAGGCATAAGCCGGATTTAATAGCACAGCCAGCCGTTTTCTGACGATTTCGGTGAGTATGCTGAGTAATTCGGGTTCGTCTTCGGCGATGGATTCCCAGGGAATCAGTTTAAACCAGAAATCCAGTTTCTCAAACTGGCCATTCTTTGGGTTTTGCCAGAAAATGCCTTCGTCGGCAGAAAATTCGACGTTATCGACAAAGTCGAACTCAATATCAAACCCCGCTTCCCGGGCGGCTTCTCCCAGTAGCGCTACATTGGCATCATCCTCAGGATTATCGCGTATGGCCGACAAGAGCAGGGTTGGCTGCAAATCAGGATTATGCGCGAGAATTTCCTCGAACTGGCTGGTAAGGGTTTCAAAAACAGCGTTGAACTGATGACTCTCGTCCAAACCGTTGGCCAGCAGGTGAGCATACTGCACCACAGCCGTTTCTGGCAAACAGGTAGCGGTATCTGCGTTGAACTCAATAAGTTTGATTTGAGCCCCTGTTGAGGGATACTCTATTTCAGCCAGGTCGAAGCGGCCGTACAGGTGAATATGCCGGTCATCATCCCAGGATAGTTTGATTAGCTCAATAAGATTGGCGGGTATGCCCAGTTCCGCAAAGCGATTCTGGTCGATAACGTGTTGCCCGGCGGCTACAAACATGTCAAAAAGATCATTAGCAGCCTCGTAATATGCATTCGCCTTAGCGGACGCTACCAGTACCACTTCGTCTGTCAGATACGGTAAGGTATCTTGCCCCAGCATCCAGTCCCAGCCCAGGTTTCGGAGTTGCGTATCGGGTGGAATGGATAGTTTTTTTAATGCTATCATAATTTTATAATTTATGGGTGCTGGATAACAATTCCTGCCAAAACAGTTCGTAATTCGTGCTGTACAATGCGTTTTACAAACCTCGCTTATTCCAATGACCCGAAAAGCCTTACTTTCAATCAGCGTACTCTTACTATTGATAAACGGTTTTGTAGTAGGACAGTCGGCCCCGAAGCAGCAGGCCGTACCCGTCATTTTTGATACGGACATGGGACCCGATTACGACGATGTGGGGGCTATTACGATGCTACACGCGTTTGCCGATGAGGGACAGGCAACCATTCTGGCAACGATTGCCAGCACCAACTACCCGAAAGTGACGCAGGTTCTGAGCGTGCTGAATACCTATTTCAATCGCCCGAACATACCCATTGGCGTACCAAAAAAAAATGCCATAGGAGATAAAGATACGCAGCACTGGTCAGACACCATCACGGCACGCTACCCACATCGCATTCGCTCCAACAAGGAGGTGCCGGATGCCGTTGCGCTCTATCGGCAGATTCTGGCCAAACAACCCGACCATAGTGTTACCATCATTACGGTGGGCTTTCTGACTAATCTGGCCAATCTGCTGGACTCTAAGCCTGACAAGTACTCGGCCTTGGATGGTAAAGCACTGGTGAGCCTGAAAGTTAAGAAGCTGGTGAGTATGGCCGGTAAGTTTCCGAGTGGGCGGGAATATAATGTGTTTAGAGATGCGCCTTCGTCAAAAAAGGTGTTTGCCAACTGGCCCACACCAATCCCGATTCTGATGAGCGGCTTTGAGATAGGAGAGAAAATTCACTCCGGCCTGCCACTTATCCGAAACAAAGCGATTCAGCATAGCCCCGTGAAAGATGTATTCTCGATTTCACTGCCCAAGTCAAAGGAAGATAAAGAGGGTCGTATGAGTTGGGATCAGACCGCTGTGTTGGTAGGTGTGCGGGGCTACGCGCCTTATTATACCGTCAAAACGGGTCGGTTAGTTATGAACGCAGATGGCTCCAATGGGTGGAATAGTGCCGGGAAAGGTCATTCGTATCTGGTTGTTAGAAGGCCCGCTGCCGAGGTAGAAACTTTGATCAATCAATTGATGCAACACCAGCCACAAAAAAAACTGTCGAATAAATAACACAAAAACCAAGACACAAGCGAGTCTTTAGGCCGGTCGTTTTGTTATGTCTATACCATGACTGATGAAGTAAAAGAAGCCCTCCAGAAAGCGGCTATGTTTTGTGCCTACCAGGAACGAACCCAGCAGGAAGTGCGCGATCGGCTTAAAGAGTGGAGCGTTTTCGGCGACGATGCCGAAGCGGTAATCGCTGAACTGATTCAGCAAAACTACCTCAATGAAGAACGCTTCGCCAAGGCATTTGCGGGTGGAAAATTTCGGATAAAAGGCTGGGGGAAACGCAAAATAACGCAACATTTAAAACAGCGTGGTATATCGGGTTATAATCTCAATGAGGCCATGAAGGAAATTGCCCCTGCAGATTACCGGGACACACTTGGCAGCCTGCTCGATAAAAAACGACAAACCCTGCGGGATGATAATCCACTGGTGGTTAAGCAAAAACTGGTTCGTTATGCGCTGAGTAAGGGCTACGAGTTCGATCTGATTTTTTCGGTACTGGGAAACGACGAATCGTAGTATAAAGAGAATAGTTTTTCGCACTAACGTTGGCAAAACTGGCCCATTCCGTTATAAATTCACGGTTCTTTGCGTCTATGAATCCGCGAAAAGTCTCTATTATCTTACTAAACTACAACTCCCATCGCTTCACGTTCGACTGCGTTGCGTCCATCGCTGAACGAACGAAGGCTGTCCGGTATGAAATCATTATCGTTGATAACAACTCGACTAGTGAGGAGTACGAAGCCCTGAAGCCAATCGGTAACCAACCTAACGTGCAGCTTATTCGGAGCCGGATAAATCTTGGCTTTTCGGGTGGGAACATGCTGGGCGTGCAATTCGCCGACCCTACTTCCGACTACTACTATTTTTTGAACAATGATTGTCTGTTGCGAACCGACGTATGCAGTCAGTTAGCTGCTTTTATAGAGGCTACACCCGATGCTGGTTTATGTGGCGCTCAGATGTTTGCGGGCGATGGGTCGCGCCAGATAACGTTTGGCTATTTACCAACGCTCGGTAGCAAACTACTCGGTCATGGATTCGTCCGGCTGCTTAACCCGGATAGCTACCCAGCTACCCGGCAGGTATATACCGAACCGATTCGGGTGCCATTTGTGATGGGCAGTACATTGTTTGTGCGGGCATCAGCTTTTAATAAGATTGGAGGCTTCGACATCGCTCACTTTTTGTACGTTGAAGAAGAGGACTTAGCGAAACGCTTGCTAAACGCCGGTTTCTACACGTATCTGGTCCCCCAGGCCGAATACATTCATTTCACGGGTCAAAGCACTGTCAAAAGCTTCGATGTAGCGAAGGAATATTACATTTCGCTGTTTTTCTACTTCCGAAAATACCACTCCTGGCTTGCCTGTGCCCTGTTTCGGGCTTACTACTTTATTAAACTTGGACGCAAGTTCCGGCGAGATTCTATGTATGGTCGATTGGCCTGGTTTATTGGGCGGGGAAGCCCCATGCGCGAGAGCCTACGGTATAAGCAGACAATCAAAAATTAAACTGTTTATACATTTTCCCGTTTTATTGATAATTGGAAAATATATTTCCCGAATTATGAACGCAAAGAAACTAGTTCCTCACTTTATTTTAGGGGTAACCCTTGTTGGTTTGTTGGCCTGCGCCCGGAACCCCGTTACTGGGAAACGGGAAATAAGCCTTATGTCAACGGAACAGGAAATTGCCATTGGGAAAGAATCTCATCCATCCGTTGTGGCAACGATGGGTTTATATGATGACAAAAAACTGACTAGTTTTATTAATGAGAAAGGCAAGGCTATGGCGAAGATTTCCCACCGTCCCGACCTGCCTTATCAGTTTTATATTGTTGACTCCCCCGTTGTCAATGCCTTTGCCGTTCCCGGTGGCTATGTGTATTTCACCCGGGGTATTATGGCGCACTTTAACAACGAAGCTGAGTTTGCTGGAGTGCTGGGGCACGAAATTGGGCATATCACAGCCAAACACGCTGCCCGCTCACAAAAAAGCCAGTTATTGAGCACGCTGGCGCTCATTGGGGGAGCCGTGCTGGCGCCCAACGTGGTTGGGCAGAACATAGAAGCGCTACAGCAGGGAATAGGGCTCTTATCGCTCAAATACAGTCGCGACCACGAATCTGAATCCGACGGATTAGGTGTTGAGTACTCCAGTAAAATTGGCTACGATGCCAATCAGATGGCTGATTTCTTTGGGACACTCAAGCGCCTTTCTGATAACTCAGGGAATGCCGTACCGCAGTTTATGTCGACCCACCCGGACCCTGGTAACCGTTATACCCGCGTACATCAGCTCGCCAAAGAATACCAAGCTCAGCATCCGGGCACTTATCAGGTAGACCGCGACCAGTATCTGCAGATGATAGATGGTATTCTCTACGGCGAAGACCCAAAACAGGGGTATGTAGAGAATGGTCAGTTCTACCACCCCGAACTGAAATTTCAGTTCCCGGTGCCCAATGGCTGGCAAACTCAGAATTCGCCGAGCCAGTTTCAGATGGCGGGTAAGGATGGGAAATCAGCCATGATTTTGCTACTGGCAAAAGGTAATTCGCTGGACGAAGCCGCCCAGAACATGGTTAAAGAGCTAAGCTTGAACGTGCTGGAAAACACCAAGACAACGATTAATGGTAACCCTGCTTACGTAATCATCTCACAACAGCAGCAACAACAACAGCAGGGGCAGCCCCAGCAACAACAGCAGCATCAGGACCCCAAGACGGCGCTACAGATTGGAACGTGGCTTATTCAATACAATAACGCCATTTATGCGCTGCACGGTTTGTCGAGTGCAGCTGACTTTAACGGCTCCTTCAATACGTTTAAGCAGGTTGCCAGCAATTTCCGCGCCCTTACCGATCCCGCCAAGATAAACCGTAAGCCAGAGCGGATATTTATAAAAAAGGTGCCCCGCGACGGGTCATTTCGCGAGGTAATGACAGCTTTGGGTATGCCTGCCAGCCGCCTGGAAGAACTGGGTGTCCTGAACGGACAAAAGGCCGATGACCGTATTGCGCGCGGGACCTCCATCAAAGTTATTGGGCAATAGGGCCTATGCCTGAATTAGAGCTTTAAGCCAAAATAGTCGTAGAAGTAAGTCTCATTCC
This sequence comes from Cytophagales bacterium, assembly GCA_038236215.1. Taxonomy (GTDB): domain Bacteria; phylum Bacteroidota; class Bacteroidia; order Cytophagales; family Spirosomataceae; genus Spirosoma. The sequence continues at coordinate 102,572 of JBBSTD010000003.1, read as the reverse complement.
TGAGATTTAGCCACGCACGACGGTTTGCCTTTAAATCGTCATAGGTCAGCGTTTGAATTTGCTCCGGCGTTAAAGCCACTGCTTCATCGGGTAACCCTGCCGGAGTGGTGGCTTTTCTGCGGGTAACGATGCCAAGTCCCTGATCGCAGTCAAGCACAAACACGTTTAGGTCGGGGCGCTGGCTTCGCAGGTGGATGATGGTTCGCCACACGTCGCCATTCCACTCGCCGGTTTCCCAGTCCTCAAAGCGTCCGGCAGCACCCGGCGTTTGTGGATTACAGTCGTGCATGATAATAACGCCGTCATCATCCATGTACCGGAGTGTATTTTCTACGTCACGCAGGGCAAACTGGTATTCGTGCATCCCGTCGATTAGCGCTAACTGAAGTTTTTTGTCGGCGAAAACCTGTTTGGCATCCTGTGAAAAAAAATCGTCGCTGGTCTTCTCGAAATACTGATTGTTTAGGTTATAGGGATTGAGCAGCGCTTTCCCAAAACGGCGACTGGCGTCAAAGATGAATTTTGGATCAACGGCCACCTTAAAACTGCTTTTAATGCGGAAAAAAATATGTCCGTTTTCAACCCCAATTTCCAAATAGTTTTTAAGCCCTTTCTGCGTCATCAGGGCCTGGATTACGTCTAAACGGTTCATATAAATGAATAAAGTGGGTATATCAGGTCGAACAGGAAGGCAAAAATAGCAAAGTCCCGGCCAGGATTTTAATCCAGCCGGGACTTCTTTGATAGAACGGATTTAAACTTCCCCTTTTACGGAAAATATAAGATCAATTTTTTGTCATTTCGACGCAGGAGAAATTCCGATATCGCGAATTAGTCAAAATTGAGATTTCTCCTGCGTCGAAATGACAAAAATTAATACGGTTTTGGCTTAATCCTGAAAAGTCAAACAGGTTAGTAAAATGAATTTCAGAGCACCTAAAAGTCAGCGTCGAATGTAATGCCTTTCGGCTCTTCGGCGGCTACGGCATTCGTTTCTCCATCCGTATCCTGAGGGGTCAATGCTGCTGCTTTCATGGCTTTGAATTTGGACATTACTTCGCCCCGCTGGTACTCACCCACGCGCTTCTCGAAGAAGTTCGTCTTGCCCTGTAGAGAAATCATATCCATGAAATCGAAGGGATTGCTGACGTTGTAAATTTTCTTCAGGTTCAGGGTTGTGAGCAGATGGTCGGCCACAAACTCAATGTACCGTTTCATTAATTCCGCATTCATGCCAATGAGCGATACCGGCAGCGCGTCGGCCACGAACTCCTGCTCGATGTCAACCGCATTACGGATGATGTCGTAAATCTGCGATTCGGGCAGTTTGTTCTGAATGTGGTCCGTATAAAGCATGCAGGCAAAATCGCGGTGCAGACCCTCATCGCGCGAAATAAGCTCGTTGGAGAACGAAAGACCCGGCATCAGGCCGCGCTTTTTGAGCCAGTAAATGGAGCAAAACGAACCCGAAAAGAATATACCCTCAACTACAGCAAATGCAATGAGCCGTTCGGCAAAGCTACCATTATCAATCCAGCGCAAAGCCCATTCGGCTTTTTTCTGAACGCACGGAATCGTATCAATAGCGTTCAGTAGCCGGTCTTTTTCGACGGGGTCTTTGATATACGTATCAATCAGCAGCGAGTAGGTTTCGGAGTGGATGTTTTCCATCATAACCTGAAAACCATAGAAGCACTTGGCCTCCGCATACTGCACTTCCGACAGAAAGTTAACGGCCAGGTTCTCATTCACAATCCCGTCCGATGCCGCGAAAAAGGCCAGTACGTGCGAGATAAAGTGACGTTCGCCATCGCCGAGGTTATTCCAGTCTTTCATGTCCTGGCCAAGGTCAATCTCCTCGGCGGTCCAGAACGACGCTTCGTGGGTTTTATAGTATTCCCAAATGTCCCAGTGTTCAATGGGGAATAGCACAAAGCGGCTTTTGTCTTCTTCTAAAATAGGTTCGTTTACAGCAGGCTGTACCATGTTTTTGGGATGCTTTTTTACAGATGAAAACTCAGCAAAATAAATGGCTGAGTGGATAACTAGCTAATGAATTCGGCGTAACAAAATTAAGATTTCTGGTCGCTTCTACAAGTTTGTTAAAGCGTATACCGGATATAAGACAACTGGCTTTCGCTGCTAAGGCGTGGGGTATCAGCGAGTTGTGAAATTGGTATTCGGCGAAATTCTTGGAATAATATAGTTACGTCTGTTGTTTCCTTCCCGAAGGGGAAAACGGCTGGCCTGTTAATTGCCTACGCCTATTCTTAAGCAACCGTTGGTCGGAATTGTTCGATTCTCTTGCGTGAAAAAGAGAACCACATAAGTATGAACAGTACGTCTGGAAGGTTTGCGTCCGTGTTTTTTGTATGTTTGCCCACATGAGACTCTTGCTGACGCATCCGTACGTGCTGGTATTTCTGGGGGGAGGAGCGGGGAGTTTACTTCGGTATCTGACGGGGCGTTTGATTCCCCCAACCCTAAACGGCTTGCCTTTCCCGAATGCGATTCTGTTCGTTAATGTAGTGGCCAGTTTCGTGTTGGGGGCCTTGGTGGGGTGGGTAATGCACCGGTCGGCCGACGAGTCGACTCGGCTGCTCATTGGCGTGGGCTTTTGCGGAGGACTCAGTACATTTTCCAGTTTTAGCGTCGATACCGTGGCTCTGTTGCAACAGGGACGGTTGGGAGCGGCCGTGCTCAATATTGGCCTCAACGTGGTGATATGCCTGGTAGCTTCGGCATCAGGGCTTGCGTTGGGAGCGCGTTGACTAGGTGCCGTTGGGCTTTAGCCAACGGCAATAGATTTAAAAGTCCCGGTGGGACTTGATTGGGTTTAATCTGTTGCCGTTAGGCTTCAGCCAACGGTAAGCGTTTTAGGGAAAAATGAACTACATCCTACTTTTACTCACTTTAATGACCTCCACGATTCAGGCTCAGGATATATCGCGTCGATTGTACGATGCTCATGAAACATACAAGGAGAAAACATTCACGCACCGCCGGTTCAAGCATTCTGCCATAGTGCCCCTGCTGGATTCGCTTAGTGGTCCTCTTTCGGTGAGTCAGGTGGGGGAGTCCGCGGAGAATCGGGCCATCTATCAGGTACAGGCCGGAACGGGGCCGACAAAGGTGCTGCTCTGGAGTCAGATGCACGGCGATGAAGCTACGGCGACGATGGCCCTGTTCGATATTTTCAACTTCCTCCAGGCCGAAAATGATGGGTTCGATAGCCTTCGGCAGACAATCCTGACCAATACTTCACTCTACTTTGTGCCGATGCTCAATCCCGATGGAGCCGAGCGCTGGCAACGCCGTACCGTCTCCGACATTGATATGAACCGGGATGCCCTGCGGCTGCAAACGCCCGAAGGACGATTACTCAAACGACTTCAGCAAAGCCTGAAACCACTCGTTGGTTTCAATCTCCACGATCAGAACCCGCGTTACAGCGTGGGTGAAACGGGCAAACAGGCAGTGGTGTCGTTTTTGGCAACTGCCTACGACCGGGACCGCAACATCAACGATGTCCGGCACCGGTCCATGCAGCTAATTGTAGGCATGAATGAGGTATTGCAGCAGTTTATACCGGGGCAGGTGGCTCGTTATGATGACGAGTTTGAACCCCGTGCTTTTGGCGACAACATTCAGAAATGGGGAACAACGCTGATACTGATTGAATCCGGCGGATTTTTTGGTGATTCGGAGAAGATGGCTATCCGACAATTGAATTTCGTAGCCATTCTAACGGCCCTGAAAGCGATTGCCGACAGTTCCTACACGCAGGAAAACACAGCCGGGGAGGTAATTGCCGCGTATCAGGCCATCCCTGAAAACAACCGTACCCTGTTTGACGTGTTGATTCGCAACGTAACGACCCTGCAAAAAGGTAAACCCGTGGTGGTCGATATTGGTATCAACCATAACGAAGTAAGCAACAAAGGGGCTACGTCATTCTCCTACAAGAGTAGTATTGAAGACATAGGCGACCTGTCTACTTTTTACGGTCTACAGGAAATCGACGCAACGGGGCTTACCCTGACACCGGCTGGCGTATACGAATCTACGCTTGATTCGACGGCTGAACTGGAAAATCTGGATATAGCGGCATTGCGGCAGGAGGGCGTGTTAGCCTTCAAAGTGGTGAAAGCCCCCAAAGATAAATTCCCGGAGCAGCCTATGCATTTGCTTTATCGTAGTAAACTTCCTGCCCAACCCCTCTCACTGGGGCAGGTGCCTACATTCCTGCTGAAAAAAGGGGACGAAATTATGTATCGAGTAGTGAATGGGTTTTGGGATGAGGATCAACTGAGTCGGAAAAATGGGATAGTAGAGTAGCCTGCCCGTTCATCTACCCGGCAACAAAAGCGGCTGATCAGCATCCGTTTTGGCATGTCGATTGTCTGAACCGTCAGGTTGATGAACCATCACCCTTTACGTTCGGAACATTGGTAAGGTGGCTAAAAAGTCAGCGGGTTATTCCCCTGCTACTCATTCCCAATGACTTACACAGGAGCCAAATACAGCCAAAACGTATGGTTAGGTAGCGCCGTTTGGTGTCGTATGCGTGATTCTCAGGTGAAACTCATCCGGATTGAGTCGTTGTATATTACCGGAACATTACGCTCGGTGTGGATTGGAATTAAGTGTGATAAAGTGCTTATAGTTAATGAGATAACTTCTGAAAGAGCCTTCTTTTCGAGTGAGTGCCTATGGCCAAGATTTTATACACACCGGTTTGGCGACTAAGGCGTTCTGCCAATAAGCCAGTCAAGTAATAGCTGGCTTTCCGTTGAAAAACCAAATAAATTGCTTGGTATTCGGTGGTTTTTCCTCTCTAAAGGTGTAAAAAAGCGTAATGGCAGATTTTAGGGTGATTTCATAGGGAGTAGAACCCCATTATACATCATTCACCTGTTCGCCAAAGGGTGATTAAAGCATAATATTGGTGTAATATTCACGTAACATTGGCCGGGTAGTTTTGCAGCGCTTAAAGCGATACCAAACTATCATGAACCGTAAACTATTACTTCTTCTACTCTCACTGGTCTCTTCTGCCGCCCTTGCACAGACCGGTACCATCCGGGGAACCATAAAGGATGGCAAGACAAAAGAATCACTCATTGGGTGTACTGTACTGGTAGCTGGCACCCAACTCGGCGCTACCACCGATATAGAAGGAAATTTCAACATTGCCAATGTACCGTCCGGTACGCAGAACGTTGTCATCTCTTATATTTCGTATCAGACTAAAGAAATTCCGAACGTTCGGGTAGAGTCGGGAAACACGACGGCTATTGATACCGAACTGGACGAAGGAGGTACTGCATTACAGGAGGTAGTTGTTCGGGCAAGTAAGGCTACTAACACTGAGATTGCCGTTATCACGGAAATAAAGCAGCTAAAAGCCTTAGCAGTTGGTATTTCAGCGATGCAGATTCAGAAATCGCAGGACCGGGATGCCGCAGCGGCCATACGCCGGATACCGGGGGTTAGTCTGGTCGATAACCGGTTCGTATTAATTCGCGGACTGGGTTCCCGGTATAACTCGGTACTCCTGAATGATGTAATCGCTCCCTCTACGGAAGTGGAAACCCGCTCGTTTTCGTTTGACCTGGTGCCCAGTAATATCCTGGACCGGATGATTGTGTTTAAGTCTGGTTCGGCGGATTTGCCGGGTGACTTTGCGGGTGGTGTCATCAAAATTTATACGAAGCGCAAACCCGACCGCAACTTTATAGATGCCGGTTTCACCGTTGGTTACCGGGCCAATACAACGTTTCAGAACGTACAAATGCACAGCCGCAGTGGTGTGAACGCATTGGGTTTTTGGGGAAAAGACCAGCAAGTCCCACTCGTATTCCCGGCTCGTTCATCCGATTTCAATCAGTTAAATGCCCCGCAACGGGCTGCCTACGCCCGTCTCTTACCCGATTCGTGGGGATTGACCAATAGTACCGTATCGCCCGATGTGCGTTTTGCCCTCAATTTTGGTCGCCGGTTCGATGTTGGTACTGTGTCGGTGAGCAACCTGACGGCCATCAATTACTCTAACACCAATCAGTTTGCCAACATTAATTTCCGACTGTTTCAAAACGCGGACAAGGCCAATGACGTGTATGAGCAGTATAATGACGCGAGCTATTCGCGTAGTACCCGGGTCGGTATTCTGCATAACTGGAGCTTTCGATTCTCTCCCAAGTTTAATCTCGAATGGAAAACGCAGTTTAACCAGTTAGGAAACACCGAAACCATTGTCCGTAGCGGGCAGCGCGTAGTAGATGGTGTGGATGTGCGGAGTTTTTCGGAGCGGTTCGAAAACCGGAGCATTCTAACAACGCAGGTAGCGGGTGAGCATACGGTTAGTGAGTTGACAAAATTCAACTGGATTGCCTCCTACGGCTACACGGGCCGTTGGGAGCCAGACTGGAAACGTGCCCGTTTTCAGCGGGTAACGGGAGCTGTCGGAAACGACGGTCAGCCACAGGCGTTTCAATTGGCTGCTCCTAATGACCCTAACCCAGTTGACGTAGGTCGTTTTTATTCAACCCTGCACGAGAACGTTTATTCCCTGATTGGGAACGGTGAGCATACGTTTGGTAACCCTACCGACCACGAACCCAGCAAACTCAAGTTTGGTGTGTATGGCGAACGGCGCAACCGGAGTTATGCCGCCCGTTTTTACGGCTATCAAACGATAGGTAACGCATCGGCCGTCACCCAGCAGTCGATGAACACACTCTTCCAGCCCCAGAACGTAACGGGACAGCCGGGCGGGCTGTCTATTCAGGATGGTACGCGTGATCTGGACTCCTATCAGGGCTACACCACCTACGGCGCGGCTTACGTGAGTGGCGATGTGAATTTTGGTCCCAATGTCAACCTGAATATTGGTTTCCGGGGTGAGTATTACCTGCAGGACCTGCGTTCGTCGGTTAACGGTGCCGAGCGGAAGCTGGTCAACAATCCGCTTTTCAGCCCATTGCCTTCCCTCAACTTAAACTACAAACTGACCGAACGGCAAAGCGTTCGTTTGGCCTACTCAGCTACGGTGAATCGGGCTGAACTGCGCGAGCTAGCTCCCTTTAGTTATTTCGATTTTGCGTTACTGGCTGACATTCGGGGAAATACGGCGCTCAAAACAGCGAGCATTCAGAATGCCGACATACGGTATGAATTTTACCCATCACCGAACGAATTAATCTCGGTAACCGGCTTTTACAAGCATTTTACGAACCCAATCGAAACGTTTCTGCTGCCAACGGGTAACGGCCTTGCTTACTCGTTTACCAATGCCAAATCGGCCCAGAACTACGGCGTAGAAGTTGAAATACGTAAAGGATTTGCCAACTCGTCGAGCGTGTTTTTGCAGAACTTACAGTTGGTGGCGAATGCGTCATTCATCAACAGCAAAATTAAACTGGGGCAATTTGTACAGGTCCCTGACCTGAGCGGTACTACCCAGAACGTAGATATTTCAGGAATTACGGATACGGAGCGCCCCCTGGCGAATCAGTCGCCCTATCTCCTCAATGCGGGCCTTTACTATGCGGATGAGAAGAGCAACTTTCAGGGTAACATTCTATACAACGTAGCGGGAGCGCGCATTTTCGCGGTGGGTAATCAGCAAAACCCAACGGTGTATGAGATGCCGCGTGGTGTGCTCGATATCAACATCAGTAAGAGAGTACAACAACTGGAATTCCGACTCGGTATTCAGGATATCCTAAACCGCCCGGTTCGGTATGTACAGGACTATAACCGGGATGGCAAAATCGGTAAGGATGTAAGTTCATTATCCCCCAACGCCGACCAAACTATTCGCTCATTCAAACGAGGCAGTTACTATACAATTACGGCGGTATATACCTTCGGACGCCGGACACTTGTACCGTAAGAAAAACAGTGCCAATCCAAAACAAGTGACAAACAACCAAAAATCAATTAGTATGAATGTTCAACAAGTAGGCCGGTTCAGAAACTGGCAACTAGTTATGCTCTTCGTTACGGGCATCTTTCTGGCCATGGCAGCCTGTAAAAATGATATATCAGAGCCTGCTCCAGTGCTGAGTATCACCAGTTTCTCGCCTACTACCGCTCCGGTTGGCACAACGGTTACCATTACAGGAACAAACTTTAATACAGCCGCTGGTAATAACATCGTTACGTTTGGGACTATCCCCGCTACGGTTAGCTCGGCTACACCAACGCAATTAGTTGTTACGGTGCCAGCCGGTACTACAGACGGTCCCATTTCGGTATCGGCCAACGCTGCCAAGGCTACCAGTGCGGCTAGTTTTGTCGTTGGTAACAAAACAATCGTATCCGTTACCGGAGAACTGACTGGTGCCATCAACTGGACGAAGGATAACGTATACCTGCTAAAGGGCTACGTGTACGTAACAAACGGATCTACACTCAATATCCAGGCGGGTACGATCATCCGGGGCGGTAGCAAAGCCGACGACCCAAGTGGTCAGCAGCAGGCCGCTACGCTCGTGGTAGAAAAAGGCGGTAAGATCAATGCCATCGGTACCGCAACCGAGCCAATCGTATTTACCTCGAACAAGCCCGCTGGTCAGCGTAACTATGGCGACTGGGGTGGTGTGGTTCTATTTGGTAAAGCACCGCACAACCAATCAGGGGCTACGTTTGCAGAAGGGGGTATTCGGGGGCAGTTAGGTACGGATAACATCGCTACTGACAACTCGGGAACGATGCAGTACGTACGGATCGAGTTTCCGGGGGTTGCTTTATCCGGCACCGCCAATAGCGAAATTAACGGTCTGACCCTCTACGCTGTGGGTTCGGGTACTACCCTCGATCACATTCAGGTTTCGTACAGTGGCGATGACTCATACGAATGGTTTGGTGGAACAGTGAACGCGAAATACCTGGTAGCGCTGCGGGGTTGGGATGATGATTGGGACACCGACTGGGGTTTTTCGGGTAAAGTACAATATGGCGTTGCGCTGCGTGATCCCGAAGTGGCCGATCAATCGTCTTCCAATGGCTTTGAGTCAGACAACATGGGTAACCCTGGTTATCCCGCCGGTACTTCACCAGTAGCAGATCTACCGACCTCTGTTTCGGCCAACAATGGTCTTCCGCTTACTTCGGCCATTTTTGCCAACATGAGCAACTTCGTGTTCAGCGGTGTACCCAACAACTCACCATCGCCCAAAGGTAGTGGCCCGTATCAGTCGGGTATGCACCTGCGTCGGTTCACAGCCATCAGCATTTATAATTCGCTATTGTCTGGTTATCCTGAAGGGCTGCGTTTAGATGGTAAAGCCAATACGACGTACGCCAATGCACTGGCTGATAAGCTGGATCTGCGGGGGATTGTACTTGCCAATACCCAGTCGACAGCGCTTACCGTAATTGGCAAAGACGAAATTACGGATGCGCAGGCTCAGGCTTATTTCAATGATCCCGCCCGGGCTAACACGATTGTTGCCAGCTCGGCGATAGCTACTCTATTGCTCAACTCCGCTACCTTCAACCTGACGGCTCCAAACTTCCTGCCACAAACGGGTTCGCCACTGCTAACGGGTGCGGTTAAAACGGGTAAGGTAGCCGATGCTTTCTTCGATAAAGTGGATTATCGGGGTGCCTTTGGTACAACCAACTGGACTACCGGCTGGACTAACTTCGACCCGCAGAATACGAACTACGAAAAATAGTTTATACGATAATTTTTTATATTGGTGTCGCAGGAAAGGGCCGGAGCTTTGCACCGGCTCTTTTTTTATTGTTACGGTGAGTAGAAAAAGCTATTATACGGGTCAATTGTAACTGAAAGGTGTAAAAAATAAAATAAACGCCTGTTACTTCTACTCCGTATACACGTCTTATACCCAACTATGTCTATGAACTTTTAGGAAGTTTATGACTGTTTGGCAATAAATTTGACCGTACACTACGTCTGTAACCATCAATCACCGTAACCATGATATCCAAGAAAGCCAAGTATGCCATCAAAGCCCTTAAGGTTTTGACTGAAGAATACGGCAAAGGCCCTGTACTCATTTCCTATATCTCCGCGAAGGAAAACATTCCAAAGAAATTCCTGGAGGCTATTCTGCTCGAATTACGTAACCACGGAATTTTGCAGAGCCAGAAGGGAAAAGGAGGGGGTTATTTGTTGCGGGTGGATCCGGGCCGGGTCAACCTGGCGCAGGTGCTTCGGGTGATTGATGGCCCCATCGCTCCAACCCCCTGTGTTTCCTTTAACTTTTACGTTAAGTGCGACGATTGTTCCGACGAAGTTGCCTGTGCGCTACGGCCCATCATGGAGCGGGTTCGGGATGCCAATCTCGGCGTTTACGAAAATACGACCCTGCTGACGTTTCAGAACCCAGGGTTGCTGGATACCAAAGAAATACCAATTGGCGCCAACGGAGCTGATTTAGTAGCCGATGTCCCGATGAATCGGATGACGGCGTAACCGGGTTTTTGGTTTACAGTTTACGGTTGGCTGACGCACAATCTATTAGTGCGTCAACCAACCGTAAACCAAAAACTAAAATCTTACCCCGGCTGATGCTCTTTCCGGAGCAAATCGTTCACCGTTTTCACCGGGTTGAACGTAATGAGGGGGACTTCCACAAAAATCGTGTTCCAATCGGCCATGGCCCCATTCCACAAACCGGGCAACTCCTGTGCCTTCAACTCTTTCCCGTCTTTCGACTTAGCCGTGATAAAACCCGTTTGTGGATCGCGATAGGCAGGCAGATCATATTTCTTTCCGGTATGGTCTCTCAGGCCACAAACCAGATCGACCGGATTGAAGTGTGTCGCTTCATCGAAAATGGCCTTTTGTGCTGGACTTTCCAGGTCTATCTGCGCCGACTCAACTACTTGCAGGGATACGGAGCCATCCTGATTCTTGGCCCAGAAAGGCCCGCCACCCGGCTCGCCCACATTTTTGACCATACCGCAAACCCGCACCGGGCGATCCAGTTTACGCCGGAAATAGTCGAGCTTTTCTTCTTTCGACAGGCTATCGAACCCATCCGGTGGCAGGGTGAATAAGGTACGGCGGAAGAGTTCATCAGCTTCGGCCACATAGCCATCACTTACGTCGCTGCCTGTCAAAAGTCCCTGCAAGCGGGCAATCCGCTGTTGGGAGTCGAGCAATACAGCCGCCAGCACTTTCTTGTAGGTAACCGTTGGCGCCTTAATTTCGTCTGGAACAACGTTGTCGATATTTTTGATAAACACAATATCGGCGTCGATGTCATTCAGGTTTTCAATCAATGCACCATGTCCAGCGGGCCGGAACAGCAGCGAATCATCGGCATTGCGGAAGGGTGAATTGTCCATATTAACCGAAATGGTATCCGTCGCTTTCTTCTGTTCCGAGAAGTTAATGTCGAATGTAACCCCAAGCCAGGCTTCGTAATCGGCTTTCTGTTCTTTGATGAGCTGTTCGAAACGACTCCGGTGTTCGGGCGAAACAGTGAAGTGGATTTTCACCAGACCATCCGAATTGGCATAGGCCGCGCCTTCTACTAAATGCTCTTCTACCGGCGTACGGGGCCCGTCAATATACCGGTGAAACTTGAGGAGGCCTTTGGGTAAGCTACCGTAATCAAGCCCTTCCTCAGTGAGCAGGAAACGTAACACGGTTTGGCGGTCTGCTTTATCAATGTCCTGTCCTTTGGAAGCCATTGCCTTTTTCAAATCGTCGTAAAAGGCAAAGTCGGTCAGGCGGTCGAATACCTCATCGACCGATTTATCCATCTTCCCATCCAATGCCGCAAACAGGGTCTTGAACATACGGGTTGCCGCTCCCGAAGCAGGCACGAACTTTACCAGATCGCGCTCATGGGCGGCTGAGTCGAATCGCTGGATATAGGATGGTAGCTGGCCTTCTTCAATCCGGACAATGCCATCGCCAATGGTAGCCGCTTTTATAACGTTGAGGTAGGGGAAGCCTTGGACGAAATGATTTATCTGCTGGTCAATCTGGTCAAGTGGTATGCCCTGTACCAGAATTTGATCCTGATCCTGCTCTGTGAAAGTCATAATAATAAAAGGAAAAAAAAGCGTTAGGAATAGGCGGCAAATTGGCCATTTCAAGAATATGACGCAAATCTAATTGCGCAAAATACGACGAGTTACTGATGAAGTAAAACAACACCGGGCCACTGATTTCCGAATCAAGCGTTATTTTTGTCCTCATCCTAAATCTAACAGAGTTATGAAACTAATCGCTTTTGATGCCGACGATACCCTCTGGGTAAACGAGCCAAACTACGTTGACGTAAAGCAGAAATTATGCGAACTTCTGTCTCACTATATTGACCAGGAAACTCTGGAAGACCGATTCTACGACGCGCAGATTCGTAATCTCCAGCATTTTGGCTACGGGGCCAAGAGCTTTATTCTGTCCATGATTGAAACGGCCATCGAGCTAACCAACGGTGCCATAACAAGTACCGAGATTCAGCAAATCATCAATGCCGGACGACAGTTACTCGACTTCCCGATAGAGGTGCTGGACGGAGTTGAAGAGGTTCTCGAAATCCTGTCGGCCCAGTTCGATTTGATGCTCTTGACCAAAGGAGACCTGTTCGACCAAGAGAGTAAAATAGCCCGTTCGGGACTAGTGCATCACTTCAAATACGTTGAAATCCTCAGCGAGAAGAATGAAGAGGCTTATTTGCGGGTGTTGAAGAAGCATGGTGTAGAACCCGCTGATTTTCTGATGATTGGCAACTCATTGAAGTCGGATATATTACCGGTAGTGCATATTGGCGGGCGGGCTATCCACATTCCATCCGCCGTTACCTGGGCGCATGAGCGGGTAGAAGATGAGCAACTGATGGGGAAGTCATTCACAACCCTCGGCAGTGCCCGCGAGCTGCTGGATCTGTTCGGAACGGTTAACGGTTAATCGTGAAACTATCGGCATCCAGGTTTGCCGGAAACTTCGCCCGAAATGTCTGTAGTTCATTCAGCGATAGCGTTTGCTGGTGAACAATTTCTGTATCGGACTCGCGGAAAAGGACCTCGCCTTTGTAGTCGATTACGGCCGAATCGCCACTGTATGGGTGCCCATTTCCGTCTGTGCCGACCCGGTTAACGCCGATAACGTAGCTTAGATTCTCGATAGCGCGGGCCTGTAGCAGTACATTCCAGGCATTGCGCCGGGCGGCTGGCCAATTGGCCACGTAAAGCAGTAAATCGTAATCGAAAGAGGAGGTTGCCTGGGTGTTGCGGCTCCAGACCGGGAAGCGGAGGTCGTAACAGACGAGCGGGCAAATACGCCACCCTTTCCAGACCTTCACAATCCGACTCGTCCCAGCGGTATAAACGGTGTCCTCGCCCGCCATCCGAAACAGGTGCCGTTTGTCGTACGTGTCGAACTGTCCGTCGGGTTGCATCCAGATAAGGCGGTTGAAATACTTCCTACCCGTCGGTGGTACGGCATTCCGGCCGTCCTTTTCATGCACCACGTAACTGCCCGTCACCACGGCCCCGGTTTGAGCGGCCATTTGTTTCAGCCACCGGAACGTAGTCAGGTTCATGGGTTCGGCCACGGCGGCCGCGTCCATCGTAAAGCCCGTCGTGAACATTTCGGGCAGTATAATTAAGTCGGTCGGTTCGGGCAGGCTAAAAATGCGCTCCTCCAGCATGGCCCGATTCGCAACGGGGTCATGCCAGTACAGGTCGGGCTGAAGGAGGGTGATGTTCATTTTCTTAGGGAAGCTGATTCTATGTAAAGGCGCAATACTTTGCGTCTCATTTCCGGATGGCGTTTGCTGGCGCCTGTAAGACGCAAGGTATTGTCGCACCGGCGCATCGGTCTCTACAATTTAGGAAACTTCATTTTATACTCCGCGTCGGTCTTGCCTTTGGTGATATCGGCCAGTTTCTTCTTAATGAGGGTTCGGCGGAGGGTGGGCAGGTAATCGGTAAACAGTTTACCGTCGAGGTGGTCGTATTCATGCTGGATGATGCGGGCTGCCATGCCCTCATATTCTTCTTCGCGCTCGTTCCAGTCGGTATCCATGTACCGAATCACAATGATTTCGGGCCGACGCACTTCGCCCCGGATGCCCGGAATGCTCAGGCAACCTTCCTCAAAATCCCAGTCATCGCCCGCTTCCTCGATGATTTCGGGGTTAATGAACACCTTCTTGAATCCAATCAGGGTTTTGTCGATGTCTTCTTCCGCTTCGTCTTCATTCAGGGGTTCGCCATCGACTACAAACAGCCGGATGCTCTGCCCGATTTGCGGAGCTGCCAGCCCAACACCCGATGCGGCATACATCGTTTCGAACATGGTCTCGCTCAATGCTTTGACATCGAGGGTTCCCGGTTCAATAATCTTAGCCCGTTTCCGAAGAATCGGGTCACCATAAGCAACAATTGGGAGAATCATAATCCAGTTTACGGTTTATGGTTTACGGTTTATGGTTTACAGTTTGCCCACGCATCAGTGGTCTTGATGTCATGCGTCAGCCAACCACAAACCATAAACATCAAACCTTAAACCAGTCTATTTTTTACTTTCCATAAATGACTGTAGAATAATGGCCGCGCTTATTTTATCGATGTTCCCTTTCTGGCGACGGTCTTTTTTAGTACTGCCATACGAGATCATTGCCTGAAGGGCCATAACGGACGTGAACCGCTCGTCGTGCCAGTGAACCGGAATATCGGGCAGGGCATTTTGCAGGTGCGTTACAAACTTCCTGACCCTGGGCGTGTTGTCCGTATCCAACCCATCCAGCCCCTTTGGCAATCCAACGATAAACGCGTCGACGGGTTCCCGAATAATATAGGCTTTCAGGAACTTCAGCACTTCGTGCGATGGTACCGTTTCCAGCGCCGACGCAATTAACTGTAACGGGTCGGTAACGGCAATACCGGTACGCTTGGCACCGTAGTCGATTGCTAAAAGTCTGGCCATTTCTGCTACAAAGGTAAGGAGGAACGGGTGGATTGCCAGTTTTCTACATCCTGCTTCGTATCCAAATCAACGGTGGCTAATGGGAAGGGCACCGCTACACAGTCATCGGCATAGTATTTTATCAACTTACGGGCACCCACATCGCCCGATAAATTCATGAACGCTGCCCGGTACCCAATGGCAAACAGAGCTGGTACGCCCAGGAAATCGGCTTCCCCATACTGACACGCCACAATACCCCGATCCGTTTTCTGGCGGGTATCAATGAGTTCCTGCAAAAGGGTAGAAGTCACAAAAGGCTGGTCGGTGAGTAGTACCAGAAAGCTGTCAATGAGAGTGGTGGGGAGACTATTCAGGCCCGCCCGCAATGACGAAGCCATGCCTTCCTGCCAGTCTGGATTCTGAACTACCTGAACCGGTAGATTCGCCAATTCAGCCTGAATGCGCGCCTGATTGGCACCCAGTACAACAATAACCGGCCCTGCCTGGAGAGACAGGGCCGTTTCGGTTATTTGTCGGACCAGGGTTTTTCCGTTATTCGTGAGTAGTTGTTTAGGCTCTCCAAGACGGCTGGAACTACCGGCGGCCAGAATAATGGTTGCGATATTCATGCGCGAAACCAGCCTATACCTTTTCCAAATCGAACGGCAGCCGACGAATGCGTTTGCCCGTGGCAGCAAAAACAGCATTACCCAATGCTGGAGCCAAGGGTGGTAAACCCGGCTCACCAACGCCTTTGATGGTTGGCCCGCCTTCGGCTAGAATATGCACAACTACTTCAGGCATCTCGTTGATGCGCAACATCCGGTTCTTGTCGAAGTTGGCTTGTACGGCCTGTCCATTTTCAAACGTAATGCCGTCCTTTAGCGCGGCTGTCAGGGCCATTGCTACGGAACCTTCCACCTGTGCCTTCACCGTATCGGGGTTCACCACCGTGCCGAGGTCGATAACGCAGTACACCTTATCGACGGAAATGCCGCCGTCTTTCGTCTTCGATACTTCCACCACCTGACCCGCCAGCCCGGCAAAGAATTCCCACTGGGCTACGCCACGCCCTTTTCCAGCCGGAAGCGGCTTATCCCAGCCCGATACCTCTTTCAGTTTTTCCAGTACGCGTTTGGTATCGGAACCGTTCGGAAGCATCGCCAGCCGGAACGCCATCGGGTCCTGACCCGCTTTGTGCGCCATTTCGTCCAGAAAGCATTCGTGGGCAAAGGCCAGCGTAGAACTTGTCACCGACCGCCAGTAGGTAAGCGGGATATGAATATCCGCGTGAACATACCGGGTGTTCAGGTTCGGAATGGCGTATTTCTGCTCGTTGGTGCCCTCCAGCATGGTGCCGTCGGGCTTGGTCTTATCGTAGGTCTCGTTCATTGTCGCGTCGATAGACGGAGCAATGACTTTGTGTTGCAGGGCAACCGCTTTACCATCGGCCGACAGAGCGCCCCGCATGGCCGAAAACGTCATGGGTCGGAAGGGGCCGAGCTGCGTATCATCTTCCCGCGTCCAGATGACCTTCACGGGTTTGCCAATCGTTTTTGAGAGCATGGCTGCTTCGCTGGCATAGTCCTGCGAAATCCGCCGACCAAAGCCACCACCAATGAACTGCACGTTTACGGTTACGTTATCAACCGGAATGGCCAGTACCTTCGCTACGTCATTACGAGCCAGATCTCCGCCCTGCGTGGATAGCCAAAGTTCTACTTTTTCGCCCTGATAATGAGCCAGGGCATTCATTGGCTCCATCGTGGAGTGGCTCAGCATCGGCGTTTCGTATAAAGCCTCAAGCTGGTTTGAATTATCGGCGAATGACTTGTCAAAGTCGCCCACATTGTGCCCGATGACGCCATCTGATTTGGCCAAGTCGCGCAACTGCTTTTCGAAATCGACCGAGTTGAACGTCTCATAACCCTGATGGTCCCACGTAACGTTGAGGGCTTTTCGTCCCTGTAACGCGGCCCAGTAATTGTCGGCAATAACAGCGACGCCTTCGTAGCGATTTTTGCCGACTACGCGCTCTACCTTCACTGCCTGCTTCACACCCTTTATTTTCAATGCCTTAGCCGCATCGAAACGAACCAGTTTGCTCCCCAGAATCGGACTGCGTTCTATGGAGGCATACACCATATTCGGAACCCTGGAGTCAATGCCAAACATTGCCTGACCACTCACCTTGAGTGGTATATCGGGGCGGGGCATTGGCTTACCCAGCATGGTAAACTGTGCCGGGTCTTTTAGTTTGGGTTCTTTGGGGACCGGTAACTTTGCGGCTGTTTCGGCCAGTTCACCGTATGAAAGCTTTTTGCCGGATGATTTGTGGATGACGGTTGCGTTTTCGGCCGTACACTCCGCAACAGGTACGTTCCACTGGTCGCTGGCGGCTTTGATGAGCATCTCGCGGGCCGATGCGCCTACTTTACGCATGGGCAGATAGCCGCCCCGAACGGAGCCACTACCCCCTACGGCCTGCGACCACATACCCCCAAACTTAGTTTCGCCCCCGGTTTGCCGGATGGTTACTTCGTCGAGTGAAACGTTCAGTTCTTCGGCAATAAGGGCCGGAATAGACTGAAATGTGCCCTGCCCAATTTCGGGACGGGGGTTCATGATAGTGATTTTGCCCGATTTCTCAATCAGGATATAGGGCGTCAGCTCTACCGATTCGGGTAGAGCGCTTAGGTTCAGTACCGGGCTGGCGTGAACGTTATTGGTGGTAAAGCCGAGGGCGAAAACTGCACCGGTCAGGCCGGCCGCCTTCATGAATTCCCGGCGGGATGCGTTTGGTTGGGTTGGTTTCTGGCTCATCGCTTACCGACTTTAGGAGTTGATTTAGGAAGACTGGCCATCTCGCCCGAAGCCGTATGAATAGCAGCACGAACACGATTATAGGTACCGCACCGGCAGATGTTCCCCTGCATGGCGGTATCGATATCGGCATCGGTTGGTTTGGGTGTCTGCTTCAGCAAAGCCACCGCCGACATTATCTGCCCCGACTGGCAATAGCCACACTGGGGTACCTGATGCTCAACCCAGGCTTTTTGTACCGGGTGGTCGGCATTTTTGGAAATACCTTCAATCGTGGTAATCTTATGACCTGCCGCTGCCGACACCGGAAAACTACAGGACCGGATGGGGTTGCCATCCAGGTGTACCGTACAGGCTCCGCATTGGGCAATGCCGCAGCCAAACTTGGTGCCGGTCAGCCCGACTACGTCGCGGATGGCCCACAGCAGCGGCATTGTGGGCTCAACACTCACCGTGTGCGGCTGATTATTAATGGTTAATTTAAAGGATGCCATAGTATCGGTAAAAAATCTTGCTGGTTATGTCGTTAGACGGGGCTACGCCTGCGGATGGCTAAATTACCGGAGAAACAGTTTTATTCCAACATAAGTTACCTGTAAATGGTTGATTTGCTGTATACAACCTAGAATATGACAAATACAGACGCGGCAGATGTACGCGAAATTGGTATCGGTGTTATCGGTATGGGAGGCTTCGGCCTGTTTGCCGTTCAGCAGTTTTTACAGGTTCCTCACACGAAGTTGGTTGCCATCGCTGGCTCAAAGCGCGAAGAAGCAATTGCCGTAGCCAAACGATTTGGTGCGGAACAGTTGGGTAGCCTGGAGGAATTGGTCAATCACCCTGATGTCGATTTGGTTTACATTGCTACCCCCCCTTTTCTGCATTACGAACAGTCCATGCTGGCCCTGAATGCCGGTAAGCACGTTATTTGCGAAAAGCCCCTGGCCATGAATCCTGAACAGGGTGAGGAGATGCTGGCACTGGCAAAGCAAAAAGGCCTGCTGATGGTAACCAACCTCATGCAGCGGTACAACCCCATGTTTGCCCGCGTGAAACACCTGATTGATGAAAATTTACTGGGTGAGTTCCTGCATGGTTACTTCGAGAATTACGCTGGTGATGAAGGCTTGTCGCCCGAACACTGGTTCTGGGACCGGGAAAAATCGGGCGGTATTTTTATCGAACACGCAGTACACTTCTTCGATATGTTTGCCGGTTGGCTGGGTGAAGGGAAAGTTGTTGCTTCGCAGATTTTAAAACGCCCGAATTCAAATGATATTGAGGATCAGGTACAGGCCACGGTGGAATACGGGGATGAAGCAACCGGAAAAAAACTGGTTAATTTCTACCACGGTTTCACGCAGACCGGGCGCATGGACCGGCAGGAAATGCGGCTACTCTTCGAGCGGGGCGACATCACGTTGTATGAATGGGTGCCAACCCGGATGGTAATGCGCTGCGTAGCAGACGAGGAAACGACCCGCGCCCTGTTGGATTTGTTTCCGGGTGCCCAACTCAACGTAACGGCTAACATCGGCGGGAAAGACCGCACCCTGCGCGGACGGCATAAAACGTTTGAGGCCTATCAGCAGATTGAGTTGAAATTCGGCTTTGGTGACGAGAAACAGCATATCTACAGCGAACTGCTCCGGCTCATGTTCCGCGATCAGGTAGCCGCTATCCATTATCCCAAAACGCACCGGATCATTACGGAGGCCAACGGATTAACTTCACTCGAAACAGCCGTAGTAGCCGATAGTATGGCGCGTGGGTAAACATAACTCCCCGGGTTGGTGAACTACTTTTATACGTTCCTGAACGATATAGGCGGGAAACAACCTTGTATATACCAATTAATAAAAAATTTTAAAAATATCACATCCCTACGGGTAAATCGCTGGAAACTACCCGATTTTTTCTGACCTTTGGGCAGTCAAATCTTTTCTCCGCCTAACGCATCATGATAACGGAGTCTCCTGCACTCGAAAACACGAACGGTATACCACCGGGCGAAATGCCTACCGGTGGCCCCATTCAGTCGGCCATTACGTACGAAAAAATTCCGACGCACATCTACGCCGACGCTAAAGATGCCTCCCGGGCAGTAGCGCAGGAAATCGCCAGTCTGATTCGTCAGAGACAAGGCGAAGGTAAACCCTGTATTCTGGGGCTTGCTACCGGCTCATCGCCCAAAACGGTTTACGCCGAATTGATTCGGATGCACCGCGAGGAGGGCCTGAGTTTCCACAATGTTGTTTCGTTCAACCTGGACGAGTACTATCCGATGGAGCCTAACTCATTGCAGAGTTACTGGCGGTTTATGCGGGAACAACTGTTCGATCACGTTGATATTCCAAAGGGTAATTATCATGTGCCCGACGGTACGCTCCGTCCGGAAAAGGTGAGTGAGTTTACCAAAAAGTACGAAGCCAAAATTGAAGCCGCTGGCGGTCTTGATTTTCAGTTGCTGGGTATTGGCGGTAACGGTCACATTGGTTTCAACGAACCGGGGTCGCTCATTAACTCGCACACCCGCCTGATGATGCTGGATAACTCCACGCGGGCGGCTGCTTCGGTTGACTTTGGTGGACTACCCAAAACACCCCGTAAAGCGATTACGATGGGGGTATCGAGCATTCTGGGTGCCCGACGGGTTGTGTTGCTGGCCTGGGGTGAGCGTAAAGCGCCCGTTATTAAGGGGGCCGTAGAGGGATTGGTAACCGAACTGAATCCGGCTTCCTATCTGCAAACCCACCTTAACTCGTTGTTCGTGATTGACGAAGCGGCTGCTTCGGAACTGACCCGCATGAAAACACCCTGGCTGGTGGATTCCGTGGTGTGGGACAATCGGATGAAGAAGAAGGCGGTCACGCACCTGTCCCTAACGCTCAGTAAGCCAATTCTGAAACTTACCGACCGCGATTACAACGACAACGGGATGAGCGACCTGCTGGCACAATACGGGCAGGCCTACGATATCAACATCGACGTATTCAACCAACTTCAGCATACCATTACCGGCTGGCCGGGCGGCAAGCCTGATGCCGATGACACTAACCGGCCCGAACGCGCGATGCCTGCCCATAAGCGCTGCCTGATTTTTAGTCCCCATCCCGACGATGATATTATTTCGATGGGGGGGACCTTCCAGCGCCTTGTTGACCAGGAGCATGAGGTACACATCGGCTACCAGACATCGGGCAATATTGCTGTTGCTGATGATGAAGCTCTGCGTTTTGCTGACTATGTGGTAGACTTCAATACGAAATTTGACATCAAAAGCCCCGAAGCCACCCGAATTTTCCAGGACGCGGCTGCATCACTCCGCGACAAAGGGGATACCGAGATGGACACGGCCGAAGTACGTTATGTGAAGGGGTTGATTCGCATGGGGGAAGCCAAATCGACCTGCCGCTTTGTCGGCATACCGGTTGACCGGGCGCACTTCATGAACATGCCTTTTTATGAAACAGGTACGGTCGCGAAAAAGCCATTGAGCGAGGAAGATGTTAAAATCACCATGGCACTGATTGAAGAGGTAAAGCCCCATCAAATCTATGCTGCTGGTGACCTTGCCGACCCACACGGTACCCACAAAGTGTGTCTGGATGCCGTGCTGGAAGCCGTGCGTCGACTGAAGCACAAAAACTTCATGAAAGATTGCTGGGTATGGCTGTACCGCGGAGCCTGGGCTGAGTGGGACATTCACGAAATTGAAATGGCCGTACCCATGTCACCCGACCAGGTGATGAAAAAGCGACTGGGTATCTTCAAACACCAGTCGCAGAAAGATGGTGTGGTGTATCAGGGTACTGACTCCCGCGAGTTCTGGCAGCGCGCCGAAGACCGCAACCGGGACACCGCCGAACTGTACAACCGCCTGGGACTGGCCGAGTACGAAGCCATGGAGGCCTTCGTGCGCTGGCGGTTCTAAAGTAATTTCTGGCAAAAGTATAACGCCCGGCCGCTCGTATAAGAGAGCCGGGCGTTATACTTTTTTGGATAGTCGTTTTGTAAATACACTTATGTTGAGAGACTATTCTAAGATCAACCGCCCCTCAGGAGTAGTGAAAACGAGCTAGATTGTAGTCTGGAAAGGGACGTATGGCTAGTACTGCTCATACTCATACGTTGCGGTGTAAGTACCCGTTGATTTTATCAAGTTACCATAGGAATCATACTCATAAGTATAGCCTGGCTGGGTTGTATTATTCTGATTTAAGATATTATTTTCATAAAACGTGTTCCGTTTT
Source organism: Cytophagales bacterium (assembly GCA_038236215.1). Classification (GTDB taxonomy): domain Bacteria; phylum Bacteroidota; class Bacteroidia; order Cytophagales; family Spirosomataceae; genus Spirosoma. The sequence goes on along the minus strand of JBBSTD010000003.1, from coordinate 80,588 downwards.
GCCGAATTGAATAGATCTGGCTCCGGAATTCCAGAGTAGAGACCATAAAAGGGATTAGGCTTGTTGTCAAACTGGTAAGTCCGGGTATAGTTAAAATCACTTAGTGTCGTCTGAGCAGACGATTTTTTTATTGCTACTACGTTACCACCGGCGTAAGTGTATTCATAAGTATATTCTTCCCCGAAAACATCATTAAAAAATGTTATTCTACTGGGGAATCGAGAATTACTCGCGTAGACTACACGGATTGTTTGCGAAGCATTCGTATTGATAACACTAGGCGACGAATACAATGTGTATTTTATAGCAACAACGTTCCTTTTATCGTCATACTCGTACGTGTAGCGGGACGGGTTTACGGTGCCCGGTGCCGAGTAATCAGGCTGTTGCTCGAAACTAACTAATTGTCCCTGATCGTTATATGTCAGGAGACTATTATAGTGGCTATCCAAGTTGCTCCCCTTGGCTCGCTGCGTATATGCTTTATAAATACGGGCCAGTTGCCCTTTAATATTATAAGTATAGGTAGTTGTTGAATTTTCTTGGTTGCCCCCCTGTACAGTCATTTTACTGATGCGAAACCTGGGGGTATCCATTGAGGGTATGCGATGGTCTTGACAGGCAGTAAATAATAGAGATAGCGCACATATGCTAATCCAGGTGATGAGACTGGGCTTCATTGGAGATGTGTTTAAGGAATGAAATAAGTGATTTGACACGAAAAGAATATAGCTAGCGTAATTACACTTTTGTTTATACATTACTTATATTCCTTGTGCGGGTTAATAGGAATAGAGGACAAAAGGTAAGGGATCACGGTGGTAACTTTAGTAGTTATGCAGAATCTTAGGTAAATTCTCATAGTATGGGTTTCACTCTAGCGGGGCATATTTAACAGACTATGAAGCAGCTCTCACAGTTAGATTAGGCTAAAGATAGTGTCAAATGGGGCAGTCGAAATAGATTCAAAAGTCGACTCATTTTTAGGAAGTTACAGTTTTATTTTTCTGTTGTATAATCTAACGTCATGATAGGTTAGTGACCAGTCAAATCTACCATTACCGATTTAATTAGTCCAATCTTTTGGCTCGAAGAGCACCGTTACATCGTCACGCAATTTCCAGCAGCACATCGACGAGGGTGGCTAAACGGGTGACGATGGCTTTAATTTGACGGACCGGATATATCAGGGTACCGACTCCCGCTAGTTCTGGCAACGCGTCCAAGACCGCAACCGCAACATTACCGAACTGTACAATAAACTCGGCCTGTCCGAGTACGAAGCCTTCGTACGCTGGCGGTTTTAAGGTACCACAGATTTCAGTCTGTTCCTGTTAGTTAGCATAAAAGTTAGAGCGTTCTGGCAAAGTACGATACCACAGACTTCAGTCTGTTATAATTGCATTATACAAAAAATAGACTGAAGTCTGTGGCACCTTCATGCTCATTACGGAGTATTATCGCAACCTGCCGCATTGGCAACCCATCAGGGCTTTTTTTTTTGTGACGTTCAATTTGAAGGGGGCCATTCCGAAAGAAGTGTTTGACCGATTACAGGAAGAAAAGCGACTGGCTTTGCACCGAATCGGGGAACACGGCGGAGGTGCCGATCAACGTTACGCAGAACACAAACGATATTTTGCCCGGGTCGACCACTTCCTAGATACCTGTCAGTTCGGACCTGACTGGTTAATAATTCCCGAAATAGCCAGGTGGCCCCATTCTTATCGCAGTGAGAAGTACCGATAGATGGCACCATAGACTCCAGTCTGCCCTTTGAACAACCTTAATATGAATAAAACAGACTGAAGAGTGTGATACTGTTGCTTTATAATATATAAAAATGCTATACTTGTATTTTATATTATAGTTGTATTATAAAGGTTGCCATGCAACGGCGTTATGACTAAGGAAATAAAACAACGAACGGCCCGGCTGTTCTCATTACATGAATTTGTCAGGGCACATTTTACCAAAGCCGACTGGTTTCGGGTGGCTTACCTGACGGATAACGTCGACCTGATTGAAGACCACCCGCGCCTGCTGCGTAGCCTGGATTTTCGCGACGACGATTACGACGGAAATAGCTTGCAGGTACTTTCGAAACTCATTGCCGACGGAACAATCAATCTGGCCGAAATTGAGCGGTACGTGGAGGGACGAAAAGTAGGAATGAAACAGGTTATGCCGGTAGCATCGGCGTTCGTATCGACCGTTCAGGCAAATCCGCCGGAGCAGGTCATTACGTTTGCCCCCGATGTGTTTCGTATTCCCGACAAACCGGTGCAGTCAAAACAGCTGTCGGTAATGATGCCTTTTGAGGGGAAATTCTCCGCTACCTACACCGCTATCCGAAACGTGTGTGCCACGCTCGGCATCGACTGCAAACGGGCCGATGATATCTGGGATAACAGTATCCTGATTCAGGATGTGTTCGATTTGATTTTTACGTCGAAGGCGGTCATCACCGATTTCACCGACCGCAACCCTAATGTGTTTTATGAAACGGGTGTGGCGCATACGCTGGGCAAACTGGTTATTCCCATCACGCAGTCGGTAGCCGATATTCCGTTCGATTTACGACATCACCGGGCACTAACGTATCTGCCCAATGCCGAAGGCCTGCTGAAACTGGAAAAGGATTTGGAAAAGAAACTGGCAAGGGTGTTCGTGTAGGGTATCCAAGGGCTTGAGTCCGTTTTATTCATGCGTTATGTTGGCCATCAATTAGTAGTTCTCTATAAAAAATAGCAGGTTCAGCGGTCTTATCTATCCCCAGTTGTGCTCAAGGTTGAATGCATACGTAACCCACCCCACCGTCAATACGTTGGGGCTTTTTTTTGTGATGTTTCAGCTGAAAGGGTCGTTGTTCGTTTTGGTTATGGAGGAGTTGATCGCTGGGCGAAACAAGGCTATGGCGTTACTAAAGGAGCAGAGTCACACTACCGTAACCGCCGAAACATACAGAGAACAGAAGCGGCATGTTGCCCGTATTGAACGGACGTTGGATGCCTGTCAGTATGGTCCTGACTAGCTTCGGTTAGCTGACGTCAGAGCGGTGGTAGCCAAAAGAATAACGTAGGTAGCTCCCAAAGGATATAACTTGTTGGCGCACTGTATTATGCCGAATCATGTACATTTGGTAGTTGATACGGCTAACCAATTGTATGCCTTATCAACACGGTAGGAAGTAACAGATGATACATTTCTGAACGAACAACGTTGACGATTTCTCATGGAAACACGCGTGGAGAATGCTGAATTAAGACCCGGACTAAAGCCTGTGGATACGGGTCGTCTGCTTTCGCTCGATTTTTTTCGCGGTCTGACGGTAGCGGCCATGATTCTGGTCAATAATCCGGGTGACTGGGGGCATATTTACGCACCACTGGAACATGCGCCCTGGAACGGCTGGACGCCTACCGACCTGATCTTTCCGTTTTTTCTGTTCATTGTGGGCGTATCTATCACGTTTGCTTTGGGCCGGTTTGACGACGCGCAAAAAGGCGTGATTGGCAAGATTGTGAAACGGAGTATTACCTTGTTTATGCTGGGCTTTTTCCTGAATTTCTTCTCGAAGTTCGACATCAATACGGTGCGGGTTATGGGCGTGTTGCAGCGAATTGCCCTGGTATATCTGGCTTGTTCCCTTATATTTCTGAAAACCACCCCACGCCAGCAACTGTACCTGCTTATCGGGATACTGGTCGGTTATTGCCTGTTGTTGACGGCCATTCCTGTGCCGGGGGTGGGTTACGCCAACATGGAACCCGAAAGTAATCTGGCGGCCTGGCTTGACCGGATTATCCTGACACCGGCCCACGTCTACAAACCCGCCAAAGTGTGGGACCCGGAAGGATTGTTGAGTACGCTGCCCGCTATCGGTACCGGACTATTGGGCATGTTGACCGGAGCCTGGTTGCGCAGTAATCGGTTGCCAATGGAGAAGGCAGCAGGGCTTTTTACGGCGGGTATTTTAACCACCCTGAGTGGACTGGTGTGGGGAGGGTTCTTTCCCATCAACAAAGCCCTCTGGACCAGTTCGTACGTGTTGCTGGCCGGGGGGCTGGCCATGATTGGGCTAGCCTTGTGCTATTTCCTGATTGACGTGAAAAATCGAAAGAAGGGCGTACTGCCGGTGGTGGCGTTCGGGGTTAACGCCATTACTGTTTTCTTTTTGTCGGGGCTGATTCCCCGCATGATGAACCTGATTCACGTGACCAAACCGGATGGCACCGAAGTGGGGTTGCAGCAATACCTCTTCCGTACGTTTATCGCTCCGCCTTTTGCCGATCCTAAAAATGCCTCACTCGCCGGTGCCCTGACATTTGTAGGTATCTGGTTTGTAATTCTGTGGTGGATGTATCGGAAACAAGTAATTATTAAAGTGTAAGCTGCCGCTAATTCTCTATCCTTTTCTCTTCCAGTGCGTGTCTGATCAGGTCAACAGTTGTTTTTACGCCCGCTTTCCGGAGAATACTGGCCCGCTGGTTGGCTACCGTATTGGGACTGATGCCAAAGCGGTCGGCAATTTCAGGACTGCTCATACCATCAATCAGGCAGGTTAGAATCTGGGCTTCGCGGGACGTGATTTTACTCCAGATGGAGGGCTTCTTATCAGAAGCTGATTTTTCTTCCTTCCGCTGGACGTTATTGGGAAATACCAGTTGCTGAATAATGACCGACGACGCATTAGGCGGGTAGTACAAATCCCCGCTGAACACGGTGCGAACAGCCCGTAAAACTTCTTCGTGACTGCTGTCTTTCAACAGATACCCGGCGGCTCCGTGCTGAACGGCTTTCAGGATATATTCCGGGTTGTTGTGCATACTGAACATCAGCGTTCGTATCGTAGGATACTGCCGGGAAATAACTTTCAAAGCCTCAATTCCCGACATCCGGGGCATGGTAATGTCCAGCAACAGTACATCGGGTATCGTTTCGGAGAGAAACGCAAGCACTTCGTCGCCATCCGAGGCTTCGCCTACGATCTGCATATCAACTTCATCTTCCAATAAAGCCCGAACCCCCTTTCTGACCACAGAATGATCATCGGCAATTAGAATTTGTATCGACATAGCTAGTACGTGCTGGCTGATAGATTAATGCTTACCTGAACAAGGGTTCCTTTCTGAGGCCTGGACTTAATGATAAAATCGCCCTTGAGCAGCTTGGACCTTGTTCGCATGTTATCAAGACCATTGACAATCAGTACGGGGTTTTCCTTCTGGCGATCCGTTTTCAGGGCAAACCCTTTCCCGTCGTCTTCAACTGAAAGTACTAATTTATGGCTATCCTGCAACAAATTGACACATATTGTTTGAGCAGCCGCATATTTTACCGCATTATGCAGGGCTTCCTGCGCGATGCGGTACAAACCAATTTCCATGGCCGGATTTAGTCTGTTTCCGTCGCGGGTTCCGGTAAAGAGTACATTGATTCCCGACGAACGCCCCATTTGCTGAGCCAGCAGTTGCAGTGTGGGTCCTAGCCCAAAATCACTCAGGGTAGAGGGCATCAGATTGTAGGAAACCTGCCGCGTGGTTTGGATAATGTCGGTAATCAAATCGCAGAGTTCCGCAAATCGCAGCCGCTGCTTATCGTTATCTAACGCTACGGATGATTTCAGCTTTTCGGCGTGTAGTTTTACCCCGGTCAGCATTTGGCCAATGCCGTCGTGCAGTTCGCGGGCAAAGCGCCGTCGTTCCTCTTCCTGCCCTTCCAGCAGTGCGGCCGACCGGATGGTTTCTTCGGATAGTTTTAGCTGGTACTTTTCTTCCGTTGTTCGGACCAGTTCCTCGCGCGTTTCAATCAGTTTACGGTTCGTAAAGACAAGATTTTCGTTGACCTCCCGTACTTCCCGATTCGTAATTTCAAGCCGGTTATTGGCCAACTGCAAGGATGTTTCGGACTTCGCCAGTCGATTGACAACTTTTTTCGTGTACTTGACAACGGGTCGGAAGACGAAAAGACCTTCAACAAGCAGGGTCAGAATAGTAGCGATGGCCAGAACCCATTCAATGCGCTCCAGTCGTTTTACGCGTCCAAAACTTTCGGTATCGAACTGAAAAACTATGTCGTTCATCTGTTTGAGAAAAGACACTTCGTCCCGAAGAATGACCGTAAGAGCCGTTTTCTGCCCGGCTGGCGTTGTATTTGGGTTATTTATCTGGCCAAAACTTCGGTACATCGACTGAAATGATGGCTCAATTCGGGCAAACATGCGCTCTAGCTGAGGACTTTTCCGAACGGTGTAGTCTTTCTCCATCCGCAGCATTCCGTTTCGTAACTGACTATGATTCAGTGCCCAGGTACTCAATAGTGAGTCAAACGGAACAGTGTCAGCCGTGGTTAATTCCTGAGTTCGTAGTAAGGCTAGTTTGGTCAAACGCTGACTGAGCATCCGCTGTATCCCGGCTACGTTGACAACCCGCCCATCGTCATAGTGCGTACGGAGCGTTTGCCGGATGAACAGAAGCCCGCTTATCGACAGTACCGCCAGCACCGTGAGCGCGATAACGTAGAACCGGGTCAGTCGATTGGCTACCTGCTGATCGAGCTGATTCCTGAACGGATCAACTTCCGGTGCCTGGTTTACGGCTTCTGGCTGCGCGGGGTGTTCGCTACTAAGTTGGTCCATAGTTTATTGCGTATCAGAAACTGTAAACCCAAAATTGTACACATGTTCAAATACCAATATACACGAGTCCGTCTTCTACTTTAATGGGAAATGTGGCAATCTGGTAGCCATCATCGTTCAGGCACTCCCCGGTTTTTAGGGAGAAAGTCTTCTTGTGAAACGGGCAGGCCACTTTCGGTTCATCGCCCAGGCTACCAATCATGCCCCGCGAAAGGGCCATTTGCTGGCGGTGCGGGCATTCATTGGCGGTGGCGTACCACTCGCCCCGGCGGGTAAAATTGAAGATAGCAATCTGCTGCCCATCGAGCAATACGCAGGCACCACCATCTTCAGGAATACTGTTGACCTTGCAGGCTGCCTGCCAGGGATAGTTGTCTTTATCTATTGCTATAGCTTTCATGGATTCAGCAAGTTTTGGGGTATCAGGTCATACTACCCGATACCCGATGTGACTAGTTTACAGAGGATGACAGACGGCATTTACGCCCACTCTTTGGCTTGTACCTGGTCGCGCAGGGGTTCAAACTGCACGGTAGGGTCTTTCACTTCCGGCGCGTTTACGAAGTGGGTAAACCGCTTGCGGAGTTCGGGGTTTTCGACTACCTCTTTCCACTCGCAGGCGTAGGTGTCTACGATGAGTTGCATTTCGCGCTCCAGTTCAGCCCCAATACCCAGCACATCATCCAGAACAACGGCTTTCAGGTAGGTCATGCCGCCTTCCATTTTATTGAGCCAGGTAGCCGTGCGGGCGAGGGGATCGGCCGTTTTTACGTAGAACATCAGGAACCGGTCCAGTAACCTAACGGCTGCTTCTTTGTCAACGTCGGAAGCCAGCAGTTGAGCGTGTTGCGGCTTGATGCCCCCATTGCCACATACGTAAATGTTCCAGCCTTTGTCGGTAGCGATAATGCCAAAATCTTTACTTTGCGCTTCGGCGCACTCCCGCGTGCAACCCGACACGCCGGATTTGAGCTTGTGGGGCGACCGTAGTCCTTTGTACCGGTTTTCCAGTTCGATGGCAAACGTAACGGAGTCCTGAACTCCGTACCGGCACCAGGTAGTACCCACGCAACTTTTTACCGTCCGTAGGGATTTGCCGTAAGCATGACCACTCTCGAAACCAGCCACAATCAACTCTTCCCAAATTTTGGGTAAATCGCCGACGTGGGCACCGAACAGGTCGATGCGCTGCCCGCCCGTAATTTTGGTATAGAGGCCGTATTTCTGCGCCACCTGCCCCAGTACGATCAGTTTTTCGGGCGAGATTTCGCCACCCGCCACGCGGGGCATCACCGAATACGTACCACCCCGCTGGATGTTCGCCAGAAAACGGTCGTTGGAGTCCTGAATGGGTGCCCGGTCTTTCGCCAGGATATTCTCGTTCCACAAACTTGCCAGAATAGACGCGGTGGCTGGTTTACAGACTTCACAACCATCCCCTTTTCCGAAGGTATTCAGGACGGAGGTGTAGGTTTTCAAGCCGTTGATCTTCACCAGGTCGAATAATTCCTGCCGCGTATAATCGAAGTGTTCGCAAAGAATATTCCGAACGTACACGCCTTTTGCTTTTTGCACTCCCTGAATGATGTCTTTCACCATGGGTGTACAGCCTCCGCAACCTGTGCAGGCTTTAGTGGCTTTCTTGAGCAGGTCGATGGTGTCGTTACCATTCTCGCCAATTTCGTGGCAGAGCATGGCTTTTGTAATGGCTTCGCAGGAGCAGATTAGCGCATCGTCGGGCAGGCTCATAACCCCGTCACCGGCTTCCTCACCCCCTCGGTTGCCCAGAATCAGGGCTTCGGCGTCGGGTGGCAGGATGGTTTTATTCTTACACGTCTGAAGCAGCATATTGTACTGCTCGGCATCGCCCACCAGAATTCCCCCCAAAAGCTCTTTGCCGTCTGCCGATACGTTGATGCGCTTGTAAATGCCCTTCGCCCGGTTTTCGTACACAATGGTACGGCAGGCGGGTTCGCTGGCGAAAGCATCGCCAAATGAGCCTACGTCGGTACCAATCAGTTTCAGCTTGGTCGACATATCGTACGGCTTAAACTCTTTTTCGTCGCCCATCAACCGGGCGGCTGCTACCTCGGCCATCTCGTATCCGGGTGCCACCAGCCCATAAATCATGTGGTGAGCAACGGCGCATTCGCCAATGGCGAAAATGGCCGGATCGGAGGTTTGCAGGAAGTTATCCACTACAATACCGCCACGCGGGTGCGTTTCCAGACCGGATAATTTGGCCAGTTCGTCGCGGGGACGGATACCGGCAGAAATCACCAGCATGTCCACTTCCAGGTGGGAGCCATCGTTAAAGTACATACCCGTTATGGTATCGTCGCCGGTAATTTCCTGGGTGCTTTTGGAGAGGTGAATGTGTAAGCCCAGGGCTTCGAGTTGCCGCTGCAATACGCCCGAACCGGCATCATCCAGTTGCCGGGGCATCAGGCGGGGGGCAAACTCCACCACGTGGGCTTCTTCCAGCCCCAGGTCGAGCAGGGCTTTGGCCGCTTCCAGACCCAACAGACCGCCCCCCAGTACGGCTCCCTTTCTGGATTTACGTGCGTGAGACTGTATCAGGTCAAGGTCTTCGATGGTTCGGTAAACAAATACGCCATCTTTCTCCACACCGGCCAGGGGTGGAACAAAGGCACCGGACCCCGTAGCCAGAATCAGGTAATCATACGGAACCACAATGCCGTGGTGAGACCGGATGTGTTTGCGTTCCCGGTCTATATCCACAACAGGGTCGGAGAGGTAGAGCTGAATGCCATTATCGACGTACCAGTCAATGGGGGCCATCGTCAGGTCTTCGACCGTTTTACCGTCGAAATAGGCACTCAGATGAACGCGGTCGTAAGCAACCCGGGGCTCTTCGCCAAAAACCGTCAGGGAGAATCGACCTCTGTTTTTGTCTTTGGCAATAAGTTTTTCGCAGAACTTGTAGCCAACCATGCCATCGCCTATCACAACGACATTGCTTTTTTTGCTTGTGTTCATAGTTGTAAGTAACTATAAAATTGTGAAAACCCTGATTTATTATTGTACTAATTTAATAAAGTTGTTCTGTTTCCCCCGAAAAGAACAAGTCAAAAGTAAGCGGTGTTTTCTGGATTTCCTAGATTATTATTCCGTTATAGGTTTATTTAGAAAGATATTTTTTCGAATAAGACTTGTTTTTGCAAATTTCATCTCTACTTTTGAACCAACAAAGACGAATAGTGATGTTTTTCTAAAATAGTACTATACTACTATAAGCACTAAAAGAAAAGTCAGATGAAACCAAAGCTAACACTCGTGGGGGCGGGTCCCGGCGACGGTGAATTGATCACCTTAAAAGGGGTCAGGGCGCTTGAGCAAGCCGACGTCGTTTTATACGATGACCTTGCCAATAGTACCTTACTGGAATTTGCGCCCGAACGTGCCGTGAAGATGTACGTGGGCAAACGGGCGGGACGGGTATCCTTCTCGCAGGACGAAATCAACCAACTTATCGTCCGGCTGGCGCAGGAGCATGGGCACGTGGTTCGGCTCAAGGGGGGAGACCCCTACGTATTCGGACGGGGCTACGAAGAAAAGGAGTACGTCGGCCAATATGGGATTGCCTGCGACGTAGTGTCGGGCGTGTCGAGTTGTATTGCGGTACTGGCATCGCAGGGGATTCCGGTTACCAGCCGGGGCGTCAGCGAAAGTTTCTGGGTCATTACCGGTACCACCCGAAACGGTGAACTATCGGACGATTTCAAACTGGCCGTTCAATCGAACGCTACCATCGTGGTCCTGATGGGCTTAAGTAAAGTAAGTGAATTATGTGCCCTGTACTGCCAGGCCGGACGCGGCCATTTACCCATGGCAGTTGTACAGAACGGGACGCGGCCCGATGAGCAGTGTATTATTGGGCAGGTCTGGAATATGCCGCAGTTACTGGCAGAGCAGGGTGTGGGGGCACCCGCTGTGCTCATTGTAGGTGAGGTCGTTACGCTGCATCCGTCCTACATAGCTACCTGCATGCAGCAGGTGGCCGCAGGCTGGTGACACGTTTATGGTTGGTGGATAAGTGCTTTTGCCAACCTTGAACAACAAAAAAGCCGATCCGGTGTGGGGGCACCTGGTGGATCGGCTAAATCAGGGTTTGTTTATGCGAAAAACACAAACGATTCAAAGAAAATGAAAAAAAACACGTAAAGCAAATCTGCTTCTCTATCCGTTGGGCATTCCAGTCGCTCTGACTACTCGTTTCCTGTCGCCCAACAACGGCTCATTTATCCATTAACAGACTGACTTTTACCCCGCTCGCGTGGGTAGGGGACGGTACGGAGAAACGGGCTGCTTTTGTTCACTTTCTTGTCTTTATCACGATGAAATCATACTACATACGATTGTCTCTTTTGTGTGCATTCATGGTGGGCTTACGCTCACAAAGCAACGCGCAGTTTTCATTAATCGGTCAGTTACGCACCCGCACCGAAATCAGAAAGGGTGTCGGTAATCTACCCGTAACGGGCAGCCCGACGGCGGCTTTTACCTCGCAGCGGACACGCCTGACGTTCGGCTACAAATGGGACCGGGTTACGTTTGGCATGGCCATTCAGGATATTCGGGTGTGGGGGCAGGATGCGTCTACCATATCCAACGCCGACGGCAACAAGCTCATGGTTCACGAAGCCTGGGCCGATGTGGCACTCATCAACCGCGCCGATACGACCATGAAATTCGCGCCAATCGACTACCTGTCGCTGAAAATTGGTCGGCAGGAAATGGTATACGACGATTCCCGCCTGATTGGTAACTTGGACTGGCTACAGCAGGCCCGCCGGTTTGATGCAGCATTACTGAAAGCGCAGCACAAAGGCTGGCAGCTGGACCTGGGTACCGGCTTTAACCAGAATACGGACGCATTTGGCGTAAGCGGTACGTTTTATACACCGGGTAATGCACCTACCTCAACCTTATCCTCAAAAAGTGTAACGCTGGCCATTCCAGCCGGATTTATCCCGACTGCCACCAAAGGCGGGGCACCCGTACTGGCCAGTGCCGTGAGTACTAATGGGCAGAACCAGCAGTTCAAATCGTTCAACATGATTTATCTGGCGCACAAGTTCAACAAGACGAAATTCTCGGCACTTTTCTTCAACGACAACTTTCAAAAGTACCGGGCAGATTCCATTGGGTCCGCTACCAACGGTTACGTATATGGCCGCCGTTACGACGTGACGGGTACTAATTCCCGCATTACCTACGGGGCTAATCTGACGGGTTTGGTTACTACCCGCCTGCCGATTGCGTGGCAGGCATTTGCCTACGGGCAGAGTGGCCGGAACCGGGATGGCCTACAAATCAAAAAAGCGTATCACTACGGGGCTAACCTGATGATTCAGCGTGGCCAACTAAGTTTCGGGCCGGGATACGAGGTGCTGTCGGGTACCAACGATGCCACCATCAGTGCCGGTCAAACCAGCCGATTTGATCCGTTATACGGTACTCCCCACAAATTCTGGGGTTTGATGGACTATTTCTACGCCGGTACCGGCTCCCCCTCGGGCGGACTGAAAGATGGGTATCTGAAAGTGAAATACACGGGTAAGCGATTGACAACCAGTTTCGACGCGCACTACTTCGCGCTGGCCAATACCGTGTACAACAAATTGCCCGATGCTGCTACGGCTACCCCGCTGGCCGCCAAATTAGGTATGGAGTACGATCTGACAGCGACTTATTCCCTCAATAAATTCACAACGGTAGAAGGCGGTTACGCCATCATGAGCGGCACGAATACCCTTGAATACACCAAACAGGGCACGATGAATCAGAAAGATAAGGTAGGTACCTGGGCCTATCTGATGATTAATATTCGCCCCGATTTTTTCTCCTCCAACGCCCCCAAAAAGTAAGAAGCCTATTTTTTGAACAACCTAAAAAATCTACGAAACCATGAACTTAGCGAATAAGCCACTCGAATCGATCAATGTTTTCAGTATCAAAGGCGTTCAGATGCGAACGTTTCAACTGACCTGGATTGCCTTTTTTGTCTGTTTCTTCGGCTGGTTCGGACTGGCCCCCCTGATGCCTGCCGTTCGGGCCAACCTGGGCCTGACCAAACCCCAAATCGGTAACATTATCATCGCGGCCGTATCGGCCACTATTTTCGCCCGACTACTGGTGGGCAAACTCTGCGATACTTGGGGACCCCGCAAAACGTACACCGCTTTGCTCATAATAGGCTCATTGCCCGTTATGCTGGTGGGCCTGGCGCACGATTATACCTCATTTCTGTTGTTTCGCCTGGCCATTGGTACTATCGGTGCATCGTTCGTTATCACGCAGTATCATACCTCAATGATGTTCGCGCCAAAAATCAAAGGTACGGTCAATGCCCTGACGGGTGGCTGGGGTAATCTGGGTGGCGGCATTACGCAGTTGGCGATGCCCCTCATCATGGCGATGATTGTAGGCTTTGGTTACACGAAACCTGAAGCGTGGCGGTTAGCCATGATTGTACCGGGTGTGATGATGCTCATTATGGCGGGTCTTTACTACCGGTACACCACCGACACGCCACAGGGTAATTTCGACGAGCTTGACCGGACAGTGGAAAAAAGCGAGCAAATCAGCTTCTGGAAAACCTGCTCCGACATGCGCGTGTGGGCTTTGGCGCTGGCGTATGCCTGCTGCTTCGGGATGGAAATTACCTTCGATGGCGTGGCTGCTTTGTACTTCTTCGACAATTTCAAGATGGAACAGACCGAAGCCGGTTTCTGGGCCATGCTGTTTGGGTTCATGAATATTTTTGCCCGCGCCCTCGGTGGCATCGTGGCCGATAAAGTAGGCAATAAATATGGTATGCGGGGTAAAGGGGTGTTGCTGGCGGGCCTGTTGCTGATGGAAGGCATGGGTATCATGCTGTTTGCTCAGGCAGGTAGTTTACCGCTGGCCATTGCGTCCATGCTGACTTTTGCCCTGTTTCTGAAAATGTCGAATGGCAGCACGTATGCCATTGTACCCTTCGTGAACCCCAAAGCCGTTGGTGTTATTTCGGGTGTAGTAGGGGCGGGGGGCAACGTGGGCGGTATGCTGATGGGCTTCCTGTTCAAATCACAGAACATCAGTTACGGACAGGCATTCCTTTACATCGGCGGTGTGGTTGCCGTAGTGGGTGTGCTGCTATTCCTGGTCAATTTCAGCAAAACCATCTCTATCGAAGCCCCCGAACCAGCATTGCAGACAGCTTAAATCAATTATGAATTATGAATGATCGACTTCTCAAATAGAAACAATTCATCATTCATCATTCAAAAAGGAATGGCTCATCAAACTACCTGTTGTTATTGTGGTGTTGGCTGCGGAATCGTGGTCAAACGGGAGCAGCACGGGCGGCTGACCGTCGAGGGCGATAAGGAACACCCCTCTAACCGGGGACTGCTGTGCTCGAAGGGGATGAATCTGCATTACACCGTCATGGACCGGTCGGACCGGCTGTTGTATCCGCAGATGCGGCTCAACCGAAACATGCCACTACAACGGGTTAGCTGGGATGCGGCATTGGAACGAACGGCGGCAGTTTTTATGACGCTTATCCAGAAATACGGCCCCGATTCCGTTGCGTTCTACGTATCGGGGCAGTGCCTGACGGAAGAGTATTATCTGGTCAATAAGCTCATTAAGGGATTTATTGGCTCAAACAACATCGATACTAACTCCCGCCTGTGCATGTCGTCGGCGGTGGTGGGATATAAGTTGTCATTAGGTGAGGATTCGGTGCCGGTTTGTTACGACGATATTGAGGAAGCCGACGTTTTTCTGGTGCAGGGTGCCAACCCCGCCTGGTGCCACCCTGTTCTCTGGCGCCGGATAGAAGCTCACAAAGCGGCCAACCCACACGTCAAAATCATTACCGTCGACCCCCGTAAGACGGACACCGCCCGTTCGTCGGATTTACACCTGCCCATCCGCCCCGGCACCGATATTGTGTTCAATAATGCCATTGGCCGCTTACTGATTGAAAACGGCGCCATTGATCTTAATTTTATCAAGAACCACGTCGACGGCTTCACGGCCTATCGGGAGCAGGTGATGCTGCGTACTATCGATGAAGCCGCCGACCTGTGCGGTATTCCGGCGAAAAGCATCCGGCAGGCGGCTGAGTGGATTGGGACAACGAAAGGGTTTCTATCACTCTGGACGATGGGGTTGAATCAGTCCGCTATTGGTGTCAATAAGAACCTGTCGCTCATTAACCTGCACCTGATTACGGGGCGGATTGGTACACCCGGCAACGGTCCGTTTTCACTGACGGGGCAACCCAACGCGATGGGTGGCCGCGAAACGGGGGGGCTGGCCAACATCCTGCCTGCCCACCGCGACGTAACCAACGCGGCCCACCGCGCCGAAGTGGAAGCGTTCTGGAACACGCCGGTCAAGATTGCCGATAAGCCCGGCCTGACCGCTACCGAAATGTTTGAGGCACTGGAAGCCGGTTCGCTGAAAGCCATCTGGATTATCAATACCAATCCGCTGGTGAGTATGCCGGATGTTAACGCCGTCGAAAAGTCTCTGAAAAACGCCCGTTTCGTGGTGGTACAGGACGTATCGAGTCGGGCCGATACCGTGCAGTTTGCCGATGTGGTGCTGCCCGCTGCGGCATGGCTCGAAAAAGAAGGGACGATGACCAATGCCGAACGTCGGATCGCTCACCTGCCCAAAATCATCGATGCCCCCGGCGAAGCCCTGCCCGACGCCGAAATTATCTGGCGTTTTGCGCAGAAAATGGGGTTTGGTGATTCATTCAACTACACCAGTCCATCGGAGGTGTACGATGAATATACCCAACTGACGGCTGGTACAAACGTCGATATAACCGGCGTGAATTACGACCTGTTGAAGAAAAGGCGTACGGTGCAGTGGCCTTTCCCGGCAGATGCTAGGAACGAAAAGAAACGTGAATCAGGGAATGCGGGTACGCCCCGATTATTTACCGACCATACATTTTACACTGCCAATGGCCGGGCTAAAATCCATGCGGTGCCCGATGAGAATACATCTGAGCCGACCGATGCCGATTTTCCGCTGGTGCTGACCACCGGCCGTATCCGCGACCAGTGGCACACCATGACCAAAACCGGGCGGGTAGCTAAACTTAATCAGCATAGTCCGCAACCCTTTCTGCAAATCAACCCAGCCGATGCCCGCGACCGGGACATCAAGGATGGGCAACTGGTAACGGTGCAGGGCCGCCGGGGGGAAGTACGCGTGAAAGCGCAACTGACGGCGGATGTTAGGCCCGGTCTGTGTTTTTTGCCAATGCACTGGGGCAAACAGCGGTCTGGCGATGCGCTGAACGCCAACCTGAACCGGGCCAATAACCTGACCAATTCGCTGGTTGACCCGCGCTCGAAAGAGCCGGATTTTAAGTTTTCGGCGGTGGAGGTTACGCCGTACAAAAAGCCGGTTGAGAAAATTATCATCATCGGAGCGGGGTCGGCCGGGCTGGGTTTTATCAATGCCTATCGGGCACTTCGTTCTGGCCGGACCACCTGGCCTGTGGAAGATGAACTGCACGTTTTCTCGAAGGAGATTTTCCCGTTTTACAACCGCGTTCTGCTACCCGACTACATCAGCGGGGCGCAATCGTGGGAACAACTCGTCAAACTGCGCGAAGACCAGTTTGACGAAGCCCGCATCATTGTTCATAAAGGCGTAGGTATCGCTCACATCGACCGGAAAGCGAAGGTTGTAACGGATACCGAAGGCGTAGAGCACAGCTACGATAAAATTCTACTCGGTACGGGTAGCCGGGCGTTTATGCCTAAAAGTATACCGCCATTACCCGGCATTTTTAATATGCGTTCCCGGCTGGATGCCGACTCCCTCCTGCCATTTCTGAATCCGGGTACGGCTACCGGACCCCATATCGCTGAACCGGCCGCTGTTATTGTGGGTGGGGGGTTGTTGGGGCTGGAACTGGCTGCTTCCCTGCGGCAGATTGGCGTTCGGGTAACGGTTATTCAACGGGCGGGCCGATTCCTGGAACGTCAACTCGACCCGATGGCCAGCGAGTTACTGTATCTGGAACTGATTGACCGGGGCGTTGATATCTATTTCAACGAAGAGGTTCAGACTTATGTAGGAACGGACCGCGTTGAAGGGGTTCGACTAAACTCTGGGAAACAGATTGCCTGTCAGGCGGTGGTTATTGCCATTGGCACCGTACCGAACATCGAACTCGCCCGCGAAGCTGGGCTAACCTGCAATCGGGGCGTGGTGGTCAACGACTACCTGCAAACCTCTGACCCCGCCATTTTTGCCGCTGGCGAAGTAGCGCAGTGGAACGGTCAGATGTGGGGCATTACGCTGGCGGCAGAGCAACAGGCCGAAACGGCTGCCCGGTTTATTGCGGGCGATATGGCAGAACCTTACCGGGGTAGTCTGGCTATCAGTATTCTGAAAATGGAGGGTCTGCACCTGTGCAGTATGGGCATGACCGAAGTACCAACAGGCGCGGGAAGTAGTGAGTACGAGGAAATCATTTTCATCGACAAAGCGAAGCGTTATTACAAAAAGTGCATCGTGAAGGGCGATAAACTGGTTGGAGCCGTTCTGGTCGGTGATAAAAACGAGTTCGCTGAGTTTCGCGAACTCATTGCCAGCGGTCTCGAACTATCCGACAAGCGATTGCAACTTCTGCGGGCCAGCAAAAAAGTGGACCCCGTGGCGGGCAAACTGGTTTGCTCCTGCAATAGTGTGGGGCAGGGGAATCTGGAGCGGGCTATTCAGGCCGGTTGTACCGATTTTCAACAACTGTGTCAGCAAACGGGTGCCGGAACCGGCTGCGGCTCATGTAGGCCGGAAGTGCGGAATATTCTTGTTTCAATGAGTGAAAGAATGAAAGAGCGAAAGAGCGAATACTCCGAAGAATAGTAATCCGTCTAATTCACTCTTTGACTCTTTCGCTCTTTCATTCTTTACCCTCGTGCGCGATTACTATACTGTAAAAGTCAACTTACCCGGTGGCATTGTGGCACCCGGTGCCCTGCAAACCATCCTGACGATGGCGCACAAGGCCCACGTTCGGACTGTACGCTTTGGCGCGAGGCAGCAATTATTGATGACAGTCCATTACGAGGATATGCGCTTTCTGGAAAAAGACCTCAAACAGCAGCCAATGCCGTATGAGGTCAATACCGAATCCTACCCCAATGTGATTAGCTCGTACTGTGGAGAAGACGTGTTTCGGGCGGGGGCGTGGTTGCGCGAAAGTGAATACCACACCATCCTTGACCAGTTTGATTACGGCCCCCGCCTGAAAGTAAACCTGTCTGATTTTAACCAGAGTTTCACGCCCTTTTTCACCGGAAACCTGAATTTTATCACTTCTCCCGAGCCTCATTTTTGGTACTTATACGTCCGGCCGAAGCGAACAAATACCCTGTTCCGATGGCCCGAATTAATTTATACCAATGACGTCGGGCGACTGGCCAAAGCCGTTGAGGAAGCCATGCTGGATGGGGGTCACCAGACGGAAGAGGAGGTTTATAAAGCCGTACTGACTGGTCAATCCTTCATTACGCAACCGGCCCTAAAGGAAATTGACCTGCCCGAATTTTCGCTACCCTACTACGAAGGATTCAATCGGTATGGGCAGCGGTCGTGGCTGGGACTTTACCGTCGGGATGAGCAGTTCTCGGTTGCTTTCCTGCTGGATGTGTGCGCGCTGTGTCTGAAAACCCGTATCGGTGAGTTGTGCGTGACAACCTGGAAGTCACTCATTATTAAAGGTATCGAAGAGAAAGACCGGGCGGCCTGGTCGTATGTGCTGGGCAAACATAATATAAACGTACGCCACGCGGCCAACGAACTGGCCTGGCAGACGGAAGACCAGAACGAAGACGGTGCTAATCTGAAAAACTACATTATCCGCTTTTTCGCAAAAAACGACACCCGAACGTTTGGCCTGTGTTTTGGCATTCAGACACGACCAAAATCGGAGCGGTCTGACGATTCGGTATTCGGCTCGGTGCTGATTCGAAAACGCCCGTTGCTACAACTTGGACAACTGTCTTTGTTTAGTGTGTACGACATCTATTTCACCGAAAATTTTAACCCCAATAGCCGGACTTATCGGCTGTTTGAGAAAGGATTGTTCAAGCTACACCTGCCTAATCAACTCCATCGCCTGTGCCGGAAATTTAACGCCGGGCGCATACAGGAAGGGCAGGAACCGGTGCGTCAGGAGGTAGAAAAAGCAGAATCTACTCTCGCAGATACCCCGTTCGTGTACCAGTGCCCGCACTGTTTTACGGTCTACGATGAGCAGTACGGCGATGAGCGGCAGGGCGTTTCGGCGGGTACACCATTTGGGCAACTGCCGACGGATTACGCCTGCTCCACCTGCGACGCGCCGAAGGAGGATATGAAGGCTGTTCAGTTGGTAACGGTGGTGTAGGAGAGGTGGCGTTACGGAAAAAAAGCCTATTATTAAGGTATGGTTCGTCATACCAGTGATCTCAAACAGCAGATAGAACGGGTGTTGCACTGGGAGCAATCGTCCCACTGGCGAACGCGTGATTTTGCTCACCTGAGCAACCTTGTTTTTCGCTATACGCATCAGCGGGTAGATGTGAACTCACTACAAAACTTCTGGCATACGTCGGCTGTTCCTTCCCCGGATTTTCTGGACACGCTGGCCCGCTTTGTCGACTATGACGATTGGGACGATTTCTGCACCCGTAATTTTTACGGGGAAGTGGCGGCAGATAACGAAATGGTTTTGCTCCACGCGCCCATGTGGGAAATTCCCATGCCCTGGGTGGTAGCCATCTGCTGGTTCTCGGTTATGGCATCGGTCATCATTGCTATACTATTGGTGTGGAAACAGTAGGAAACGGGTTGCGCTAATCGTTTTCAGGGTCAAATCGCTAACTCCGGCAATGGCTAAACGATTCAGTGCATTGTGGCGTTATTGTTCCAGATTTCAACCCGTTGAACAAAACCCGCAGGCGACTAAATGGTACGTTTTCCTTTATTTATAAGTCTATTACTGAGTACAGCACTGGTAGTGGCGCAACCCGCGCCCAAAACAAAATCAGCCGGTAAGATTGCGCCCCGTCCGGCATCGTCGAAAGTATCCGCTGCCATCAACCTCAACGCGCCTATTCCGCTCGACCCGGCCGTGAAAGTCGGCGTACTGAGCAATGGACTGACCTATTATATCCGCAAAAACGCTGAGCCGAAAAATCGGGCTGAACTGCGTCTGGTTATTCGGGCGGGGTCCGTGCTGGAAAACGACAATCAGCAGGGGCTGGCGCACTTCATGGAGCACATGGAGTTCAATGGCACGAAGAATTTCCCCAAAAATGAACTAATCAATTTTCTGCAATCGGCGGGTGTGCGGTTTGGCGCCGATCTGAACGCCTACACCGGCTTTGACGAAACGGTTTATCAACTACCCGTCCCGACCGATTCAGCTAACGTATTTAAAGGAGCTTTTCAGATTCTGGAAGACTGGGCGCACAACGCAACGCTCGACCCGGCGGAGATTGACAAAGAACGGGGTGTTGTGCTGGAAGAGCGTCGACTGGGTCGTGGAGCTGGTCAGCGGATGCGTGATAAGTACTTTCCGGCCCTACTCAACGATTCGCAGTATGCCAAACGATTGCCTATCGGTACGGAACAGGTATTGACAACGTTTAAACCGGCCACACTGGAGCAATTCTATAAAGACTGGTACCGCCCTGACCTGATGGCGGTAATTGCTGTGGGCGATTTCGACATCAACGAGGTAGAGGGAATTATACGGGAAAATTTTGGCCGGATTCCGGCTGTAAAGATGCCCAAGCCCCGGACGGAATATGAAATTCCCCCGCATAAGGATACCAAAGTCCTTATCGTAACCGATCCCGAACAGCCTAATACGGTGGTGCAGGTAATTTACAAACGGCCCGAAATAAAAGAGAAAACCCTGAACGACCTACGCGAAAGCATCAAGCGGGGCCTATTCAATACCATGTTGGGCAACCGAATTCAGGAACTCACCCAGCAGGCCGACCCGCCATTTCTGGGGGGCTATAGCAATTACAGCGATTTTCTGGGTAATCTGGACGCGTTTACGTCTATTGCCATCGCGAAAGAGGGTAACGTAGAGCGGGCCATAAAGGCGGTACTGGATGAGAATGCCCGCGTCAAACAGTTTGGTTTTACCCCCACTGAACTAGCCCGCGCCAAGCAGGATTTCATGACTGGCGTTGAGCAGGCGTACAGCGAACGGAACAAAACCCGATCGGTTAATTTTGTCAACGAATACGTCCAGAACTTCACCGATAAAGAGCCATACACCAGCATCGAATTCTATTACGATTTCCTGAAGCGGGAGCAGGATGGTATCAAATTGCCTGAAATAAACTCCCTCGTTGACCTGTTCATTCATAATGACAACCGGGCTGTGATTGTTCTCGCCCCCGATAAGGACAAAGACAAGTTGCCTACGGAAGCCCAGATTTTGAGCTACGTAAACGATGCGGGAAAAGGATTGACTGCCTACGAAGACAAAACCCTTGATAGCCCATTACTGGTTAAGCAGCCAACTGGCTCGCCCGTGGTGGAGGAGAAAAAAATAAAGGACATCGGTGTGACGGAATGGACGCTCAAAAATGGTGTTCGGGTAGTGATAAAACCCACCGACTTTAAGAACGACCAGATTTTGTTTTCGGCGAGCAGCTTCGGTGGTTCTTCACTGTATGACCTGAAGGACTTCCCATCGGCCCGGTTTGCGAGTACGCTGGCGGCCATGGGTGGGACGGGGGCCTACAACCAGATTCAACTCGGTAAATTCCTGTCGGGAAAACAGGTTAGTGTGTATCCGTTTGTTGGGGAATTGAATGAGGGAATTGGCGGCAGTACTGCTCCGAAGGAATTGGAAACAGCCATGCAGCTCATCTACAGCTACTTTACCCAGCCCCGGAAAGATGCCGACGTAATAAAAGGCTTTCTGTCCAATCAGCGGAGTGCCCTGCAAAATCGCATCAATACACCCACGCCCCAGCAGGTGTTTCAGGATACCGTAACGGTAACCCTGGGCAGTAACAACCCGCGTCGGCAACCGCTGAAACCCGCCGACCTGGATAACGTCGACCTCGACCGCGCTCTACAAATCTATCAGGAACGCTTCGCCAACGCGGGTGATTTTACCTTTTTCTTTGTAGGTAATATTGAGGAAAAAACGTTGAAGCCACTGGTCGAAAAGTATCTTGGTGGTTTGCCTGCCACGGATACGAAGGAGAAATTTAAGGACCTGGGTATCCGGGCACCGAAGGGAGAAGTCAGCAAAACGGTTTATAAAGGGCTGGACCCCAAAGCGTCTGTGCAACTGATTTACAGTGGCGACATTACCTGGTCGCCGGAAACGACGATGCAATTGGACGCGCTGGGCGAAGTGCTGGAAATTAAGTTAATTGAGAAGCTTCGGGAAGAGGAAAGTGGCGTATATGGGGTGAGTGCCAATGGGGCTTATGCCAAATATCCGGTGCCTCGCTACACCTTTCGCATCAACTTTGGCTGTGCCCCCGAAAATGTAGATAAACTGATTGCCAAAACGCAAGAGTTAATTAGCGACCTCAAACAAAAAGGAGCCTTACCCGCCGACATCGCCAAATTCAAAGCCGAGACCCGCCGAGAAACGGAACTTCAATTGAAGGACAACCAGTTCTGGCTCGGCTATCTCCAGAACCAGTACTACAACGGCGACGCACCCGATGAAGTACTACAGGAAGATACACAACTGGCTAAAGTGACGGTAGAAAGCACGAAAGAAGCCGCCAACCAGTATTTTGGCCCGAACTACATCCGGCTGGTACTGATGCCGGAGAAGAAGTAGTGAGAAGCAGGCGATTTGAAAAAGAGAGGCTTTCGCCTGGTATCAGTAAGTAAATTATGGAACTGAATAATAAGGTTAGGACAAGTAGATAGGCTCATTTCCCTGTTCCGTAAGCAGGCGATTTAAATCGCCTGCTTACGGAATAATCGGGCTAAATCGCTGGCAACGAGGCATACATGACCTCAATGCGGCAGGAATTTCCGCACAGCCCCGTATACCCACGTACCAGCAATGGCACTCAGTAAGGACACGATAACTACGGAGTAACCTGCGCCAATCTGAGCGAACAACGGCCCCGGGCAGGCGCCCGTAATGGCCCACCCAAACCCAAACATTAATCCTCCATAAATCTGCCCCTTGCTGAATTGCTTCGGTGCAATCGTAATAGGGTCACCCTGTAGGGTTTTGATGTTCAGGCGTTTGAGGAGGAAAACGGAAATTATGCCGATCACTACGGCTGTACCAATAACGCCGTACATGTGGAATGAATCGAGCCGGAACATTTCCTGGATTCGAAACCAGGAAATTACTTCTGCTTTTACGAATACGATACCGAAGAAAACGCCCACCAGACCAAATTTCCAGTTGGCTGCTTTGGCGCGCGTTACTACAGGAGCTGTTTTTTCCTCTACTGTGCTTATAGAAATCATGTTGTTTGAAAGAAAAATGTTGGGAAATAGGACTAACCGTCCCAGATTAAAGACCCACCCAGCGCATGAGATAAGGCATTCCCAGATGGGTCATGGCGAAACCGCCGACCATAAAGCTTACCGTGGCTACGAGCGAAGGCCATTGCAGATTTGATAATCCCATAATAGCGTGTCCTGATGTGCAGCCCCCCGCGTACCGGGTGCCGAAACCGACCAGAAATCCGCCCAGAATGAAGAAGACCAGCCCTTTGGCGGTGAACAAATTCCCCCAGTTGAAAATATCTGTGGGCATCAAGCCGCTGGTAAAATCATGAATACCCAGCGCTTGTAAACTGGTCAATGTGTTGGGAGCAATTGTCATGGCTGCCGGGTTTTTCAACAGCGAGCCGCCAATATACCCACCAACAACGATGCCACCCACAAACCACAGGTTCCAGGTTTCTTTGCGCCAGTCGTAACTGAAAAACGGAAGTTTAGCGGGCATGCAGGCCGCGCAGATATGTCGTA
This sequence comes from Cytophagales bacterium, assembly GCA_038236215.1. GTDB lineage: Bacteria > Bacteroidota > Bacteroidia > Cytophagales > Spirosomataceae > Spirosoma. Next base: position 56,926 of record JBBSTD010000003.1, on the reverse strand, counting down.
GCGAAGAGGAAATGCCAAAAGCTTTGTTGCCCAGAATAAGCAACGTGGGTACAATGAGACCAATAAGCGTACCGGCCACGTACCAGGGCCAGGGCTGTGAAATAAAATCGAGCACAATAGACGAAATTAGTGGTTTACCGATTGGTTTGTATGGATGGGTATCCCCGTTTTTTGGATGGCAGCAATGCCGCCCTCTACATTCACGACATTGTCGAAACCCCGTGCTTTAAGTATCGAGTTGGCTATCATGGAGCGATAACCACCGGCACAGTGAACATAAAGCGGTTCGGTGTGGGATAATTCTGCCATGTAATCATTGAGATTATCTAAAGGGAAATTTTCGGCATTAGCTACGTAGCCACTCGTAAACTCGTCGGGCTTTCGAACGTCCACAACGGCTGTTGCCGGGTTTTGCCGGTACTGCCGGGCAAACTCATCGGCCGAAACAGAGGTAACCGTATCGATTTCCTTTCCTGCCTGTTTCCAGGCACTCATGCCTCCCTGCAAAAAGCCTATACAAGCATCATACCCAACCCGGGCCAGTCGCAGAACGGTTTCACTTTCCTGCCCTTCGGGGGTTACGAGGGCAATTGGCTGTTTCAAATCGGGGATGAGCGCGCCTACCCAGGGAGCAAACTGTCCGCTCAGGCCAATGTTGATGGCATTTGGAATGAATCCTTTCGCAAAATCGGCGGCTTCCCGAACGTCCAGTACCAGAGCACCCATTTCATTCACCGCAGCTTCGAAAGCCTCGGGCGAGAGCGCGTGACTGCCCCGTTGCATCACCTGGCCTATGGATTCGTACCCTTCTTTGTTGAGCCGGGCATTCTCCGCAAAATAAGCGGGGGCAGTAGTCAGGCCACTGAGCACTTTATCGACAAAATCATCCTTCGACTTAGCCTGTAAGGCATAATTGAACCGTTTCTGGTTCCCCAGCGTATCAGTCGTTTCCTTGCTCATATTCTTGCCACAGGCCGAACCCGCGCCATGAGCCGGATAAACGATAACATCATCAGCCAGGGGCATAATTTTGGTTTGCAGGCTGTCATATAGCATTCCCGCCAGGTCGCGTTCGGTCAGCTTTCCTTTTATGGCTAAATCCGGTCGACCAACATCGCCAATAAACAGGGTATCGCCCGTAAAAATAGCATGGTCTTTCCCGGCCTCGTCAATCAGTAAATACGTGGTCGATTCAAATGTATGACCGGGCGTATGCAGCACCTTTATGGTGATAGCACCAACCGTAAACTGCTCGCCGTCGGTAGCATGATGGACCGGATAGGCTGTGTTCGCTTGCGGACCATACACGATGGTTGCGCCCGTTTCCTTGGCCAGATCCAAATGACCCGATACAAAATCGGCGTGAAAGTGGGTTTCAAACACGTACTTTATTTTTGCCCCCGACCGCTCCGCCTTCTGTATATAAGGGGCCGTTTCGCGCAGCGGGTCAATGATAGCGGCTTCGCCGTTACTCTCAATGTAGTAGGCTCCCTGTGCCAGGCAACCTGTATAAATCTGTTCGATTAGCATAGTAATTGATTGGGTATGAACCCATATTGTTAAGGACGAACTAATGTCCGTGGGACAATTCCTGAAAAATTATGTAACCGGCTACCGTCAGTACAAACCAGCCGAAGCCTTTTTTCAATTTGTCAGAGGCTATAAAGCGGGCTAGGTACATGCCAATAAAAATGCCACCAATGGATAAACCAGTAAAGGGCAAAAGAAAATTCCAGTCCATAGCCGTGTGGTGAATGTCGCCCAGAAAACCGACGAATGAATTTACCGCAATAATCAGTACTGATGTGGCTATGGCCCGGTGAATGGGTAGCCCAGCCAGCAACACTAGCATGGGTACGATGATAAACCCACCCCCCGCCCCGATGGTACCTGTCAATAGACCCACTGCCAGCCCATCGAGAGCCAGGCTTACATAACGGGGATGCCCATCAGCCGCTTCACCCTGCTCCGGTCGGTCATTGCGAATCATGGCGCGTGCGGCCACAACCATAACGAAGGCGAAAAAGTATAAAATGGCGTCGCTCTTCGATAGCGTAAACGTATTGAACTGAAACAAAGGGTCGGGGAGGGCCGGGACCAAAAAACGACGGGTCAGATAAACCGACAGGAATGAAGGAGCGGCAAAGGCCATCGTTACCCGCAAGTCTACCCGTTTTTTCCAGATATGATTAATGGACCCTATCGCCGACGTTGACCCGACCACAAACAGGGAGTAGGTAGTAGCCAGCATGGTTGGCACGCTGAACACGTAAACGAAGATCGGGACGGTCAATATGGAACCTCCGCCCCCGGCCAACCCGATAACTAACCCCACGACTACTGCCGAAGCGTAACCAATTAATTCATGAATACTCATTACGCAACAAAAGTAGGGTAGGAGATGCCTTTGTTTTGTGACTAACATCACACAGGTGAATTTTTATCGTTCTTCCATGCAACAAATGCGGTTGATGTATTCTGCCTGGATTTACCTGCAAATACAAAACCGCCCCCAACAACTTGTTAAGGGCGGTGAATAGAGTTATATGCGGAAAAACAGGTTATTCCTGGGGGTTGTTCAGGTTACTGTGTTTGCGGCTGTAAAGAAAATAAACAATTAAACCCACGATGCCCCAAACGACAAACGTAATCTTTGTGTCTACCCGCAGGTTCCACATCAAGTACAAATTCGCTACAATACCAAGGGTAGCAATTACGGGCAGGGCAGGGGTACGGTACGGGCGCTCCAGATTGGGTTCCCGAACGCGCAGTATCCATACCGCTCCACAAATCATGGCAAACGCGAAGAGGGTACCGGAACTGGTTAGCTGCGACACTTTATCGATGGGCGTAACGGCGGCTACTACGGAAACAATAGCTCCCACAAAAATGGTACTCTTCCAGGGTGTCTTAAACTTGGGGTGAATGGACGCAAACAGATTGCGGGGCAGTAAGCCATCTTTAGCCATACCCAGGAAAATTCGGGTCTGCCCCAGCATCATTACCAGCATAACCGAGGTCAATCCGGCAATGGCAGCAATGGTAATCAGGTACACCGACCAGGTTAAGCCCACATCGGCGAAGGCCTGCGCTACGGGAGCTTTCAGGTCAAGTTTATTGTAAGGAACCATTCCGGTTAGCACCAGCGAAACCAGAATATACAGCACCGTACAGATAATCAGCGATGCGATAATGGCGAAGGGGACGTCCTTCTTGGGGTTAATAGCCTCGCCAGCCTGGGTGGAAACCGCATCGAAACCGATATAAGCAAAGAAAACGATACCGGCAGCAGTCACAATACCGTCAAATCCGAAGTGGGTCTGCCCTGTGTTATCAACTACCGGAGCCGGGATGAAGGGAGTCCAGTTGGCCACATCTATGTAAAAAGAACCGGCGATAACAACGAAAATAACAGTAGCTACCTTAACGATAACGATTATATTGTTCGTACTAGCTGCTTCTTTAATCCCCTTCACCAGGATATAGGTAACTACCCACACAATCAGGAAGGCAGGAAGGTTAATGGCAAAACTGAATTCAGGTACTATCTGGCCAGCAGCTCTCATAACGTCCGCCTTTTCCTGAGCAGTGATGGGGTCGTTCATTAACCAGAGGGGTGGTTCGATGTGAAACAGGTGCAGAAACTTCTCAAAATAACCCGACCAGCTTACTGCTACGGTAGTAGCCCCCATCATGTATTCCAGAATCAGGTTCCAACCAATGAGCCAGGCAAACAACTCGCCTACCGTACCATATGAATAAGCATAAGCCGAGCCTTCAACCGGCAGAATAGACGCAAACTCGGCATAGCATAAGGCGGCAAACGTACAGGCTATCCCGGCAATTACAAATGCCAGGGCCAGCGCTGGCCCAGCCCATTCATTAGCGGCAATACCTGTCAGTACAAAAATGCCTCCCCCTATAACGGCTCCAATACCGAGTGAGGTAAGACCCCATCGGGTCAGAACACGTTTTAGTTCACTTTTTTGCATGTCTGCAGCGTAAGCCGACAGAGGCTTTTTCCGCATTACACTGGTGTTGACAGTTTTTAATTTAGATTCCATGCAGCAAAATAGAGTTTGGTGATAGTGTTCTTTAGAAAAAGATTATAGGGCATTCAGGTCGAAATATACGAAAATTAAATAGTGAAAGAGCGAAATGGTGAAAGAGCGGGTGTCTTTCACCATTTTTTTCGCTCTCTCACTATTTCGCTCTTTCACTCATCAATCTTACGACTGCGAAGGTCGAATTAGGGGCTTCTTGTCTTTCTTTTCCTTTTTGGCCGTGAACTCAGCCGGTGTGGCGGGTGCGGCACTCGTGAAGTCTACCGGAACGGCATCGAAGCCCGTTTTCTTCTCGGCTAGGGCAGGCTTATCACTCATATTTTCGCCCTTTTCCTGATCACGGCTGAGCGCATCAACCACAATCGGGGTAGCGACGAACAGGGAAGAATAAGTACCTACGATTACACCAATGAGCATTGCGAATGAGAAACCACGAATGGTTTCACCCCCGAAGATGAACAGTACCAGCAGTACCAGAATCGTGGAGAAACCCGTTACGGCCGTACGGCTCAGCGTACTGTTCAGCGCGTTGTTGATAATGGTTGGAATGCTTTCGGTTTTGCCTTTATTTTCATTCAGGTATTCACGAATCCGGTCGAATACAACCACGGTATCGTTCATGGAGTAACCCATAATCGTAAGCAACGCACCCACAAAAGCCTGGTCTACATCCAGTGAGAAGGGTAGTATGCCGTTGAAGAAGGTGAAAATAGCCAGAATGATTAAAACATCGTGGAACATGGCTACTACCGCGCCATACCCGAATGCCAGCCGTTTGAAACGAATAAGAATGTAAACGAATACGACCGCCACGGCCAGCAGAATGGACCATATGGCAGAGGTCAAAATATCATTCGCTATCGTTGGTCCTACTTTCTGCGAACTCTCAATCCGGGCTGGATTCCCTTTGATACTACTCAAGCCCTTATAAATCGTTGATTCAGCCCGTTTATCGGCCCCCTGCGTGTTGTCCTCGATCAGGTATGGCGTTGTTACTTTCACCTGATTAGAGCCAATACCCGTACCACCGTACGTTTTTACTTCCGGTGAGGCCCCCAAAACGCCCTCCAGCGAATTACGAACGTCGTCCGTACTAACTGCTTTCTCAAAACGAATAACGTATGAACGACCTCCCTTAAAATCGACGCCTAAGCCGAAACCTTTATAGATGGCCGAAACAATACCAAGTGCGATGATAACCGATGATACGGTGTAGTATAATTTCCGGCGGGATACGAAATCGAAGTTGGAATCGGCGAACAGGTTTTTTGCCCACTTCGAGGAAAAAGACAGGGTCTTCCCGTTCCGAATATAGTATTCCAGAATCAGGCGGGTGATAAAGATAGCCGCGAACAAAGAGGTCAGGATACCAATAATCAGCGTGGTAGCGAAGCCCAGAATCAAGCCCGTTCCGAAGGCAAACAAAACGATACCCGTCAGGAAGGTGGTCACGTTGGAGTCGATAATAGATGACAGCGCATTCTTGAAGCCATCACCTACAGCCTGCTTGAAGCCTTTGCCTTCGGCCATTTCCTCCTTAATCCGTTCGAAAATAAGTACATTCGCATCCACGGCCATACCTATAGAGAGTACGATACCGGCAATACCCGGCATGGTGAGTACGGCACCCAGCGAGGCCATTACACCCAACAGGAAAAAGAGGTTAATTACGAGCGCTAAATCGGCAATGAAACCGGCCCGGTTATAGTAGAACACGACGAAGGCAAGCACCAGCAGAATACCAACGATAGACGATAATACACCAGCACTAACGGCTTCGGAACCCAGTGTAGCACCCACAATACTTTCCTCTACGATGTTGGTAGGGGCAGGTAGTTTACCGGCTTTCAGAACGTTGGCTAAGTCTTTGGTTTCTTCAATGGTGAAGTTACCCGAAATGCTCGAACGTCCGTTAGGAATCTCGTTCTGTACGTTGGGGGCAGTATAAACCAGGTTATCCAGTAAAATAGCAACGGGCCGGTTTACGTTGGCAGCCGTGAGATTGCGCCATTTCCGGGCACCTTCGGCATTCATGTTCATCGTCACTTCCGGACGGCCCCGGTCGTCGTAATCGCTGGTAGCATCGGTGATTACGTCGCCTTCCAGAGGAGAACGTCCACCTGGTTTCTTGATGAAATACAGGGGCAGGATTTCTTTGCCATCCGTTGCTTTAAACGTCTTCCGATCCCAGGCAAATACCGCGTCGGATGGGAACAGACCTTTCACTTCGGGGGCATTCAGCACCTCATTGGCACGGGCCGTATCTTTCAGGTAAACACCCAGTTGATCCTGTCCAACGGGTAAAAATAATTGCGTCAGCGCGGTGCCCTGAGCAGCAGCGGCTGCTGTATCTCCAGCGGCTGTCGAATCTTTTTTGGCACCCTGCGCCAATTGCGACTCAAGGCTCGATGCTCCTTTGGTAGCCGTTCCTGCTGTCGGAGCCGTAGTTTTCAAAGCGGCTTTGCGGGCGGTTTCTTCGCGCAACAGATAGGCTCCCATGCCTTCAATAGCCGGGGCCAGTTCGTTCAGGCGATAGACTTCGGTAAATTCCAGTTTGGCCGCGCCAGTCAGCAGGCGACGGATACGTTCGGGGTTATCAACGCCTGGTAATTCAATCTGGATCCGGCCCGAACCGGGTAACCGCTGAATGTTTGGGTTAGCAACCCCAAATTTGTCGACCCGCGCCTGAATGATCTGGAAGGCCCGTGTGGTGGCGTCGTTCACCTCGTTGGTTAGTAACTTTTGAACCTCCGTATCCGTCGACTGGTAATTGATTTTGCTCCGGTTGGCACTGGTAGCAAATACAGTAGCCAGTTTGGTATCAGGAGCAACCTTTTTGAAGGCACTGACAAACAGGTTTACGAAAGGTGTCGTGCTTGTTTTCTGATCGTCCAGTGCCTGTTTCAATGCCTGATTGAACTTGGGATCCCGGTTGTTACCGGAAAGACTGCGCAGGATTTCAACCGGCGATACTTCCAGTACGACGTGCATACCACCCTGAAGGTCAAGCCCCAAACCCAGTTCGCGCTCACTTACTTCCTGCAAGGTGCTGCCCAAATAGACCGGCTCTTTCCAGAGAGAATCGAGGTAATGCTGTTTTTTATTGCGGTCAACCTGACCATCTTTTGTCGTCGCGTAAGCCTCCGCGTCGGCTTTGATGTTGCGCGACACGAAGGTAAACGACAGGAAGTAGATACAGATGGCTGTAATGACTCCCGTCAGAATAAGAATTCCGGTTCTGTTTTGCATTGGTTAGAACAGGCGGTTGCCTGCTTTAGAAAAATATAGGATAAACTGAAAAGAGGCTCAACAGACTGGCGCTGAAGAGGAACGGACGGTCAAACGCAGGCTGGACGATCCAGCCTGACTACGCGTCAGGGGGCATTCGTGGCGATATGATGCCCGAATACGTGCCTGAAATAAGAGAAATAAAAATGGGGAAGCGTAAAGTGCCGGAGCAGTGCGACGCTCAACAGCAGTAAAATAATCAGCGTGGGGGCTGGTAATAAAAACGCGGACTGTCCCGAATCGCCCAACTGAACGGCTGGGGTCACAACCGCTTCAAACTGAGCCGCGCTGAGTTGAGCCTCTGTCGAATTATCCGTTTTACCTGATTTAGCGTGTTCCATGGCAGCTTTCTGAGCTGCCAACGGTTTCACCGGCGTCACGTTTCCATAGCCCCAAACGGCCGTAAACAGCAGCAGGGTAGCCAGCATCAGGCTCGAAAAACGTTGTATGGCACGGGGTTTCTTCATATAACTCCTTAGCGGATAACAAATTTCGCACCAATTCTGGAAGAATGCAAGAATACTAGGTTGGGGTTTTGAAAACAACGGGATTTAGTAAGGATGCTGGCATCCCGATATGTTGGTACTTATAGTAATGGTTCAGCCTTTTATCTGACGGGAGTTCATTATAAAGTAAAAGCAACGGACCAGCGGGCAACCACCGCCTACTTCGACCGATCAATAAGTTGGTTTTCAGACCAATGATTTAAAGAGATATATTCACTGGCTCCGCTTAACAGCTTTATGTACATGAGTAAAGCTTTACTATTCAGGCTCCTATTGATCGCTAAGTGGGCATCTACTCAACCAACTAAGCTGCTACTCACCATAGGGAATAAGTTGAATAGTATCGGGTAGGTTATGTTTACAGCCACTCGTACTGTTGACCGGTTCAATCGTTAATTCGGCAGTGACTATATTATGTAACGCTCAATGCTGATTGGGGAGTCATGGAAGATGAGGTTCAACCTTTGGAATTATGACAGGGTAATCAAAACGGCTAAATTTCCTTTACATACAGGAGATTGCACCATAAAATGACTAGCTCATGAACCTCAGAAACCGCCTTTCCTCAATCGTATTTTCCGTGTATATCTTTCTGGCCTTTTACGTATTTGGAGGAGGAATGACTAATTCATTAGTGGCTTATCGTACCTGGCGAAGAGTAGGGCCCAAGGAGTTTCCGGCATTTCATCAAATTGATAGTGCCCTCATCATTCCCTTCTTTGTCATTTTCTTTTTCCTGCTGTTAATTCCCCTACTCCTGTTACTTTGGTTCCGCCCGCCTATTATCCCTCAATGGATGGTCTGGGTAGCCTTGCTTTTTTACCTGATTACCTTGCTATCGACTGTACTGATTCAAATTCCCATTCAAGTTGAGTTAGATAAACAATTTTCTCTGGTGTTAATCGACCGACTTATTTCAACAGATCTAATTTACCGACGCATCCCCATGGCCTTCTTAGCCGGAATCAATTTTGCCATGCTTTACAAAGTACTCACGCAGTCTCGTGTTTGGCCATTGGGTAATCAGAGCTTGAATTAAACGCTTAGCGGCTAAAAACCGATAGCTCCTATCTTATGCTATTGATTTCTGTGTTCAGAAAAGCAGTAAGTGTTGAGAAGGCATCGCGTTTTGTGTTTTTAGAGATGAAGGAACCTACGTAACGAAAATAGAAAGAGGCCTCCCTTAATTTTCCGAAAAGTCGAAACCTACATAACGCTGGAAACAGATTTAGGAGAAACGACTAACTTGCGGGCATGAACTTACACGAATTTATTCAGTTAGCCCTGGCCGAAGATGTTGGCGATGGCGACCATACATCCCTATCCACCATTCCGGCCGATGCCCAAAAACGCGCTAGGTTGTTGGTGAAAGAAGCCGGTATTCTGGCCGGTGTCGAAGTGGCGCAGGCTATTTTTGCGGAAGTGGATCCTGACTTTGTGGTCGATGTACTGATACAGGATGGTGCATCTATCAAACCCGGCGACATTGTGCTGACGGTAAGTGGAAACGCCCGCAATATCCTGACCGCCGAGCGGCTGGTGCTCAATTGTATGCAACGCATGAGCGGCATCGCTACCCATACCCGCGAGCTGGTCAACCTGCTGAAAGGCACCCGCGCCAGGTTACTGGATACGCGTAAAACGACGCCCAATTTCCGCATTTGCGAGAAAATGGCTACCAAAATAGGGGGAGCCGTTAACCATCGCTTTGGTCTGTACGACATGATTCTTATTAAAGACAATCATGTCGATTACGCCGGAAGCATTGAAGCCGCCATCACAAAGGCTGTTTCGTACCTAAAAGAAACCGGGCGGACACTACGCATCGAGGTAGAAACCCGGAACCGGGTCGAAGTAGAGGAAGTATTACGCGTGGGTCAGGTAGATGTAATCCTGCTGGACAATTTCTCCCCCGATGGTATCCGGGATATGGTGCGACTCGTTAACGGCCGGTTTACAACTGAAGCGTCGGGGGGAATTGATGAAACAAACCTTCGGGCCTACGCCGAAACGGGGGTAGACTATATTTCATCCGGTGCCCTGACTCATCAGATCAAAAGCCTAGATTTAAGCCTTAAAGCTTATTGATCTCAGTTGTAAACCTGATTTTCTTTTCAGGGCTTCCCGGTATCGGCTGGGTTTTCGTCGATTCCCAGCCGGGGTAGCGCCGGATTCAGGGTTCTTGGCGTGACTTTAATACGAAAGATGCGCGTTCCGGCTACGTTGAAATCGCAACTGTAAAAAGCCCGTTCCTTAACGCCCCGGTAAACGGCGGTGTAGTTTACCCGCGGTGGCCAGTTGTTCAGGGCCAGCTCCGCCGTTATAGCATCAACGGCTTTTCGCAGGTTCGAGAAGAAAATTATCGTTGGTTCACGATGCCGCAGGGAGGCCAGCGACCCGATATGCTGGGTTGTGACTTCGTAAATGATTCGTCCCGAAGGGCGCAGAACGGCGGATTTTGCCATTGTAAATGATGGTTCTATCAATGGTGCGATTATAATGAAAAACTATTTAACTATTTTTCATCATCTAAACTAAAATTACTCTAATGGCGTTTTACTTACAATTGCGCTAATCAAAGCCCGGCCACCAAGCTGGGCTTTTTTTTGTGCCTGACCAAACTAGTTGTATGCCCGCTCATATTATTGTTGCCGGAATCGGTACTGAAATTGGTAAAACGGTTGTGTCGGCCGTATTGGTGGAAGCCCTTCAGGCCGATTACTGGAAGCCTATCCAATCGGGTGGGTTGGGTGATTCGGATACTGATGCCGTAAAAAGGCTGATCAGTAATCCCGTTTCAAAATTTCACCCGGAAGCTTACCGACTCACACAGCCTCTGTCGCCACATGCTGCGGCTGCAATCGATAACGTCACGATCGAACTGGACAGGATCAAAGCACCCAAAACGAATAATGCGCTGGTTATAGAACTGGCGGGTGGCCTGATGGTGCCACTTAACAACCACCAACTGAACATTGATCTGATCAAGGAACTGGGTTTACCCGTCGTGCTGGTATCACAGAACTACTTGGGGAGTATAAACCATACGCTGCTGTCAGTTGATGCCTGTAGAACGCGAAACATTCCCCTATTGGGAATCGTATTCAATGGGGCCTCTGTCGAAACGACCGAAACGTTTATTCTGACTTATACCGGTTTGCCCTGTGTGGGGCGAATTGGGCAGGAGCAACGCATAACGCCCGAAATAATCCGTCGCTACGCGGATTTGTTGCTACCAAGTCTCAATAAGATCGTTGAATTGCTGAAGCAGGAATCTTGACGTTTCCCCTACCTGCCCGTCTCCAATGGTCAAATCTCCGATTTGCACGATGGGCAGCACCTTTTTTGTCGAACTGGTTGTAAAGGCCTCATTGGCATCATAAAGTTCTGAAAGTAGCACAGGGCGCTCTTCAATCTGGAAGTCATTTTGCGCTAACTGAAGAATAGTTCGGCGGGTAATACCGTGCAGGATATGCCGGTTAGGCGTTATAAGTCTATTGCCCTGAACCAGGAAAAAATTACTTCGGCTTAGCTCGCTGATTTCTCCCTCTTTTTGGTACACTACATCCGAAGCTCCCGCCGAACGGATAGCCTGAGCCAGTAAAATAACCCGTTTGTAGTCCGTACTTTTTACTTCGGCCATTTCCCGGACGTATTCGTCCAGGATTACTTTAATTCCCTGCTCATACTGGATGGGCGATACGGGGTGAATGGACTCGGTTAGAATGAGCAGGTTGGGCCGTTCAATGGTAATACTATCGGCGGAGTAGCCACCGGTCATCACGAATCGAAACGCAACGTCAGCCCCGCCATTTCGCTCAATCAAATCCATCAGTATGGCGTAGGTCTCCTCTTTACCGAGCGGTAGCGGTAAATGCATCCGGATTGCCGAATTCTGAAACCGCTCCCAATACCAATCCCATTGAAAGGGGCGACTGTTGTACGTCAGAAAGTAATCGAACAGGCCGTAGCCCCGAAGCAGACTGAGGTCGGTTATACCGATGGTGAGTTGATCTGTGGGCGCAATAATGCCATTAAGATAGCCGTAATGCATAAAATGGCTTTGATTTATCTGGAGTCAAAGATAAGGTAAGCGGCTTTAATGCCCCTAAAAAACTCGCTGCTCCTGCGCTACATCCGTGACGACTAACTGCACGGTATACCGGCTTTTCTGTTCCAGCAATAACTTTTTATGAATGAGCACCCGATCAATAGTGGCCTGATCGTAGTAGCGAATTGTGATCAGCTCCAGGTTTTCATTGTAGCTAACACGAAAGTCATTTTTCAACTGTGTTAACAGGTGGGGGATTTGGTCGGGATTGTCATCGACAACGACTGAAAAACTGATGGCCGTGTTTTGCATGAGGTTAATTTTCACCCCCGCCATAGCAAACCGACCGAAAATATGGCTTAGGTTATCTTCGGCAATGAACGAGAAATCATTCGGATGCAGAGAAATTAGTACCTGATTTACCTTGAAAATAAAAGAGGGCGTTAATAGATGTTGCTTAAAACTACCAATAGTGGTGCCTCGCGCATCGGGGGTCAAAAATGACCGTACATGCAATGGAATACCCTTGTTCTGGATGGGCTTGATAGTTTTAGGATGAATAACCGTCGCCCCATAATACGCTAGTTCAATAGCATCCTGGTAGGTTATGTTCTCCAGTAAAACCGTTTCATCGAACCATTTGGGGTCAGCGTTGAGTACACCGGGAACATCTTTCCAGATAGTGACACTCTCCGCATTCAGGCAATAGGCGAAAATAGCTGCCGTATAATCTGAACCATCACGACCCAAGGTTATGGTGTGTCCGTCGGCAGACTGACCAATAAATCCCTGGGTTATCTTTACGCCTTTACCAACTATGGCCTGGCTAATACGCAGGGCTGTCTCCTGCCAGTCGACCCGACCTTCCCGAAAATTCGCATCGGTACGGATGAGTTGCCGGGCGTCGAACCACGTTACGGGAACATAACGCGCCTGCAAATACGCGACAAGGATTTGGGTCGATAGAATTTCTCCTAATGAGACAATCCGATCGTAGGTTTCATTGTACGAATTAACAGGCTTTGTTGCTACATACTCCTCAAGAACGCTGAATGTTTCATGGACGGCACTAAAGTCGCCTTCCAGTTCATTCATGATGGCTGTATGGTACTCCTTTAGTGTTGCCAGGACTGCCTGAATACGATCTGCCTGCTGATTTGTGTAGGCCGAAACAAGTTCTTCCAGGGCATTGGTCGTTTTACCCATTGCCGATACGACAACGACCTCATTTGGGCATTGGGTTCTAATGATTTCCGCTACATTCCGAATACCGTCGGCATCTTTAACCGAAGCGCCACCAAATTTAAAGACTCTCATGCTACAAAAAATGACAGGATTGCCAATGTATCAGGGCAGGGGATTATCCTGTTGATCTGGCAATCCTGTCAAAAAGATCAGGTTATTAAACGAATACCGGCCGGCCTGTAAATAATAACTCACGTACTGCATCCGCAATACCAGACGGATCGAATCCACACTCGCGGTGCAATTCAATCTGTTCCCCATGTTCGATAACGGCGTCAGGAATACCCAGCCGTTTTACGCGGGCGGTATACCCATGATCACTCATAAACTCGACGACTGCACTGCCAAAACCACCCATCAGGCAGCCGTCTTCAACGGTCAATACGCGGTCGAAGCGGCTGAAAACCTGGTGAAGTAATTCCTCATCCAGTGGTTTCACGTAGCGCATATCGAAGTGGGCGGGTTGGATACCCTCCTTAGCCAGTAACTGAGCCGCCTGAACCGCATAGTTACCCATGTGACCGATGGTTAGAATGGCTACATCCTGGCCATCTGCAATCTGACGACCTTTGCCAATAATCTGTTTCTCAAAAGGTGTACGCCAGTCAGGCATTACGCCTTCGCCCCGTGGGTATCGAATGGAGAAGGCCCGCTTCCCCTGCTGAACGTCATCCGACTGCGCAGTGAACATCATGTTCCGTAACTCCTGTTCATTCATGGGGGCTGCAACAATCATGTTTGGGATGCAGCGCATATAAGCCAAATCGTAGGCACCGTGGTGCGTTGGGCCATCGGCACCCGCAAATCCAGCCCGATCCAGACAAAATATAACGGGTAGCTCCTGAATGCAAACGTCGTGAATTACCTGATCATAGGCCCGCTGCATGAATGTGGAGTAAATATTACAGAACACCACTTCACCCTGCGTTGCCATACCGGCCGAAAACGTGACGGCATGCTGTTCCGCAATGCCAACATCGAAGGCTCGTGTGGGCATTGCCTTCATCATGATATTCATGGAAGAGCCGGAGGGCATAGCGGGTGTTACGCCTACTATGCGCGGATTTTTCTCCGCCAGTTCAACCAGTGTATTCCCGAATACGTCCTGATACTTGGGAGGCTGAGGTTTATCGTATACCTTTTTCTGGATAACTCCCGTCACTTTATCGAACAGACCGGGTGCGTGCCATTTCGTCTGGTCTTTCTCGGCAGGACCATAGCCTTTACCTTTTACGGTTAGTATGTGGAGCAGTTTAGGGCCGGGAATGTTTTTGAGGTCGTCCAGGACGCTCACTAAATGATCGATATCGTGTCCATCAATGGGGCCAAAGTACCGCAAGTGCAGTGACTCGAACAGATTACTTTGTTCCAGCAGCGAACTTTTGATACCAGACTGAACCTGCGATACCAAATCTTGAGCGGTCTTTCCCAGTTTGTCCATTTTACCCAGAATGTTCCAAACTTCGTCTTTAACCTTATTGTACGTCTGCGATGTAGTGATGTCCGTCAAATATTCCCGCAGCGCACCCACATTCGGATCAATACTCATGCAATTGTCGTTCAGCACAATCAGCAGGTTACTATCCGTAGCACCGGCGTGATTCATGCCTTCAAAGGCTTCTCCAGCGGTAAGAGCACCATCGCCTATAACGGCAATGTGGTTACGCTGCATATTGCCCTGTAGCTGAGAGGCTACAGCCATGCCTAAAGCTGCCGAAATAGACGTAGAGGAATGACCAACTCCAAAGGAGTCGTACTCACTTTCTTTCCGTTTCGGAAAGCCCGAAAGCCCTTTGTAAAAGCGATTGGTATGAAAAACATCCCGTCGGCCCGTCAGAATTTTATGCCCGTATGCCTGGTGCCCCACATCCCAAACCAGCTGATCATCAGGGGTGTTAAACACATAGTGAAGCGCAACTGTTAGTTCGACCACGCCCAGGCTAGCTCCGAAATGGCCACCGAATACCGATACATCGTCGATTATAAACTGGCGAAGTTCATCAGCAACCTGAGGTAAAAGAGACTTGTCGAGTTTACGAAGATCGTCAGGAGATTTAATGGTGGCCAGAAGACTGCCGGGGGTAATAAGCATGATGGTAGTAAGTAGACGTCTGTTTATAACACACGTATTAATTACAATGTTCTACAGGCGCTAACGCTGTTGTGTACAGAAAAAGCGAAGCTACTACATAATTCCTTAATTATAAAAAATCTAAGCCGCCCGCGTCAGTATATCTACGTGAACACGAGCGGCTTAGATTTTAAAAAGAATGGCTGCTCTATAGGCTAGAACGTACTTTTTCAGATACTTGGTTAATTACGCTGACTGGCCCGAAAAAGTTTCTGCTTTTCCTCGCGGGTCAGACTCTCATAACCGGACCGGGATATTTTGTCCAGGATCATATCGACTTCATCCTGGTCAGGTGTTGAAACGGCCGTTGCGGCACCCGTAGTTGCCAGGTAAGAACCTGCCTGAGTGCTGGCACTGCTCCGTTGTCGATAAGACACTTTCACGGGCGGTTTGGGCTTTAGTAGGTTGCTCCACCCATCCGCTATCCAATAAATAGGCCTGCCCAGGTCGGTTCCATTTTGCAGAAGTTTGACGTAGCAAAACCCCATCAGTGCTCCCCCCAGATGCGCTAAATTACCACCCGCGTTGGGCCCCGCTGACTGGGCAAATGAAAGTATTATGAAAAAGAGGACGATGTATTTAATGCGTACAGCGCCAATTAAGAACAAATGAAACGTGTAGTTAGGCAGTAGTGTAGCTGCTCCTACCGCAACCGAAAAAGCAGCTGCGGAAGCCCCCAGCATGCGGGCCGTGTCGGCATGATCATGAAAATAAGGTACTAAACTGTACATAGCCAGGTAGAGAACACCCCCAGCCAGCCCACCCATTATGTAAAGACCAATTAGTCGACGATTTCCTAGGTATTCATCAATTAACCGCCCAAACCAGTACAGAAAGAGCATGTTATAAAGAATATGGAAAATCTCTTCATGCATAAAGAAGTACGTGAACAGCGTCCAAGGTTTATGCAAAAAGTCACCTACATTACCGGGTAGCATCATCTGCTCCCGAATGAAGTAATAGACGTTCATGTTCTGCGCCATTTGCAAACCAACTTTGGCCAGCAACAGCACAAGAAATACGACCGTATTCACTAATATCAATTGCACCAACGTATTGTTGGGCTTATTGAATTCGCTCCGAAAATCCTCAAACAACCCGCTCATCACTAGTAAAACGTTTTTCGTTGGGAACCCCAGTATTTCACCAGAATAAATGCAAACAACATGCCGCCAATGTGGGCGAAATGGGCAACGTTGTCGGCTTGCGCCCGATAAACTCCCGAATAAAGTTCAAAGGCTCCGTAGAAGAGAACGAGATACTTAGCTTTAACCGGTATAGGTGGAAACAATAAAAATAACTGAGTGTTCGGAAACAACAAACCAAACCCCATAATTACGCCGAAAATTGCGCCAGATGCTCCTACCATTGGCTCATCGACCTGATTCGTAAAAATACGATTAACAATGGCTAAACTATCCTGAATGTTTTTACTATCGTTCGGAAACTTCTTAAACTGCTCTATGAATGGTAGTAACCGATCATAGTAAGCACTGGCATGCTGGTCGATAAAGCCCAGGAAAGGCTCAAATGCCGGATTTGCCCGATACGCCTGAATGGTTTCATATACGCCGTGCATCTCAAAATAGTTTATTCCTGAGAACAATAGTGCAGCACCTAAACCACAGAAAAAGTAAAAGAACGTGAATCGTTTTGGCCCCCAGTACGTCTCCAGCATGGGTCCGAACACGATTAAACCAATCATGTTACTGAAAATATGCCCGAGACCACCATGCAGAAACATGTGCGTCAGGAGTTGAATCGGGTTAAATTTATCAGATAGGAACGAATGAAGTCCAAACTGATCAATGATAGACTCATTCGTAATAAAAAAAACCAGAACGTTTACTATTAATAATGTACGAACTACCGGAGTAAGATTAAACATGTTAATATAGCCTAATTTGTGCTGATTAGCTCAACTATCAGCGTAAAAGTCCCGCAATTTTATCTACTGTCAACATAACCATTACCGGTTCACCCATCGGCGTATAGCTTGGGTTTGCTGATACAAACAGTTGATTGACCAGGGAGCGACACTCGGTTGCACTCAAGCGGGTAACATGATGCAACGCTGATCGGCGCGATAGTGACCGGGCCATCGACTCAATCTTATCTAATTTTAACCGACCTGTATCAGCTCGTAACTGAGCCAGCAGATTGGCAAACAGGTCTTCTTCGTTTTCCCCCATAGTCAACGTAGGAACACCCCGAATAATGAAGGTGTTTGCGCCAAATTCGTCAAATTCAAAACCAAGATGAATCAGGTCTTCACGCAAATCAAGTGCCAACTGAAAATCAATGGGCGTCAGGGTTATTGTTTTAGGAAACAGCAATTGCTGCGAGGCTCCGTTCTGCTTGGTTAGCGCCGTATGAAACTGGTCGTATAAAATACGTTCGTAAGCCCGACGCTGATCAATGAGCATCACGCCGGATTTGACCGGAGCTATCAGATACCGATTCTGCACCTGAATAATGTGCTCATCCTCTATCAGTGCCGGGGTATCTTCTCCGGTTGATTCCAGCCCCATATGCAACTGATTGGCCCGGCTACCCAGCGTAATCGATTCACCGTCAGAACCCGACGATGCTGGTTTGGAAGTTCCCAGCCAGTCGCTACCCGCGTCAGTGCTGTCAATTGGTCGAACGGGTGTATCATTGCCAATAACGCCCTCATAGAGTGTCTGCCAGTTATTGACCGATGGCCTTTTGGGTAGATCGAAACTACTGCCAGCCGCTTTGTCCAGCGAATCAGTACGGGGTGGGCTTTGCTCCTTCGCCGAAGTTCCCGCACCCGACGACCAGGATGGTGTAACCGGGCGGGGCAAATGGCTTTCTGTATTGTGTGTGGATGGGCCTTTAACACCAACTGACGGTTGAGTAGCATCGGGCCGGGAACCGGTCAGGAAGTTGACATCTAAGTCAAAATCAAGCGACGGAGACAGGTTATACACGCCAACGGCTTTACGAACAGCCGCCATCATAATGGCATATACAGACCGCTCATCATCAAATTTTATCTCCGTTTTTGTCGGGTGAATATTGATGTCGATATGCGATGGGTCGATGTCAATAAAAAGGACGTAAAAAGGTTGGCTTCCATCGGGAAGGGTGCCCTCATACGCTCCCACAACGGCATGATGCAGGTAGTTATGCTTGATGTAGCGGTTGTTGACGAAGAAGAACTGCTCATTCCTAGCTTTCCTGGCCGATTCTGGTTTGCCAATATAGCCCTGCACGGTAACGTAGGGAGTTTGCTCCTCGCAGAAGTTCAATTGCTCCCGGTAGCTTTTGCCAAACATATCCACAATCCGGCGGCTGAGTTTTCCGGCGGGCAGATTATAAATTTCCTGATCGTTGTGGAAAAGCGAAAAGGCAACCTCTGGGTTGGCGAGGGCTACCCGTTGAAACTCGTCAATGATGTGCCTCATCTCTACCGAGTTCGACTTCAGAAAATTGCGTCGGGCGGGTACGTTGAAGAATAGATTCTTGATGAGCAGGTTGGTACCGGGCAAACAGGATATAGATTCCTGGGCTTTAATGTCAGAGCCTTCAATCCGAATCAGGGTGCCCAATTCCTCTTCGGCCCGGCGTGTCCGCATCTCAATCTGGGCAACGGCCGCAATGGAAGCCAGTGCTTCGCCCCGAAACCCCATGGTTCGAATGCGGAACAAATCGTCGGACGAGCGAATTTTAGATGTTGCATGGCGCTCAAAACTCATACGGGCATCGGTCTCGGTCATGCCGGAGCCATCATCCACAATCTGAATCAGATTACGACCTGCTTCTCGGATAATTACCTGCACCGATTTGGCTTTGGCATCCACCGAATTCTCCAGCAATTCTTTTACCACCGAAGCGGGCCGTTGAACCACCTCACCAGCTGCAATCTGGTTAGCAATCGAATCGGGTAGTAGCTGAATTATATTTAACATATGCCTGATATGCGATGACTGATTGCACCTTCACAACATAAAAATAACCCATTATAGCCGTAGATAATTCAACGGAAATGGCCTGGTCAGGCAAGAGTATGCTTTCTATTTTAGCATTCTTCTCACTACCCGGCTGAGACAGGGAATTAAAAAGCAACTGCCAGCTCGAAACAGAAAGTGTTTCAGGCTGGCAGTACTAAAAATTCTGAAAAAAGCCGTTAGACTTTGATTTCTACATCAACACCACTCGGCAATTCGAGTTTCATCAGAGCGTCAACCGTTTTGGCACTGCTGCTGTAAATGTCGACCAGCCGCTTATAGGTACAAAGCTGAAACTGTTCCCGCGCCTTTTTATTGACGTGGGGTGACCGCAGAACGGTGTAAATTTCTTTTTTGGTTGGCAGGGGGATAGGGCCACTAACAATGGCACCGGTCGACTTAACCGCCTTTACAATTTTCTCGGCTGACTTGTCAACCAGCATGTGATCGAATGACTTCAGCTTAATGCGAATTTTCTGACTCATTGTGTTCTGGTTCATTGAATGAAAGCGTCCGAGGAAAGAACCATTTACTCCGCCGGGACCTTAAATGCGGGTGCAAAGGTACAGAAAAATCGGTAGAGGAGGAAACGTAGAATCACTATTTCTTTGGCGATATTTCACCGCCAAAATGAAGCAACCGCAACACTACTAACCAGGTGGTTATTCGCAAAAGTTCAGGGTTTACAAAAAGAAGAGCCGTTTAGTTTCCCAAACGGCTCTTCTACCTTATACTGTCGGCGATTAACCTTACTTGCTGCCGCCTTTTTCTTTGGCAACAACGGTATCGGCAATACTCTGCGGTACTACTTCATAGTGCGCGAAGGTCAGGTTTGCCGTAGCCCGGCCCGACGACATTGTACGTAGGTCCGTTACGTAACCGAACAACTCAGAAAGCGGAACATCGGCCTTGATGACCTGCGAACCCTGCTTGCTATCCATGCCTTTCATCACACCCCGACGGCGGTTCAAATCACCAGTGATGGGGCCTGTATACTCTTCTGGCGTTAGTACTTCAACAGCCATGATTGGTTCGAGCAATTTCGGACCAGCCTGACGGGCTGCTTCACGGAAGCCCAGACGTGCCGCCATCTCGAAGGATAGCGAATCGGAGTCAACATCGTGGTATGAACCGTGGACCAACCGAACTTTCATGCTTTGGAGTGGGAAGCCGGCAAGTGGGCCGTTTTTCAGCGATTCGTCGAATCCTTTCTGAACGGCAGGGATAAATTCGCGGGGAATCACACCACCTACAATACCATTCACAAATTCAAGACCCGGCTGAATAACGCCCGTTTCGTCTTCGCCCCGTGGCCCAAGTTCAAACACGATATCAGCAAATTTACCGCGACCACCCGTTTGTTTCTTGTACACTTCGCGGTGTTCAACGTTCTTGGTCAGCTTCTCTTTGTACGCCACCTGCGGAGCACCCTGGTTTACTTCTACCTTGAACTCACGACGCATCCGGTCGATGATAATTTCGAGGTGAAGCTCACCCATGCCCCGGATGATGGTTTGGCCTGTTTCTTCGTTCGACTCAACCTTGAGGGTTGGGTCTTCTTCAATCAGTTTACCAATTGCTTTCGAGAAGTTGTCCTGATCGGCCGTTTTCTTCGGCTCAATAGCGTAACCAATAACCGGCTCCGGGAATACCATCGACTCCAGCACGATTGGGTGCTTTTCATCCGACAGGGTATCGCCCGTTTTGATGTCTTTGAACCCAACAACAGCACCAATGTCACCCGCTTCCAGCCGATCAATCTGATTCTGCTTGTTAGCGTGCATCTGGAAGATACGCGAGATACGCTCCTTGTTGCCCGAACGGTTGTTTAATACATACGAACCCGATTCCAGTACACCCGAATACGAACGCACAAAGCACAAACGACCTACGTAAGGATCAGTAGCGATCTTGAACGCCAGGCCTGCGAAAGGCTCCTTCGATGAAGGCTTGCGGAAAATTTCTGCACCCGTGTCTGGGTTAGTTCCTTTGATGCTCTCCTTGTCCATTGGTGATGGCAGAAGGGCCATCACATAGTCGAGCATGGTTTGAACACCCTTGTTTTTGAAGGAAGAACCGCAAAGCATTGGAACGATTTTCATCGAGATCGTTGCTTTACGCAGAGCCGCCAGAATTTCATCTTCTGAAATAGACTCAGGATCCTCAAAGAATTTCTCCATCAGCGAATCGTCAAATTCGGCAACGGCTTCGAGGAGTTTCTCCCGCCATTCGGTTGCTTCCTCCAGCATGTCGGCTGGAATAGGAACTTCCTGAAAGGTCATACCCTTATCGTCTTCGTTCCACTGAATACCCCGGAAGTTAACGAGATCAACTACCCCTTTGAAGTTGTCTTCTTCGCCAATCGGCAATTGCAGGGGGACGGCATAGCTACCGAGCATTTCCTTCACCTGCTTGCACACGTTTAGAAAGTCGGCACCGGACCGGTCCATTTTATTCACGAAGCCCAAACGCGCTACGTTGTAGTTATTGGCTAAACGCCAGTTCGTTTCCGACTGTGGCTCAACGCCGTCAACGGCACTAAACAGGAATACCAGTCCATCCAATACACGCAGCGACCGGTTTACTTCAACCGTGAAGTCAACGTGGCCAGGGGTGTCGATGATGTTGATGTGGTATTTTTTGTCGCGATAGGTCCAGTCAACAGTAGTGGCAGCGGAAGTAATGGTGATACCCCGTTCCTGCTCCTGCTCCATCCAGTCCATGGTAGCGGCACCATCGTGTACTTCACCAATCTTGTGACTTACACCGGCGTAATAGAGGATACGTTCGGTTGTGGTCGTCTTGCCCGCATCAATGTGGGCAGCGATACCGATGTTCCTCGTGAAATCTAAATCGCGAGCCATTAGTTTGTTATCCTAAAAGTTATGTTTTCTATAATTGGAAAAGAGATCGGCACTGAAATTGACCCCTTTGCAAATCAGGACGCAAAATTACTGAAAGTCAACCGGAAAATCAATGCTATGCCCAAGAATATCGAAGAAACTATTCCCTTTTTTGACCATTCTAGCCCCGAGAAGGCTAACTCAGAACAAGGTTGCAACTTGGAATCATGCAAAATCCATACATCGCTCTGCTCAGTATTGCCTGGACGTATGCCCGCCAGGAAAAACGGCAGTACGTTCTCGTCTATTTCTTATTTATACTGGCTAATCTGGCTGCGGCAATGCGTCCCCTGCTGTTGGGCTGGTTCATTGGCGAACTTCAGCGTCAGGATACGGATAGTTAAAACTGGTGTGGATGTATACCGGTGCTTACTTGGGAATAGAATTAATACAGTGGGCGTTTCATGGACCGGCGCGTATCATGGAGCGTAGACTGGCGTTTAATCTGAGCCGGAATTTTCTGGACGAGCTTTTTCATCAAACCCTGCATTTGCCCGTTGGCTGGCATAAGGACCATCACAGTGGGGCCACTATCAACCGGATTCGCAAAGCCTACGACGCCCTCAAAATGTTCTTTCAGGACGGCTTCATTTATCTTCAGGCCCTGTCAAAATTCGTGTTTTCATTCGGTGCGATGCTGTATTTTTTCCCCGGCTTTTGGACTGGTAGGAATTGCCCTGGGCGTACTAACCATCTGGGTTATACTCCGCTTTGACCAGCCCTTTATCAAAGCATTGGACGAAACCAATGAACAGGAACACGTTGTGTCGGCAACGCTGTTCGACAGCCTGTCTAACATACTAACCGTCATCACACTGCGGCTGGAAGAGCGAATTCAGCAGGCACTATCAGGTAAAGTTGCCCTGGTTTTCCCGCCTTTTATGCGGCAGGTAAAAATCAATGAGTGGAAATGGTTCGTGGCCTCCATGCTCGTTGCGCTTATATATATTGTTATGGCAACGGGATATGTGTATCAGCACTATGTTCCGGGGCAGGTGTTTCTGATTGGCGGTTTGGTAACTCTACTTGGCTACGTTAATCAATTTACGAGCGTGTTCAATGACTTAGCCTGGCAATACACGCAGATTGTGCAGTATAACACCGACGTGCAGACGGTGCGGAGTATCAGCACGAATTACGTCCGTCATGAACGCCCTGCGTACGAAACGCTACCCGGCAACTGGCAGACTATTACTATTGACGGACTCAATTTCTCGCACGGACGGGTAGGCAACGCCCAGCAGAAGATTCCGAGCGTAATTGATTTGCATATTCATCTAAGCCGGGGGAAACGCGTGGCGTTTATTGGCGAGAGTGGCTGTGGGAAAAGTACGCTAATGACCTTACTGAGGGGGGTATATATGCCCGAGCCGGGCTTGGCTGTGCGGGTAGATGGGCAGGGAATTCCCGATTTGAATCCCATTGCCAACACGGTAACTCTGTTTCTGCAGGAGCCGGAGATTTTCGAAAATAGTATTGTTTACAACATTACCCTCGGTCTGCCTTTTGATGAAGCAGACATACGGGAGGTTTGTGATGTGGCGCGCTTCAGTGAAGTCGTAAAAAACCTGCCAAAAGGGCTGGAGACGAACATTCAGGAGAAAGGCGTAAATCTGTCGGGTGGGCAGCGACAACGGCTCGCGCTGGCAAGGGGTGTGCTGGCGGCCCGCGTCAGCGATATTGTGTTGCTGGATGAGCCCACCAGTAGTGTAGACCCCAAAACGGAGTTGGCTATCTACCGAAGTCTACTCTATGAATTTGCGGATAAAGCCGTCGTTTCAACCCTACACCGGCTTCATTTGCTGCCCTTGTTCGACTACGTATATATTATGAAGGACGGAAAAATAATCGATCAGGGAAGCTTTTCGGATCTGCTCCGGCACAGTGCTGTTTTTCAGGAGATGTGGGCGCACCAGAAAGAAGTGATGGAGGAGAAAGCATAGGACTACACTGTGGAAACACAAAAAAAGCTGTTCATTGACCCGAACAGCTTTTTTTGTGTTTCCACAGTGCAATATTACTCTACCGGAGCTTCAACGATGGCTATTATTTTCCACAAGCCCCGGATGTCCTGCAACGGCACCGTTACGTTGCCACCGTTGGGATTGTCGGAGTGGAGCATCAGGTATTTACGGGTCAGGAGTTCGTTGTCCTTAATGCGTTTGACAACGAAATAATCCCGATACATCACCGCGTACACGGCACCCGACTGATACTCCCAGTCGTTTTCGCTAACGGGTATGGCCAGCACCTTGGCACCATGTGCCAACTGAGGACTCATACTATTACCCGAAATCTCCAGCACAACCGTGTTTTTTTGCCCTTTTATCAGTGGCCTGCGTACCCGGAAATGCTCTATATCGGACGAACTAACCGTGTCTGAATAACTTTCGACAAACGTGGCGTAAAACTTGACTGGTATGAACGGAACATCGATAGTATCGTCTTCCGTAACCATAATTCGGGCATTGGCTTCGGGCGAATTCAGTACGGGTGCAATGCCCCGAATCAGGAAATCGGCACTAATTTGGGGATAACAGGCCAGCAGACTCATGATAGTGTCGTACGATGGCTTTGCCCGACCATTGAGGATATTATAAAACTTGGATGGGTTCTCCCCCAATTCTTTGGCAATCTGATAAATAGTGATTCCCAAGGCATCGAAAATCTGTTTCAGCCGGGCCTGAATCGTTAGGGAAGTATCCATATTTTTCAAACAATTTTCGACCATTATGGGGTAGATACTTGCTGATATGATATAAGTAAAATATATTGCACTTGTATTACGACAAATATACTACGAATACAGACGAATCCATAAAAGAACAAGCAATTTCTTCATTGAGAATTAATGAACCGGAACCGACTCAGTACCCATAGTCTGCCCACGATATTATTCATCGACATGAATAGTTTTTTTGCCTCCTGTGAGCAACAGGATAACTACTGGTTACGGGGTCGGCCGGTGGGGGTATGCGTATATACGGGGCGGCATGGGTGCATTATTGCGCCTTCGGTGGAGGCAAAGGTGCGGGGCGTAAAAACGGGTATGCGCCTGGATGAAGCTATTGCACTTTGCCCGGATTTAGTACCGCTCGAGACCCATCCGGCCCGGTATCGGGAATACCACGTCAGGATTATCGACGTGCTTCGTACATTCTCCGATGATGTAGTACCAAAAAGTATTGACGAAGCGGTGGTCGATTTGACGAACTACCAGCTTGTGTATAAAGACATGCGGCAAACCGCGTTGGCTATTAAACAGGCCATCCGGCAAAAAGTGGGCGACTGGTTGCGGTGTTCTATTGGTATGGCTCCCAACGTGTTCCTGGCCAAGTTAGCCTCCGATGTGCAGAAGCCCGATGGCCTGACGGTTATTACGCCTGATACCATTGACAGTGTGCTGCGAACCCTGGTGCTTACTGATTTGCCGGGAATTGGTCATCGAATGGCAGCCCGGCTACAGGCTGGTGGCGTACATACGCCCCTGGAGCTGCGATATGCGTCGCCAGAACACCTGCGGGCCGTTTGTAAAAGCATCGTTGGCTGGCACTGGTACCTACGGCTGAATTTTGAGGGGGAGGTAGATCTGGATACAAACCCGGACACTAAAAGTATGTCGGCCATGCGGACTATTTCGGCAGACCAGCGTCACTCATCTGAGCGGCTGGATGAGTTGCTGCAATCGCTCTGTCTGACCCTGGAACGGCGGATGGTACAAAAGGGTATTTATTGCCAGGACATGTCGTTTTCCTGCCGATACCATTCGGGCAAAACGTATAATTACGAGGCCCATTTTGATACGCCGAAACAGGACGGCACGGAACTTTACCAGATTATTCAGGAACGGATGGTGAAATTTCAGTTGGCCCACCAGTGCGAACCGGTCCTGAATGAGCATCTGCGGAGCATGTGCGTGGCTGTTTTTCGGTTTATACCAGCGGAGGTAATACCTCTAAACCTGTTCGAAAATGACAGCCGGAAAAGTAAATTCCGCCAAACGCTGTACGATGCCAAAACGAAGTTTGGCACCGGCAAACTGGTTCATGCCACCGAACTACGCGATAATCCGGCCTATCGCGACGTGATAGGGTTCGGGAATATCAAGGACCTGAACTAATTTCTGGTTCCTGGCTGGCATTCATTGATACCAATGAATGCCAGCCAGGAACCAGAAATTAGTTCAGGACACCCATGCGACCATTCTGGAAATCGTCGAAGGCTGCCAGAATTTCTTCCCGTGTGTTCATTACGAAAGGACCATACACTGCCAATGGCTCCCTGATTGGTTCGCCAGCCAGAATGAGCAGTTTTGTACCAGCCGCTGTGGACAATGTAATGGTATCGCCATCGGCATTGAGAAGAGCAATTTGTCCCCGCTCAATGGGCTGCGTATTCGCACTGGCCGAGCCACTCAGTACATACACCATCAGGCTATGAGTGTCGGGCACAGTAAGCGTTTCGGTTTGCCCACTGGTGAGCGTCAAATCCGCTACAATAATTGGGCTGAATGTATGGGCCGGGCCTTTCAAACCGGCCAGTTCCCCGGCAATAACCCGTAGTTGACCACCACCCGGCAATGTAGATGAGGAAACTTTGGCCGCAGTGATTTCCTGATAGCGTGGGGGACTCATTTTATCTTTAGCTGGCAGATTGACCCACAACTGCACAAAGTCCAGCTGCCCACCCTGGCGAGAGAATTCGCGTTCGTGTTTCTCCTCGTGAATAATACCCGATGCGGCCGTCATCCACTGCACATCGCCCGCGAAGAGTTTACCGTGATTCCCCGCTGAATCGCGGTGCTCCAGAGCCCCTTCAAAGACTATAGTTACCGTTTCGAAGCCCCGGTGTGGATGCTGATCAACGCCTTTGGGCTCCCCGGAAGGTTCCACCTGCATGGGGCCATGGTGGTCCAGTAGTAAAAATGGATTAAACGGTCTTGAACCCTGAGGATGGAAGGCATTCAGACCAATAAATCCGTCACCCACACTGCTAGGCGTGGCGGTTTGTATGTTGGCTACGGTACGTTGCATTTTCATAATTAATGTATTTGTATTAAATGTATATACATTTAACTGTGAAACCACGTTTTTCATTAGCAAGTTCACATCACGTCATATCAACTTTGAACAAGCTGCTCGGTTGGGCAGAAAAAAGTGGTTCGTCCACCAACCGTCGAGCGTTCGATTCGGGAACCGCAGCGAGGGCAATATTTATGGGCTTCCACATCATCGTAGGGGGAGTTATCCCACTCCCGAACGTGAATCAGGAAATCATTCGGAAAATCACGGTAAGTGGCTTCGTAGCGAATTGCCGTGTTGAGCACCAGCCTAATGGCGTCATGAATCCGGGCAATTTGACTATCCGTTAGGGTACTGGCACGCTGTTCCGGGTGGACAGATGCCTGAAATAAGACTTCATCCACAATCCAGTTTCCCAAGCCAGCCACAACACTCTGGTCCAGCAACACCGGTTTGATGAATGCTTTTTTGGCCCGTAATTTCCCTGCCAGCTCCGGTAGGGAGATTACCAAACCATCCGAACCAATCTTCTTTCGCTTTAGAAAGGCATCAACATCGTCGATCAACCCAACCCGCTCGAACTTGCGCGGACACAGGAATCCCAGATTGAAGCCATTCGTGAAGGAGAAAACGATGCGGGCAAAACGGGGCCGGTCCAACGAAGCGTGATAATATTCAAGGTCGCCGGTCATGCCGAAATGCATATGGAGGATTACGGCGGGTTTATCGGTCAGGACAAAAAGGTTCTTGCCAATGCGCCGGGTTTCGGTAAACTGCCTACCCACAAGGGTTGCTATGAAGGTGGACGGGTCAGTTGTTACTAGTTTTTTATCCTCAATTTCAATGTGACTGATAGGCTGATGAAGCGAAGACGTTTCGAGGTAATGTCGTCTGATTTCGACTTCTGGAAGTTCGGGCATCTCTACGGGCTATTTGCGGAATAACTGCGGGTGCTAGTTCGTTGTTTGGCGCAGGTAACCAGTTCCTGGCGTTTATTTGAGATAAGAGATTATTGATTGTATGGCCTACTTATTTGATAGTCAACGCGCCTTTCTACCACTATTGCCAGATCCGCAAAAAAACATTTCTCGATAAATATCCGTTGTAGGGGGCAATAGGCCGGGAGAAATGAACGTTCCGATACTATTGGCCAAAAGGTGAATTCTGCTCCCAGGCTTAAAAGTTAATTTCTTAACCCTTAAAAGACCATAAATGTAGTAGACTCTACACAACCGCGTGAGCGGCTTTTTACCAAGTTTGTGTATGTTCAATCATAAAAATTGAAAAAAAACAATGGAAAATACTCCGCAGAAATCAAAGACCAACGGTGCCCTACTCGCGGCCTTAATTATTATGACTGGCCTGGCCGGTGTAGCGAGTTACCTATATTTTGATGAGAAAAAAGTTGCCGAAAATCAGGAAGTAACGATATCTGAGCGTGTCGAAGAATTGTCGACAACCCGCGTTAAACTGGATTCGATCTCAACTGCACTGGATGCCAAAATTGCTGAAGTACAAAAATTAGGGGGCGATGTTTCAGAACTGGAGAAAGTAAAGGCCCAATTGAATGAAGATAAAGCGTCGCTAAAAAGAGGTAACCGCATATCATTGGCGAAGTATGACGCTAAGATTAAGCAATACGAAGCGTTCCTTATTGAGAAGGATACGCTGATTTCTAATCTACAGCGCGAAAACGTGACCCTGGCTACTAACGTAAAAGTGCTGGATGAGGAAAACAGTGGGTTGAAAACGGAACGGCAAAAACTGGCAGATTCTGTAACCACGGTTGTAACGAAAAATGAAGAGTTGTCTAGTAAGGTCACCAGAGCCGCTGCGCTGAAAGCACAGAATGTCAAAATATTCGCTGTCAACTCGAAGGGTAAAGTGAAAGAAGACGATTCGTACAAGGCTAAGCGTCTGGACAAAATCAAACTGGTTTACACACTGCTGGACAACCCACTGACGAAGGAAGAGCCTAAGGATGTGTTTGTTCGAGTGCTAGACCCGTCGGGTGCTGTGGTATCTGATATGGCCAATGGGTCTGGTACGTTCAGCGTAGATGGTAACGAAACCATCTACACGACTAAGCAAACGGTGAACTATACCAATACGGGGAAAAATGTTGAGTTGCTCTATACTCGTGGTATTCCTTACAAAGCAGGTAAATACACGGTAGAACTGTACTCGGAAGGTTTCCGGATTGGACAGGGTGAATTTGCCATACGGTAATTCATATCTTTTCGCATAAAAAAAGCGCAATACCCGACGGTGTTGCGCTTTTTTTATGTGCTGAATGTTTACTGGATTCCGCTAAAATTCAGGCTGTTCGTTGAATCTCCGGGTATGGTCAGGCGTAGGAGCTGCCCCTGTTTTTCCATCCCATTGTTTGTGAAAATACGGTCGGTTTTCAGCGTTCCGATTGTTGAACCAGCCACCAAGAGTTGAATACCATCCGGTTGTTGTCTTACCAGCACATGCGGGATGGACTGGCTGTCTGGGGTCGGATAAAATTTAGTGTATGTAACTGTCAGGGTACTATCCGATTCTGCTCTCAGCTCAGTGTAAGGCATTTTGTCGGTAGGCGTGGCCACGCAGGAAGGGTCGAGGTAAAAATTAGTACGATACAAACCCGCAGCTTTAGATGCCAGTGAAGATGAGTTAGGCGAAATGTCAGCCTCGCTATAACAACCCGACAGGACCCCTATCAGTGAGCAAAAAAGCAGTGGTTTTTTCATGGTGTATTACTTGGTTTCTGATTAGACCCCGATGACATGGAATTGGTTGGAGCGTAATCTGCTTTTTTTTCACTTTCGTTTGAATCATTTTGCGCCAGTTCGACCCAAACCTTCATGTCATTGAGCTGCATTGGGCCAAACTGAGTTGTAAAGGCTACATCGGCAGCATCACGTCCGTAAGCAACGGTTATGCGATTTCCCCGGGGATTCTCCTGCGTTGCATCGAACGTGAACCATCGGCCATCGGCGTAGGCTTCAAACCAGGCGTGAAGATCCATAGGATCAAGCTGATACAAATAACCAACGACCATGCGAGCAGGAATATTCAACGCACGACAGAGAGAAATACCCAGGTGAGTAAAGTCCCGGCAAACGCCAACGCGGTTATCGGCCGTATCGACGGCCGACGTACTGGCATCGCTGGTCCCATATTCGTACTTTATATTCTCATGAATCCATTTGCGAATGGCTTCAGCCTGATCGTAGCCTGGTTCGGCGTTTTCGGTAATTTGGGTGGCCAGATTGCCCAACTGGTCGGATTGGCAGTAGCGGCTCGGTAAGGTGTAATGCAATACGTCATCCGGCAACTCCTCAACCGGCGTATAAGGAGCACCGGGAGCAATGTCAATCAAATCGGCGGTTTGAACTGTCGCCGAAAAATGGATGGAGAAAGGACCCTCGGGGGCAACAACCCTTTGGCAAAGATTACCGTAAAGGTCGGTAAACTCCGTTACGTTAACAGAGGGTGTTATTTGATACTCTTCCCGAACAATCCATTGGCCAGCGCCGGAACGGGGGCGTAACATCAGGATTAAGGGAGTTGGCGTTTGGGCGTTAAAAGACAGTTCACAGCCAGCGTCAAGTTGCATTGTTTGTCAGTTATGTCAGTAGAGAATTGTGGTTATCAGGAAGTAAACACAAAACAATGTATATGGTTGACGCGATTCTGCTTATTACCGGTAAGAGGCAGTTATTTCTTGATAATGACAAATTCTACCCGCCGGTTTTGCTGACGACCGGCATCGGTATCATTCGTGGCGGTTGGCTTCGTTTTGCCAAACCCCTTACTGGCAATACGGTCTGGTTCAATGCCTTTGCTGATAAAATACTCCCGAACAGCATCCGCTCTATCCTGTGAAAGTTTATTGTTTATCTCGTCAGAGCCGGTATTATCCGTATGTCCACGTACTTCGATAACCATTTTTGGGGTTTCGTTGAACGTGGAAACCAGCCGATCAAGTTCGGGGCCGGATTCGGGCCTGAGTTCCGATTTTCCGGTATCGAAAAAGATGTTGTTCAGCCGAACGATACTGCCTTCTTTTATGGGTACCATTTTAATTTCCCGACCCTTGATCTCCTGAAACGCTTTGGGCTGTGTCAGGTCGATATTATCGCCTTCAGCAATGAAGTCTTTGGCAATAGCTCGCATGCTGTATTTTTGACCGTAGGGCAGTACAATCTTGTATTCGCCCGTGAGCGGGTCAGACGTAGCCTCGCCCGCTTCGGCACCATCGGGCAGGGTTTGGTAAACGATACGGGCCTCAATAGGTTTACCCGTAATTTGATCGACTACTTTACCACTAATGAGGGCAACCGGGTCGGGGCGGGTCACGTCCGTCGTGCTGGCAACATCACTACCCCCGCCAACCTTACCCGGCTGATTTTCGGGCTGATCGCTGGCTAGTTTTACCCGGACAATGTCGCCTTTTCCAAGTGTATTTTTGAACGTAGTCAGGTAGGCATAATCGCCGGATGCGCTTAGTGTATAGTAGGCGTCGAATCCATCGGTATTGACTTTTGGACCCAGATTAACGGGTTTCGACCAATGCTTCCAGGTTTTGTCGACCCGTTTGCATACGTAAATATCGTTGCTGCCCATACCGCCTTCCCGGTTGCTGGAGAAATATAGCGTGGCTCCATCGGGTGCCAGAAAGGGAGTGGTTTCGGTGAATTTAGTGTTTACTTCATCCCCCAAATCCATTGGCTTGCTCCATGACCCATCCTTCTGTCGAAAGCTGACGTAGATGTCGTCTTCCTTACTGTTTTTCTTCTCGCTGAACGCCATCAGCAACACCTTCCCATCCGCCGACATGAACCCACAGTCAAACTGTCCTTTGCTCATGTTTACGTAGTTGGGAATATCCATCTTTTGCGGGGGCGACCATCCCGTGGCGGTTTTCTTGCTTAGCGAGAAGCCACGGGTTTCGTAGGCACCGTTATTATACTGCCCTTTGATGAGCATGCTGTTGCCATCGGGGGTAATGCTATAGGCGCAGTTGTACTCGTCTTTATTGAGCGGGAATCCCATGCGCCGAGCGGGTCCCCATCGGTTATTGACTGTGTCGAACTCGGAGAACCAGATATCCTGGCTACCTTTATCGCCGTGCGTATTATTGGGATGGCTAATCCGGGCAAAGTACAGCGTGCGCCCGTCCGGTGAAATAAGGGGATTAATCTCGTTATACTCCGAATTGACCTGATTCCCCAGATTTTCAGCGTTAGTCGAGTCACGGGCCGGGGCACCGGACTGACCATTGACAGACAGGGTAATCGACACAAAAATCAGGCACAGGGCCAGGGCGCTAGTGGCATTCATAAAATTAAGTAAAGGCGAGGATGCGGCTACTTTCAAAACGATATAAATCGCGGGTTTTGTATGTCAGCGCTTACACCTCATACCACAATCCGTAACTTAGCAAAGCTCAATAACAACGTACGCTCCCCGGCCTGCTCAAACTGAATGGTAGCTTTCCGGTCGGTGCCGTTCACGTCTATTTTTTTGACGGTACCAAATCCAAATTTAGCGTGTTCAACCCGTTGCCCTTCAGCCAGTTCGGCCGTGCTGGTTGGAGCGAAGTCGGCAGAAGGTGTATGAGATACCGCAGGTTGCGGAGCCTGCGAACGGGCCGTTTTCTGCGCCAGCGACCGGACAAAGGCCATTGAGCCAGTCGATGTACTTTCGCTTCGATCCCGTTCGGGCCGGTCAAAATCCATCCGGCTCGGTGCCGAACGTAGCTTCGACATCTTCAGGTACTTCTGATCGATTTCCATCAGGAACCGACTGGGTTCGCACATTTTCAGGCGGCCATAGTGGTAGCGTGTTTCGGCGTAGGAAATAGACAGTCGCTTTTCGGCGCGGGTAATTGCTACATAAAACAGTCGCCGTTCTTCTTCCAGATCGTTTCGGCTTTCAAGCATCATCTGACTGGGGAACAGGTCTTCTTCCAGCCCTACAATGTGTACGTTCTTGAACTCCAGTCCTTTGGCTGCGTGGATGGTCATCAGCGTAATCCGGTCATTGTCGCCATCATCCTCTTTTTCATCGGCGGAGGTTAGCAGCGACACAGATTGCAGGAAGGCGCTCAGGCTTTTTTCCTCATTATCCTGATTGTCGACAAACTCTTTGATGGCGTTTAATAATCCCTGCACGTTTTCGTAGCGGGCCAATCCCTCAACGGTTTTATCATCATGCAACTCCTTGAGTAATCCTGATGACTTGGCAATGTGAGAAGCCACTTCGTAGGCATCTTTCTGGTCGAGCAGGAGTTTGAAACTCTTGATTAAATCAGCAAATCCTTCGATGGCAATGGACGCCCGACCAGCGATGTGTTTGCCAATTTCGGCAACGATTTCCCAAACGGAGTCCTGTTTTTCGGCCGCAATGACCGCAATCTTAGCAATTGTTGTATCGCCAATACCGCGCTTGGGTAGGTTGATAATCCGCTTGAAGGCCTCTTCGTCCTGCTGATTCACCGTGAAGCGCATATAGGCAATCAGATCTTTGATTTCTTTTCGCTGGTAAAAGGACAGGCCACCCACAATCCGGTACTTCAGGCTTACTTTACGCAGGGCTTCTTCAAACGCCCGCGACTGGGCATTAGTCCGGTACAGAATGGCGAAGTCGTTGTTCACGAGCGACTCGTTCATCTTTGCTTCAAAAATAGCCGAAGCCACCAGTCGCCCTTCTTCGTTGTCCGATGAAGCCTTTATAACGTCAATAAGCGGGCCTTCATCATTGGCGGTGAAGACTTGCTTCTCCAACTGGTTTTTATTCCGGGCAATGATTGAGTTGGCGGCCTGCACAATGGTGTTTGTAGAGCGGTAGTTTTGCTCCAGTTTTACTATTTTGACGTTTTCCTTGCCATAATCGCGCTGGAAATTCAGAATGTTTTCGATGTTGGCACCCCGGAAGGCATAGATACTCTGGGCATCATCCCCAACGATACAAATGTTCTCGTGGACAGCCGCCAGTTTGCGGGTTATCAGGTACTGTGACACGTTAGTATCCTGAAACTCATCCACCATTATATGCTGAAACTTGTGCTGGTACTTGTTCAGAATATCCAGGTGATCGCGAAACAGCACGTTTGTATTAAACAGTAAATCGTCAAAATCCATCGCGTTGGCAGCAAAACAGCGAACACTGTACTGCTTGTAAATCCGGCCCGTGTGCGGCATCCGGGCCGATTCATCATCCGCTAGAATTACCGCGTTGTTGATGTAATCGTCCGGGCCAATCAGTCGGTTTTTAGCCCCCGAAATCCGTCCGAATACGCTGTTGACACGGTACGTCTTATCATCCAACCCCATCTCTTTGATGATGCTCCGCAACAGCGATTTCGAATCGTCGGTATCGTAGATGGAGAAGTTGCTGGTGTAGCCAATGGCTTTGGCTTCAATGCGCAGAATCTTGGCAAATACAGAGTGAAACGTGCCCATCCAGATGTTGCGGGCTTCGGTGCCTACCACATTCTCGATCCGTTTTCGCATCTCACCGGCTGCCTTATTAGTAAACGTCAGCGACAGAATCCGGAATGGGTCAACCCCTTTTTCAATGAGGTGAGCAATGCGGTAAGTCAGCACGCGGGTTTTGCCCGAACCGGCACCGGCAATAATCATCAAGGGGCCATTGCCGTGCATGACAGCTTCCCGCTGGGGGTCATTCAACCCGGAAATATAATCAACCATTCAGCTCGTTTCTATCCGTATATAACCCATAAAAGTAGGAAATAATTTGGTTGGGGCTGTGTCAAAAAGGGGTATCTTTGAGGAGAAGGCCAATAGTCAAAACGCTATGATTGCTACATCAACACCCGCTATGCCGTTGCCTATAGTGTGCCCCCTTTCCTGTACCAGTAGCTAAGTTGGATTTCGAGCCTAATTTTGACCTCATGAACGGCAAAAGCAAGCGTAAATTCACAGCCCAGTTTAAACTCAAGGTAGTACTGGAAGCCCTCAAAGAAAAGGAAACCCTGGCCGTCATTAGCAAACGGTATGAACTCCACCCCAACCAGATTAGTGACTGGAAAAAGCAATTCCTGGAAGGGGCTACAGCGGTCTTTGAGACCAGCACTAAGTCACTCAAACTAAGTCAGGAGCCGGGTACGGCCCTGCTCTACGAACAGATTGGGCGGCTACAAATGGAGTTGACTTTTTTCAAAAAAAAGTTGACACTATGACACTCAATCAACGACAAACGCTGGTTGACCCAGCCGCACCGGGGAGCATCCGGCAGCAATGTCATTGGCTGGGTTTACCCCGCTCAAGCTACTACTACCAGCCAGTCGCTGCATCAAGTGAAGACCTGCTGCTGATGCGACTTTTAGATGAGCAGTACCTAGAAACCCCTCAGTATGGCTATCGAAAGATGGGTTTAGTATTAGCCCAGGCTGGTTACGTAGTGAACCACAAACGAGTACGGCGTTTGATGCAGTTGATGGGTTTGGAGGCCATTTACCCGAAGGTAAACCTCTCAAAACCAGCGACTGGCCATAAAATTTACCCGTATTTATTACGGGGGCTAAAAATTACACATGTCCATCAGGTCTGGGCTACCGACATCACCTACGTGCCGATGGCCGAGGGCTACATGTACCTGATTGCCATCATTGACCTCTACAGTCGGTACGTGTTGGTGTGGTCGGTCTCCAACACAATGGGCGCTGAATGGTGTAGTGATGTACTTCGTCAGGCGTTGGCAAACTATCCGGCCCCGGAAATTTTCAATACTGACCAGGGTAGTCAGTTTACATCTGACGAGTTTACCGGAACGTTGGTGGCTGAGAATATTCGGGTGTCGATGGATGGTAAAGGGCGTGCTTTGGATAATATATTTGTGGAGCGGCTGTGGCGAACGGTCAAGTACGAGAATATCTACCTGAAAGCCTATGGCGATGGATGGGCGTTGGAGAGTGGTTTGCAATCGTATTTCGACTTCTATAATCATCGACGTTTTCATCAATCCCTGCAGTATCGAACACCAGCAGAAGTACTAAAGGGGATAAAAAAGAGTGTCTTAAATCAAGTACAAAATCAAATCAACTAACAACTTCGTTATTCAGCAAAGTGGTCCAGTTTAAGGGGCGCAGTGTACCCGTCCTGCCTGACTTTCAATTTGCCGTAGCCGATTTATTTGCCTGAATCTTAGACCATCGGCCCCATATCGACACCCATCAGCGTCGATACTGATGAATTGGTCGCAACGCCCCCATCGCCTTTGCCGTAGCGGAACCACTCGTGCGTGTGGTAGTTGTAAACGAATCCTTCCAGAATGCCGTAGTCATCGTCCTCAATGAGGTGAATAATTTTCTTCAGGTCCCGGTTGGCCGTTCGTGGCTGGGCTACTTCAATGATAATTCGGGTTAGCTGCGTTTCGTTATCAAACAGCAATACATCGGGTACCTGATGGCCAGGTCCTTCACCCAGCGGAGTTTCAGGCAATGGCTCCAATACTATGTTTCCTTCCCGATAAAATAAAACGCCCAGCCCTACCGTCAGTTTGCTAATCACGCGCTGATGACCCAAAGGTGAATTCGTTCCATCGTCTTCCTGAACTAATGGCGGCTTGGAAATCGGAAAATTATACATACCGGACAGTGAAATTTATACCCCTAAGGTACAGAAAAACAGGCTGGTAACCGAGTGGATGCCTAAACGGAAATTTTTTATAAATTAGTATGCAACATTCCCGTTATTCCTGCATCTTTCTCTTGTTGATGCCCTAAATCACTGCGAGCTGCTGAAACTGTTGGAATCAAACCGAAACCGCACCCGTCCGATCTTGGACGGCGGAGATACGTCTCCCCGACCGGTTGGACCGCCATATCCAGACCGCCATGCCGACCTGGTCAAACGCTGCCAACAGGGTGAGCGACGAGCCCAGTATGACCTTTATCAGCATTACGTGAAGGCGATGTATAACATTTGCCTGCGGATACTGAATCATGAAGCTGAAGCCGAAGATGTTTTGCAGGAATCATTCATGGATGCGTTCGGCCACATCGCATCCTTCCGGGGTCAGAGTACGTTTGGGGCGTGGCTGAAGCAGATTGTGGTGAACCGGGCTATCAACCAGTTACGTAGCAGACGACTGGAGTTTGTGGACCTGGATTCGTACCGACCCAGTGAGGATGGCGATTCGACCGAACGGCTGGATCTTGCCGATGTGGAGCCGTTCGACGAAGAGGCTATTACATTGGAAGTAGACCGGGTAAAACGGGCCATGCAGCTACTGCCC
This sequence comes from Cytophagales bacterium, assembly GCA_038236215.1. Taxonomy (GTDB): domain Bacteria; phylum Bacteroidota; class Bacteroidia; order Cytophagales; family Spirosomataceae; genus Spirosoma. Next base: position 19,492 of record JBBSTD010000003.1, on the reverse strand, counting down.
GAAGGATATCGGGTCGTGCTGTCCCTTTATTTATTTGAAGGCTATGACCACGAAGAAATAGGAAATGTGCTGGGTATCAGTGAAACAACATCGAGAACCCAGTACTTAAGAGGTAAAAAACGATTGCTTGAATTGCTATAACGTACTCAACTTACTAACAACAAAAATGAACGGTAACCTGAATGGAAGTCGACACTACCTATGAAAAAAGATAACTTGGAACGCTTCGTCCGCGACAACCGCGAAGCATTTGATGATAAGGAACCTACCAATGACTTGTGGCTAAAAATAGAAGCGGGTCTGGACAAGCAGGTGCCCGATAAAAGCAATCCATTTCGGGCAGTGCATAAAAATCGCGGGCAATCTAGTGGGCAGCAAATTGGCTGGCCCATCCTCAACTGGCGTGTGGCTGCTTCCATCGCCGTTCTTTTGCTGGCGGGTTGCTTCTATTACATTAATCATCAATATGGTGTTGCGCAGCAGCCCTTGTTGGTAGCCACCAGCCCTGGTTATGCCAGAGAAGTTGTGCAGTACACCCGGCTTATTGACGACAAACGGGCCGAGTTGAAACAAATGACCGAAAACAACCCCGATTTGTATCAGGAGTTTTCGGCAGACCTTAACCGCCTTGAAAAATCGTATCGGTCGCTGAAAGCTGACTTTCCGAAAAACCCGAATCAGGAAGTCCTGATTCAGGCCATGATTCAGAATTTGCAATTTCAGATTAACCTGCTTAATGAACAGTTGCGCGTTATTCAGCGCATTAAACAACAACTCAATGAAACGAATCCTGTATAGTTCTCTCCTCTGCCTCGTCCCTTTAGTTACCTGGGCTGGAGGGATTGGGGCCATTGAAAAGAAAAAAACGATTATCAAACTATTTGACGTAGACAGTAAAGATAATCTGCTCATTGATAATCAGTACGGCCAGGTTTCGGTCAGGCTGTGGGACAAAGCTGAAATTCGGGTACAGATTGTGATTACAGCTAATTCCGACTCCGATGAACGGGTGCAGAAGTTTCTGGATGCGGTATCCATTGACGAAAGGCGGGACGGAAACCAGATTGTGATTCGTACAAACTTTAGTCAAAGCAACGTCTCGAACTGGAGTATGAGCAAATGGAAAGAGGGGGGTGATCGTAATTTCGTTAAGATTGACTACGATGTTATGATGCCCAAACAGAATGCGCTGTCTGTTCGGAACAAATTTGGCAATACGCTGATTCCTTCCTTCCATGCGCCACTAACCGTGTATAGCCGATATGGCAACTTCAGCAGTACCGATGAACTTACCAACCGCCAGAATGACATCGACGTGGCCTACGGGAAAGCTGACATCCATATGCTCGACGAAGGGAAGCTGACCATCGCTTATGCCTCGCTTGAACTGGTGAAAGCCAATGTACTGATGCTGACCAATAAGTTTGGTAAAATGAATATTGGCGAGGTGGGTAAACTGGATGCTGATATTAATTATTCGGGTGGTAAAGTTGGAACGCTGCATGAGTCAGGCAAAATAAAGCTTGACTTCTCGGGTGGGTTTCGCATCGACCAGTTACTCAAAACGGTCAACAACGTCGACATTCAGGCCGCTTATTCGTCCGTTGCGCTACCAATGGACAATGACAACGACTGCGACTTCAACGTGACGGTTAGCTATGGTAATTTCAACTACGCATCCGGATCGACCATGCACTTCACCAGCCAACCCTCAGACAGCGACAACAACAAAGGGGCACGACTGACCAAGCAGTATATTGGCAAAGTAGGCAACGGTTCCAATACCAAGGTGAAGGTGGTAGCCAAATTTGGTAACGTAAACTTCAGGTAGTCAGCCCGTCAATGACGATCTGATGCTGCGGAAATTCGGCCAACAGCGTAGCCCGGTCTGCCAGTTCAAAATCGGCAAAGTCGAAGCCAGGGGCTACGGTACAGCCAACAAACGAAAAAGTATCGTCGATTGCCGTGGAATCCGAAGCGGGCTTCGAGCCAAACCAGCACCCGGCCCGAACCACTGCCTGAAACACCTCGCCCCGGTCGGGTCGATTACCCAATCGAATGATGGTTAAATCACCCGCTGGCGAAATAACAGAAATCTCCAGGGGTAGGCCCGCGTAGAAATGCCAGATCTCGTCGGACTGAATCCGGTGTAGAGCGGAGATTTGATGACATTCCAGCAAAAAGTAGATAGCCGTTCCAAACGTCCGTGTCCCCTGAAACCGGTCCGGTAGAGCAGCCTGCGGGATAACTTCGGCAGAACGATACGTTTCGGCGAAATAACCGCCCTCTGGATGGGCGGTCATGCTAAACGTTTCGACGTAATAATCTGCCTTCATGATAGTTGTTGATGGCTGGGATAGTCCCAGCCATCAGGTTTTTTACTGGGCTGCTTTCACAACGGTTATGAAATCGGGAGCTTTCAAAGAGGCCCCACCAATCAGGCCGCCGTCCACATCCGGTTGGGCAAACAGTTCAGCCGCATTTTGGGCATTGGCACTACCACCGTACAGAATGGACGTGTCCTGCGCTATTTCATCACCGTATTGCCCCGCAATGTGTCGGCGTAATTCAAAGTGCATATCCTGTGCCTGTGCCGACGAGGCCGTCAAGCCGGTGCCGATGGCCCAGATTGGCTCATAGGCAATGACCACCTTGCTAAACGATTCGGGCGCGAGGTGGAACAGGCTGTCGGTTAGCTGGTCCCTCACAAAACCGATGTAGTCTCCATTTTCGCGCAGTTCGCGGGACTCGCCACAGCAGAAGATAGGCGTAAGGCCATTCTCAAGGCTACTATTTACTTTTTCGGCTAGCTGGGCGTTGGTTTCCTCAAAATACTGCCGCCGTTCGCTGTGACCCAGAATGACATATTCAATGCCAATTGATTTGAGCATAGGGGCCGAAATTTCACCTGTGTACGCACCAGATGCCTTTTCGTGGCAGTTCTGGGCACCCACCGAAACGTTCTCAACGGTAGCTGCCTGCTGCTGAGCCATAGTCAGGTAAAGAGAAGGAGGGCATAACACCACTGTTACATTAGTAGCAGATGAGGCTTCTTCGCTGAGCAGGTTTATTACGTCCGATAGCAGCGTCTGAGCTTCATCGGCTGTTTTATTCATTTTCCAGTTACCGGCAACAATTTTCTTACGCATAAGGAGGTAGTAATGAGCTAAAAAGCATTTCTAAATCTCAAACAAAGTACAGTTTGAGGTCAATTACTGGCGAAATTAAGTCTTTCTACCGAAAGGGGCATTTGTGGAGTGGTGTAAATTTTGCTCATCGGTCAGCCAGTAGGGGATTCAGACTGACACACACTAAACTTCCTGTCAGATTCTTGTGTTATTCTGATAAAAAATACGTAATTTCAATGTTAAATAACACATACTATGAAAACGCTTCTACTGGCAATCGGGCTTTTGTTACCCTGCCTTGCCGTACGGGGGGACGACCATCATCGTCGTACACCAGACAAGGAGCGGTACGGCTTTTTTATCGCTAATAATCGAACATCTACCCGCATTCCTTTTCAGCTCCACGCTAATCTGATTATTGTTCCGGTACAGATAAACCAATCGGATACGTTGTATTTTATTCTGGATACGGGTGTTAGCAACACCATTATTACCGACCCCGACGCTTTTCGTGAAAAGCCACTTACACTTACCCGAAAAATTAAACTGAACGGAGCAGGGGAAGGGGGCAGTTTGACTGCCTCTATAGCCATAAATAATAGCTTGAGCATGGGCGGTCTTAAAGCCGCACACCACAATCTTGTTATCCTGGATGAAGATATGCTCAAACTATCCGAGTATGTTGGAACGCCGGTACACGGAATTTTTGGCTACGAAATATTCGCAAATTTTGTGGTTAGTATTGATTTTCAGCGGCATGAACTGGTTATCATGAAACCTGAAAAATTCAAGTACAAAAAACGCAAAGGAGATAGATACCCCATTACTATTAAGGATACGAAAGCCTATACTGACGCCCTGTCTGTGTTCGATGGGGAGAAGACCATGCCGCTACGCGTGGTGCTGGATACGGGAGCGGGCCATGCGCTATTGCTCGACCGGACCCGTAGTTTGGGAGCGCTGGAGATACCCCAAAAAAATATTCGGGCGCAGTTGGGCCGGGGGTTGAATGGGGTTATAAATGGGCGTCTTGGTCGCATCGAAAAAGTGAAGTTTGGCCGGTATGAGCTGGACAATATTCTGGCGTCTTTCCCCGATAGCATGGCCTTTGGTATGAAACTGGTCAATATGCCCGAACGACAGGGAAATATAGGCTGCGAGTTGCTGCGCCGGTTTAAAGTTACATTCAATTACCCCGAGCAATACATTGTGATGAAGCCCATAAAACGGTTGCTACACGAGAGTTTTGAGCATGACATGAGTGGCATGGAACTCCGGGCAAAAGGATCAAGCTTTCACAATTACTATATCGATAAACTGGTAGAAGGCTCCCCGGCCGATATGGCGGGTCTGGAAGAAGGAGATGAAATGCTGTTTGTCAATAACAGTTCGGTCAAGGACATGACAATTAGTGAGATATATAAAATACTTCAGAAAGGAGAAGGCAAGGAGGTATCCGTGCTGGTTCGACGCAACGGACAGATTATTGTGGCGAGTTTCCTGCTAAAAAGGTTAATCTAAAATCGTAAGATCAATCCATCCGATCCAGCTTGAACCGGAAAGTGGTTCCTTTCTCTACTTTGCTCATTACGGTAATTTTGGCTTTGTGCGCGTTGAGAATGTGCTTCACAATGGCCAGCCCCAGGCCCGTGCCGCCCCGGTCTTTGGAACGGCTTTTTTCTACCCGGTAGAACCGCTCAAAAATCCGGCTTAGGTGTTCGGGAGGAATGCCCGGCCCGTTGTCCCGTACCGATACGAGAATGTGCTTCTTTTCCTCTTCCAGACTGACGATAACCCGGCCGCTTTCATTCCCATATTTCACCGCATTCTCAACCAGATTGCTCATGGCCTGCGTAATCCGCTGCGGGTCTGCTTTTACCCAAACAGGATCAGAAAAGCTGGTTTTTAACGAGAGATGTATGTTCTTGGTCTGTGCAATTCCTTCTAGTTGCTCAAAAATTTCCTGCACAACATGCGTCAGGTCAATGCGGTTGAAGTTCATTTTCACCTCGCCGGTTTCCAGCTGCGAAAGTACCAGCAGGTCTTTTACCAGGGCATCGAGGCCATCGAGACTTTTAGCAGCTTTCAATAGGAATTTATCCCGTACTTTTTCATCGTCAACAGCTCCGTCGATAAGGGTATGAATGTAGCCCTGAGCGGCAAATATGGGTGTTTTCAACTCGTGCGATACATCGGCTAGGAATTCCCGTCGAAATTGCTCAAGCCGTTTCAATTCGTCAATTTCTTTCTGCTTCTTGGCAACGTAGACGAAGATTTCGTCATTCAGTTTCTTGAACGGATTCGTATTCTTGATAATCAACTTTCGGGAAATACTGAAATCACGAATTTTGAGTTGATGAATCGTCTTGTACATCTTATTGACCTCCCGAAATACCAGCAGTTCAATAGCGTACAGGACCAGAAAGAAGGAAATGGCGAACGACGAAAGCCCGACAACGAAGAGCATACTGGTAGTGACCCCCTCTACAAACGTAAGAAAGGCAACCGTCAGTGCCGAAATCAGGCAAGCCAGCAAAAGCGCAATAAAACGGGGACTCAGGGACATGGCATAAAGATAGTTTACGGTTTACAGTTGGCTGACGCATCAATGTAACTTGTGTGTCAGGCCCGGTGGAGAACCGCAACCAAAAACTGTAAACCGTAAACTCTATTCTGCTTGGTCGGTAAACATGTAGCCAACACCTTTCAGGGTTCGGATGTGTGTGTCGCCGATTTTTTCGCGGAGTTTGCGAATGTGAACATCTACCGTTCGCTCAAGTACGTAGATGTCGGCCCCCCATATTTTTTGCAGCAACTCTTCCCGGCTGCACACTTTGTTGGGGTGCTGCGCCAGAAAAAACAATAACTCAAATTCTTTCTTTGGCAGAATGACGGACTTCTCATTCTGGGTAACCGAATAATTTTTGCGATTAATCAACAGATCGGCAATGGTAATCTGTTCGCCGGGGTCCGCTTTCTGGGCTTCCCGCCGAAACAGGGCATTGATTCGACTCATCAGCGCACGGGGCTTGATAGGCTTGGTAATGTAATCGTCGGCCCCAACGTCGAAAGCCGCTACTTCGGAGTACTCTTCCGAACGGGCCGTCAGGTACAGGATGTACGTTTGGCGCAGGTCGGCAATATCACGAAGCTGTCGGCCGGTTTCAATGCCATCCATATGAGGCATCATAATATCGAGCAGAACCAGTTCGGGCAGGTACGTTCTGGCGGTTTCAATGGCTTTGCGTCCATCGGTAGCCGTTCGAACATCGTAGCCTTCTTTGTTCAGGTTGTATTCGAGCATTTCTACGATGTCCACGTCGTCATCGACGACTAAAACACGGTGCAGAGGTTGAGCAGCTTTGGCAGCACTCATGTGAGGTGAAGTTGGTAAAGTGATTTGTGTCTACACTCCATACCTACTAGCGGCTGGCATGTAAACAGCCCGAAGTTACGCGACTTATCCACAACGTTACCAAGCCTAAACACATACTTAACAAAAACTTAACAGCTTCTGGTGAATCCTAATCAATGGGTAATGCTTGAAGATTAATTAATTAGTTTACAATAGAGTAAGGCAAGAGATAGCAATTAGAGCCATTTCTGATGTTATAAGGGGTTTGAAAGAGGAAGTGGATACAAAAAAAATAACAACCCGTATATACCATTGTTATAACAGGCATTATGAACATTCGCTCCCGGGAAACCGAGTTACCATACGTAGCCAAACTGGCTTGCGTACTTATATCAATGGTTGTCGTTATCTACGGCCTCCACATCCTGGAAGGATTACTGATACCGCTGGTTTTTGCTGTTCTTTTTGCCGTACTCCTGTTTCCACTGGTGAAGCGGTTGGAAGGCTGGGGGGTACCCAGAATATTATCTATTATATTATGCCTGTTACTGGCACTAGGCGTAGTAACCGCTTTGTTCTGGGGTATTTCAAACCAGATAAGCAATTTTGCCGAAGTAGTGCCTCAGTTTGTCAAGCGTGCGAATGAATACATAAACAGCATCCGAACGTTTGCCGATGAGAAGTTGAATATTGACCGTCAGCGGCAGATAACTGAAGTCAAAAAGTATCTGAGTGACGCTATGGCGGAAGGCGGAGCTATTCTGACAACAACGTTACTGGCTACTACCAGCATATTGGCTAACCTGTTTCTTGTACTCCTGTTCGCCTTCTTTTTTCTGCTTTACCGGGACTTTTTCCGCTCGTTTTTTTACAAACTCTTCCATGATATTCGCCGGTCAGAGATTGACGGAGTAATGGGGAAAATCTATGAAGTAGTAAAAGACTATCTGGCTGGGCTGGTGCTGGTTATTCTGATTATTGGTACCCTCATGACGGTTGGCCTATTAATACTGGGAGTGGACTATGCTGTGTTTTTTGGTTTTTTCGGAGCCTGTCTGGTCCTCATCCCTTATTTCGGCATATCACTGGGTTCGTTACTTCCAGCCGCTTATACATTGGTTACGCAGGATAACCCATTAAAGGCGGTGGCGGTAATAGGTGTATTTTTGTTTGTACAAATGATAGAGGGCAACTTTATTACCCCCTACATTGTAGGTTCCAAGGTTAGCATCAATCCACTGGCCGCGATCGTTGTTCTTATACTGTGGGAAAATATATGGGGACTGCCCGGTCTGGTTCTAGCTCTACCCATGACGGCAATTCTGAAAGTTATTTTTGATTCGGTGCATACCCTCAAGCCATATGGCTTTGTTATTGGGGAAGCAGAAAAGCCTCGTCCTCCCATAAAAAATCTGAAGGAACTGGCTGAGCAACTACCCAAACGAGCTAAAAAGATAGGAACGACTCAGGAAGAAAATTAAGACCGGTCCGGCGTTCGGGAGCAATCAGAAATTGAGCGGATCGAGATTTTTGAAGTGGCCATTCATCCGAATTCGCTGCTTGGTACGTTCCATGTCCGACACTACCGGCAATACGGTGTTGAGGTGTTGAATCAGGAAAAGCTGCCGTTCGGCTTCGCTTTCGAGCGTAAGTAACTCGTATTCCTGCTCTACAGAAAGGCCAACTTTGTGCGCTACTTTATAGGAAAGGTTTCCAGCGGTTGCGCTGTAATCCGTTTCAATCTGGAGCAGACCATATAGTTGTTCGAGTCGTTCGGTAAGAGCCGTGGCGTGAGCACTGAAATTATCGCCCGGTTCTACAATTTCTACCTCGCCCCCTGCGTATAATTTACCCGGCACCGGGTTCTCAAAATTAACCAGTCTGAAAACACCCAGTCCTTTCGATTTTATATCCATCCGGCCATCGGGGTAGCGTTTATGCAGCGTGGTCACGTGCATTTCGGTCCCATAACCGGGCAACTTGTTGTTGATGAAAGCCGGAATGCCAAATGTCTTTTCTTCTTCCAGGCATTCGTTGATAAGCTCCCGGTAACGAGGTTCGAAAATATGCAGATTTAAATCCTCACCGGGATACACAATTAAGTTGAGCGGGAACAGAGAGATCGTCTTTTCCATGATGCCGAAAAGGTACGGGTTTTTAACTGAAAACCCCGTCTGACTGGGTAAAACTGACGTTTCGGTCCTGGGCTTCGGCAAAAATTGAGTCTGCCAGATGGCCTAGTCCCGTTACATCCGACATGCAATCCGTTACGACGATGAGTTTTGGGATTATGTCCGGCGCAAAATCTAGGAGTTGTTTCAGGCTGTTGGCCACGCAGTGCGATTTGGCCTCGCCCATCAGGTAAATAGCATCAAAACGGGCTAAATCAGTAATCAACGCCGTATTCAGTTGCGTCTCCGGAATAGCCGGATCGGGTACCTGCGCCCGAAAAACGCCGAAATGCTCGGTTAATGGATATAAACCTTTCTGTACCGCTACATAATCACGATTGCGCTGGTGCGACCACTCTTTCAGGGCACCGAACAGCGTATCATGCAAAGCCGCCCCGCGTGAGCCAATCAAACAATGTTCGGGCCATATGTAATGCGTAAATTGACCACCGGCTTCGAGAGCATGAACGTACTGACGGGCTTTTTCGGCCGAGAAACGCGGTATCCACCGACCGGCATCTATTTCGGCACCCATGATTGGCGTAAACGGAGCCGGGTGGTTTCCGTCTGTGTCCTGCCAGAACAACGGATGGGCAATATCAATAATATGATGCGTATCGAGCGTAACGGCAATATGATCAATCCGGTCAGGGTGTTTCCGAATAAGCGCAGCGATACGGTCGATATCCCGTTCTGCCCCCGGCACGAACAGAGCACCGTCGGGATGGCAGAAGTCGAACTGCGCGTCGATAATGAGGAAAGCGTTTTTCAGGAGCATACTAAACGATTCTGGTAACGAACTTACGAATTGAACCAATAACCTACCCCTTTTTTGTTACTTTGACGCATGAACTACCTGGAACTACACCTGCGCCTGTCGCCTGATTACACCGATATCCTCATCGCCGAACTGGCTGAACTGGGTTTTGGCTCGTTCGTAGAGAGCGACGAGGGCTTCAATGCGTACATTATTGAGCCGGATTTTAGCGAGGCCGCTGTGCAGGAAGTGATTGCCAAATACGCGGACCAAACGGCAATAGCCTACGAAGTTAGTTCGTTAGAGAAACGAAACTGGAACGCTGAGTGGGAGCGCGATTACGAGCCGATAGAAGTAGCGAACCAAGTCCGGGTCCGGGCATCTTTTCATCCAGAAGATGCCCGGTTTCGTTACGACATCGTGATTGACCCGAAAATGTCGTTCGGCACGGGCCACCACGAAACCACCGCCATGATGCTGGAACAGCAACTGACCCTTGACTTTACCGGGAAAACAGTACTCGATGTGGGCAGTGGAACGGGAATCTTGGCGATTCTGGCGGCCAAAATGGGCGCAAAAGCCGTACTGGCATTCGATATTGAGGAATGGGCGGTGGAAAACGCCCGCGAAAACGCCGAAGTGAATGAGTGCCCCCAAATCACGGTGTTTCAGGGGACCATTGAGGACGTTGAGCCAAGCAATAAATACGATATTGTCGTTGCCAATATTAATCGGAACGTACTACTGGCTGAAATACCGACTTATACTAATTTTCTGGTACGCAACGGATATCTTGTAGTCAGCGGATTCTATGAGAATGATGCGATAGATATTCAGCAAAAAGCGACAGAAACGGGGCTGTCGTTCGTTACTTCTATGACTAATCGGGAGTGGACTTCACTGCTGTTCCAGAAGTGAATTTTCCTTCATTCTGTCAATTTTGTTATTCCCCGATACGGGCCGCCCCGCTTCGTCGGAATGGTAAACTGACTGGATTTATATAGCATATACGTAATGAATCGACTTTTTAATCTAATCCCCGCTCTGTTTCTGCTTTCCATCACCCTAGCCTTCGGGCAGGCGGTTCGGATTTCTGACAAGCCGGACCAGTTTATGGCCGAGGTGCAGAAACTGATGGCTACGGGTGGTCCCGTAGCCGTTCGGGCGGGTACCGAATTGCAGACAGCCTGGTCCGAAAACCGGCTTTCGGCCCCGCAGCAGGAGCGGGTAATGGCACTGAGCCGGAAAATGAACCAAAAACGACTGGCACCCGCCACCTACTTTGCTCCGTTCTACGAGTCTATTTACTTGGCTAGCCAGCAACAATTGGCTACGAACGTGGACGGTTTATTGACCATTGCCGAGAAATTATTCGAGGCTAATGACCCAAAAACCTTTGCCCGTAGCCTGGAAACGACCCGTCGCTTTCTGGAGCGGAATGAACTCTACGCCAGTAAGTACAACAAACTTTACGCACTGGGCGGCTCCTTTCAGTTTCGGTATATTGACGATAATCCGGTGGCGGGTCAGCCCGGTGTGTCGCAAACGACGATTGATTCAGCTGCTTCGGCCAAAGCATCGGCCGACCGGTCGCGGTTCGATGGCTGGGATACGCCCGTTAGTTCGGATTCCAGTCAGCCCCGCACGCTGGGTGCGCAGTACATTCCGCAGCGTAAGCTGATTCCGTCCGCTTCGGGACCCGTCATCACGCTGAAAGGCGTTTCGCTGGCCATCGTGGCCAATGGCGATTCGGCATTGCTGGCAAACACCAGTGGGGATTTGATGCTCAAAAGTGGCATACTGGTCGGGCAGGGCGGTAAGTTTACCTGGGAAACCGCCGGGCGGCCTGATATTTTCGTGACGCTAAGTGATTACGCGCTTAACACGATAAGTCCGCGCCTGGAAGCTGACGACGTGACGCTGACCTACGAAAAGAGTAAACCCATCAAGGGCGTATTCGAGTACGTGAGCAAGAAGAAATCCGGGATAACTACCTATCCACGGTTTATGTCGTGGCAAAACGACGTAAAACTTCCCGACCTGGGACCGGATATCGACTACCAGGGGGGGCTTGCCCTGTCGGGAACGCAGATGGTAGGCGCATCGGCCAGCGGCCAGCCTGCCCAGCTAACGGTAAAATATAACGGCAAACCAGCCTTGAAAGCCAGCAGCCGCCGATTTGATTTTGCCATTGGCGACATGCCGATCGAAGCCACCCCTATCGATTCTACTAAGAATGGCGGTTTCAACACGACCGAAACAGCCAAAGTTACCGGCTCGCGCCCGATGATTTTGGCTAACTCAGCCGCCTTTATCGGTTACGTAGGAAGTGATTCCATTACGCACCCGGCCGTCAATTTTCGGTACGATAAAGGGCAACGCATTGCCTGGCTCGACCGCGAACAGCGAACCGATTATGCCCGCGTCCCCTACGCCGATTCGTACCACAAATTTTACATACAGCCCGAAGTGGTTCGATGGGATTTGCCCCGCCGGAAGGTCGATTTTTATCAGGTAGGGGCCAAGCGGGAAGTGCCGGTGCGGTTTGAATCGTTCGATTATTTTCAACCCCAGCGTTACTCCGATCTGACGGTTGATTACGGCTTTCACCCGCTCCAGATTGTAGCGAACTACGTATCGACCAAAAAACAGCAGTCGTTTCTGGACGACGATATTACGCAGTTTGCCAAACAGCTAAACCCCGTTTCGTTGCGGGGTGCTCTGAACCGCATGGTGCTGGAAGGATACCTGGACCGGGATAATAATACGAAACTGATGCGCCTGAGCCGCAAAGGGATTCTGTACGTGCTGGCCAACGTGCAGAAACAGGATTACGACAACTTCCAGGTTCAGTCCCTGTTTGCGTCCAACGACAGCATCAAGAATGCGACCATCAACCTCGACGATAAAATCATGACCATTCGGGGAGTAAACCGCTTCGTGCTGTCTGACTCCCTAAAAATTTATGGCATTCCTTCCGATAAAACGCTTAAAATCGGCAAAGGCCGCGACTTTACCTTCAACGGACAACTGAAAGCCGGAACGCTGCGGTACGCGGGTCAGGACCTTAAATTCGATTACGATAAGTTTTCGATGGGGCTGAATAAAATTGACTCCATCACCTTCTCGTCGCAGAAACTGGCCGCGCAGGGGAAAGAAGGTGAAATAGGGGGCGATATTAAGTACGAGAAAGCAGGAACCGTTTTTCTGGCGGGAACCGACAACAAATCGGGGCAAATGAAGGGTAAAAAAACGACCCAGCGACTGGTTATGCCGGAAGGAATGACCGTGTACTTCAACCAACCCGTTCGGGGCGATATTACTTACAATCATAAAGTTTATTTCAAGATTCCGGCCATTGACAACGATAGCCTCGGTAAGGGCGAGATTGCTTTTGTGGGTACGTTTTATTCTGATGGCATGCTTCCGCCGTTCAAAGCGCAACTCGTCACCATGCCCGACAATACGCTGGGCTTCGTGCATAAGGCACCGGCTACGGGATACCCTGTGTATGCCGGTAAGAAGGGAGCAACTTCTTCAACCGTGAAATTTACGGGTGATTTGACGATGGACAAAAGCGGACTGCGGGCCGAGGGGACGCTTAATCACCTAACCGCCAGCCTGAACACGAATGGTATGCTGTTCATGACCGATTCATTGCTGGCATCGGGCGAGAAAGGTGAAATTAAGGAAGGGCTTGTTGGTAAAGCCTTCTTTCCCCAAGTGCAGGTAAATAACTTTAGTCTGAAATGGTGGCCGAAGGCGGACAGTATGGTCATTACGACCCAGAAGAATAACTTCAACTTTTATAACGCGACAACCAATCTGGAAGGGGAGTTAGTCGTTCGGTCGACGGGCCTGTTTGGGAAGGGAACCCTACGCCGGAAAGATTCGGAAACGGTTTCGAACACTATCAAATTCAACAAAGAAGGCTTCCTTGCAAATGACGCCCAATTCAAGATCATTTCGGGCAAAGAAGTACCAGGAACGCCCGCTGGGAAGCCAATTCTGGTTGGCAATAGCGTTGATGTCGATTTCAACCAGACGAAAGGTATCGTTGGACTGGCCATCAATAAAAAGGAAAGTCTGGATGACACCGTACAGGCCAGTATGGACTTTCCCTTTGCTGCCTATAAAACCAATATTAACCGGGCGCAGTGGAACCTGAACGCCAAAACCATTGCCATGAAGGGCGATGTGAAAACGTCCACTTTTACGGCTACTGCCGAGGAACAGGAAGGGCTGACATTCAATGGCTCTTCGGCTTTGTACGATGCTGAGAAACGGACCCTGAACATCAGCGGTGTGCCTTACGTAACTTCCGCCGATGCTCGGATTTACCCGGCGAAGGGCCTGGTAGCCATCGGACGAAACGGCGAAATGGCACCGCTTAAAAACGCCCGGCTGGAACTGGATACCATTAACCTGTTTCACCGGCTCAAAAACGGCAATATCCAGATATTGTCCCGGACGCGCTTTGCGGGCGATGCTACCTACCAGTTTGCCACGGCAAAGGGGGACACGGCCAGCATAAAAATGGGGAGTTTTGAGCTAAAAGAAGCCCCGGCAGTGGTATCATCTTCGTTAACCGCCGACGCGAAGAAAACGAACCGCCGTGCCGGACGGGCTGGTGACCCAAAACCAGCGACTACGTATTTTACCGTCGCCCACGCCGAAGTGGATGAAGTAGATAACCTGCAGCTAGCCCCCAAAATGCTGTTTAAAGGAAACATCGATATGCAGGCCCCGGCTCCCGATTTGGCGATGGATGGCTTCATTAAACCCGCCCTGAAAAAACGCCCGGATTTGGTAGCTGGCTGGATTCCATTCAAGGAAAAAGTGGCCGAACGACTCGAAATAAAAGTAGACAAGAACCTTAAAAACGAAGGCAATCAGCAACTGGTAGCCGGACTTCATTTCCGCCTGGGTGGCGCGGGAATGTATCCAACGTTCCTGTCGCCCAAGGAAGATTCTAAAGACGATGACCTCTTTACTGCAACCGGAATCATGCGGTACGATGAGAAAGATAAAGTGTACCGCATTTCGTCCAAAGCCGGTGATGCACCGGTCGAAAAGGCCGATGTAGTAATGCCGGTTACCATTGATAGTACAAAATTGGATAGCACGAAGACGGACAGCACAAAAACGAATATCGCAGAGGCTATTGCCAGTACCGATGAAGTAGAAAACGACTTTACGTTCAACGATGCCCGTGGCGTAATGACGTTTAAGGGAAAACTCAATCTGCTAAATGCGGCCCCGAAAGAGTACCTTTTAGCATCGGGTTCGGCACGGGTCAATATTGACAGTAGCCAATACCGGTTTAACACCTTTCTGGCCTTCACCTTCCCCGTTCCCGATGCGTTGAACGCCAGTATCGCGGATAAAATCGTCAAGACGAATCTGGAAGAAAGCAATAGCGATGCTGCCGATGACGACCTGAATCGCCTGTCCGATAAACTGGTACCGCTGATTGGGCAACCGGCGGTGGATGCGTACCGGGTCAAAGCGCAGAATCAGCACGTAGCCCTCAATCTGGCATCGCCCAAGCTGAACGCTATGTTGGTACTGGCAAACGCCAACATGCGCTGGTCGACCAAGTATAATGCGTTTTACAGTACCGGCCGGTTGGGCGTATCGAACATCATGGCGACGGATATCAACGCCCAGATGGATGGCTTTGTCGAAATAAGAAAGACAGTCAACGGCGACGAAGCCACTATCTACCTGGAATCATCGCCGGATGTGTGGGTTTTCTACGACTACAAGCCCGGTAATACCCCCGACGCACTGGGACAACTGGCTATCATCACCTCGGAACAGGACATCAATGACCGGCTGCTGGCCGGGTCGAAGAATTCGGGTAAGTCAAGTCTGGAAGTTTTCCCCGCAACGGTCGACGAGAAAACCCTGTTCGTGGATCGGTACCTCGACCAGTACAAAACCAAAGCGAAACCCGCTCCGAAGCCCAAACTACAGCCGGGTCAGAAATTGGTAAAGGAGAAAAAAGAGGAGAAGAAAAAAGATAAGGAAGCCGAGAAGGAAGGATTCTGATTTCTGTTTACCTTGTGCTGACGAACGGATAGCGACATAGGTATTTTGGTGAAGGTGCCTGACAGTAAGGTTGATTCTCTTATGGAACTGATGATAATTCTGAAATTTTAGGCTCAACCTGTCGATACAGCTAAAGTAAAGTCATTTACGCCCGAACAACAGGATTGGATGAACTATACTGTTGTTGTCTCCGATAAATTTCAGCGAAAACCCTGGCAATAAAAGTTATTGAGACACATTGGCAGAAAGCCATTTAAGGCACTTTTCGTTTGCGCACTATTGAATCCTGCGACCCAAAATCCAGAGCCGTCGAAGAAAAACTCTGTGCTGCCGACGTTGACAGGCTGACTCTAATTGAAGCCCTGCTGAAACTGAACGAACTGCTCAAAATGGCGGAGTGAGCGCGCCTTTAGTTTATTTTTTTGTCAGTTTAGCGGTCAGCAGCCATTGGTAGGTATTGAGCGGTTCTGGAAGCCCGTTTGGCTGGATTTGCAGATACATCAGGTGTAAATGCGTGGGAGAGCGTGCCTTATAAGCGTTGAAGCCCGTTCGTCCCATTTCGGACAATTTTTGTCCGGATGCTACCCATTGGCCGGGCCTTATAACGACCTGGCTATTATGGGCGTAATAAAATAGCCCGTTGAGGATAGGGTCATATACCCAAATCCAGTTGCCCCCCCGGTAGTCAGAACCGGGTTTCCAGGCGGTTTCAATGGCTAGCACCAGGCCGTTGCTCATAGACAGTATCTCGGCCGGTTTCCCGGTTACGTCGTCAAGAACATTCTGGTTACGGTCGGTAATGAAAATATCCTGCGCCGGATGGCTTCCCTTTACGGTATAATCGAATAAATCGAAGCCCCTGCCTCTATAGCCTTCACCGTGTGTGCCGCCGATGGAGCTTGTTGTGTAACCCCGGATAGGGAATGAAAAATACAAGCCCGTTCGGCGGAGGCTGTCCTGCTGCAATGAATCCTGATGGTAACTTTCCTGGCTGTGGAACCGATCCTGCAACCCATGCATGATGTGGCTGAACTGCAGCCGGGCGGAGTCGGGTGTGATTGTCTGCTCTCTAATCTGAATATATAAAATCTGAAACTGCTGGCAATAGGAGTACAGGGTAGGACTGGCATCGTTGCTACTAACAACTTGTGATGAAGCTACATTCAACCCACCAATAAATAACGCTCCTATAATGCCCGCTACTCGCATGAACCAGGTCAGATCAATCTTCACTACGCCAAATTTCGATTAAGTGGCCAAAATTACGCAAACAAGTGAGCGAAATTGTATGTGGCCGCAATTGCCGGTTGTTTGTATCAAAGAAAAATAGGCGATTCATGGTGAGTACATATACGTTATTTGGTGGGAAAATGGCGCTATCTAGCCCTGTGAACAGGCTTTTAGAAAATATTTAGTGTTTATCGCCTTTATTTTACGTATAGATTTGGAAAGTATTATTTTAGTGTCGTTATTCGCCCAAATTTAAAACAAACAATGCAAACAGGAACTGTAAAATTCTTTAATGAAACCAAAGGGTTTGGCTTCATTAAGCCCGATGAAGGTGGCGAAGACATATTTGTACACGCTTCCGGTCTCATCGACCAAATCCGTGAGAACGACAAAGTTAAGTTCAATGTCGAACGCGGTAAGAAAGGCTTAAATGCCGTGAACGTCGAAATAGCTTAATTGTAAGATATAAAGACAACCGTTGTAAAAAACATGCCTCACGGCATGTTTTTTTTTGCCCTGTCAGCTCGTTGAGCCATTTTTGCGGGTAGAAAGAATCGTCTATGATCCAATTGCCCGAACAGCGGGTGGCCACCCAACTTGGCCTCAACCCCAAGTCAGTAGCCGCCACCATCGAATTACTCAACGGCGGAGCAACCGTCCCGTTCATTGCCCGTTACCGCAAAGAAGCGACCGCGTCGGCCGACCGTGGCCCGCTCGATGAAGTACAAATCGGCCAGATTAAAGACACCTACCAGAAGCTGCTGGACTTCGACAAACGCCGGGAGGCCATCCTTAAGTCTATTGCCGAACAGGACAAACTAACGCCCGAACTGCGTCGGAAAATAGCCGATACTACTTCTCTTACCGACCTGGAGGACCTGTATTTGCCGTATAAGCAAAAGCGGAAAACACGTGCTACAATGGCCATCGAGCGGGGTCTTGAACCACTCGCCAATGTGCTTATCGTTCAGCGGGAAACCAGTATCGAACGAGTAGCGCGGGGTTACCTGTCGGATACGGTTCCAACCGTAGCCGATGCCTTGCAAGGTGCCCGCGATATTCTGACCGAACGAATTAGTGAGGACGCCGATGCCCGCCAGCGTATCCGTAATCTGTTCGAGCGGGAAGCCACCGTTCGCTCCACCGTCAAAAAAGGGAAAGAAGCGGAAGGAGTAAAATTCAACGATTACTTTGATTTCGAAGAAACCCTGAAGCGTGTACCCTCACACCGCTTGTTGGCCCTGCGTAGGGGAGAGGCAGAAGGGTTCCTGAGCGTCAGCATCAGCCCCGGCGAAGAAGCTGCTATCGAGCGGCTCGAACGGCAGTTTATCGCTGAGCGCTCTGGTACGCCGGTATGTAAAGCGCAGGTGGCTCTTGCTATTAGAGATGGATACAAACGCCTGCTCAAACCCTCGCTCGAAACCGAATTTGCCCAGCACTCGAAGGTAAAAGCAGATACGGAAGCTATCCAGATTTTTGCCGATAATCTGCAACAGTTACTACTTAGCCCTCCACTCGGTCAGCAGCGGGTTCTGGCCATCGACCCCGGCTATCGGACAGGTTGCAAAACGGTTTGTCTTGATGCACAGGGCAATTTACTAGTCGACACGGTGCTTTATCTGGCGCAATCCGAAGCGCAGCGGCAACAGGCAGTCCAGACCGTAAACAATTTGGTATCCAAACATAAAATTGACGCTATCGCCATTGGAAACGGTACCGCCGGACGCGAAACGGAAGAATTCATACGGAGTTTAGGCCTGACTAAACCTTCAGGAGAAGTAATACCTACGTACGTGATTAGTGAGCAGGGAGCGTCTATTTATTCGGCGTCGGAGGTGGCGCGAACGGAGTTTCCTAACCACGACATTACCGTGCGGGGAGCCGTTAGCATTGGCCGCCGACTCATGGACCCGCTGGCCGAATTGGTAAAAATCGATCCCAAATCTATTGGGGTGGGACAGTATCAGCACGATGTTGATCAGACGAATCTGAAGACGAGTCTGGATACCGTAGTGGAACGTTGCGTAAATCAGGTGGGCGTGTCGCTCAATACGGCGAGTGCCCATTTATTACGGTACATATCGGGACTAGGGCCACAATTAGCGGGTAATATTGTTGACTACCGGGCCGAGCATGGTGCCTTCACCTCCCGCGATCAACTCAAGAAAGTGCCCCGGCTGGGGCCGAAAGCGTTTGAGCAATGTGCCGGATTTTTACGAATCGAAGGGGGCAAAAATCCGCTGGATAACAGTGCCGTTCACCCCGAACGCTACGCTATTGTTGAACAGATGGCGGCTGACACTGGTAGTACGATTCGGGACCTCATTCAGAACCCCGACCTGCGCCAGTCCATCAACCCCAACCGATATATTAGTGATACCGCAGGCTTACCAACGTTGCGTGATATTCTGGCTGAACTCGCCAAACCGGGTCGTGATCCCCGCGAACAACTGGTGGTATTTGAATACGATGCCCGCGTTCGGACCGTTGATGATTTGCAGGAAGGAATGCTATTAAATGGGGTCGTTACCAACATCACGGCTTTTGGGGCTTTTGTAGATATTGGTGTGAAGCAGGACGGACTGGTTCACGTCTCTCAATTGGCCAATTATTACGTTTCTGATCCAAAAACGGTGGTGAAAGTGTACCAGAAAGTAAAAGTTAAGGTTCTGGAGGTCGACAAGGCCCGGAAACGCATTGCATTATCCATGAAAATTTAATAGGTTGCATTATTCTTATAGGCTTTTGCGTTAAAATAAAGCACTTATTAACCTAACCCCATCCCGTATGCAACTAC
>JBBSTD010000002.1:0-130829 GCA_038236215.1 Cytophagales bacterium | reverse complement strand
CCGATGCCACAAGTTTATTTATTCACCATTTCATATATTCCATACTACAATGAAAACTTACAGTCTATTATTTCTTCTAGCGGCTACTCTTTGTCAATTTAGCCAGGCCCAGTCACCAAAAATTGACCCCGCTATTCTGAGTGCCAACAAAACGTTTATGCAGGCTTTCAGCCAGGGTGCTACCGACATGGGTAAGCTTTACGCCAGCGATGCCCAACTCTTTCCGCCGAATGGTGAGATGATTAGCGGCAATACGGCCATTGGCCCATTCTGGAAAGGTGCTTTTGACATGGGTATAAAGAAAGCAACGCTGGAAACGACCCAGACCGAAAAAGCGGGTGACCAGATTATCGAGACGGGCTACTACACGCTGGCTGGTGCCGACGGCAAACCGATGGACAACGGTAAATACATGGTAGTGTGGAAAAATGAAGGGGGTAACTGGAAACTCTATCGCGACATTTGGAACACTAGCATGGCTGCGAAATAATTTTGACGGCTGTGTGATGACACAGTCGAAAAACTGAGCCATCACATAGTTGGTTGTGAATGCCAGCAAAAGAATGCTGCTGGATATTGGTGTTTTTGATGGCAATATTTTGGCTGAAAGAAGGCACGCTAGGGTAGGATGTGGTTATCGTAGGCAAACGTTATCAGGTGGGAAAGACTCTTTACGTCAAAGCGTTTGTACATCGGCAGAATTCTCTTTTCAATAGCCGACTGTGATACGTTGAGGGAATACGCAATTTCTTTGAATGCGTAGCCTTTTGCCACCAGGGCCAGGGCTTCTTTTTCTTTATCCGAAATGGCGTAATAGCGAAACAGTTCTTTATTCAACTCCTCTTCCAGTTCTGATTTATCGGGGCCGTACGCGGCATAGCGCATTACATTTCCCAGCCGGATACTGTGGTTGATTTGGTTACGGCCAATAATCTCGGTTACCTGGCCATTTTCTGAGTGGAGTACGCCCACTTTTACAATAATGGGTATTGGACTTCCATTTTTGTGTACTTTTTTAACCTCGATCATAAAGCTGTACAATTCGAGCTGTTCCGATTTACTCAGGATAAATTTCAGGGCTTTATCATTCAATTCTCCCGAAAATGGCGCGTACTCCGGGGAGGTAATCGTAACGATAGTCAGCATATTTATTTCATCGTCCCGGTACCCCAGAATCTCCTCCCAGCCATCGGCATACACCATTCGGTTCTCTTTGAACGAGTAAACATAAATAGCTTCGTCGGGAAATCGCTGAATGATTCTTTTATACTTCAAAGCCTGCTGGCTGGTCAAATCAGCCGGTGTGGCTGTAATCATTGATTTGGAATAATCTCCCGGGGTATTCATATTTAAATGATGTGAGTCAGTAGTTGATAGTTTGGGACAACCTGCGTTTTTCCTCAGTTGACACGACGCTGGTTACCACGTATCTTTGTAGGAACAAGTCAGGGTTGTTAGTGCTTCAGTCTCCCACCCCTATTATCTACACATTTGATCTGTTACTTCGCAAAAAGACCGAAGATAAATAAGCAATTTTACTCTATCCATACTATGATGATATGTTTTCTCCACAACCACCTGCATTTGTAGGAATCGGATGGCTGATTTAGTGACCAAACCGGTCGCAGCCGTTAATCAACTTACAGCACTGGAAGGAAACACAACCGCCCGTACGTAAAAAGATACCCCGAACGGGGTATCTTTTTTGAGTCAAAGAGAGAAAGGTTACAACTCAGCTACAAAAAAAAATACAGTATGCCGACAAGCAATAGTGGTATAGCGCGTAGCAAAGAAGTAGTACGGTAACTATCCGGATGAATTGAGAGCCGCCGTACTGCTTTCAGGTGGGATAGCCTGACTAAAACTTACTTATCCAGCACAACGGTTTCTCCCACCAGATAAGCACCGGATTCGGTGGTCAGGGTATAAACTGTTTTTACCGAGCGGGTTTTCTGTGCAACCTGCACTACCCGGTAAGCCGCCACCTGATTGGTTCCCCATTCGTGCCGATACAAAATATCACCGGCTTTTACGTCGCCGAGTGCTTTGCGACCCGTGGCCGTCAGTACGGGGTGGTTGGCTGTGGCTTCCAGTAGCGTTGGTGCTGTGGGTGCCGTACGTGTGTCGGCAGTGAGTTCGTTGACGGCACTGAGCCATACACCTGTCAAGGAAAAATTGTGGTTGGTGTGTTGTTCTATTTTTGTGATGGTAGTAGGGGTGAATGTCCTGGTTTGAGCACTGTAGCCCAGCACCACATCACCCACTGCCAGTTTACTAATTTCTTTTGAGGAACCGTCGGCCAGGGTTACGGGCGCATCCAGGGCGAAACAGAAGTTGTATTCTTCTTTTTTCTTGGCGCTACCCTCATCCGATTTACCCGCGCCACCCGATAAAAGTCCCGCCATTTCGCGCGAGAGTACGAAGGTGAGGGTCGACATCAGGCCCGGCTCTTTTTCTCCCACGTATTTGAGGTCATCGATGTAGGCATCCCACGCTTTGCGGTCGGCGGAGGCACCGGGAATAACAAAGGGTTTTATCTCTCCCGACTTCTCGTTTTTGTAAATCGCCAGCAGGCCGAGTTCCTTCGTGTTTTCGACCGAGAAGATTTTGTACAGGTAAATTTTTCGGGTAATGCCGTCGGTGTAATTGAATACATAAGCCGGGCGTTCTTCGTAGCGATCCAGAATAAACCCACCCGCTTTAAAATAGGTGTCTTTGTCAATGTTCGCAATCTTGATTGCTTTGACCGCTTTTAGTTGTTCGAGCGTCATGCCAGCAGAGTCCGTGTCGGTCGTGTGGCTGGCTGGGACGGACTTTTCGGATGTCGTTGTTTCAGCCCAAACGCGCTGGCTTAACAACTGGGTAGTTACGGCGCAGCAAAGGAAAATCAGGAACGATAGTAGGTTGTTTCTCATGAGGTTGTCTGTTGTAGAGTCCGGCGTACCGGGCAGTCGTATAAAAAACTTATTTCTTCGTGTATTCGCCCACACGGGCGTGAATGGCTTCTACGATACGATGGGCGGAAGTGAAGGCACCCGCCATCCAGGCGGTCAGGTACGTAGTATGTTCACCGGCAAAATAGATGTTGCCGTCTGGTTCCAGCAGGGCCGGGTAGTATTTTTTACGAGTACTATCATCGTAGGTAGCCCAGCCGCCACCTGTGTAGGGAACACGATGCCAGGCCAGCGAAAACGAATTCTCAAATTCGGCCGGGTATTGCGCGTGAATTTTCACCCCCTGTGTCAAAGCCAGTTTCTCCCGTTCCGCTATGGGCAGGCTACCCACGGCTTCGGCCCAGCTGTAGAAGTTGTAGTACCCAATCAAAACGCCTTTTTTGCCCTGAAAACCGAATGACGGATACCATATCTGATTGATATCCATGTTAGTGCGCGAAATGCCGCCGTAAATACAGTCGTCTTCCTCCCAGAACCGTCGTTTGAATTGAAGCCCAATCTTCCCCGTTTTGATGTACGGCACAAAATCCGCGGCTCGCTTTATTGTTCCGGACAGGTCAGATTCTAGGTTTTTAAGCATGGGCAGCGGTACCGTACACACGCAGAATTCTCCCGTTAATTCAACGGGCTTACCCGCCAACTGATACATCACCCGAACGCCTTTTTCGGTCTTACGGAGTTCCGATACGGGTGCATTGAAAATGATTTTTCCGGCTAGTTTTTTCTCCAGTGCTTTGGGAATGGCATCCATTCCACCAACGGGTTGCATAAGCGTAGTTTGTTGCTCGTAGATGTAATCACCCACGTTATAAAACACGGGCTGCATGAATCCCGACCGGAGCAAATCCGTCAGGCCGAAGGGGTCGGTTGCTTCACCAGGCATGGTTCCTGCCCCCGGCTCGGCTTTGGCTTTGTAGCCCCGCCGGTTTGTGCCTTTGTAAAGATGGGCCGTATTGAGGTCGCCCTCATTTTTCAGGAAATCGACCAGTTTCTCAACGTCCTCTTTGGTCAGCTGCTGGTCGAGGGCCGATTGGTCGAGGGATTTGGCGAGTAGTTCGGCGGTATAGCCGCGCATGTCGTTATGGTACTCCTTGATACGAACCCGGCGGTTCGCCATCGTATCCGTACCACCGGCATCGGTAGCGGTGCGGCTTTCCGTGCGGTAATTGTACAGATAGGCCGCTTCGTTGTTGCCATTGAACATCTCCAGTGGTACACCCAGCTCACGGCAGTATTGCAGGGTTAGCTGATGATGGTGCGGAATGCGGGCCGCTCCGCCGTTAAAATACAGTCCATCGCCAAAAGAGCAGGTTTGTGGGGTACCTCCGTTCAGTTCCGTTTCTTTGGTGCCCCCCCGGATGGTCCAAACCCGGCCGCCGGATCGGGAGCGGGCCTCCAGAATGGTGCAATCGTAGCCCAGTTTGCCCAGTTCGTAGGCCGTTGTCATACCGGCCAAACCAGCTCCCAGAATAATTACCTTCCGGCCTTTGCCATCAACCTGCTTCCCGTTGGCGGGCAAATTCAGGGCCGATGCGGGCGCGGGCTGTACCATTCCCCAGGCTAATAAACTGGCGTAACTGGCGCTGGTAGCATTGATAAAGTCTCTTCGAGTCATCAAGATCAATACATTAAGTACAATGGCTAATGGACTGACACAGCAGCACCACGTCATTAGCCATAAATCAGTCTTTACCCCACTACTTTTTTAAATCCATCCACAAAAATGGCCATCTCGTCCATCGTGCCGATGCTAACCCGGCAGTAGGGTTGCCCGTTGAAATCGCGAGTCTGGATACCGATTCCCTGAGCAAACATCTGCCCTTCGAAGGTTTTGGTTTTCATGCGAATCGGAAACAGCATGAAATTTGTGGCCGATGGAATTACCTCATAACCCATGCCGGTGAGGGCCTTGGTGGTGTAATCGCGGGCTTTGGCGTTTTCGGCCCGGCAGTGATTCTGCCAGTCAACGTCTTTGTAGCTGGCAATACCGGCCATCAGGGTTGTAATACTTACTGAAAATTCGGCGTTGGTATAGGCGTGCAGCGTCTTGAGCATTTCGGGCTGGGCGATAGCGTAGCCCAGACGAAGCCCGGCAAATCCGTGAATTTTGGAGAACGTGCGGGCCAGAATAACGTTCAGTCCCTCGGCTACCAGCTTGCCAAGTTTTGGCCGGTCGGCGGGTTCGTAGAAGTCGATGTAAGCTTCGTCGATGAAGACCGGTACTTTGGGGGCTACTTCGCGGCAAAAGGCTTCCAGCTCAGTCGTAGGCAGGATGGTACCAGTAGGGTTATTCGGGTTAACGATGTACACCAGCTTTACGTCGGGACGGTCCGTAGATGCGTTTATTCGGGCTTTTATGGCAACAAGGTCATATGTATAGTCTTTGGTCATTGGCAGTGCTTCTATCTTCGCCCCAAACTTGGTGGCCCGCTCCAGCAGGTCGTCGTAGGTCATAGCGCTGGTCAGAATGGTACCGCCCCCTTTGGCAAAGTGATCGGCGGCAGCCATTAGTACATCCGACGAACCGGGCGATAGCATGATGTTTTCCGGCTTCACCATGTCATCGGTAGCTATGAGGGTTTTCAATTGCCCAAACTCCGTCCAGGCGTATCGGTTACCCACTTCCATTGCCTTAATCAGGGCTTCTTTAGCATTGGCCGAGATGCCGAGTGGATTCTCGTTGGCAAATAACCGCGCCCGAAGTTTCGGCATTTTGTCGAAAGGATCATCGGCAAAAGCGAACTCGTTGGTGAAGCCCGAAACGAGTGGCGCAGTAGGGGTAGCCGCTTCAGCGGATGTAAATTGCCTTAAACCGAAACCTGCCGTAAGAAGACCACTAGCCCGTAGCCAGTCCCGGCGATTTAGTTGTGATGACATGATGATTTTTGAATTTATCTAGGATTAAATGATAGAAAACTAAAGATAACCCCTTAATACCTAAGGTTTTGTGAAAGTACGGATTAATCATAATAAATAAACGCCTTTCTCACTAAAATACTTATAATTTATTTTGTTAATTACAGTTAATGCAAAATTTAGTGTGACTATTTGAGGGTATTTACCAAACAAAGCCTGGTAATTTATTGGTAATTCTTATTTCTATACTGACTTATTGAACGGTATGTTGAGAACGGTTTTGTCGTGTCTTACCGCATCGGAAGCGACTTAACAGGCATAAAAAATGGCCGATGCATACACATCGGCCTTCGTACTATTTTGGACGCAATTGGCTAGTTATTGCTTCAAATAGACAAGCTGAATATTATACTTAACCAGTTCCACTTTTTTTGTTGTTGGATTAGTGAGTGAATCACCTGTCGCGATAACTGTACCAAGGAGCTGAACGGGTGTCTTGGTCGCGTCCAATGTATAAGCGTCTGTGTTTCCCTTTGAATCTTTTAATGTCAGCGTAGAAGCAGTGGATTCCCAATTCCCACTGTAGTCAAGTACAACTCCATTTGAGCGCTGAGTGCCTGTAAAAGTCTTATCCGTTTTGGTAGTAAACATATCCTGATAATTAAATTGAGTAGGATCATTATCCGCATTATTCGCGGCATAAGGAGCCACGAAACCACTCGTACGGATTCTGTCTAACTTCCATGTGCCTACCAGTGGGTCTGGAGCAGGATCATTTTTTTTCGAGCAGGAGTTCAATCCGGCGAAACCAACCATCAAACAGATTACATATAGGTACTTTTTCATAGTCAATCGTTTTTAACCAATTCAGAGATATAAGGAATGTAAGGGGCGTAAACTACAAAAAAAATAGATAGACCACCATCCTTTATACGTTGAAACCTTACTTTTTGATGCAAGGGGAGGGGGAAAATAAGAAAGTGCCTGATAGAGTACACCACTGCGGGTTCATCATCAGGCACCTTCTTTCTAAACCCGATTCTACTGATTCACATACACATTGCCACTGTTAGCCGAGAGCGTCACCGCCACACCACCACCATTCAGGGTGCCTTTGATGTGGTCTTTTTCGGTATCCCCGCTGAAGTTATTGAGTGGAATTTTGATGCGGTTACCGCTTAAATTCAGGCTAATTCCCTTGTTGAGGGGCATTTTTACATTGATATTACCCGCGCTGGTAACCAGCCGAACAGGACCGTCCAGTTTAGTAATGCTTACATCGACGCTACCCGCGCTGGTACTGGCGTCGATACTTCCTGATACGTTGGCCAGTCGTACCGAACCGCCCGACGTACCCGCTTTCAAATCGCCTTCAATATCGCTACCGTTCACGCTGCCCCCACTGGTTTGGGCATCAATAGTTCCGCGTAGGTCGGTGAGCCGGATGCTGCCGCCGGACGTATGCAACCGCATAGTGCCTGATGAGGATTTAGCTTCGATACTGCCACCCGAAGTTTGTAGGTCGATACGGTCCGACGTAGCCGTCTGCTTGCAACGGTCGAGGTGGATGCTGCCGCCCGAAGTCTGGCCGTTAATATCCCCGTTGATATCGCTCATGTTCAGGCTACCGCCACTCGTGCGAAATTTCTGCGGACCAGTTAATGCGGCCAGGCTAATGCTGCCACCCGATGTACGGAGGTCGGTCGAAACAGTGCGGGGGGTATAGAATTTAAAACTAATACTCAGTGACTTTTTCCAGTCGTTATTGTTATTGCGTCGTTTGGCTGTGGCAATGATAGTGCTCCCTTCCTTCGTAATGCTTACGTCGTAGTCTTTTAGCCTTTCCTGAATCTCGGCTTTGTCCAGATTGTTATTTCCGTTGTTGCCCCTTACATACATTTCCACCTTGGCGTTCATGTCGGTACCGCCTTCAATGGTCAGGCTGCCGCCCGATGTTTCGGCCCGAACGGCTTTGATATTACCCGAAAAGGTTTTGGTTTGGTAAGGTGTCTGGTCGTCAGTGCGGCCGGGAGTAAAAGAGCTTAGCGCAATGGTACCTGCGCTCAGAAGGGTTAGTAGAAACTGGTTGCGTTTCATAGCGGTCGTTTGTTTATGCCTTAAGGATGCTGTTTGAGAAATGAAGGTTGCATGAACCTGAATTTCTTTATCGTTTTACAGCCAATTGTATAGGCATAACTACTATACCCTGTTATCAATACGACCAGGCAACAGGAAACCACTCTCCGAGCCTCAGGGATTCCCGACTAGTTATCTTCGGACATTGTCTACGTTGGTTAGGTAATGACCAGACCATGAAATTTACCTAATCCGTACTGGGCCGTTTCATTATGTATGGTAACCTTTTCAGGAGGTAGAATGCTTTCTTTTCTCAAACATTCCCAACCGGATGGCAGTTTTAAAATAGAACGATTCTTTACTCAATTTCACTGTTATGAAAACTTCAATGAAAACAACTTTATTACTGGCGTTCCTGTGTAGTACGGGTCTCGTATACGGTCAGCAAAATTCCGGCGATGACCGTAACCAGAATAACAATCGCAGCTACGAAGATCAGCGCGACCGCTACAACAACCAACGGGATTTTCGGCAGGAACGGATGCAGGATGAACGCGACGACCGGCAAATGCAGGAAAAACGCGAAAACCAGCGCAGGGACGATGTCCTTGATCAACGTCGGAATTACAACATGCGCGATAATAACAGCCGGGCGTATGACAATCGGTACGAAAGCCGGATGGACGCGGGCGACCGGTACAAAAATACTTATGACGAGCGCGACTTGAGCAAAGCGTACGATCAGGGATATGATGATGGACTGAACTCTGCTGAGAAAAAACAAAATCAGGAGCGCCGGAATAACTACCAAAACTTCGCATTTGGTATTTATGGCGGAGCGAACGTAACCCGTTTTGCGGGTGAAGATACACAGGGCAATGCCCTTAGCGGCCGGTTAGGCTATCAATTGGGTCTATTTTTCCGGGGCGGTGGCCGGGTTTATGGTCAGATAGGGGCTGAATACCTCACCTCCAGTTCCGACATTTCAACCGTTAGCAGTACCACGGCATTACCATCCAGCTCAACCGCTATTTCGTACAACAGCATTACCTCCAATGTAAACCAGCAATACATCCATGTACCCGTGTACATTGGTTTCAAGCTGGTTGAGTCTGACCGGGGTGTATCAGCCGTTCGGTTCCAGATAGGAGCAGAACTGGCAGCGCCACTGAAAATTGTCAACGACCTTAACGCGACGGCTCCCAATGCTATCAAGCAAAGCAATCTGGCTTCTACTACCTTCAACGGGCTGGCCAGCTTAGGATTCGATGCAGGGCCTCTTTTCCTGTCAGCGGTGTACCATTACGGTTTCCAGGATATACTCAAGGAACCGGTTAATGGCATTGTCAATTCCCAGCGCAGGATACTCAGTGTCAATGTGGGGTTGAAATTTTAACGCTGTCAGTAAGTTGACCTGAACGAGTCGGTCAGTTAGTGAGTTTAGTTGGTGGTAGATAACTTGTGTATTTACCCCTGAAAACTCACCAACTGACCGGCTTTTTTTATGAATACGCTTTTTCCCATTTTCGTTAAGGCGGAGAAACTGCACACGCTCATTGTGGGTGGCGGGTACGTCGGTCTGGAAAAATTAACGGCCCTGCTTGGCAACGCGCCGGATGCCCGAATTACCCTGGTATCTCCCGACATTCGGGACGAAATTCGGGAGATAGCCCGGCAGAATTCCAGGATTCAGCTTGTTCAGGAGCGGTATCACGCTACCTACCTGTTGGACAAAGACCTGGTTATTGCGGGTACCAACGATAAAGCCGTTAATAAACAGGTACAGCTCGATTGTAAAGCGCATCGTATTCTGGTCAACGTAGCTGATACCCCCGATTTATGCGATTTTTACCTGAGTTCGGTCGTGAAGAAAGGCGACCTTAAAATTGCCATCTCGACCAATGGTAAGTCTCCCACCTTTGCCAAGCGGTTCCGGGAGGTACTGGAAGAAATCCTGCCCGATAGCTTACAGGAAACCCTCGACAACCTGACAGCCATCCGCAACCAGCTCAAAGGTGATTTCGTCCAGAAAATGGAGAAACTAAACGAAATAACGAAGGTGTTACGATAGGAACCAATCCGACATCCAATGCGTATCCTAACCATTTCCGGCAGTTTGCGGGCGGCATCAACCAACACTTTGTTGTTGAAGGCCATTGAAGAATTGACTCCTTCAACCGTGACCGTTACCCGCTATACCAGCCTTGATTATCTACCCCATTTCAGCCCCGAACGCGACACTGATTCGGTACCGGAGACTGTAGCGGAATTACGAACCCAACTTCGGGAGGCCGACGCGGTCATCATCTGTACACCCGAATACATTCATGGTATGCCGGGCGTGCTGAAAAATATGCTCGACTGGGTGGCTTCATCGGGTGAGTTTGTACATAAACCCGTAGGCGTTCTCAGCGCCAGCCCTTCCGATATGGGTGGTTCACGGGCACACGCGGCCTTATCGCACACAATGGAGGTGTTGATGGCGCAACTACCCGAACAGGCATCGCTGATTGTTCCCTTCATTCGGCAGCGGATGGATACTGATGGTCGGATTACCGACCCAGTTCTGAAACAGGAGTTGCAAACGGTTTTATCAACGCTGATCAATACGGCCGGGAAGCAAACGGTGCAAGGCTGAAACTTCTTTCTTTACCTTCAAAAACACAAAACGATATGAGAAACAGGACGCTGGGCAACACGGGCGAGCAATTATCCGCTATTGGACTGGGCTGTATGGGCATGAGCCACGGCTACGGTACGCCCGATGATACGGAAAGTATTGCCACCCTGCACAAAGCGCTGGACCTGGGTATCAACTTCTGGGACACGGCCGATATGTACGCGAATGGTATCAACGAAGAACTGGTTTCGCGGGTGCTGGTGCCCAATCGGGATAAGGTGTTTATCGCTACCAAGTTCGGGTTTCGGCACAAGGAAGGTGTTTCGGGCATTGGTGGCCTACCGGGCACCTATTTCGATGGCTCGCCTGCCTGGATGAAACAGGCCGTTGAGAAGAGCCTGAAACGGTTAAAAATTGACACCATCGACCTCTATTATGCCCACCGAATCGACCCGAACGTACCGGTTGAAGAGATGGTGGGGGCAATGGCTGATCTGGTAAAAGAAGGCAAAGTGCGCTACCTTGGTTTGAGCGAAGCCTCGGCGGCTTCCATTCGCAGGGCCCATGCCGTTCACCCGATTGCCGCCCTGCAAAGTGAGTATTCCTTACTAACCCGCGATGTAGAAAAGGAGATTCTGGGCACTGTTCGGGAACTGAGTATTTCGCTGGTGCCCTACTCCCCGTTGGCCCGGGGACTCATCACCAATACACTCGATGTTACCCAGTTGGATGCCAAAGACTTTCGGCGCACCCTACCCCGTTACAACGACGAGAACCGCGATAACAACCAGTCGCTGGCGAGCGCCTTTGCTGATCTGGCGGCTGACAAACAGCTAACGGCGGCTCAACTGGCATTGGCCTGGGTACTGGCGCAGGGTGACGACATTATCCCGATTCCCGGCACCAAAAAACGAAAATACCTCGAAGAAAACGCGGGAGCGGTTGAGGTAACTCTTTCTGAGTCAGAAAAAGAAGGTATACAGGCATTACTGGACCGTTACCCAAACACAGGTCCGAGGTACAGCGAAGGAGCACTCAAACTGGTGAATCGTTAGGATGGAATAATTGACAAAGGGGAGTTAAACCCTTTTGAGTAGTTACTCAACCAAACAAAAAATGGGCTACTAAACACCGTCAGGTGTCTGGTAGCCCATTTTTTGTTACCGGCGTCGTTAATGTTTATCAGCAAAAGAGTATCTTATACCGTAGCCCCTTCCTTCAATCGTTCGGCGTTTTCGGCGATGCGGAGTTGCTCGATAAAGTCACCGATGTCGCCATCCATTACGGCGGGGAGATTATGCGTTGTCAGCCCAATGCGGTGATCGGTTACGCGGCTTTGTGGGTAGTTATAGGTTCTGATTTTGTCGGACCGGTCGCCACTGCCAACCATCGTTTTGCGCTGGGAAGCAATAGCCTCGTTGTGCTTCTTGAGTTCCATTTCGTAGATCCTGGAACGCAGCACGGTCAGAGCTTTGTCGAAGTTTTTCAACTGCGAGCGTTCATCCTGACACTGCACGACCATTCCCGTGGGGATGTGGGTCAACCGAACGGCCGAATAGGTCGTGTTTACGGACTGACCACCAGCACCCGACGAGCAGAAAGTATCTTTCCGAATGTCGTTCATGTTGATGTCTACATCCACTTCTTCCGCTTCGGGCAATACGGCCACACTGGCCGCTGAGGTATGAATGCGTCCCTGTGTTTCGGTGGCGGGTACGCGCTGCACCCGGTGAACACCCGATTCAAACTTGAGTTTGCCGTATACGTCCTCGCCTTCTATTTCGGTCACGATTTCTTTGTAACCTCCCGCTGAGCCTTCGGTGAAATCAACCAGCGACATTCGCCAGCCCATTTTCTCGCAGAAACGCTGGTACATCCGAAAAATATCGCCCGCAAAAATAGCGGCCTCATCGCCCCCGGTGCCGCCCCGAATCTCCAGAATGACGTTCTTGCTATCGTTCGGGTCTTTTGGCATCAGCATCTCTTTCAGTAGCTCTTCCAACTCTTCCCGACGGGGCAGTAATTCGTCCAGTTCCGCTTTGGCTAAGTCTCTGAAATCTTCGTCCTTTTCGGTCGCAACGATCTGTTTGGCATTTTCTATTTCTTCGAGCAGTTGCGTGTAGGCCTGATACTGCGCTACAATCTTCTCCAGATCTTTATATTCCTTACTCAGCTTCATAAATCGCTTCTGGTCAGAAACGGCTTCTGGCTGCACAATTTGCTGAGATACTTCGTTGAAGCGTTCGCGAATGGCTTCTAACTGGTCAAGCATAGTATATTACTTTATCTGCCAGCGTTGTAGCAGTGATATAGACAATTATGAAATGCAAAATTACAAAAATCGCGACAGTTCGATTATGTATTGATTGATTGCAACCAAGCGGCTGCTGGTGTGGTTTTCTATCTGAATGACGATATGTCTTAGTATTGAGTTCCTGTCTATGAAACCCTACCTGCTTCCTATTCTCTTACTAATTACTTTTTTATTCTCCTGCAATCCTGAACGGGTGCATTACACCACCGCATTGAAGCAGGAAATGGCTGATTCAAAAATCAAGCGCATAACCAATGCCGACCTCATTGCCACGGTTGATAATCTGGGTGGGAAGATTAGTACGGTTATCCAGAAAGAATTAGCGACGCAACTTCAGAAAACAACCGACCCAACGGAGCGGGCCAAACTTTGCCAGTTGGTAAACTTACCCCGCACCAAAGCTATTGCCCAAAGCTACGAAGTTGATATAAGGCTGCTGGGCTCGGCCGATGCACAGAACAAAGCGCTGAATTTGAAAGAGCGGGAAATACTGGACGCATACCGGTATAGTGTTGGACAGAAACAAATGCCAATTTCCAATATTCAGAAAATTGATGACACATCGTACGTGTATAACGCAGTCGTTCCGCTAACCAGCCCAATCTGTAAGGCCTGTTTTGGCAAAGATTCCCTCCCTTTTGCCGTTTGGCACATCGGTTTTCAGAAGCGCGAAGTAGTCCGCCGGATGCAGTCTTCGACCAAGAAGAAATAGGTATATTTACAAAAATCAGATTTCTTCTTAGCCATATGGAAGCAGTTGCTCTTAAACTACCGATAACTCTCCGGGAGCGTAGTGATGCGCCTGACGAAATTCGTGTTCAGGCTACGTGGGAGGAATACCTGGAACTGGCCGGGCAGGTTCCTACAACATTGACTATTATGAAGGGGAAATTATTTCGATGAGCCAGGACACTGATCTGCACGAGCAGTTGATTATTCAATTGGGTACGTTATTTACTAACCTTCTCGACGACCAACCAGATTACCGGGTGCTGGGTAGCAACGTTAAAATTTGTATTACGGAGGGGTTGGCTGAGTTCAACGCTGATTTGTCCGTTGTCAACGGGCCTTCGGACTATGCAGTTTTGCCGAGTGGACGCAAATCGACAGCCCGCATAAAGAACCCTGAAATTGTAGTCGAGGTGCTGTCAAAAAGTACTAAAGCCTACGATCAGTCGGATAAACTGGACCAGTATCGGCTAATTCCATCCCTGCGGCATATTCTTTTCATAAGCCAGGAAGACGTGTTTGCGCGGGTGTATTCCCGCACGGAGCAACCCCTTCAGTGGATTGATACCGATTACCGGTCCATTGACGATACCATTCAGGTGGGTCCACTGGCACTGCCCCTGCGAACTATTTACCGTAAAACGACTTTAGCGGTCTGACTATCGGCCCAGGCAACCAACTGCTTTGCCGTTTCTGCCGGATTATCTTCCCGAATTTCTACAGGATGAACTTGATTCGAATCGCGCTGGGAAAGGCCATGCAGATACGCTTTGTCATAGTAATCCAGCGTCAGGTCGGCCACGGTAGCGTAATCGTTTCGCGTCAGGGCGTCCAGCGCATCTTTCGTTACTTTTCCACCCAGGCGTTTTTGGATCCGCTCTGTTGCGTCCACCAGTAGCTGATGGTCGATACCGGCGTATTCATGGACCAGGCGCTCTACCCGGCACGATTTCGTTACATCGATGAAGGCAACCGGCGCGGCCCGCATCTGCTGCCAGAGCGGCATCGGAATAAAGCACGAACCTATGTTGCGGCTTTCGTCTTCAAGCCAGATTCGTTTGTTACGGTCGAGCTGCCGCCATTGCTGATGAACAAGATTTTCAAACTGTTCCGTAGCTGGTTGGGATGCCTGACCGATAGCCCCGTAAGTCGAGCCTTTGTGATTGGCCAGCCCTTCCAGATCGATGATTTGTTCACCCTGCCGGGCTAGTTCTTTCAGAATATCGGTTTTGCCACTACCCGTTTTACCACCCAAAATAAGGAGGTTGTAGGATTCCGAAAAGGACGAAAGTACTGTGTTTCGGTACGCTTTGTAACCGCCCACCAGTGTTGATGCCGTGAGTCCGGCGGTATCCAATAGCCAGGCAAATGAACTGCTTCGCATACCGCCACGCCAGCAGTGAATTAGTACTTCTTTTCCCTGCGGATTCAGTTTTTTCGACTGCTTTACAAAGTTAGCCAGCTTTGGCCCTACCAGGGAAAGCCCAAGTAAAACGGCCGAATCCTTGCCGGCGTTTTTATACTTCGTACCCACCTGCGCCCGCTCGTCATTATCGAACAATGGAATACTAACCGCCCCCGGAATATGCGCATGCTGGTACTCCCCCGGCGAACGAACGTCGATGATGGGGAGTGTTTGTGCCTTGTCTAAAAACTCTTCAACCGGGTGTTTGTGAATCATTGGATGCTCAGGCAGCGTAGATATAGTTGGATTGTATTCTCTAGGCCCAGATAAAGGGCGTCACTTATCAGCGCATGGCCGATAGAAACTTCCTGGAGGTGGGGAATCTGTTCAGCAAAGAACCGTAGATTGTCCAGGCTTAAATCGTGTCCGGCATTCAGTCCCAGGCCAATGGCTGTAGCCCGTTTAGCCGCCCGAATAAAGGGAGCGACGGCCGCTTCCGGATCTTGAGGATAGTGAGTGGCGTACGGTTCGGTGTACAACTCGATTCGATCCGTACCAACGGCTTTTGCGCCATCGACCATGCGTTCGTCGGCATCCACGAAAATAGAAACACGAATACCATCAGCTTTGAACGTGTCGATCAATCTCCGCAGGTGGTCGGCATGGCGAATGGTATCCCAGCCTGCATTGGATGTAATGGCATCGGATGCATCGGGAACGAGCGTTACCTGCGCGGGCTTTACCTGCTTCACCAACTCAATAAACCGGTCGTCAGGATTACCCTCGATATTGAATTCGGTTGTAACGACTTCGCTTAGGTCAAGGACATCCTGATACCGAATGTGCCGTTCGTCGGGGCGGGGGTGAACGGTAATTCCGTGCGCACCGAAGCGTTCGCAATCAAGGGCGACCTGTATTAGATTCGGGTTATTGCCTCCCCGCGCATTGCGAAGGGTGGCAATTTTATTGATGTTAACGCTTAGACGAGTCACGTTTTTTGATGAGTGATTGAGTAAATGAGCGAATGATTGGTTAAAACCAAAAGTTAAGGTGTGGTGAATAGGTTCTATGCTTTTGTAACTTTGCCAAAACGGCGATGGTTCACTATTTTATTCACTCAATCACTCATTCGCCAATTCACTCATTACAGATATGTCTTTAAAACAACAAATCGACGCGGATATAAAGCAAGCCATGCTGGCCAGAGATCAGGACAAATTACGGGCACTCCGGGCGGTGAAATCAATGATTTTGCTGGAAGAAACCAAGGAGGGGCAGCACGGAGAGCTGAAACCTGAAGATGAGACCAAGATTCTGACCAAAGCGGTTAAGCAACGCAAAGATTCGGCCGACATCTATCGGCAGCAAAACCGCCCCGACCTGCTAGGCGTGGAAGAAGTAGAAATCGCCATTATTGAGAAATACCTGCCCCAGCAACTGTCGGAAGAGGAATTAAAAGAAAAACTACAGGCTATCATGGCCCGCGTAGGCGCTTCGGCTCCGTCAGACATGGGCAAGGTTATGGGGGCTGCCACGAAGGAGCTGGCTGGCCAAGCCGATGGAAAAGCTATTTCGGCTATGGTAAAGACGCTGTTACAATGAGTGAATTTTCAATGATAGAATGAGTGAATACCATCATTGGTGCTATTTACTCATTCTATCACCGCGCGGGCGGCCCCCTCTGTCAGTTACAACTCCATTTGAACACGCTCGACTTACTTATGCTGATTCCCCTTGCCTGGGGGGCGTTTAACGGATACCGCAAAGGACTCCTGGTAGAAATTGTGGGCATCATTGCGTTTGTGGTGGCCATGATTGTGGGGTTCAAATTCCTGGGATTTGGTATCGAGCTTTTAAGCTCATATATCAGTCGGGAAGTAGCCCGACGGATTCTGCCGTGGCTGGGATTCTCCATCATCTTTTTCCCAACGGTGATGATGATCAACCAGTTAGGTTTCTCTATTCGGCGCTCGCTCAAATACTCGGTATTGGGTACGTTCGATAGTGTAGCGGGGGCGGCAGTCGGTGTTTTTACGTGGGTGTTTGGAATTAGTGTCATTCTTTGGCTGTTGAGTTATATGAATGTAAAAATGCCACCCCGCCAGGTCGAAACGGCCTTTCTATATCCCTATATTCGGCCCATTGCCCCCAAAGTGATGGATAAAGCCGCGGTATGGGTACCGAAAGGACTGGAAGAAGGAAAGAAATGGCGGGCAGAAATAACCAAATGAAACAGGATATCCGCAAAACAACCCCCGCTCAACTGAAAGACTGGCTGACCCAACAGGGTGAACAGGGCTTCCGGGCCAAACAGGTGCATGAATGGCTTTGGAAAAAATCGGCCTGGTCATTCGAGGAGATGACTAACCTGTCGTTGTCCACACGGGAGTTGTTGAATACCCACTTCGATATTCGGCCCCTCACAGTTGCTGAAGAACAACGCAGTAGCGATGGTACGATTAAATCCTCATTCCGGCTGTTCGATGGTAATCTGGTTGAAGGCGTGCTGATTCCATCTTTGCGGAATGATGACCAAGATCGCATGACGGCTTGTGTATCGAGTCAGGTAGGGTGCTCGTTGACCTGTAAATTCTGTGCCACGGGTTATATGGACCGTAAGCGTAACCTCGATGCCGCCGAAATTTATGATCAGGTAGTAGCCATTGACCGGCAGGCGAAAGAAAACTATGATGCTCCACTCTCCAATATTGTGTATATGGGGATGGGAGAGCCACTATTGAACTATAAAAATGTACTCGAATCCGTTGACCGCATTACCTCGCCGGATGGCCTGGGTATGTCGCCAAAGCGAATCACCGTTTCTACGGCGGGTATCGCCAAAATGATTCGTCAACTGGGCGATGATGCCGTGAAGTTTAATCTGGCTTTGTCCTTACACGCGGCCAATGACCAGAAACGCGATCAAATTATGCCGATTAATGAAAGCAATACGCTGGAAGTGCTGGGCGACGCGCTGGGTTATTTTTATAAAAAAACTGGTACCCGGATTACCTTCGAATACATTCTGTTCTACAACTTCAACGATACCCTGCAGGACGCTCAGGAGCTCTGGAGGTTTACAAAACGGGTTCCGGCCAAGATTAATATAATTGAATATAACCCCATTGCCGAGGCCAACTTTAAGAATACGGATCCTGAGACACTGGATAAGTTCGCCGGATTTCTGGAAAATAAAGGCGTAACGGTCAATGTGCGCCGGAGCCGGGGAAAAGATATCGATGCCGCCTGTGGTCAACTGGCTGGAAAGAAGTAACGTGCCCAGTCGCCTTACGTGTGTTAACAATTTGGTAATATGCCTCTGCCTAGTTTGACGTACTTTTGTGGCAATCATCAGCTTACGGACCCACCGTTTGCTTGTTTACAGAAGACAACTTTCTCATGTTTGGATTAGAAACGGATGTTTTTATCCTCCTCTTCATCAGCCTCTTTGCTGCCTGTGCCTTTGAATTTGTAAACGGTTTTCATGATACGGCAAATGCCGTTGCCACTGTTATTTACACCAACTCGCTGAAACCAACCGTTGCCGTTGTCTGGTCGGGCATTTGCAATTTTACGGGGGTTTTGCTGGGTGGTATCGGGGTTGCCATGGGTATTGTGAACTTACTACCGGTTGAACTGCTGGTCGATCAGAACGTATATCACAGCATCGCCATGGTGTTGGCCCTGTTGATTAGTGCTATTATCTGGAACCTGGGAACCTGGTATTTTGGCTTGCCTAGCTCCAGTTCACACACGCTGATTGGCTCTATTCTGGGCGTGGGACTTGCGTTTGCTACGATGCCCGAAAACAAAACAGGATCTGCCGTTAACTGGGATAAAGCCATCGAAACTGGTGAAGCACTTTTGTTATCACCCCTGCTGGGTTTTAGTCTGGCTATTATTTTGATGTTTCTACTTCGTCGGTTTGTGAATGAGGAAGCCAAAGCGCAGTTGTTCAAAGAACCGAAAAAAAATGCCCCCCCGCCACCCTGGATTCGGGCTATATTGGTCACTACCTGTTCGCTGGTAAGTTTCTTCCACGGCAGCAATGACGGACAGAAAGGAGTCGGCTTAATCATGCTCATCCTGATTGGGGTTGTTCCCTACCATTTTGCGATCAAAACCGATCTTGACCCCAGTCTTCTAGGTACTAACATTAGCGGGATTGAGCAGAGCATAGCCACGCTGGATTCAACCCGCCTTTCTGCGGTTAACCGAACTCGATTAATGCAGACTCGAAATGAACTGGCAGGACTCAGTAAACTGGTAAATGGTCCCTTAGTTGACAACAGGATTCCAAACGAGCAGCGGCTGGAAGTTCGTCGTGATTTGTTGCTGATTAACAGCAACATGAAAAAGATTGTGGAGGATGAAGGAGCCAACCTAAGTGCGAGTCAGATCGCAACATTGAATACAAACCTGGGCGAAGAGAAAGGACTACGTCGGTTTACGGATTACGCGCCGTTGTGGGTTATTCTGATGATTGCCCTATCATTAGGACTCGGAACCATGATTGGCTGGCGACGGATTGTCGTAACCGTAGGCGAAAAGATTGGTAAACAGCACCTGACTTACGCGCAGGGTGCGTCGGCCGAACTGGTAGCCGCCGTCATGATTGGTGTTGCTTCGGGCCTGAAACTACCGGTTAGTACCACTCACGTACTCTCATCGGGCATTGCGGGTACCATGGTGGCTAACAAGGGTATCAAAAACCTCCAGGCTGACACGGTTCGTAACATTGCCCTTGCCTGGATACTTACACTACCCGTTACGGTACTGTTATCGTTTACACTCTACATATTCTTCCGCTGGCTGTTGTAACCGGATGCGTTAGCGTTGCGTATAGTCAGACAGGGGTAAGCCGTCACCATCATCGCGAACAGTGTTAAGAATTTGTTCCACTTCGCGAACCCGGTCGGTATCGCCATTTTTCTCGAAAGCTAGGGTTAGATTCCGTAGTACCCGCCGAACGATGTCGGCATTGGTGCAGGGCTGATAAAAGGTGTCCAGTCGCTTTATGTTTAACTGGTCAATGTACTGGTCAATGTCCTTGGTCGTGAAAACCAGCCCCCGATTAAATACATTGATGTAAAACTGAACACCCGCATCATTCTTGTAGGTGAGTACAAACAGGTTTGGCAGATTCACGCCATAAACAGGTAGATTTAGCCGTTTGGCAATGAGCATATACAGTACACATAGCGTGATGGGGTTGCCCCGACGCGATTCGAGTACCTGATTAATCATAGAATTGGCCGGGGAATGGAAATGCTTCGTGTTGGGGGCGAATTTCAGTTTCGAGAAAAAAGCCGTGTTCATCGCCTTTATCTGTTCGTCGGGATGCATATCCGGTTTGAAGTCCACCCACACATCATAGAACAACTGTTCAACATCCTGCTTGAGTTTATGCAGCGAGAGGTCCGGATACTGATAGGCGGCAACAATCCACAATCCTTCCAGCAAGTCCATGGCCCCGCCGTTCTTCCAGTCGCGCATTCGGTCAAGAACGGATTCGTATTGAAGGTCATGAATAATCTCTTCAATG
Source organism: Cytophagales bacterium (assembly GCA_038236215.1). GTDB lineage: Bacteria > Bacteroidota > Bacteroidia > Cytophagales > Spirosomataceae > Spirosoma. Next base: position 110,330 of record JBBSTD010000002.1, on the reverse strand, counting down.
CGCTTTTGCAAAGTGGCGTTAAAACTGCCTTCCCATTCCGTTTCCAGTAGAGGAATCATTTGGCCGCCCATCTGCCGAATTCGCTGTTCGACGTGGTCCACAACTTCCTGGTCTTCGTCGTCCAGAAGCGAAATAAGGGCCTTCAACTCGTTGTCGTTCATTCGTATAGATTACTTTGCTGAGTATCCCCAGAATAAATACTACTTTCGTAAACCTCCTGAATATACTACTTTTGTTAGGTTGTACGACCTGCTACGTTAAAGTAGCAACAAAATTTTCATAAAAAACAGTTTGACTCCTACAGGCAATTCCCCCAAAATTCTGGTTACCGGCGGAGCCGGGTTTATTGGCTCCCACACGGTTGTTTCGCTGGTTGAAGCTGGTTTTGAGCCGGTTATCATTGATGACTTTTACAATTCCGAGCGTTCTGTACTCGATGGGCTGAAAGCAATCTTAAATCGGGACATTACCTGCTATCCGGTTGATTGTAATGACGCTGCGGCCATGGCCGATATTTTCCAGAAAGAAAATCCCGTTGGTATTATTCACTTTGCCGCCTACAAAGCCGTTGGTGAGTCGGTGGCTGAACCGCTGAAATACTACCGTAATAATCTGGACTCGCTGTTGTTGCTACTGGAGATGATGCCTAAGTACGGCGTACAAAACCTTGTATTTTCGTCGTCCTGTACCGTTTATGGCCAGCCCGAGCAGTTGCCCGTTACGGAAGAAACGCCCCGTTTGCCCGCGCAGTCACCGTATGGGAACACCAAAGCCATTGGCGAAGACATCATTCGCGATGCCGTACGGGCCAAACTACCCATCAAGGCACTGGCGCTTCGGTATTTCAATCCCATCGGGGCACACCCTTCTGCCGAAATTGGTGAGTTACCGTTGGGTGTTCCGGCAAACCTGGTACCCTTCATTACGCAGACCGCAGCCGGTATACGGTCCAGCCTGACCGTGTATGGCAATGATTATAATACGCCGGATGGTACCTGCATTCGCGACTATATTGATGTGATGGATTTGGCGGATGCCCATGTGGCGGCTCTCCGTAAACTCATTGATGAGTCGGCCGCAAGCCTTTACGATGTGATTAACATTGGCACTGGCCGGGGCGAAACCGTTCTGACTGTTATAAAAACATTCGAGCAGGTAACGGGCATTGACGTAAACTATCAGATTGGTCCGCGCCGGGCTGGCGATGTAGAACAGGTTTACGCTGATGTCTCGAAAGCCAATCAGGTGCTGAGATGGACAGCCCGACGTCCGCTGGCCGAATCTCTGGGTGAGGCCTGGAAGTGGCAGCAAAAAATTAGCCAGCGTGAGCGAAAGTAAGGTTTGCCGGTATGTTTATTACTGAAAATTGTAGATAAGAAACAATAAATCATGAAGCTATTAATTACCGGTGGGGCCGGATTTATCGGGTCGCACGTTGTTCGGCTGTTCGTTACCAAATACCCCGAATACCAGATTTATAACCTCGATGCACTAACCTACGCCGGGAATCTGGCTAACCTGTCGGACATTGAGCACGCGCCAAACTATACGTTCGTAAAAGGGGATATTACCGACGCCAAATTTCTGGAGGATATGTTCACCGAACTTTCTTTCGATGGGGTTATCCATCTGGCAGCCGAATCGCACGTCGACCGCTCCATCACCGACCCCATGTCCTTTGTGATGACCAACGTGGTCGGAACGGTAAATATGCTCAATGCCGCCAAGGATAGCTGGAAGGGCACGGATGGTAAGACAGCTTACGAGGGTAAGCGTTTCTACCACGTCTCGACCGATGAGGTGTACGGCTCCCTGCATAATCCGGAAGATTTCTTTACCGAAGAAACGGCTTATGAGCCGCAGTCTCCCTACTCGGCTTCCAAGGCGGCCTCGGACCATTTTGTCCGGGCTTACGGCAATACGTACAAGTTGCCGGTAGTACTATCCAACTGCTCCAATAACTACGGCCCGAATCACTTCCCGGAAAAACTGATTCCGCTGATGATTCATAACATCCAGTCCAACAAACCGCTGCCCGTGTACGGTAAAGGAGAGAATGTCCGGGACTGGCTGTATGTTGTCGACCACGCCCGCGCTATCGATGCCGTTTTCCACACTGGTAAACTGGGCGAAACTTACAATATTGGCGGTTTCAACGAGTGGAAGAACCTTGATTTGGTACACCTGCTGTGCCAGATTATGGACCGCAAACTGAACCGGGAAGAGGGTACCTCTGCCAAACTAATTACCTACGTAACGGACCGTGCCGGTCACGATCTTCGGTATGCCATTGATGCCCACAAAATAATGAACGAACTGGGTTGGCAACCCTCCCTTCAGTTTGAAGAGGGTCTCGAAAAAACGGTCGATTGGTTCCTGGCCAATCAAACCTGGCTTGATAATATCACATCAGGCTCCTACCAGGGCTATTATCAGGATATGTACGCTAATCGCTAACAAAGGTGAAAGAGTGAAAGAGTGAAAGAGCGGTTTACGATGCTTTCACCCTTTCACTCTTTCATTCTTTCACTCTTTAGAAATGAAAGGAATTATATTAGCCGGAGGCTCCGGCACGCGTCTTCATCCGCTTACGCTCGCGGTATCCAAACAGTTGATGCCTGTTTACGACAAGCCGATGATTTATTATCCGCTGTCGATTTTGATGTTGGCTGGCATCCGGGAGATTCTCATTATTTCCACCCCGCACGATCTGCCTCATTTCGAGAAACTCCTCGGTGACGGTACCCGGCTTGGCTGCCAGTTTACATATGCCGTTCAACCCAGCCCCGACGGCCTGGCGCAGGCATTCATCATTGGCGAAGAGTTTATTGGCAATGAAAAAGTGGCATTGGTGTTGGGCGATAATATTTTCTATGGCTCGGGACTATCTAAGTTGCTTCAGGCCAATAATGATCCGGATGGTGGCGTGGTGTACGCCTATCAGGTAAACGATCCTGAACGCTACGGCGTGGTTGAGTTCGATGAACAGTTCAATGTTTTGTCCGTTGAGGAAAAACCCGACAAGCCGAAGTCAAATTATGCCGTTCCGGGGTTATACTTCTATGACAATGAAGTGGTAGATATTGCCAAAAATATCAAGCCTTCCCCACGGGGCGAACTGGAAATTACGGACATTAACCGGGTCTATCTGGAGCGTGGTAAACTGAAAGTTGGTGTGCTGGACCGGGGAACCGCCTGGCTCGACACAGGTACATTTGAATCATTGATGCAGGCCGGGCAGTTTGTACACGTAATTGAAGAGCGACAGGGGCTAAAAATAGGTTGCCCGGAAGAGATTGCTTATCGCATGAAATTCATCACGGCCGACCAGTTGGCAACTATTGCTAAGCCATTAGTCAAAAGCGGTTATGGTGCTTATCTGCTAAACCTCCTGAAGTAGGAAAAGGAACTGATCATATCAGCGCATGATGGGTTGACTGATAAAAAAATGCCGGGGCAAATTGCTCCGGCATTTTTTGTTAACCTAACCTATAAGAAATATCGTTGTCGATGCCTGCCTCCAGTAGTATCGTCATCAACTATAGGCTAAAAGTAAAACATGTAGTAGACTAGACAAAGAGAAGAAATACTGTTTTTAGATACTGTAATCAGGGTAGGCGAAAATCCGCACTTTACTACGTAGAACTACGTATTGCCGAATTTCTCGTCTGGGTTAAGGTGTTGTTTATTAGAGACTTGTGTTGTTTTCTGTTTTATAGGGAAAATGGCAGTTAGCGTTTCCCGTCGTATGTTCGCTACGCTTTCCGGTTATATCCATCCCAGCTATTGTTTACTCTATTATTCCTTTTAAGCACATGAACGATTCTATTTTTAATGAAAATGCAGGGCGTTTCCTCACTGCCAAAGAAACTCAATCCCTCAAAGAGACCCACCGCAATTGCAAGTTGGCCTGTGGTGAAAAAGAAGCGGAATACACCCGCTCAGAGTTTTTTGGTCTCGATAGAGTAAACCAGCTCCTGAAGCAATCGGGCTGTGTGGGGGTTCGTGTCCATTATGCCAACCGTTGGGAAGATGAAGATGGTAAGCCTACCGAAGCAGGTAAAGGACAATTTAAACCCCGTGTTTTGCTAACAGGTGTTGATGCAAGGGGAAGAGACTTGGGGGCTCAGCCAAGTATGGGTGGGCTGAAAGATGATGGTGATTTGGGTGAGATGGTAGTGGGTGATGGATGGACGTGTCCTAAACAGTGTGCTGCTTAGTTGGAAGGGTATTAAATCATGATAGAAAGACTTTTTCATCTAATTGAAAAATACCCGCTAAACTTAGTTTCTCATTTATTCAGTCTACTTCCAATTGCCCTGGGCTTAGCTTTATTCAACTGCTTATCAACTAGTTATAGGCTTGTTTTATTACTGTTTGCCCTATATTTTATCAGTGATACGTATTCGCTATGGCTGGTTATGACGCGGGTGAATACGTATCCCATCCAAAACCTACAACCACTATTTGAAATAGGGATCATAACGGCCGTTTACCTGTACAGTTTTCGGAAAAATAATACCGGTAAATGGATAAAACTCGCTGCTATTCTGAGTGCATTGATTATCGTTTTCAGTTATCGGCAAAATACTATTTCAACGGTTGGTCTTACCACACAACGCCTGTTTGAAACGGTAGTTGTACTGCTCTACTTCAATAAAATACTGATAGAAGCACGGGTGAAAAACATCCTGTTTCATAGTATGTTCTGGCTAAGTTCGGGATTATTGATTTACTCGGCCGGTACATTCTTCTTCTCCCTTTTTAGTTCATACCTGTACAGCGATACCATTACAAATGAAGAATTTGATCCGATCTGGAGACTAAACCAAATCCTATACACTATACTCTGCCTGATGTCATCCGTTGGTATATGGGTTTGCAGGTACGAAACGGATAACCTGTCTTAGCAAAAAATTAGTAAAACGAGCTAGCCGTTTGCTCAAAGATTGACTTAAGCAATTGACATTCAGTCAGGTATTGTTGACCTTTACTAATCATGGATTGGCTGTAAACAGAGATAATGTCGATAAACGCCGGTTTTATAGTTGCCGTTGGAACGGCTATATTATTGATAATGGCCGTGTTCATTATCATCTTCGTCGCCTATTATCAGCAAAAACAAACCCAACAGCAACTAGCTATTAAAGAACTACAGGCGCGGCATCGGCAGCAGTTGATGGAAGCCACCTTCCGGGGGCAGGAGGAAGAACGCAAGCGGCTCGCCGAAGACATGCACGACGGTATCGGTACCATGCTGTCTATTACCAAAATGAGCCTGAACCAACTGGAAAAACAGTTAGGTAGTACGATGGAACTGGCGTTACAGTTTCAGAAGACGCGTTCCATGATTGACGAAACCATGACCAATGTCCGGCGTATCAGCCGGAACCTGGTTCCCACAACCCTGGAGCGGTTCGGTTTGCTGGCCGCTCTGGAAGAACTCGCCGAACGCGCAACAACGCCCGAAACGGACGTGCAACTCGTGTACACTGAATCGGCCACTCAGTTGCTCCCCGTTACAGAGTTGATGTTTTATCGCATTGCGCAGGAGTTAGTAAACAATGCCATCCGCCATGCCCGTGCCAGTCACATAACGATTCAACTGGTTTATTTCGAGAGTGAAGTCAGACTTTCTGTACTGGATGATGGCGTTGGGTTTGATGTCGATGCCGTTATGGAGAACAGGCAGACTGGGCTGGGGCTTCGCAACATTGAGAGTCGACTGAATGTAGTCAATGGTCATGTAACGTTTGATTCATCACCCGGCCGGGGTTCCCGAACTCATGTGCAGGTTCATCTGCATGAAGTACATCCTGCAAAAATAATGAGTTGATTTGTTTGCGGTATAATGGCTACTTTCGACTAATGATTACGGCTCTAACCCTAACTCTTCCTTCTCTATGCGAAAAATTAAACTAGCCATCTGCGACGATCATACACTGTTCCGCATTGGCATGGCCACCATTGTTGGCCAGATTCATGACTTTGAACTGATTCTGGAAGCCAGCAATGGGCAGGAATTGATCGATAAGATTTCCCGTAAGATGCCCGATGTGGTGCTGCTCGACCTGCAAATGCCGGTTATGGATGGAACCGCTACCGCCGATTACTTGCGGGAACATCATCCACTCATCAAGATTGTTGTGTTAACGATGCACGACGAAGATAGAATGGTTCTGCACTTACTGGAGAAAGGGGTTAGCGGTTATCTGCTCAAGGATGCCGAAGCGGGCGAGGTAGAAAAAGCCATTCGTAAGGTAATGGATGAGGGAGTATACCTGAATGAGTTCGTATCGAAGGCTATGCTCCGCAAAATGACCAATAAAACAACGGTCAATAAACCCATCAATGCTTTCTATAACAGCAAAATACTTTTATCTGAACGCGAGAAAGAGGTATTGAGGCTAATTTGCGAAGGTCTTTCAACCAACGAAATCAGCGAAAAAATCTTTTTGAGCCCTCGCACGGTCGAAGGGCATCGGTTACGTATTCTCGAAAAAACGGGTACCAAAAATACGGCCGGTATGGTAGCTTACGCCTTTAAGAATGATCTGGTTAGCAACACCATGGTGTAGGGAAGTGGTTTCGAGGGATCAGGTAGCGGGCAAACCCATTGGTCGATTACCAGTTATCAAAGCAGAAGCCAGATAAAATTGGTAAAAACACCGTTGGCGTAGTTTTACACCAACAAATTAGTAGTTTTGACCAACTTTGTCCCTAATCATACTCACTGGTCTCTACTATACCATGTCAAAAACATTAATCATCGTAGTTGTTATCGCCCTGGGTCTGGGCATGTTCGGCTGTAGTTCTTACAACGGCCTGGTTAAGGAAGATACAAACGTGCAGGAAAAATGGGCTCAGGTTCAAACGCAATACCAGCGCCGTTCAGACCTGATTCCTAACCTGGTTCGCACCGTACAGGGAGCGGCTAATTTTGAGAAGAGTACCTTGACCGAGGTTATTCAGGCCCGTGCCAAAGCAACAAGCATTACCCTTAATGCGGACCAGCTAACGCCCGAAAACATTCAAAAATTTCAGGCGGCTCAGGATCAGTTGAGTGGTTCGCTGTCAAAACTGCTGGCGGTAGCGGAGGCTTATCCACAACTGAAAGCAACCCAGAACTTCGCTGAACTTCAGGCGCAACTTGAAGGGACGGAAAACCGGATTTCCGTTTCTAGAAATGACTTTAACGGAGCAGTAAAAACCTATAATCAGTCGGTTCGTTCTTTTCCTAACAACATCTTCGCCGGGATTTTTGGCTTCCCCGTAAAAGGATTCTTTGAGGCTTCGCAGGCTGCCCAAAGTGCACCAACTGTACAGTTTTAATGAATGATGTAGCACGAGTAATGGGTAATGACAATCCGAGAGCCAGTCATTGCCCGTTACTCATGCTGCCGCACGGGCGGCCCCAATTTTACATTTCCAGCATAAATCATGAGTCCCTTCACTGCCGATGAACAGAAGCGCATTGTAGCCGCCATTCGGCAAGCCGAGAAGGCTACATCGGGCGAAATTCGGGTACATGTAGAAGCACACTGTTCGACAACCGATCCCGTACAACGGGCTGTTGACGTATTTGCCCACCTGGGGATGCATCAGACCAAGGATCAAAACGGTGTCCTGTTCTACCTCGCTCATGCCGACCGTAAATTTGCGGTTGTTGGTGATAAAGGAATTGATGCGAAAGTGCCCGCTGACTTTTGGGAAAGCACGAAGAATCTACTCCGCAGTCATTTTGCAAAGGGAGCTTATGCGGATGGCCTGAGCCGGGGAATAGAACAGGCCGGGCAACAGTTGAAGCAGTATTTCCCTTACGCCAGCGATGATACCAACGAACTAGCTGACGATATTTCGTTTGACTAATACCGCCGTGACTGTACCGAATTTTTTCCATACAATTGTCCGCATTCTCCGTCTCGCACTAGTAGTACTGCTGCTGGTTGTGCCAGCCGGTGTGTGGGCGCAGGACTCCGCCACCGATACCGGAGCATCGAACGTAATTCCCGATAAGCCAAATCCGCCCCGGCTGGTCAATGATTTTGTGGGAATTTTATCCCGTTCTGACCGGGAGCAGCTGGAACAGAAGCTTCGGACTTACAATGACTCAACCTCGACCCAAATTGTTGTTGTGATTGTTAAAACGACCGAACCGTATCCCATTGGGGATTTTGCTTTTCAGGTAGGCCGGAAGTGGGGTATTGGTCAGAAGGGCTCAAACAATGGTCTGGTGCTTGCCTGGGCTACGGAAACCCGTAAGGTGTACATCGCTACGGGCTACGGGCTGGAGGGCGCCATTCCGGATGCCATTGCCAAGCGCATCATATCGAATACAATTGTCCCGGCCTTCAAACAGGAACAATACTACCAGGGGCTGGACAAAGCAACGACCGAAATCATTCAGCGGGCCAGTGGCGAATACAAAGCTGATCCCAATGCGGATACGGGAGATGGAGGCTTCCCCATTATCTTCATCGTTTTTGGGGTCATGATTATAATCTTCATTTTCTCCCGGCGCAATAACGGAGGTGGGGGCAGCAACCGCAATCGGGGCGGAGGCTGGGGCCCTATCTTTTTCCCAACCTCAACGTACTCTGGCTGGGGCGGCTCAGGTAGTGGCGGCTGGAGTGGGGGTGGTGGAAGTGGGGGAGGGTTTGGCGGCTTTGGTGGTGGTAGCTTCGGGGGTGGGGGTGCCGGAGGAAGCTACTAAGGCTACTTTGAGTTGCTTAAACAAGCTGTTTCTCTATTAGCAGAATAAACAGGTGAATCACTTTAATGTGAATCTCCTGAATGCGGTCGGCATAGCCGAAATGAGGCACCCGAATCTCAACATCGGCCTGACCGGCCAGTTTTCCTCCGTCTTTACCGGTTAATAAAACCACCTTCATTCCTCTGTGTCGGGCGGCTTCAACTGCCTTGATCACGTTGGCCGAATTGCCGCTTGTGCTCAGACCCAGCAGCACATCACCCTCGCTGCCCAAACCCTCTATAAACCGGGAAAAAACGTAATCGTATCCATAGTCATTACTAACGCAGGAAAGATGACTGACGTCAGAAATGGCAATGGCTGCCAATGAACGGCGGTCATCGCGATAACGGCCTGATAGTTCTTCCGCAAAATGCATGGCATCGCAATGGGAGCCCCCATTGCCACAGGAAATAATTTTACGGCCGTTGCGCAGGGCATCAGCCATTAACGTTGCCGCCTGTTCAATTGCGGCTAAATGAGCAGGATCGTTGAGAAACGTATCCAAGACCGATTGTGCTTCGGTTAGTTCCTGCCGGATAATATCAAGCATTAATGACGTAGTAAAGTAGAAAATCGTTAAGCAATGTCGTGTTAAAATACCCAGTTCTGGGACGGCATGTTCCAACGCAGGGCAAAGCTAGCAACTTGTTCGGTATAACTGTTCGGTCGGTACTGGCTATCCTGAAACCGGTATAAGAAACGGCCTTCCATAAATATATTGTGCCGGATCATGTAAGAAGCACGTAAATCAGCGTAGGTCACGACGGTTTTTCGTCCCTGCCCAATAAAATTCCCTTCGTTGCGAAAGCGGTACGTATAATCCTTCAGGATGTTGCCGCCATAGTTAATATCGGCCGACGGATCGGTGCCGTACATCATGACACCGGCAATAAGATTACCCGATAAACGCTTTCGCTGATAGCGGACAATGCCCAGCCCTTCGGCAAAATTACTACCCAGTGGGTGGGCCAATGGCTGGCTGAAATGGGCATAATTGGTTTGACCGGCACTAACCGTTGGCGATGCTTCGTGCGAATACGTATACGGTCGGGCCAGATTGAGTTCGAGTTGCAGATCAAGATTGGGAACCTGGAACGCATCGATGTATTTGCCGCCAAGCTGAAAGGCGAACTTATTAGTCCAGTCGCCTGTGCCAGCCAGTAAGGGCCTTAGTCGAAATTCGTCCAGCATAAGCTGGGTGTACACCAGAAACTGTGATAAAAAATTAGCTTTCAGGTCAATTCCAATAAAAGCGTTATCACTACTGCCCACACTGGATTCTACATATCGATACAGAATAATGGGGTTCAGGTAGCTAAGGTCCAGCCGGTCGCGACTGAACACTTCTGCTTCAAATACCCCCAGATTGATATGATCGGTTAAATTGATACTCAGATGGTGTATAGCCGCAAACTTTGGCGGAATGAGTCTAACCCCCGTCGGTAGGGGAGTCTGGTTATTTTGTAGCTGCGTAAACAGGTTGGTATATTGAATTCGGCGCCCTAAACGTGTGGAGAGTTTCACAAATAAATAAGGGGGGCTGTTATCCGATAAAAACAGGGACCGGAATCCGTTTCCGAAAAAATTGCGGTCGTGCCCAAACTGTACGTTGATAATCTTGAGGGCATTGAACGTAATGTATCCCCTTGCCGACAGGAAATCGACGCCGTTGTTGCGAAATGGTTTTACAAAACTCTGGCCCGGAGCCGCAACCAATTGATCACTTCTTTGGCCATATGTTTGGCCATATTGCTGTATATATTCGGGGTAGATGGCCTGATTATCAGAAAAGAACGTGTAAAAGCCCAGTTTACGACCAATGGTACCCCGTACCTCCAATCCCCGGCTGTTCACAAATAAAAGCTGACGATTAGTGGTCATGTCATTCGACGAACTGGATGTGTTGTCGGCTCCAATTCCGAAATAGACCGCCGGATTAACGTGCAAATCCAAATCCGGGGTTTGTAAACTGTAAAAATCCGCTTTCTTTTGATAGAAATGCTTCAGCAGTGGCTTCCCACTATCCCAGATAGATGGGGCTACTTCCGAACGACGGGTAAAGGGATTTTTCTGTAACGAATCGTAGTTGGATACCCATTCCCAACTGTCATTGCGAAGATAGTCGAAATTGAAATAGTCGGAGTCGGAGAGGTCACGGCCAGGGTTAGCCTCTATACTGTCAACTAACTGAACGATACTTTCCCGGTTGTAGGGCTTTACGGAGCTATGAAATCCTTCGGCCCAGTGATTTTGCCGGATTTCGAGCCGGTCGATTAGGTGGTAGTAATCAGCGTTGAGTGGTACAAATGGGCTCTGGGCCTGGACACACAAAGAGAGTAAAAAAAAATAGAGAACGTAAACGGTGCAACGCATGTAACTTACTGGCTGTTGAGCTTATTTATACCGATTTGGTCGCTATTGACCGTTCAAATTAGTTGTTTGGTTTGGATATACGCCAACCTTGCGGCTAATTTACGGCGAAAGACGCCCACAATCTATGTTTGTTTTCTCGCAACAGCCCTCACTGGCCAATCAGTTCATTGCCGAACTGCGAAATGTAGCTATTCAACCGGATCGGCTCCGGTTTCGCCGAAATCTGGAACGACTGGGCGAACTGATGGCGTATGAAATCTCGAAAGTATTACCGTATCATGCCATCGACGTACAAACTCCGCTTGGGGTATGCCGTACGCAGGTACTTCGGCAGCAGCCGGTGCTGGCCACTATACTACGGGCCGGGTTGCCATTTCATCAGGGATTTGCCAATTACTTCGATCAGGCGGAGAGTGCCTTTGCTGGTGCCTATCGCGGTCAATCGGCGGCCGGGAGTGAGGAGTTCGAAATTTCAATGGATTATATGGCATGCCCTGATTTGAGCGGTAAAACGCTAATTCTCTGTGACCCCATGCTGGCAACGGGGCGTTCCCTCGCGAAGGTATACCATGAGCTGCTCCGGTACGGTATTCCAGCCCAAACGCATATTGCCGCCATTATTGCCAGTCCCGAAGGTATCCAGCATGTGCAGCAACAACTACCGCAATGCCATCTTTGGCTGGGTGCTATTGACGATTACCTCAACGAGCACTTCTACATCGTTCCTGGCCTCGGTGATTCGGGAGATCTGTCCTTCGGTGAAAAAATGTGATGATTACAAACAGGGTAAAACAAAAGGCTTTTAACGAGTTAGCAAAACAAAATTTCTCATTCAGTAGAATAATTAGCAAACTATTGAATAGAGTGCTGAATTTTGCTTTTTTTGCGACACAGTTGGTAACCCAATATGCCGTATAGTAATCCTTGTTATTATTTTGGTATATAAAGGAAGAAAACTGCTTTCCTTTATTTTATTACAAACTAACCCATTTCAATTCCCATGGTGAAAAATTTACGAAGGTTTAGCATTGGTTCAATGCTGACACTGGCCCTGCTGGTAGCACCGTTTGCAAGTAAGGCGCAAACCGTAGACGCCTTGAAACAAAAAGCAAAGGAGGCCAAAGTTTCCAGCGACCTGTTGACCGTTATTACTAATGGTGGTATTGGACAACAGGCCCCCGTAGCCGGTTTGCAGCGGGATAACCTGTTTATGACTTCCGGTAATTCGATTGCTATCGACGCGGTTGCTAATTCGGAAGGTGAAGGGCAGGCACTATTGCAAGCCTTACAGGCGATGGGACTCCGCGATGGGATTGTCTCTCAGCAAAGGGTATCGGGTTATCTGCCCATTGATAAACTTGACGAACTGAAAAACGTATCGTCCCTGAAATTTGTCCGTCCCTCTTATCAGCCCATTCATAGCGTTGGTGCAGTAACGTCGCAGGGGGATACGTCGTTGCGTTCATACGTAGCCCGTACAACCTATGGTGTAGACGGAACCGGTATTAAAGTAGGTATTCTTTCGGATTCGTATAATAACCTGGGCGGTGCCGCTGCCGGTGTTGCTTCGGGCGATTTACCGGCGGGTGTGCAGGTGCTGAAAGATATGCCGAGTGGCGGTACTGATGAGGGACGCGGTATGGCCGAATTAATTCATGATGTGGCCCCTGGTTCTCCATTGGCGTTTTATACGGCGTTTGTTAGTCAACTTGATTTTGCTAAAGGTATTCGTGATTTAGCCACGGCCGGTTGCAAGATTATTACTGATGATGTAAGTTATTTTGCCGAGCCATTTTTTCAGGATGGCCCCATTGCCCAGGCTATTGATGATGTTGTCAATAATAGCGGTGTCACCTACTTCTCGTCGGCTGGAAACAACGCCCGGACGTCGTACCAAAAGGCATATAACCCCACGACAACCCCGGCAGCCCCGCTAACGCTTCCAGAAGGCTACGTATCGGCGCATAATTTCGGCGGTGGCGATATCCGTCAATCCTTTTTACTTCGTGGTGGTAATCGAACATCGATTATCTCGTTTCAGTGGGATGATCCGTTCTTCTCCGTTAGTGGTGGGACTGGTGCTCAAACCGACATGGATATACTGGTCTATATTAATGGAGTTTTTTATCCTACCCTCTCAGGAGCTGCCCCTAATATAGGAGGAGACCCTGTAGAAATTGTTGGTATAAGGAACCCCGGCGCGGATGTTACAATTGAACTTGTACTGGCTAAATATGAAGGGCCTGATCCGAGTCTTGTAAAGTGGGTCTATTTCGGTAATGGTGTCACAACAACCATCGAATATGATACGAAAAGCTCAACGGCAGTAGGGCATACGAACGCAAGCCGTTGCATCAGCGTAGGAGCGGCTGCGTTCTACAACACACCTGCCTATAATGGTGCTTCTACGGCTACGGTTGAGGGTTTTTCGTCGGCCGGTGGTACGCCTGTCTACTTCACCACTTCGGGTGCGCGTCTCGGATCGCCCGTTACACGTCCAAAGCCAGAGATTACCAGCGTAGATGGTGGAAACACAACGTTCTTTGGATCAGATACTAATAGAGATACCGACGCTTTCCCGAACTTTTTCGGTACGTCGGCAGCGGCTCCTCACGCTGCGGGTGTGGCAGCGTTGATGAAACAGAAAGTGCCCGCCATTACATCGGCGGCTATTTTATCCACGTTGGAAAACACGGCCCTGGATATGGACGATCCGTCAACGCCGGGCTTCGATACGGGCTTTGATTTTGGCACCGGCTACGGCTTCATTCAAGCCGACCGGGCTTTGCAGGCGCTACAAACTGTTACCAGCACCTTCAGTATTACAGGGGTAACGACAGTGAGTTGTACGACAATATCGGCCGGAGAACGTACACTCACATTCAGTCCCCAATACAGCGGGCTGAATGGCCAGCCGGTAAGTTTTTCGGTAGCCAATGAGATGCTGCCTACGACCAATCCGGGTCCTTACACGCTGAATCTGTACACCGACAACCCGGTTATTACGCTGAAAGCTACTCAAAGTGGCAGCACTGGGGACGCAAGTTTTTCCTACAACTGGCTGGTGGCTTGTGGCGGTAGTACCCCCCCACCCCCGCCACCACCGTCCGGTGCCTTCTCTATCACGAGTGTAATAACTGTGAACTGTGCCGCAGTATCGGCCGGGGCGCGGATGCTGACCTTCAACCCGCAATACAGTGGCCTGAATGGCCAGCCGGTGAGTTTTTCGGTAGCCAATGAGATGCTGCCCACCACGGCACCGGGTCCTTACACGCTCCGGGTCTACACCGATAATCCGGTCATTATCCTGAAAGCCGTTCAGAGTGGCAGTGCAGGTGAAGCGAGTTTTTCTTACAACTGGCTGGTTGCCTGTAACGGTGGTACGCCGGGCAGTGCTCGGGTGGGTGTTGGCTCCGAACTGACGGCTAAGTTAAGGGCTACGATTCTGCCCAACCCGGTATCGGATGAGTTCCGGCTTCGCATTGAAGGGGCCCAGGGTCAGGCGGTGCGTCTGGAGTTAAGTGATGTGAGTGGTCATTCGCTGTTGAATCGGTCGGTGGATGTGGTGAGTGATGATCAGCAGGAGTCGGTCCGCTTCAATCAGCCGGGTCGTGGGTTGTATCTGTTGCGGGTGAGCACGGGTCAGCAGGTGGTAACCCTGAAAGTGATTCGGGAGTAAACCCATTAGTAGTAGTCAATGTAAAACGGGTCAGCCCCTCCATAACTGGAGGGGCTGACCCGTTTTATTTCCTGCCAAACTTGACGCTAGACAGATAGCTGTGACGAGGAATAGCTATTTGACACACAAAGCCATCAGGCGGATAGTGATTTGGTCACACAGCTATATTTTTCAGAACTCCGGTGCAAAAGTCCCCTAACGGGTAACATCGCGTAACTAGTTGACCGTTAAATAAAAAGGCTGGAGAAATAAATGCTTTAGAAGTTGCATACTCTCCTTTTGGATTGATATTTAGCGGGTCAAATCTCATAGAATACCCTGTGGCGACAGGAAATTTGCCTGAGAATTGTCTTATATAATCTCCGTTTTTTTATCAACTCATAACTGTATACATGATGAAAAATTTACGAAGTTGTAGTATCTGGACACTAGTTGTACTGCTGCTGCTCGGTGCATCATTTGTGGTGCAGGCCCAAATCGTTAATGCCACTAAGCAAGCGGCTAAAGGGGCCAAAATATCACCTGACTTATATCGGGTGATGCAAAACAACGGACCAGTGGCTCCGGCATCAATCGGCGGAGTTACGGTGGAAACAAACCAGGTAATTGTCGGTGACAAAATCGCCATCGAGGCCGTTGCCAACAATGACGATGGAGAGGGACTGCTCAATCAGCTAAAAGCCCTGGGGTTAACCGATGGGGTAGCCTATAAGCGGAAGATATTTGGCTACTTACCCATCGATAAGATTGGGGAGTTAAAAAATGTGTCCTCTCTGGGTTACGCTGATGCCTTTTACAAACCCGAAACAAACACGGGTTCAGTAACCTCGCAGGGTGATGCAGCACTGAAAGCCGACGTTGCCCGCACTACCTATGGGGTAACGGGAGCCGGTGTTAAAGTGGGGATTCTCTCTGATTCGTATAACCGTCTGGGTGGACAGGCGGCCGGGATCGCTTCGAATGATCTACCCGCTGCCGGCGTACAGGTACTGGCAGAGGGCCCTTCTGGAGCCGACGAAGGGCGTGCCATGGCAGAGATTATCTACGATGTAGCCCCCGGTTCTCCTTTAGCTTTCAACACGGCTTTTACCGGGGAGGCAGGCTTTGCCCAGGGTATTATCAACTTAGCTACGATGGCCGGCTGTCAGATTATTGTTGACGATGTTGGCTACCTCAACGCGCCCATGTTCCAGGATGGTATAGTGGCGCAGGCGGTGAACCAGGTAGTAAACAATAATGGCGTAACTTACTTTTCGGCAGCCGCCAACCAGGCAAGGTCTTCTTATCAGGCCCCTTATAAAGGAGGGAGTACCTTTATGGGTTCACCTGTACACAATTTTGCCGCCAGTGGAACCGACGCTCTACAGCAAATAACTATTCCGACGAATGGCACTCTTCGCCTTGCTTTTCAGTGGGATAACCCTTATCCGTCGGTTACGGGTGTGGCTAATTCAACTGCTACTTCAACGGATCTGGATATTTATATCTTTAATGCTGCCGGAACAACCATACTTGCCTCGAGTGAAAGAGACCAAAGCACGGGGACTGCTGATCCATGGGAAATTACGGGCACGGTATCCAACACAACAGGTGCTCCACTGAATGTTAATGTCGTTATCGCCAAATTTTCGGGGCCTGATCCAGGTCTGATTAAATGGGTAAACTACGGTAGCCGGACTATTATTAATGAATATGATACCAAAAGCAGCACCTCCTTCGGGCATGCTAATGCGGCCGGCGCTATAGCTGTAGGAGCAACCGCTTATTTTCAAACGCCTGTATTCAACGGTGCCTCAACAGCTACCATCGAGGGATTTTCTTCGGCGGGTGGTACGCCCATTCTTTTTAATATGAATGGTAGCCGCATCAACGGTATTACGGGAACGGTTCGCCAAAAACCAGAAATTACGTCGGTCGACGGTGGTGATAATACCTTCTTTGGTCAGGATTATGAACCGAACGGCAGGCCTAACTTCTTCGGTACCTCAGCGGCTGCCCCTCACGCTGCTGGTGTAGCTGCCCTGATGAAACAGAAAGTACCTGCTATTACGCGCAACACGATTCTGTCAACACTGGAGAATACGGCCCTGGACATGGATGATCCCTCTACGGCTGGCTTCGATGCGGGCTTTGACTTCGGCACCGGCTACGGCTTCATCCAGGCCGATAAGGCCTTACAGGCCATTTCACCTTCCTCGCTCTCGCTGGTTGTTTCGGCCAATCCAACCGTGATTCTGACGACGGGCACCACTACCCTGTCGGCAACAGTATCGGGCGGGACAACTCCCTACAGCTATACCTTCTCCGGGCCAGGGACCATCATCCCCTCAGGCAACACGGCCAGTGTTTCGGGCCTGTCGGCCGGGGTGCAAACCTTCACCGTGGTGGCCCGGGATGCCACCGCCCCCACTAGCCAGAGCATTAGCGGCACCGTCAGCGTGACGGTGAATATGGCCCCACCGGCTAATACGCCCCCCACGGTGGCCAACCCCGTTTCGCCCCAGTCAGCCACGGTGGGTATCGCTTACACCCTCTCTTTGGCCAACGTGTTCACCGACGCCGAAACCCCCAGCAGTCTGACCCTGTCCGTGTCGGGACTACCCGCCGGGTTGAGCTTCTCCCCTCCGTCCACTATTTCGGGCACACCTTCCCTGTCGGGGTTGAGCAGTGTGACGGTAGTGGCGACCGATCCGGGCAGCCTGACGGCCAGCAACACCTTCACCATCACCGTTAGCCCGGCTCCAGTCGTGGTAACACCGCTGGCCCTGACCTTTACGGCCAATCCAACTGTGATTCTGACGACGGGCACCACTACCCTGTCGGCAACGGTATCGGGCGGAACAACTCCCTACAGTTATACCTTCTCCGGGCCAGGGACCATTACGTCCAGTGGCAACACGGCCAGTGTTTCGGGCCTATCGGCCGGGGTGCAAACCTTCACCGTGGTGGCCCGGGATGCTACCGCCCCCATCAGCCAGAGCATTAGCGGGACTGTCAGCGTGACGGTGAATATGGCCCCACCGGCGACCTTCAGCATTACGGGGGTCACCACCGTTAGCTGTGAAACCATTTCGGCTGGTCAGCGCCGGGTCACCTTCAACCCCGGCTACGCCGGACTGGATGGAACACCGGTCAGCTTCTCAGTGGCCAATGAGATGACGCCCACCACTAACCCCGGCCCCTACGTACTGAATCTGTACACCGATAATCCGGTCATTACCCTTCAGGCATTGCAGAGCGGGGCTTCCAGTAGCTTTGCCTACAACTGGCTCTCGGCCTGTAGCTCCTCAACGGGCAACACCCCGCCCACAGTAGCCAACCCCGTGCCGCCCCAATCAGCCACGGTGGGTATTGCTTACACACTTTCTTTAGCCAATGTGTTCACCGATGCCGAGACGCCCAGCAGCCTGGTACTATCAGTAATGGGTCTGCCCGCCGGACTTAACTTCGTGGCCCCTTCGACCATCTCTGGTACGCCTTCGATGTCGGGTGTGAGCACGGTGACCGTGACGGCGACTGATCCGGGTGGGATGATGGCCAGCACCAGCTTCACTATCACGGTGAATCCGGCCGCCGGAACGCCCCCCCCACCAAGTGGTACGTTTAGTATCACCAGTGTGCAGACCATCAGTTGCCAGGTGCTCTCGGCGGGTGAGCGCAGGCTGACCTTCAATCCCCAGTACGCGGGGGTAAATGGTGCTCCCATCAGCTTCTCGGTGGTTAGTGAGATGCTACCCACCACGGCACCGGGCCCTTATAGTCTGGACTTATACACCGACAACCCGGTGGTGACCCTGCAGGCGGTGCAGAGTGGCATCAGCAGCAGCTTTGCCTACAACTGGCTGGCGGCCTGTAGCTCCTCGACGGCCAACACCCCGCCCACGGTGGCCAACCCGGTTTCGCCCCAGTCGGCCACGGTGGGTGTTGGGTACACGCTCTCTTTGGCTAACGTGTTCACCGATGCCGAGACGCCCAATCAGTTGACGCTGTCGGTGAGTGGGTTGCCCGCGGGGCTGAATTTTGTGGCCCCTTCGACCATCTCGGGCACGCCTTCCATGTCGGGGGTAAGCAGTGTGACGGTGACGGCGACCGATCCGGGCGGTATGATGGCCAGTACCAGTTTCACCCTCACGGTGAATCCGGCGGGTGGCACCCCACCGCCCACGGGCACCTTCAGCATCACGGGGGTAACGACGGTGAGTTGTCAGGTAATCTCGGCGGGTCAGCGTCAGGTGAGTTTCACTCCGCAATACGCGGGTGTGGACGGCAGTCCGGTGAGTTTCTCGGTGGTCAATGAGATGCTGCCGACGACCAATCCGGGCCCCTATACCCTGAATCTGTACACCGATAATCCGACCATTACGCTGAGTGCGGTGCAGAGCGGGGTGAGTAGCACGTTTGCTTATAACTGGCTGTCGGCCTGTACGCCTGCTGCGCCCAGTGCGCGGGTGGGGGCTGGTTCGGAGCTGACGACTAAGTTAAGGGCTACGATTCTGCCCAACCCGGTATCGGATGAGTTCCGCATTCGTCTGGAGGGGTTGCAGGGTCAGGTGGTTCGTCTGGAGTTGAGTGATGTGAGCGGTCATTCGCTATTGAATCGGTCGGTGGATGTAGTGAGTGATGACCATCAGGAGTCGGTCCGCTTCAATCAGCCGGGTCGTGGTCTGTATCTGTTGCGGGTGAGCACGGGTCAGCAGGTGGTAACCCTGAAAGTGATTCGGGAGTAAACCCATCAGTAGTAGTCAATGTAAAAAGGGTCGGCCTGTCCATCACTGGACAGGCCGACTCTCTTGTATGTAATCTGTCCGTAAGGCTAGCGCAAGTCCACAACTTCAACGCCCGGATGCTTCGAGTTATCGAAAACGAAGTAAGAATCGGAGACCTTTACGTTCGGCGTAAATTTGGTGATGGTGTACGACGTTTGCTTACCATCCATATTCGTTATCACCCAGTTACGAATAGATTTATCGGTTTTGTCAACCGAGATCTGCACCTTAGTAATAGCATTTTTCGCCTGAGTAGGCGTCAATTCGATTACTTCCATCGTGCGCCCTCCTTGGTTCTGTTCTTTCAGGAAACGGTAGTTATACCCTTTCTTATAAAGGGAGTAAATCTGCGTAGGATTTAGCTCACCACTGCTATTAGCATCGTAATCCTGAATGTTCACTTCGTTTGATTCCCTCATGTAAGTCGACATGGTCTTGCCATCGGTATAAACTTCCTGTCCACCCACCTCTAGCCGGAACTTATCATCTTTTACGGTTAAATCACCCTTTTCAGATGCTCCTGCACCGCCGTAGGTAAAGGATGCCTGGTATGATTTCAGTGCCTGATAGCGACCGCTCATCGCGTCTAAAATAGTCTGTGCCCGCTTGTCTTTTTGCGCTACGGCTGGTAGTACGGCAAACAATGTCAGGCCCAATATCCATGCTAGTTTTCTCATTTTTTATTCTTATTACTTCTCGATGTATTGTCGTGTATACTCTATAGACAGCATTCAGGCCCGAAACGTTTAATTCGTTTCGGGCCTGAATTATTTGGTCGTTATGAATTGGGGAGGTTACTCGCCTTTTAGGCGTTTCAGGATTTCTTCCAGATGCTGTAAATCCTGGACCAGCACTTCCCGGGCTTTACTGCCTTCAAACGCCCCGACAATTTTAGCTGCTTCCAACTGGTCGATTAGCCTCCCGGCACGGTTATAGCCAAGTTTGAGCTTTCGCTGAATAAGCGACGTACTGCCCTGCTGGTGAATAACGATAAGCCGGGCGGCTTCGTCAAACATAGGATCGCGGTTGTCGAGGTCCACATCTTTGTCATCGCTTTGACCACCGTCATCGCCAACAAACTCGGGTAATGCGTAGGCATCGTCATAGCCGCGCTGGTTGCCAACAAACTCGCACAAATCTTCTATTTCGTTCGTATCCACAAACGGACATTGCAACCGGATGATGTCGGAGTTTGAGGACAGCAGCATATCACCCATGCCTACCAGTTGCTCAGCCCCACCCGTATCCAGGATGGTACGGGAGTCAATTTTGGACGTTACTTTAAACGACAGACGGGCTGGGAAGTTGGCCTTAATCAGACCCGTAATGACGTTTACAGAGGGCCGTTGCGTAGCCACAACCAGGTGAATACCAATGGCCCGTGCCAACTGAGCTAACCGGGCAATGGGCTGTTCTACTTCCTTGCCGGCAGTCATCATCAGGTCCGCTAATTCGTCGATAATGAGAACGATGTAGGGCAGGAACCGGTGGCCTTTTTCGGGGTTTAACCGCCGTTTTACAAACTTTGCGTTGTATTCTTTCAAATTCCGGCAACCCCCATCCTTGAGCAGGTTGTAGCGGTTGTCCATTTCAATACAAAGCGAGTTGAGCGTGTTGACCACCTTCTTGGTATCCGTAATAATCGGTTCTTCCGAATCGGGAAGTTTAGCCAGAAAATGGCGTTCCAGTTTATTGAACAGAGTTAGTTCAACCTTTTTTGGGTCGACCAACACCAGTTTCAGTTGCGAAGGGTGCTTTTTATAAATCAGCGAGGTGAGCAAGACATTCAACCCCACAGATTTACCCTGACCCGTGGCACCCGCCATGAGCAGGTGAGGCATTTTGGCTAGGTCGGCAACGTAAATTTCGTTCGAGATGGTCTTGCCCAGCACAATCGGCAAATCAAATTTACTGTTGCTGAAAACGTCACTCTGAATCATTGACCGCATCGAAACCATTTCCCGGTTCTTGTTCGGTACCTCGATACCAATGGTTCCCATACCCGGCATGGGGGCAATGATGCGGATACCAAGGGCAGACAGGCTCAGAGCAATATCGTCTTCCAGGCTTTTTATTTTGGAAATCCTGACCCCCTTTGCCGGAACAATCTCGTACAGCGTAACTGTAGGGCCGATAGATGCCTGAATGGAGTCTATTTCGATGCCGAAATTACGCAGCGTACTTTCGATTCGCTCTTTATTAAGCGTCAGTTCATCATCGGATACCTGCGCTTTGCGGCTGTTCTGGTACTCGGTCAGCAGGTCATTGGTTGGGTATTGGTACTGCGGTAAGTCGAGCGTAGGGTCGTATAAGCCATGAAGTGCAACCAGGTCATCCTCCTCAAACGGATCAGGCTCGAAGGTAGGGGCTGGTACGGCGCTAAGTTCGTCGGTATCAATTGGGTCATCCGCTACGGCATCCCTGTTTTTGATGGTCAGCGTAACGCCCGTGGGTTTATTTATTGCTTCAGGCTGTGGTGACTCCTGCTCCATCGTATCGGGCAGGATGGCATCATCGGGATAAGAGGTAGCCGTTCTAACGACTGCGTGGCTGTGAGGTTCCGACGAAGTCTCCTGTGCGTCAAACTCGCTATCCTCATCCGGCTCAAGTTCGCTTTCCTCGTACGTTTGAAGCGGATCACTACTGTAACTGCGGGGCCGTGGACGAGTAGGAAGCGATAAGTCCGGCATCTTTATCTGCCGTACATTGAAAAAGTAAACGATGAAGAAGAAAAGTAAAAAAGTAATGAACGCTAAATTACCCCAGCCAAACAGGCTGTATAAGGTCACATTGGTTTCGTAGCCAATACCCCCGCACCATACACTGGCGGTGGCGGCAGAATCAGTAACCAGCACTATATATCCCAGGAACAGGCTTAGCCAGACAGACATAAATAACAACGCTGTAGTAGTGCGGCTGAGGGGTAGCAACTCGACTCCGAAGGTTAATTTATAACCAGCCAGAAAAACAATGAAGGGCAACGCGAGGGCACCTACCCCAAACCAGCGAAACACGAACGCGTGGGCAATGTATGCGCCAACCAGGCCAACCCAATTGCGGGTTTCGTTCGCTGATTCAGCTAAAGGGGCCGAAAATGCGGCACCTACCACACTCTGGTCGGCGGAGCCATTGAGTAGGTAGGACACAAAAGCGACTAGTAGCCCTATGGCCAGACCCATTAGCAAAACGCCGAATGTAAGCGTTGAGCGTTGGTCGGTGAACCAGCGGTCGAGTGCCGCTCCCCAATTATACGAATCCCTGCGGGGAGGGCCGGCGGTTTTGCCATTCGGTACGCGGGGGCGAGGCTCATTACGGTCAGCCGGACGTCGGATTGTATTCTGTCGCGGAGAAGTGGTTGGTTGGGCCATGCGTAGGGTTATGGGCTATAGCGGTAGGTAAATTTCCCACTTTTTGATGAATAAGCGTGACGAATTGAAAAATAATGCGCCTTTCTACCCAACGGGAATTTTATCCACTGCTTTTAGTGACAGACTGACACGCGGAAAGAGACTCAGTTTTACAAGTCCCGGAGTAGTTTCTGATTGATGCGCTTGGCCAGGCCAGGCCCTTCGTAGATGAAACTTGTGTAAACCTGCACCAGACTGGCCCCAGCAAGCAACTTCTCCTGCGCATCTTCGGGTGAGGAAATGCCGCCCACACCGATAATAGGAAAAGCCCCTCCTGATTGTTGGTGCAGATAGCGAATCACTTCGGTTGACCTCTCACGCAACGGGCGACCGCTTACGCCACCCGCTCCCAGTTGAGATACCGTATCCGAATCGGTCAGGAGACGGTCGCGGCTGATGGTTGTGTTTGTGGCCACCACACCTGCAATCCCGGTTTCGGTTACAATACCCACAATATCGTCCAGTTGACCATTAGTCAGGTCAGGTGCAATTTTTAGTAGTATCGGTTTGGGACTTGGTTGCTGGTTGTTTTCCTGCTGCAATGCCGTCAGGATTTTTGTGAGCGGTTCCCGTTCCTGCAAATCGCGCAGGCCGGGCGTGTTGGGTGAACTAACGTTGACCACAAAATAATCTACCGTGGTAAACAACTCGCGGAAGCTAATCAGGTAATCCGTTAGCGCGTCTTCATTGGGGGTGTCCTTGTTCTTGCCAATATTACCCCCCACAATAACGCGCCGTTTCCCCTTGTTTTCGCCAAAATACCGAAGCTTCGCCGTAGCCACGCTGACGCCCTTATTATTAAACCCCATTCGATTGATAAGACCGCCATCGGCTTTCAGGCGAAAAAGACGGGGACGGGGATTGCCAGGTTGCGGGCGGGGCGTAACGGTACCTATTTCGACAAATCCAAACCCCAAATCGCTCAACTCACTAACCATCTCTGCGTTTTTGTCGAACCCAGCCGCCATGCCAACCGGATTGGGAAACGTAAGCCCAAATACGGTTCGGGCCAGTCGTGGGTCATTTACAACATAAAGTTTTTGGCAAAGGGTAGAAACGCCCGGAATGGAAAGGGCTAGTTTGAGTACTGTTGTAACCGTATGGTGAATGGTCTCCGCATCAAAACGAAACAAAATGGGAAGGATAATGCGCTTGTACATAGGGGCAAAAGTACGCAAGTCTTGCGTGTCCTATCAACTTCGTACGATAGAGAAAAGCCTAACTGAACAGGTCAGAGGATAAATAACGGTCGCCCCGGTCGCAGATAATACAGACAATAACAGCGGGTTCGGTTAGTTCCTGCGCCAATTTGATAGCCGCGTGTACAGATCCTCCGCTACTCATACCAGCAAAAACGCCTTCAACACTGGCCAGTTTACGGGTCATCATGGTTGCTTCCTGGGCGGATACTTCCATAACCCGGTCGACACGCTGAGGTTCAAAGATTTTTGGCAGGTACTCAACGGGCCATTTTCTAATACCCGGAATAGACGAACCATCGGTCGGTTGGCAGCCCACAATCTGCACATCGGGGTTTTGTTCCTTCAAATACCGGGAAGTGCCCATGATGGTCCCTGTAGTACCCATCGATGATACGAAGTGGGTTACCTGGCCAGCCGTATCGCGCCATATTTCGGGACCTGTTGTTCGATAGTGAGCCAGGTAATTATCCGGATTAGCAAACTGGTTTAGCATCAGAAAGCCCCCTTTTTCTACCTGTTCTTCGGCATAATCACGGGCTTTTTCGATGGTTTCGGTCAGGGTAACTTTAGCCCCGAAGGCTTCCATCGTCAGAACGCGCTCATGGGTCGAGTTTTCGGGCATCACCAGTTCAATGGCAATGTCGTATAACCGGGCAATCATCGCCAGCGCAATGCCCGTATTACCACTGGTTGCTTCAATCAGTTTCATGCCGGGTTTCAGTTCACCCCTTGCCAGGGCACCCTGAATCATGCTGGCTGCGGCCCGGTCTTTTACACTACCACCAGGATTGTTTCCTTCGAGCTTGCCGTACAGTGTTACGTTTGGATTGGGATTTAGCCGGTTTAATTCAACCAGGGGTGTATTACCGACTAAATCGAGCAGGGTTGCCATGCTGATTTATTGGAGACTTGTTGTTGCGTTGTCAAGGTTAAAGCCGCCAAATAAGTTCGCCAGCCTCTGTTTTCTACACAAATTCAGCTCGTTGAAAATGGGGTTATAACGAACTCAAGGTACTTATTGTGGTACAATTAAATTTATTTTTACTAACCAATTGCCGGATGCGAAATTTTGCGTAAACTTGCTGACACAGAAAGGTATAGCAACATATCGACTGGTTTATTCACACCTTTAATTCAACCATACAATGAAAGCATTCCTGCTTACCCAATCGCTCACGCCCGTCCATGTTGAGCAGCTCGCCGGTCAGTTTGCCCTTCCCGATATGACCCTTCCCTTTTTGGGGAGCCGCCGTAAAATGCCTATGCATCATATTGTACGATTGGAGGGAGAAGGGAATTATACGTTATTTCACTTTTCTGATGGCAGCCATTTGATGGTATCCCTCACATTGAAAAAACTGGAAGAACGACTGTCAGATAAAATGTTCGTACGGCCGCACAAAAAAAACATTATTAATCTGCTCTACCTGGAAGCGCTTCATCCAGAAAATCAGCAACTGAGTGTAAGTCTGGTCAATGGAGACCGGGTCGAAGTGTCGCGCCGGAAGGCCAGTCTATTCATGAAACAGGTTCGAGGATTTCAGGAGGAGTTGCTCATTCTTAGTGCGAACCCTTTTGCCGTTAGTCAGGTTTTGGCCTGAATGGTTACCGGTTCCTGATGTGTATCAGGAACCGGTAACCAACGAAGTATTATTTCTTCAACTTTGCCAGCTCCTCATCCCGCAGGGGCCGACGCAGAATTTTACCCACATTTGATTTTGGTAGTTCGTCGCGAAATTCGATTTCGCGCGGTACTTTATAGGCTGTTAGATTTTCGCGGCAAAACTCCTTAATCGTTTCAGGCGTAAGGGCGGGGTCTTTTCGGACCACAAATATCTTGACTACCTCAGTCGATTTCTCGTTAGGGATGCCAATACAGGCCACTTCCAGCACGCCCGGGCATTGCGCCACAACGTCTTCCACCTCGTTCGGGTAGACGTTGAAGCCGGATACCAGAATCATATCTTTTTTGCGGTCCACAATCTTAAAAAAACCGTCTTCACTCATCACGCCAATATCACCGGTTTTAATCCAGTCGCCCATCATCGAATTGGCGGTTTCTTCGGGGCGATTATAGTACCCTTTAAACACCTGTGGTCCCCGTGCTACAATTTCGCCAGCTTCGCCAACGGCTGCGTCGGTTCCATCATCCCGAATAATTTTCATATCGGTACTGGGCCAAGGAACACCAATAGTACCTACCCGCACGCCCCCGTCGATGGGGTTGGAACATAGAACAGGCGACGTTTCGGTAAGCCCGTATCCTTCGCAGGGCGTATTGCCGGTTAATTTAGCCCATCGTTCTGCCACGGATGTTTGCAAGGCCATGCCACCGGCCGATGTTACTTTCAGGTGACTAAAATCTACCTCGCTGATTCGTGGGTGATTCAGCAGGCCATTATAAAGAGTATTGACACCGGTGAAAGCCGTAATTTTATATTTTTTCAGGTCATCGATAAATGTGTTCAGATCGCGAGGATTCGTGATGAGCAGGTTCATCGTACCACTTTTCAGGGCTGCCAGCGCATTCGTGGTCAGGGCGTACACATGGTAGAGGGGAAGAGCGGCTACAATGATGCCTTCACCATCGGGAATGCCGCTGGGTTTCATCCAGCAATCCTGCCCTTCTACATTGGCTATAATGTTCCGGTGGGTTAGCATGGCTCCCTTCGAAACGCCCGTTGTACCACCCGTATACTGCACAAAAGCAAGGTCGGTATTGCTAATCTCTACCGACCTGAACGGTTGGGTACTTCCCCGCCTTAGTGCGTCATTGAATGAAATGGCATCGGGGAGTTTGTAAGCAGGAACCAGTTTCTTTACGTATTTGACAACCGCATTGACAAGCTGCTTCTTCGGAAATCCAAGCAAATCGCCCAGTTCAGTGACTACCACATGCTGGATGTCGGTACGGTCAATGATTTTTTCCAGATGACTGGCAAAATTGGCCAGAATCACAATGGCTTTAGCACCGGAGTCTTTAAACTGGTGCTGCATTTCGCGGGGTGTGTACAGTGGATTCGTATTGACCACGGCCAGTCCTGCCCGCAAAGCGCCAAACATGGCTACCGGGTATTGCAGCGTATTCGGCATCTGGATAGCCAATCGGTCCCCTTTTTGAAGGCCCAGATCATTTTGCAGAAAAGACGCGAACTGTGCCGACAATTTATCCAATTCTCCGAACGTAATCTGTTTACCCATGCAGGCATAGGCGGGGCGATCAGTAAATCGACGGCAACCCTCTTCCAGCAAAGCAGCCAGTGATGGGTAAGCATCCGGGTTTATCTCGTAAGGAACTCCCTTCGGGTAAAACCGTCGCCACGGATATTTATTTAAGGCTGATTCTGTATTCATATGGAGGTTATTCGTTTATGAGAAGGGAACACTGCCCCTTGAGTGATGTGTAGTACTAAACCAAAAACATTAGAGCTGTTACCAGCCTTTTTTACATCATCGACACGTACACAAAACTAGGGAAATTGTTCAATTTTCTCATGGGTAACGGTTAAAGCTTTGCTAAAGATGAATTGCAAAACTCAGTTGTATGGGCATCCACAAGTATATCGACCGCTTGTACCCATATTCTACCTCTTATGTAACAATGATTTAATCTAGCAACATTAGCCTGCCAAATGTGTCATTTATCTGACGCTCACAAGCGTTTAAGTTAAGATAAGAGTGCATAAACGCCGGAACGAAGATGTATCCGGCGTTTTTTGATTTTTGGCTACCAATCCGATAATTTATCTAATGGTCATACACCTGAAATAGGGGCTTTAGAGACCATATTTCAGGTTGTAGTATAAGTAGATAATCGTTGCATCTGGCTGACAATTTTACCGATATACTTGAATCCGAAACTAATCGGCATACTATTTGGTAATAAGAGACATATTCGGTCTTCGATTAGGTTTGCTTAATTTTGTGCCGAGTTAAGAGGGTTTTGATTGTATTTCTTTTGATTTTTCGCAAAAATCAATATTTTTTAAGAATTTTCTATTGGAAAAGATGGTAGCTTTGTGCCGTTTTGTAACCAAGTTTCAACTGACTGTTTTATGTCGAGTCAAAAATTAGATCAGATAGATCGCAATGTTTTAGAGATTCTGCAAGCCAACGCTAAAATAACCAACGCTCAACTTTCCAAGGAAATAGGCCTTTCGCCCGCGCCCACACTAGAACGGGTTAAAAAGCTGGAAACGTCGGGGATTATTCAAAGTTACCATGCGCAGCTTAGTCGGGATAAAATTGGGCTGGGTGTTACAACCTTTGTAATGGTTACGCTGGTTGGCCACAAAAAAGATACGACCATGTCTTTTGTGGAGAAGGTAAATGAAATTCCAGAAATCATTGAATGTCACCACATCACTGGCTCCGGTGATTTTTTGCTAAAAGTAATTGCAAAAGATATCTCTTCGTATCAAGCCCTGATGCTGGATGTTATCAACGAAATTGATGAGGTGGCCAGTACGCAGACGATGGTTATCATGTCTACCTTCAAGGAAAGTAAGGTGTTGCCAATTCCCTGATTCGGTAATGGGTTATTAGTTATCAGTTGGCTTACTACCAGCTGATAACTGATTATACCCGTTTTCTTCGCTCCTCCCGTCGTGCCTTCTTCGCGTCGTCAATCGCTTTTTTCGCTTCCTTATACTGACTGGACTTTCGCTCACCCTTATCAATCACTTCGTTGAAATAGGTCTGGGCCAAGTCGTAATCTTTTTCTTCCGTCGCTATCTTTGCCAGTCCCAGTACCGACGATAAATAGTAGCCCGTGTTCACGGAGTTCGTCTGCTTGGCAAAATCTATTGCTTTCCGGTAATAGAGTTTTGCTTCGACCCGGTTCTTGTAGAACAGTTGGTTCGTGTAGGCTAGAATATACGCTGCCGTTCGGCCACTAACGCCTTCGTAACCCGTTTTACCCTGTTCAATCTTATCCAGAATATCTTTAGAAATGCGTTCTGCTTCGGGTAAACGACCCGTTACGAAGGCCGACCGGGCGTAGTATCGCTCAAAAAAAGGATTGTCCGGATATTGCTCCGTCATGTACTTCGACATCTCGTATGCCTTGTCATACTGATTCTCCATGCCGTAAATCTGAACCAGAAAGTAGCGGGCCTCCACACGGGTATAAAAAGCTGTATTTGCCGTCTTCTCCAGTTCCTTAATACCCGTTGCTTTATTTCCTTTCGGGAAAAGCATCAAAATAGGCTTCAGCAACGGGTAATTTTCGGGTATCCACTGGGCGTAGTAATTATACATGCCATCGCCAAAAAGTAGCTCAGGATTTAATTCAGCATTGCCTTTACACTTCTGAAAGTACTTTAGAGCGTTCTTCCCGGCAAAGGTCGCCTTTGTCCATTTTTTTCGTTCGGAGTACAAGCGTCCTTTAAACGCATAAGCGGCTGCCAGAAAAAAGGCTGGCTCCAGCTTATTTTC
Organism: Cytophagales bacterium; assembly: GCA_038236215.1. Taxonomy (GTDB): domain Bacteria; phylum Bacteroidota; class Bacteroidia; order Cytophagales; family Spirosomataceae; genus Spirosoma. Next base: position 80,715 of record JBBSTD010000002.1, on the reverse strand, counting down.
GCTGTTATCGTACAATTTTTCGGCCAGCGTAATGGTCGTGTCCATTAGCGCCAAGCACCGGTCGTCGTACTCAGTTACGTCTGTATTGGGAACAATTTTCCACCATTCTGCTAGGCCCATTAAAAAGTAGGGCATAGGATGACTCGGATAGCGTAACCGCAACCACCGAAACTCCTTGTCAGCTTCGTAGAACTTGTAATTGTACATCTGGTTGATGGCCTCTGCCGACTCAATCTGAACGCCGGGGTGCTTGAGCAGGCCATCATATTTCTTATCGAAAGCCGACGGGTCATAGAGCTGGGCTTTGGCTAAAACAGTCAATCCCAGCAGGCATACCGTCAACAATATTTTCTTCATTCGTTACAATAGCTTTATTAGTACATCAACGTAAACGAAGGACAGTCCGTTTGCAGACATTTATTTTTCCGGCAATTTTTTTCCCGGTTCCGGGGCATCCGCGTACCTTTGAGATTCTGCCAACATCGTTATGGTAACTATTAAAGATAAAACGTTCGTCCCGTTTATTAGTGCTGAAGTCATTCAGGCCCGGATTCAGGAACTAGCTAGTCAGATCAACGAGGATTATGCTCACAAGCAGCCGTTAATTGTTGTTGTACTGAACGGTGCATTCATCTTTGCCGCAGATCTGGTCAAACAGCTGACTATTCCGTGCGAGATTACGTTTATCCGGGTTGCTTCCTACGCGGCTACGGAGTCGAGTGGTCAGGTTAAGCAAATTCTGGGTCTAAATGACATAATCACCGGGCGAGACCTGATTCTGGTTGAAGATATCGTTGATACGGGGCTTACAATTAGTGAAGTATGCAGTCAGCTTCAGGCTCATAAACCTGCATCTCTGGCTGTAGCTACCTTATTGTTTAAGCCAGATGCATTGAAGAAACCGCTTGATTTACCCTATGTAGGATTCGAAATTGAAAATCGTTTTGTGCTGGGGTACGGACTTGACTATGATGGTTTGGGAAGAAATATCAAAGAAATTCTCGTATTGGAATCATAACGCGTTCAGATTCATTGAGTAAACCACAGGCTGCTTAACGATCCACTTCTCCCATCACCACATCTGTTGAGCCGATAATTGCTACCAGATCGGCAAGCATGGCTCCTTTGCTGATTTCGCTGATGACCGACAGGTTATGGAACGAGCACGACCGTGCCTTACACCGCACGGGTACATCCGATTTACCGTCGGTACGGAAGAAAAATCCGAGTTCACCTTTAGCACTTTCGGCACGGGCGTAAAAGTCCATGGCTTTAGGCCGTATTTTCTTCGGAACAATTGCCTGAGGGTCATAGTCTGGTGTACGTCGGTAATCACCCAGGAGTTTGTCAAGACACTGCTCAATGATTCGTATGGACTGATGGCATTCCTGAACCCGTACATTGTTCCGGTCCCAGCAATCACCCACGGTGCCCACCTGTCCTTCCCCAATAGGAATGTCGAAGTCAAGGTCAGGATAAACAGAATAGCCGTCAATCCGGCGTAAGTCGTAACGCAGACCAGAACCGCGTAACATGGGGCCGGTACAACCATAATTGATGGCAACGGACAAGGGCAACACCCCCACGTTTGCCGTGCGTTTTATGAATATATCGTTCTCAATGACCAGTTGTTGCAACTCGGTCATTTTGGGTTTCAGGTACTGGATGAATTCGCGGCACCGTTCCTCAAAACCTACCGGAAGGTCATAAAACAACCCGCCAACCCAGATGTAATTGTAGAGCATTCGGGCACCACTCACCCATTCTAATAGTCGTTGGATATGCTCCCGGTCGCGCATGAGCCATAAAAAAGGAGTATAGGCTCCAATGTCAAGTGCGTACGTGCCAATGCCTACAAAGTGAGCGGCAATCCGGTTGAGTTCTGCCACCAACACCCGGATGTATTCGGTTCGCTTTGGAATGTCGTTCTCAATGCCCAGCATCCGCTCCACCCCCATGACATACGCGTGTTCACAGTTCATGGCAGCCAGATAATCGAGCCGGTCAACGAAAGGAATCGTTTGATTGAAGGGGAGAGACTGAGCGTGCTTCTCGAAACAACGGTGCAGGTAGCCCAGGTGTGGCACCACATCAACAATGATTTCGCCATTGGTAACTACCTCAAAACGTAGTACACCATGGGTAGATGGATGTTGCGGTCCCATGTTTAGGATCATCTCACCCTCGCCTAGGTCACCAGGGCTATAAATACCCGGTTCCGAAGCCCGAAAATGGCCGGGAGCGTATTCGTATTGAATTTTTTGCGTAGTCATTGCTGGTTCAAATGTCGAGAAAGCCAATCCGAATGCAAAATTGTACGGGGTTTTGTGGCCTAATCCACTACAAATCATTAGTTTTTCTACTAAAGCTATTGGCTAATCCAACCGTATTTTGTACCTTTGCGGTCCTTATCGAGAAAACAGACTTTAACGATGGCAAAGAAAGGCGCCAATAGAATCCAGGTTATTCTGGAATGCACCGAACAGAAAGACAGCGGTGTTCCCGGCATGTCCCGGTATATTACGACAAAAAACCGGAAGAACACGCCGGCTCGTATCGAACGGAAAAAATACAATCCGTTCCTTAAGAAAGTAACGCTGCACAAAGAAATCAAATAGGTTTTCGGTTTTTAGTAGGCGGTTTACGGTTAATGCTACGGCAACGTGAACCAAATACGATGGACCGAATACCATAAACTGACAAAGTCATGGCAAAAAAGGTAGTTGCAACCCTGAAAACAAAGGACAACGGCAAGGCATTCGCCAAAATCATCAAAGCCGTTAAGTCGCCTAAAACCGGCGCTTATACGTTCAAAGAAGAAATGGTGCCAGTTGATGAGGTTCAGGCCGCATTGAAAAGCTAGTATTTTCAACATCAATTGTACCAGCGAGCCGCGTTTTAACGGCTGGTTTCATGCATAAAGACGTTTGTCCCACATCCTTTTGTGGGACTTTTTTTGTTGAAATACAGTTAGTGCAAAAAGACAGTTGGCCAGTACGGCAGTCAATAGTTAGTCAGGCAGTTTTTGTTAATCGTCTGACCAGCCGACTTTCTGGCTAGCTAATTCACTCACCAACTGTCTGACTGACCAATTCACTCACTCATTACCTATTCACATGGCTTTATTCGGCTTATTCTCGAAAGAAAAGAAAGAAACCCTCGACAAAGGACTAGAGAGAACGAAAGATAGTTTTTTCTCCAAGCTGGGCCGGGCTGTAGTAGGCAAATCGACGGTTGATGAAGACGTACTCGATGAAGTCGAAAATGTCTTGATTTCATCGGATGTAGGGGTAGAAACGACGGTCAAAATCATCCGTAGGGTTGAAGAACGCGTGGCACGCGACAAGTACGTGAGCACCGATGAGCTGGATCGGATACTGCGGGAGGAAATTGCGGGTCTGCTTTCTGAAACCAATACAACGGGAAACCAGACAGAGCGAGATGACTTTGATCTGCCCGCTGGTATAAAACCCTACGTTATCATGGTTGTGGGGGTCAACGGTGTGGGTAAGACCACAACCATTGGTAAGCTGGCCGCCCAATTTCATAAACGGGGTAAAAAAGTGGTACTGGGGGCGGGTGATACCTTCCGGGCTGCTGCCGTTGATCAGCTTATCCTGTGGGGTAATCGGGTAGGGGTGCCGGTTATTTCGCACGGCATGAATACCGATCCATCGGCGGTTGCTTTCGATGCGGTAAAGAGAGCGACTGAAATTGATGCCGACGTTGTCATTATTGATACCGCAGGCCGACTCCATACCAAAGTCAACCTGATGAACGAGCTGACCAAGATAAAACGGGTAATGCAGAAGTTTACGCCCGATGCGCCCCATGAAGTATTATTGGTGCTGGATGGCTCAACGGGGCAGAACGCATTTATTCAGGCAACGGAGTTTACAAAAGCTACTGAAGTGACGGCACTGGCTATTACAAAACTGGATGGAACAGCCAAGGGAGGTGTCGTGATTGGTATTTCGGACCAGTTCAAAATTCCGGTTAAGTATATCGGCGTTGGCGAAAAGATAGACGACCTGCAAACGTTCAACAAAATGGAGTTTGTGGATTCGTTTTTCAAGAAGTGATGCCTAATCCTTCTGCTTTTCTATTATTGTTTCTGTCTTTGGTCATAACGGCCTGCGCTCATAAGGTCTCCCGTTCTGGCCATGCGCAGGGCATCTGTGGCACTGTATCGGAGAAACGGGGGAACCATATGCCCAGTCCTGATTCGCCCCCGCCGAAAGGGCATCCCATTGAGCGTGAAATTCTCATTTTCCCACTTCTGAACATGAGCAAAATAGAGGCAGGGGATAATGGCTTTATAAAATCTGTTGGGGAAGCAAAACCGATAGAAACGGTTAAATCCGATAAGGCGGGTAAATTTTGTGTTTTACTACCCGCTGGTCGCTATTCTATAGTGGTTCGGGAGCCGAAAGGTTTGTACGCGAACCTGTTCGATGCACAAAATAATATCTTTCCGGTAACCGTCAAAAAAGGAAAGCAGGAAACCGTTTCTGTGGAGATTACCCATCAGGCGGTATTTTGAGCCTATGGATACATTCCTTATCCTGCTAACCATCGTAGGGGTTCCTTTCGTCTGGTCCATCATTCGTATGTTGCGCTTCACGGAGGAAACCGTTGGCGAGGATTCACTTGTGTATGGCCTGGAATCATCGGAAAACCGCACGCGTACTTACCATTTTTCCGTTTCTGAGTACTTCTGCACATTTTTTAAAGTGATGTGTGGGACTGTGCTTGTTGAGATGCTTATAGGCTTGTTCGTTGTTACAAAGGTTGCTCTGCGGCAGGAAACGATGCCATTATTGGTAGTACTCATGCTTTTTGCTTTGGTCTTTCTTGCCTGTGCCACATCAATTGTTTTTTTCTTTCATGTCGACTGGAAATTCTGGACCATCACCCGAAACGTCTGGGTTACGTTTGACCCATATTTATCTAGTATCACCGTTGAAGAACCAACGGAAATTGACACTCTAACGCCCGACACGATTAGTCATATCGAGCATCATTTGGTGAAAAGTAGTAACCCCCGTTATATCCTCAACGGGTACGGTTGTTTTTGCTTTTACAAAACAGACGGTCAGCTTATCTGGCTGAACAATAGCTATTTTGGTAACTTTGGTCCGAGTGAGTTTCTCCATCGATTTTATTCTCATGTTCCTATTACCACCGTTTGGCATAGGTTTCCATATCGTTCGTTGATTGCTCAGCTTGGAAGTATGCCGACCGCTGAACTTTGACCCCTAAAACCAGCGTTAGTAATGACTAATGCGCTGAAACTTATATCTGTTTTGAAAACCAAAGGAGTACGTACTAATAAAATCAATATCGTTACGCTCGGTTGCTCGAAGAATCTGGTCGATTCGGAGGTGCTGTTTACGCAACTCAAGGGTAATGGCATGGCTGTAACGCATGAATCGAGGAAAGATGATGCCAACATCGTTGTGATTAATACCTGCGGCTTTATCGACAACGCGAAAGAGGAGTCAATCAACACCATTCTTCGCTATGTGGATGCCAAAGACGCGGGCATAGTTGATAAAGTGTACGTAACGGGTTGCCTGTCGCACCGGTACAAGGACGAACTGGAGGTAGAGATGCCAACCGTTGATGCTTGGTTCGGTACGAACGAACTACCCCGGTTGCTTAAAACCCTCCGCGCCGACTATAAACACGAACTGGTAGGTGAACGGTTGCTTACCACGCCCTCTCACTTCGCGTACCTCAAAATTGCCGAAGGCTGCGACCGTCCCTGCTCTTTCTGCGCTATCCCGCTCATGCGCGGAGGGCACGTGTCGAGGTCGATGGACGAGTTGGTGATGGAAGCAAGATCGCTGGCCCGTGGTCCGGCATCCCGGCGTGGTACAAAAGAACTGATTTTGATTGCTCAGGACCTGACGTATTACGGGTTGGACCTGTACAAAAAACGTAACCTTTCTGAACTCATCAATCGCCTGGCGGATGTAGAAGGCATCGACTGGATTCGCTTGCAATATGCGTATCCGTCGGGTTTTCCGCTAGATGTGCTGGATGTTATGCGCGACCGTCCCAACGTTTGTAAGTACCTGGATATGCCCCTGCAAACCGGTTCGACGGAGCTGCTGAAACTCATGCGCCGAGGCATTACCCGCGAGAAAACCGAAAACCTGATTGAAACGATACGGGAAAAAATACCGGATATTACGCTCCGCACTACCCTGATTGTGGGGCACCCCGGCGAAACCGATGCAATGTTTCAGGAGACGTATGATTTCGTAGAGCGAATGCGCTTTGATCGTATGGGTGCCTTCACGTACTCGCACGAAGATAATACGCACTCATTTTCAATGCCCGACGATGTTCCTGCCGACATTAAGCAGGAGCGTGCTGATGAGCTGATGGAGCTGCAACAGGGTATTTCGCAGGAGTTGAACCAGCAAAAAGTGGGCAAAACCTATAAAGTACTGTTTGATCGAAAAGAAGGCGGTTATCTTATCGGCCGCACCGAAGGCGACTCGCCCGAAGTGGACAACGAAGTACTGGTGTCAGCGAGTGGTCCGGCGTCCCTGCAATACGTCCGGATTGGTGACTTTGCTAATGTCCGTATCGACCGGGCCGAAGAGTTTGATTTGTACGGGGAGGTTGTGTTGTAATAGCAGGTTCTTAAAATCGACAACCCGCAAGCCCGAACCTTGCGGGTTTTTTCGTTGTTAAAATCCGGTAAACGCAACCCCCTTCACTGCATGGACTGTCAGTACCTGCCGCTTGCCCAAACCGGCCAGTTTTCTTCCCTTTTCCTCGATTACATCAGCAAACAAGAAAAACTTACGCCTTTTTATAACCGCTTCCCCGATGTATCCGCTTTTGATGGACAACTAGCCGACAAGCAGTTTGACGAATCGAAAAGGCAGATTCTGGTAGATGCACTGGAACGGCAATATCAAGCTATCGAGACTAAACCCGATTTTTCGGTACTGCTTCAGCAAAATACGTTTACGGTAACGACGGGCCATCAGCTAAACATTTTTTCGGGACCACTATACATCGTTTATAAACTAATTACGACCATTAAGCTGGCCCGGAAACTGAAAGAAGCCTACCCGAATTATAATTTCGTACCGGTTTACTGGATGGCTACTGAGGACCATGACTTCGCCGAGATAAACCATTTCTCCCTGTTTGGTAATAATTATTCCTGGCAAACTGAGCAACGAGGGGCGGTTGGGCGAATGAATCCGCAGGAGTTGCAGACACTCTTCAAACAAATTCCCGAAAAATTATTCCTGTTTGAGGAAGCTTATCTGAAACAAAGCACGCTGGCCGATGCCACCCGGTACTATGTCAATGAACTGTTTGGGGCCGAGGGGTTAGTTTGTCTGGATGCCGATGATGCGGCCCTAAAACGAATTTTCTCATCGGTCATACGGGATGAACTGACGCAGCAGAAATCGGGCGAACTGGTGCAGAACCAAACCGAAAAATTAGAAAAGTTAGGTTATAAAACCGTAATCGCTCCGCGCGATATTAATCTGTTTTACCTGGATGACCAGGTTCGTGAGCGTATCGAGCGTAAAGAGAATGGCACGTACCGGGTGCTGCACACGTCGTTGACATTCTCAGAAGATGAGTTACTAGCGGTATTGGATGAACACCCGGAGCGGTTTAGCCCGAACGTGGTACTGCGCCCCTTGTATCAGGAGACGATTCTGCCAAATTTAGCCTACATCGGTGGCCCGTCTGAAGTACCTTACTGGTTGCAGTTGAAACCATTATTTGACTACTATCAAATGGTATTCCCCATTCTGATGCCTCGCAATTTCGCCCTGTACGTGCCATCTGTTTCGGCCAAACGCATCACGAAATTAGGGCTTACTCCCGAAGAACTTTTTCAGGATGTAATTACGCTCAAACGTGAATACGTTGAGCACCACACCCGGCATTCTCTTAAATTCGATAATGAGAATAAAGCGGTAAATAAGGCGCTGGATGCTATATTGCATAAAGCGCAAATGGTTGACCCAACGCTGGAAAAAGCTGTTCTGGCCGAAACAAAGCGGTTTGCCAATGCCGTGGCCCGACTGGAAAAGAAAATGCGACGTGCCGAAGAACGAAATCAGGAAGTGGGTATTCGGCAGTTGATGGCCGTGAAAAACGAACTCTTCCCCAACGGAGGACCGCAGGAGCGAAGTGAGAATTTTCTGACGTTCTACCTCAATGACCCAACATTCCTGAAGGAAATGTTAGCCGTTTTTGACCCGTTCGATTATCGGATGCAACTTTGTCTGGCGTAAACGCTACAGTAGTTGAGGTATGACGAAGTCGGAGTTACGTAAGGAGTTTCTGGCTCAACGCAGGGCGTTAACAACTGCTGAAGTTAAGCAAAGAAGCCAATTGATTGCCGGGCATTTTTTTGATTACGTCGAAAACGAAAGCTTTACCGACGAGCCAGGGTTCATTCATTCCTTCCTGCCTATCCGGCGGCAAAATGAGGTGGATACGTGGCCCATTATCACGTGCTTTTGGGCGAAATTCTCACACATTGTTATTAGTGTTCCGGTTATGGACCTTGGTACCCGCCAAATGGCTCACTACACCATCTTTCCCGAAACGCCATTGGTCGAAAACAAACTGGGCATTCCCGAACCGGCTCTTCAGGAAATTTCACAAACAGACCTTCGTTCCGTGAAGGTGGTGCTCGTTCCGCTACTGGCGTTCGATTTACAGGGAAATCGGGTTGGGTATGGGGGCGGTTATTACGACCGATTCCTGGCCGAGGGTGTACCCCACAGCCGAAAAATTGGTTTGTCGCTTTTCGATCCGGTTGATTTAATCAATGATGTTGAAGCGACTGATGTACGTCTGGACGCCTGCATTACGCCTGTGCAGGTGTATCGGTTCATCGACTAGCTGCCGATTCTTCTTTGTCCTTTCTGCCTAACTACCGACTCGTATACACAAAATTTATTAATCATTCCTGCTCGTTTTCATTACGATAATTACGTCTTATGGGCAGGTTCGCGTGGGCGCAATGGTCGGTTTTCAGCTAGCTACTATACACCCAGGAAGTAGGTGCGCAAAATACATCGAAGGCGGGCTTTATGGTGGGGGCCATGTTCGAAATTTCTTTGAGTGCCAGCGTATCGCTGCGCCCGCAACTGCTTTATTTGGCTAAAGGTGTCAGGAAGAATTCGCTGGGGACGTTTGACGCTGCGTTATCGCTCAACTATGTTGAAGTGCCAGTGCAACTGGTCTATACGGTCGAATCCAGGACTGGGCACTTGAGTTTTGGTGCGGGTATATACATAGCTTACGGTCTGAGCAGCAAAGCTATTACTACCAGCAGAGACCAAACTAAAACGTTTACCGACGACTTCGGCCCGGCAGCTGATCAGTTTCAGCGAAATGACGTAGGCGGGCGGCTCTCGATTGATTATGAACTATCCTCCGGCCTTTCTATCGGTACTTACTACGCACCTGGTTTCGCTAATATAAATAACCCATCTGCTACATCATTGGGCAATGTAGCCACGCACAACTCCGCTTTGGGTATTACTGCTGGGTATTGGCGAAAAAACGGTGAGGTGATACATAGTTGCCAGGAAACAGATTGAAGGGCGTTAACGATTCGGCCTTTTTGTGATACCCGAAAACGGGCTCCCTGTTCAGACCAATGATTGCACAAACAATTCCCGAAGACGCTCCGGCGAGCGACCATCAAAAAAACGTCGTTGACTCGATAACGACTCTGCTACGGTGCCGGGCGAGAACTGAAATCCCTGAATCGCCAGTTTCAACATAGTCTCCAAACTGATTACGGGCGTTAATCGGGTTAGCAGGGTTGGGAAATTAACCGAAAGTGCCAGCTTTTCTTCCGACAGAAATTGCGCCAGTCGCGCCTGATTGTCGGCTGTAACCACCGTAATTAACGGACGGTTGATAGCACACACTTCGTAGGCGATGGTGCTACAGGCCGTAATCGCCAGACTGCATTGTCGTAAGGCATCAACCATTTGTGCCGCCGTTAGATTTTGTTGGATAGTCAGATTGGGCAACTGGTTTTGAAACGCATCAAGGGCCGACCGGTTGGGGTGAAACGGTCCTAAAATGAGCTGGACCTGTAGATTTGCATCAACCTGCTGAATGGCTTTCAGGGCGGTCAGCGATACGTTGCCCGAATCGGCACCGCCAAAACTGACGAAAATGGGACCATCGGTGGGTGGTTCGCCAAAGACACCAGATTGAAGAAATTCAGGCCGCAGAAGGGCGTAGTGCGGTCCCAGATAAAACTGGGTATAGGTTTCAGCTTCATAATCGGCTTCCGTTACACCACCCGCGTGGTTAACAACTACATCAGCTACCTGATGCCCTTCTAATAAGTCATCAATAAAAACCAGCTTCTTTGCCCGTTCCCGAACTGCCCGTTGAAACGCTTCATCGAATGCATAGCCGTCCAGCACCACAATAGTATCCGGCTGGATATGGCCTAAAAAGGTCCTTTCAGCGTTTGCTCCTAGTAGTTCGATAACGGCTATTCCCGCCTTCTCAATCAATGCCCGGATATCAGATGATGGCTCAATAAGTGCAAATTGCATCGAAAAATCACCCTGCAACATATCCGCTAGGGCTAGACAGCGCATCACATGCCCGAGACCAATTTGAGCATTGCCATCCGCACGAAAGATAAGTTTATTCATAGTTCAATGGTTCGTTTGGCGAGTCGTTCTGTATGATGACGACTACATATCGCTCATTGCTCATTGCTCATTTTGAACTTCATCTCCGCCACCTGCCAATCAGCTTCCGTGTCAATGTCGTGCGCTTCCAGTTCGGAAATGACGATGCCGCCCGAATTTTCGGGGATGAGTATACCGCTTTTTTGGAAGCTATCTACCCGAAAGAAATAGAGTTGTCCGGCATCGTGATAAGCTGGCTCCAGGTCCTGCGAACGCGTCAGGGCATGTTTGGGCTGAAGCCACTGTATGGTCGAGTCGCGCAAACGCACAGCCCGCTGGATAGGGAAACTGAATGGCTGGATAGGATAAACCGTGTCGAACTGTTTCTCAGTTAGGCTAGTGAACGCACGTTTCAGTAAATCAGGCGTAACGAAAGGAGCCGTTGGGTATAAGCAACAGGCATAGTCGAAAACCTGTTTGTGCTCTTTGTATTTCCTCAATACTTCCAGGAGTACATCAGCCGTAGTCGCAAAATCATCAGCGGTTTCGGATTGGCGCATAAACGGTACCGATGCCCCATACCGTTGGGCTACGTCCATAATATCGACATCATCTGTCGAAACCATAACATCGCTGAATAAGCCAGATCTTAGTGCGGCTTCGATGGCATAGGCAATAACAGGTTTCCCCAGAAAAGCCCGGATATTCTTTCGGGGAATGCGTTTGCTGCCACCCCGCGCTGGTATGATGGCTACGTTGCTCATGCGTTCACGAACCCATTAACCGAAGCAATGACGTAGACCTGCTCTTCGTCTGTCAATGTTGGATACATGGGTAGACTCAGGCAGCGGGCATAAAAATCTTCGGCATTCGGGAAATCGCCCGGTTTCCAGCCGAATTGCCGGTAATAAGGCATCAGGTGTACCGGAACGTAATGCACCTGCGCCATGATGTTTTTTGTTCGCAGGAAGTCGTACAAACCTTTACGGTTATCCACCTGAACAACGTAGAGGTGGTACGCATGATTGACACTGTCGGGCGGAATGATGGTAGTGACATTCGTTCCGGCGAAGGCTTCGTCGTAGCGTCGGGCAATTTCCTGCCGACGGTCCAGCATAGCATCGGCACGGTTTAACTGACTCATGCCCAAAGCCGCCTGCATATCGGTCAGGCGATAGTTATAACCTAATTCCTGCAACTCCATGTACCAGTCCCCACGTTCTGGTTCACCCGGATAGGGTTCGGTTAAATCACCGGGTTTATTGGTGATACCGTGGGTTCTGAGCCGGAGTAGGTGGTTATATAGCGATTCACTGCGGGCCGTAATCATACCGCCTTCACCAGCCGCAATATGCTTTACCGGGTGAAAACTGAAGATGGCTAAATCTGCCAGGGAGCTATCGCCACAACGGTGTTCCCGCCCATCGGCATCCTGAAACGACCCCCCTGGAGAGTGACAGCTATCTTCCAGTAACCAAAGTCCATACTCATCTGCCAATGCCCTAAACGCGGTTAAATTGACCGGATAACCTGCGTAATCAACGGGGATAATTCCTGAAAAATAATCCCTTGGATGTTGCTCCAGCAAGGTCCGCACCGCGTTTACATCCAACAGAGCCGTATTGGGGTCAACGTCCGCAAAAAAGACCTCACCCCCACAGTAACGGACGCAATTGGCCGAGGCCGAAAAGGTAATAGGCGTTGTGATAACCCGTGTGCTCTCCTTTACGCCAAGTGCCATGCAACAAAGGTGCAGGGCCGCTGTGCCATTGGCCACGGCCACTGCGTAGGGACTGCCTATATAATTGGCAAACGCCATTTCGAACGCACCGATGTGAGGCCCCTGCGTCAGGAATGGCCCACGAAGTACGTCGGCCACGGCCGCAATATCGTCGTCAGTGATGTGCTGACGACCGTATGGGATGGGTTGGTTCATAGGTATAGAACGGACAATCCGGCTTTTTTATACACTAAAATCAGCATCGACATGTTCCCGAATCTGCTCGCGCAGTTGGTCTACGTTGAGCCAGTCGGTGTTAGTGCCGGAATTATACTTGAAGCCCATTTCCACGGGCCGTCCGTTGAAAGCTTCCATATAGTCATCCACACTCCAGGTTGGCGTTGAAGGTGTAATGACGTAATATTTAGCCGTCTCAACAGTGTTGAGCGAGTCGGTTTCCGTTATCATTTCCTCGTGTAACTTCTCGCCTGGACGAATGCCCACTATCTTCTGCTCGCAGTTTGGGCCGATGGCTTTGGCTACGTCGGTAATGCGGTATGAGGGTATTTTGGGAACAAAAATTTCGCCCCCCCAGGCGTGTTCAAGCGCGTGGAACACCATCTCGACACCGTCTTCCAGCGAAATATTGAATCGGGTCATGTCGGCGTGGGTGATGGGTAGTACACCGTCTCTTCGTTTCTCCAGAAAGAATGGTACTACTGACCCCCGCGAGCCGATTACATTCCCATAACGAACCACTGAAAAACGTAAATCACGGCTACCTTTCATGTTATTGGCGGCCACAAACAACTTGTCGGAGCAGAGTTTAGTGGCTCCGTAGAGGTTGATTGGAGCGGCTGCCTTATCGGTCGAGAGGGCTACTACGCGTTGTACGCCGTTGTCCAGAGCCGCATTTATTACGTTCTCTGCCCCGAATACGTTGGTTTTGATGCACTCCATCGGGTTGTACTCTGCCGCCGGTACTTGCTTCAATGCAGCTGCGTGGATAATGATGTCTACACCCTCACAAGCCCGCTTGAGCCGTTCCGCATCGCGGACATCGCCAATGAAAAAGCGAATGGATTTGTATGTCGATTGGGGGTAGTACTGCGCCATTTCGAATTGCTTCAATTCATCGCGGGAGTAAATAACCAAACGTTTCAGGTTTGGGTGGCGCTGATACATCATCTCGACAAACTTCTTACCGAAGGAGCCGGTGCCGCCCGTAATCAAAATGGATTTATTGGTCAAGTCAAGCATATGTTTTTGTTGGTCAGTTAATTAGTCAGTTAGTGGATTCGTCTACCAGATAGTACTGATGATTAACTCACCGACTCATCAACTAATTTAGTTCGCTCAAAGGCATCAATGTAGCTCTTCCCGCTGGCATTTAGAATTTTTACGCTCCGATGATCGGCATAATCGCGAAGAACCTCATAGCCCCGAAATACTTTATGCAGGGATAAAAATTGGGAGGCCATCGAAAACGTTCGCTGCCGCTGAGCGTCGGAGTACACGGGCTGATGAGTGACGTCTTTAAGTTTGTCGTAAAAGTGTATTTGCTTGATGAGCAACTGATTCTGGTCGTTCAAACGAATCTCCTCATGCCACGACGTATCGGCACCGAATAGAAAAACCTGCTCAAATTTTCGGTTAATCATCAGTGTGAGAGCGGCAATAATGACTGTCTGTGCCTGCGGCATTCCAAGACCTTTGGCGTATAACCAGTAAACCAGCCATCGGAAACCACGAACCACGGTGTAATTGAAATAAACTACGTTGATGTTCGAATTACCCTGCTCAATCTGCCGGAGCAGGTATGCTCCTTTGGCAAAGTGCGGCACGTAGAGTGTCATTGCCCAGTCAATACGCGACAGAAAGATGTCCAGCGTCTGCCTGATATCGTCACGGTCGGTGGTTTGTTCTGTAAAAAGGAAATAATTGGGGTCGGAGATGATATAGTTCTGCGGACGTAGCTGCGCAAAAACAGCAGCGTGGGCAAAGTTATTGACGCAAACAATTTCCGTCTGACGAATGAAGTCAAACTGCTCTGCCAACGACTCTTTTAGGGATGGACCATTGCCCAAAACGGAGCAAATGGGTTGCTGTCGGGTGGGCAGTTTGGTGGCGTACCGCCCACGAATCACCACTTTTAGGAGTGAGAGTAGTGAGGCAAACAGCTCACTCAGGAATTGACTAACCGAATTAAAACCAGTTTCTATCATGCAAACAGCTCCTGACGCAGAGCCTTTCCACTACAAAATAACGAAGAAAATAGCAGATCAGACTAGTCTGAATGACAGCACTGACAAGTCCCGTTCGAAAACCAGCCGGGGTGATTCCTGAGCACCAAGGTTTCGTTTGAAACGCGCCAGTCCTGGTTTAGCCTGCCGGTTTTCGTCAAGGGAGGGGCCAAGATCCAATAACCCGATTTGGTGTTGCTGGCAATACGTATAAAGTCCTCTTATCAGCAGGACCATTGGGCTGAAAGCATCGTAGCCGGGATTAGAGGCTGGCTGGAAATTGTATAGAATATCGTGGCGAACCCGAACGGTAATTGTTAGTGCGGCTATCGTATCCCCATCCATCACGGTAAAAACGGCACACTCGTTCGGAAATGTATGCAGCAAGTCCGTCAGTCGTTCAGGAGAGATGGTCATTGTATATCCTTTCTGACGGCGCGTTTTCGTTAGGAAATTTATCACCCCGTTCTTATCGGACAATGGCCAATGTTTGAATTGAAAACCTGCTTCGAAACACTTGGTAAGTCGCCGTCGTTCTGCCGGAACAAGATTTAGGTCGAAAGGCGTGTTGGAAACGGGCAGATAGAATGTTTGATGGGTTTCAACGATGATAAACCCATGCGATAGTAATTTTTGGGCCACACGCCCGGCTGATTCGGGAGCGTAACATAGTGGATAGTTGACCAGCCGCAGTGTTATAGCCCCCGCCGAATGGACTGCCTGAATAAGTGTTTGGATGAACAGGTCGAGTGCTTCTTCGGGAAAAACAGATGCGCACTCAATAGAACCAAATGGCGCGGCAATAGGACTAATTGCCTTGCCCGATTGAACGAAAAAAGCGCAACGGGCGTCGGCGAGTCGGGTTAGGGTGTTCACTGCTGACAGTATATAAACCCCTTCCTTTTGCTGGTGTTGCAGATGTTTGTACGTATTGAACAGGAAACCGGCTTCACTCAATGGGGGAACCAAGGTGCTGGAAGGTTCACGCTGTAATAGCATCTCATACATAATAGTGCATCCAATAACGTTGTTGGCGCTATTGACGATGGTGCCCACGAGAAAGTAACGAAAAGGTAGCTTTATAGTCAAAACACAAAACATAGCCAAACTGTAGGCTATTAGCCCTGTTAGGCATGAGTAGTTAGCATAGGCTAACGCCTTATTTTCTTCAGAAACGTACGGAAATGATAAGTTCATCGCTAGGTCGTAAC
This sequence comes from Cytophagales bacterium, assembly GCA_038236215.1. Lineage (GTDB taxonomy): Bacteria > Bacteroidota > Bacteroidia > Cytophagales > Spirosomataceae > Spirosoma. Next base: position 64,874 of record JBBSTD010000002.1, on the reverse strand, counting down.
GGGTGTAGTAAAGGCCGATACCTACTTAAAGCAGGTTTCCTGGTCGCTTGCTGTCAGCTCCTACTGACTAGCCTATACGCCCAAACCGGATGCCCAACGATTACGAATACGAATCAAACTTCGGTAACGGTTTGCACGGGTTATATTGTGGATAGTTTACAGGTTAGGACAACGGCCTTTTTTCCAACCAAAATAGGCATGACTCGTTTCGATACGCCCCAGTCTAATCCATATGAGGGAGATAACGGGGTATATCTTGGTGAGTTGATTTCATCCAATGGCATCGCCACCATGCGAACGATTTCCTTTCCGCCTAATACTGGAATAATCAGCAAAACCTACTACGTGTACGGGTATCTAAAACCAACACCGGCCGATGCTTCCTGTCGCCCATCTGCGTTACTAACGGTTACTATCAAACCCAATCCTGTTGCTTCCGCGAAGGCTACGGAAGCAACGTGTACCGGAACCGTATCAGCCGCCGACGGTTCGGTAGCCATAGTTGGTTTTAGGCCGAAGGATACGTATGAACTAGCAAACAACGGTATATTTTCCGGTACAAGCCACCCAATACCTGATGATGGTTTGATTGCCAAAAACCTGAGTCGGACGGGCGTGGTCACCACATATGGAGTCCGGGTATATAGTCCTTTGGGTTGTTATGTAGAAAAGACGGTGATGCTCATGAATACGCCTTGCTCCTGCGTGCCTGGGTTATGCATTCCGTTTGTTGTTCAGAGAATAGCGTCCAGCAAGTAACGCATGATCATGAACTGCAAGTCTGATGACCGACGGCAAATGGCTTCAATGGGATTTTCTTCGCCCTAACTGGCTGTACACTAATTGAATAATGCCATCTTTCAGGCCGAGGTCCGGTACAATTATTTTTTCAGCTCCTGCCCATTTCATGACGGATGTGTAAATATCTGCTGCCGGAACGATCACATCGGCACGGTCGGCATTCAGGCGAAGTTTATTGATTCGCTCATCCAGGCTAAATCCCGCTATATAATTCCGGATGCGTTCAATTTCGGTCTGGGTCGTTTCTGAGTCGGCAGTTTTGGCGGCCAGATTAAACAGCTTGCTAATATTGCCGCCCGTACCAACAGCCGTAATTTCGCGGGATGAATCGACGTTTTCCTCCACCCAGTCCTCTATTTTTTTCCAGGCACCCTTTGTCTCTTTCCCTTCCAGCAGGCGTACCGACCCAATCTTGAAGGATTTGGAATTTATTTTCTGCCGATTTTCATACAGGTTCAGTTCGGTGCTACCGCCCCCCACATCGATGTGTAAGTACTGCTTATCGTCCAGCGCATGAACCACCACATCATTGATGAGTTCTGCTTCTTTACGCCCATCGATAATGTTGATTTTAATACCCGTCTGGGCTTCTATCCGTTTGGCAATCTCATGACCGTTCGAGGATTCCCGCATGGCTGAGGTGGCACAGGCCATGTAATCTTCCACCTCATGCAATTCCATGAGTAATTTGTACACCTGCATCAATTTTGCCGTTCGGGCTTCACTCTCGGGTGTCAGCGTACCGAAATTGAATACATCGTGGCCTAGCCTGAGCGGAAATCGTACATACTCGACCCGCTTAAAACTCACCAGACTGTCGTTGTGAAGAACCCTTGAGATTTGCAGTCGGGCTGCATTCGAACCGATATCAATAGCTGCCAGTTTCACAATAAAATGATACGTTAGGGTAGTGAAAAACGGCCAAAGATACTGTTTTTTGCCACCGGGCGCCCTCTTTTATCATTACCACCCAATTGACTTAAATTTAAGTCAATTGGGTGGTAATGATAAGATTGCAAAAAACTGTGTACTTTTGGCCCTATCCACGACTAGTATTACCGTTCATGACTATATTAGGCATCTCTGCTTTTTATCACGATTCGGCAGCAGCACTCATTGAAGACGGGAGAATTGTTGCCGCAGCGCAGGAAGAGCGATTTACCCGCAAAAAGCACGACCCCGGCTTTCCGGCAGAGGCTATCAAGTACTGCCTTCAATACAGTGGAGCCGATCTGAATAAACTGGATGCCATTGTTTTCTACGACAAACCACTGCTCAAGTTCGAGCGATTGCTGGAGACATACTACGCATTTGCACCACAGGGAATCCGATCATTTCTGATGTCGATTCCCGTCTGGCTGAAGGAAAAACTGTTTCTCAAGCGGCTCATTCGGCAGGAGTTGGAGAAATTAGGGTATGATCCATCCCGAAAAGTAAAATTCCTGTTTCCTGAACATCACCTATCACACGGAGCCAGTGCTTTTTATCCATCACCCTTCGAGCGGGCCGCTATCCTCACCATTGATGGGGTGGGCGAATGGGCAACGGCCTCTATCGGGCTGGGAGAGGGTAAGCACATTTCTATTCTGAAAGAAATGCGATTTCCGCACTCCCTGGGGCTATTATATTCGGCGTTTACTTATTTTTTGGGTTTCCGGGTCAATTCCGGCGAATACAAACTGATGGGGCTTGCCCCCTATGGTGATCCTAACTCGCCGGATGTAGCCCGTTACATCACCATTATCAAGGATAAGCTAACGGACCTGAAACCAGACGGTTCTATATGGCTCAATCAGGAATATTTTGATTACGCCACCGGCCTGAAAATGGTGAACGAAGCAAAATGGGCTGAACTTTTCGGTTTCCCCAAACGGCAGCCTGAGGATGAACTGAAGGATTATCACTGTAACCTGGGTCTGGCTATTCAATTTTTTACAGAAGAAGTGGTACTGAACATGGCCCGCGAAGCCAAACGACTGACCAATGCTGATGCACTGGTGATGGCGGGTGGGGTCGCACTCAATTGCGTATCGAACGGAAAACTACAGGCGGCTGGTATTTTCAGGGATATCTTTATCCAGCCGGCAGCTGGTGATGCTGGTGGCGCACTAGGCGCTGCCCTAGCTGCCTACCATATCTATTTTGACAAAGAACGGGTAGTAACCACCGAGCGCGATGCGATGCGTGGGTCGTATCTGGGGCCTACATTTTCTGACCTGGATGTGGAATTGATGGCTGTCAAATACAAAGGAGTGGCTACGCACTTCGCCGACTTCACCGAACTCAGTACCGAAGCCGCCCGGCTGCTGGCCGAAGGGAATGTAGTGGGTTGGGTGCAGGGACGGATGGAGTTCGGCCCACGCGCCCTAGGCGGACGCAGTATTCTGGGTGATCCCCGGAATGCCGAGATGCAGAAAAAATTAAACCTGAAAATCAAATACCGTGAATCATTCCGGCCTTTTGCTCCGTCGGTGCTGGCCGAGGATTGCGCGGAATACTTCGACTACGACGGTATTTCGCCGTACATGCTACTGGTACATCCGGTAGCCGAAAGTCGGCGGACACCCGTTCCGGCTGATTATGCTAGTTTTCCACTTCGTGAAAAGCTCTACTATCAGCGTTCCGATTTGCCTTCCATTACGCACATCGACTACTCGGCCCGAATTCAAACGGTGCATAAAGATACCAACCCGCGCTATTACCAGTTGATCGATGCCTTCAAAAAACTGACGGGCTACGGAGTCATCGTAAACACCAGTTTCAACGTGCGGGGTGAGCCCATCGTTTCTACTCCCGATGATGCGTATCGTTGTTTCATGCGTACCGAAATGGATTACCTGGTAGTCGGGAATTTCCTGTTCGACAAGCGTAAACAACCCGAATGGCAGGAAAAGGACAATTGGAAGGGAGAATTTGTCCTGGATTAATTGCCTATTCGCCCTGAACGATCCATCCTGATGAAATCGAAACCTTTCTCCAATATGATTCGCTTACGGTTACCGGGGGGGGTGGTCTTTCGCCCGGCTATCATCAATAGTCACGGGAGCGATCCCAATAAATTTATAACGTACGTCCTGTAACATAAAGTCCACTTTCACGTCGTAATGTTTGCATTCTCGTGTAGCACAGAAAAAACCGCGGAGTATGTTGAGTCCGTTATCGACATTTTTCAGCGTAACAACGTCCCTATTCCGGATGTGGGTAAACTGATGACCGATATGAACCGAATGATTGGGTCGTCGTCGCGACAACGACCATGCTAGTGCGCTGGTCAACCAGGGCGTAGGTGAGGTACTGCTACTTTTGTGCAGGCGACCAAAATGCAGTACAAACAGCACTTGTTAATAAATTACGGATAAACTAAAATCGAACGATGGAATTCTTACAGGACATTTTTAGGTTTTTGAAGCAGCGTAAAAAATGGTGGCTGGCCCCCATAATTGTATTACTGCTACTCATTGGTGTACTGATTGTTATTGGTGGTGGCTCGGCCGTGGCTCCATTTATATACACGTTGTTCTAAAGCATGGACAGCACCGAAAAAATAAAAGCCCAATTAGTTATCGTCACTGGCCTGGTGGTGTTATACTTTGTGTTTAAATCTCCCTGGTTTCTGTATGGAGCCGCTGCAATTGGCGTGTTGAGTCTGGCAGTTCCGGTAGTAGGGGATTTGATTGTGAAGGGGTGGTTTAAAATCGCTGAGATACTGGGAAACATCAACGGGAAAATCATTCTGTCGATCCTGTTTTTTGTCTTTCTCTTTCCCATTGCGCTATTATATCGCCTGACGGCCAAAAACCCGCTGGCTCTTAAACGGACCGATGAGCAATCGTTTTATAACGAACGAAACCACCTGTATACCAAAGAAGACCTGGAAGACACCTGGTAGGGTGTACTTGTTGTCTATTTATACTGTATAATCGGAATTGTATTTAGTGGGGTACGCTGGTAATTGGCGTACCCTTTTTTTGCGTATTTTTGCCAGTACTTATCCAGAAAGACGGAGGGAACGGACCCGACGATGTCTTGGCAACCAACCCCTCCCGGGAAATGGTGCCAATTTCCTCCCGCCAGCAAGTGGGATAGATAAGGCAGCCTTCCGCCACGGGGCTTTCTGCTGATAAGTCTTTCTTATTTTGGACTTTTTTAAGGATACTGTTTGTTAAGTACTCTGACAAACACGCCTTACAGCACTCGCTTTTGAAAACGATATACGAACTTCTGAACGAACGCATCCTCGTCCTCGATGGAGCGATGGGTACCATGATTCAACGGTACAACCTAACCGAAGATGACTATCGGGGTGAGCGTTTCCGCGACTGGGCACATGATTTAAAAGGGAACAACGACTTGCTGTCGCTTACCAAACCAGAAATCATTCAGACCATCCACCGGCAGTATCTCGAAGCTGGAGCCGATATCATCGAGACCAATACCTTTAGTGGAACAACCATTGCCATGGCGGACTACCACATGGAAGAGTTGGCCTACGAATTAAATTACGAATCGGCCCGAATTGCTAAAGAAGTCGCCATAGACGTCTCCCGCGCCAATCCCGATAAACCCCGTTTTGTGGCGGGTGCTATGGGGCCAACCAACCGGACAGCATCCCTCTCGCCCGATGTTAACAACCCCGCTTACCGGGCCGTCACGTTTGATGAACTGGTTGATGCTTATTACGAGCAGGTCAGTGGTTTGGTAGAGGGCGGGGCCGATCTACTGCTGGTCGAAACGATATTCGATACGCTCAATGCTAAGGCGGCTATGTTCGCCATCGACAAGTATTTCAATCTGAATCCACAGCAGGCGGTTCTGCCTATCATGATTTCGGGTACCATTACGGATGCCAGTGGCCGAACATTGTCCGGGCAGACAACGGAGGCATTTTTGTACTCCGTTTCGCATTTGCCGCTGCTTAGTATTGGTCTGAACTGTGCCCTGGGTGCCGAACTGATGCGTCCTTATATCCAGACGCTGGCGAAAGAGTCGCCGTTTTTTACGTCGGCTTATCCAAACGCCGGGTTGCCTAACGAGTTTGGTGAATACGATGAAACGCCGGAGATGATGGCCCTGCAAATCGAGGATTTCGTCAAGAGTAGTTTTGTCAATATAGTGGGTGGTTGTTGCGGCTCCACGCCCGACCATATTCGGGCTATTGCGGAGGCAGCCGCTAAATACCCACCCCGGCAACGGCCTGAGCCTGAAATATACCAGAAACTAAGTGGGCTGGAACCGCTGAAAATTACCGAGCAAACCAATTTCCTGAACGTAGGTGAGCGAACCAACGTAACGGGGTCTAAAAAGTTTGCCCGGCTTATTAAAGAAGGCAACTACGACGAAGCCCTCAGCATTGCCCGCGGGCAGGTAGAAGGCGGGGCGCAGGTGATTGATATAAACATGGATGAAGGGATGCTGGATTCGGTCGAGGCCATGACGACCTTCCTCAACCTGATTGCCGCTGAACCCGATATAGCCCGCGTACCTATTATGGTCGATTCCTCTAAGTGGGAGGTTATTGAAGCCGGTTTGAAATGCGTACAGGGTAAAGCTATCGTGAACTCCATTTCGTTGAAAGAGGGTGAAGAAGCATTTATTGAGCGGGCGAAACTGGTCAGACGGTATGGAGCGGCTGCGGTGGTGATGGCATTTGACGAAACTGGGCAGGCCGACTCTTTCCAACGGCGCATCGAAATATGCGAGCGGGCCTACCGCATTCTGGTCGACAAAGTCAACTTCGCCCCGCAGGATATTATTTTTGACCCTAATATTCTGACGGTTGCCACGGGAATTGAGGAGCACAACAACTACGCCGTTGATTTTATCAATGCCACGCGCTGGATTAAGAAAAACCTGCCACTAGCCAAAGTGAGCGGTGGGGTATCGAATATCTCGTTTAGTTTCCGGGGCAACGATGTGGTGCGGGAAGCGATGCACTCTGCCTTTTTGTACCACGCTATTGGAGCAGGTATGGATATGGGTATCGTGAACGCTGGGCAACTAGAAGTGTATGACAGCATTCCGAAAGAGTTACTGGATCGTTGTGAGGACGTGCTCTTAAACCGGCGGGATGATGCGACCGAGCGTTTGGTCGACTTTGCCGAAACGGTAAAGGCTAAAGGGAAAGTTATCGTCCAGGATGAAAGCTGGCGGCTCGAACCCGTGCGGGAACGGCTCAAACACGCGCTGGTAAAAGGCATTACCGATTATATCGACGAAGATACCGAAGAAGCCCGCCAACAAGTAGAGCGGCCCCTTCACGTTATTGAAGGGCCTTTAATGGACGGTATGAATGTAGTAGGTGACCTATTCGGGGCGGGCAAAATGTTTCTACCCCAAGTGGTAAAATCGGCGCGGGTCATGAAAAAGGCAGTAGCTTATCTACTCCCATTCATAGAAGCGGACAAACTTGTTGGGGGCGACACGTCGACGAATGCCGGTACCATTCTTCTGGCCACTGTGAAGGGCGATGTGCATGACATCGGCAAAAACATTGTGGGCGTGGTGCTGGGTTGTAATAATTACGAGATTATTGACCTCGGCGTTATGGTGCCGACCCAGAAAATTCTGGACGAAGCCCGCAGGCTCAATGTAGATATTATCGGATTGAGTGGCCTCATTACCCCCTCGCTCGATGAGATGGTGGGTGTTGCCAAAGAAATGGAACGCCAGGGTTTCAAGATACCTTTGCTGATTGGGGGAGCAACTACCTCGCGGGTACACACCGCCGTTAAAATTGATCCGCATTACTCAGGGCCAGTTATTCACGTATTGGATGCCAGCCGGAGTGTACCCGTGGCTGGTCGGTTGGTAAGCGATACCGAGGCAACCCGCGACCTGATTTTTACCGAAATAAAAGCGGAGTACGCCAGGATGCGGGTGGACCACGCGAAGCGGCAGAAGGAAAAGAATACCCTCGGTATTGAGAAAGCCCGTGCCAATCGGGCACCCATTGACTGGGGTTCTTTCGAACCAACAAAGCCAACATTCCTGGGCAATCGCTACTTCGATGACTATGATATCGCTGAATTAGCGAAATACATCGACTGGACACCCTTCTTCCAGACCTGGCAGTTGCACGGAAAATACCCAGCTATTTTCAACGATGCCGTGGTGGGTAATGAAGCAAAGCAGCTATTTGATGATGCGAACAAACTACTGAAGGAAATCATTGATAATAAACTCTTGAAAGCAAACGCGGTAGTAGGATTTTTCCCTGCTAACTCTGCCGATGATGACGTACTACTGCATGAGTTTGAAGAACAGGTTCGGGATATTTCCTGCGAACGGCACGGATCGCACCAGCACATCGAATATAAAATTAGTAGGGTAGAGTCCCAACTGGCGGCTGCTTCGGCAGGGGAGTTAGTCTACGACACAAAAACGGTGTTACACTTTCTGCGGCAACAAAACCAAAAAGCGGCTGGACTACCTAACTATTGTTTATCGGATTTTATTGCCCCGCTGGAAAGTGGTCGTGAGGATTACATCGGTGGATTTGCCGTAACAACGGGGATTGGCATCGAAGCACTGCTGGACAAATACGAGCGTGACCACGATGACTACAATAGCATTATGGTGAAAGCCCTGGCCGACCGCCTGGCCGAAGCCTTCGCTGAGCGCATGCACGAGCGCGTTCGTACTGAGTTCTGGCCCTATGCTACGAGCGAAACACTGACGAACGAACAACTTATCAAAGAAGATTATCAGGGTATCCGGCCGGCGCCAGGCTACCCCGCCTGCCCCGACCATACCGAGAAAGGTACTTTATTTGAGTTGTTAGACGCTACTAAAATCGGGATTGAACTGACCGAAAGTTACGCGATGTACCCGGCCTCGTCGGTGAGTGGTTTTTACTTCTCCCACCCCGAATCCCGATATTTCCCGGTCGGAAAAATCAACAAAGATCAGGTGCTGAATTATGCCCAGCGGAAGGATATGCCAATCGAAGAGATTGAGCGCTGGTTGAGTCCGGTATTGAGTTACGATGCGTAGAAGTGAGTTTTTATAGTTCGGTTAATTTGGATGGAAAGGCTGTTCTGGACCTTCTGTGCTACTTATCAATTTGTAGACATAGAACAGACTTCCAAAACATTTAACAAAAGCACAAGTTATACTGGGGAAATCCTTATTCTCACTTATAACAAAACAAAACAATGGGTAATCTTCTGTATACAATCGCAGTAATTTTGATCATCATCTGGTTACTGGGTTTCTTGGGTGTACTGGGCGCTGGTATAGCTAGTAGCGGTTTAATTCACATTTTGCTGGTTATCGCAGTAATCGCTATTGTTCTCCGTCTAATACAGGGGCGAGGTATTTAATGATTTCATTCCATTCATTATAAAAGGCAACTTTCTTGTTTACATAAATAAGAATAAAAACTACCAAATGAAAATGCCCGGCTTCTGGCCGGGCATTTTTTATGCCTACTAAATTGGAATAATTAACTAATAGCTACCCGTTTGAAAGCTGACACTGTCAGGCCTTTGCTGGTTTTTTCCAGCAATTGGGAAATCGTTACCGAAGTATCCTTCACAAACTCCTGGTTAAGCAGCGTGTTGTCTTTATAGAACTTGTTAAGTTTTCCCATCGCTATCCGCTCCAGCATCGCTTCAGGTTTGCCTTCCTGACGCGCCTGCTCTTTCCCAATCTCGATTTCACGTTCTACGGTAGTTGCATCAACACCATCTTTATCCAGAGCAATGGGTTTCATAGCGGCAATCTGCATAGCTATATCTTTACCAACTTCTGCAACATCGGTTCCACTGGTGTTGGTCAAAGCGACTAATACGCCAAGCTTACCGTTTGAGTGGATGTAAGAGACAACCTTGTCACCAAAAACGGTTTCGAACGAAGACACTTCTACTTTCTCGCCAATCTTACCCATCAGGTCAGTAATGTGATCCTGCAACGAACGGCCATCCGCCTGGGGCGTAGCCAGCAGTGCTTCTTTGCTCGTAGCATCCGTTGCAACAGCCGTACTCATAACGGTCATCGCCAGGTTCTGGAAATCAGCGACTTTCGATACAGGTTCTGTCTCGCAGGCTAATGCTATTACACTACCTGTTTTGCCATCCTGACTAACGTGCGCCAGCACGATGCCCTCGGCTGTCGCGTTGTCAGCCCGTTTGTCGGCTATTTTCTGGCCCTGCTTCCGCAGAACCTCCTTTGCTTTTTCAAAATCGCCATCCGCTTCGGTAAGGGCTTTCTTACAGTCCATCATACCGGCTCCGGTCTCTTGCCGAAGTTTGTTTACGTCAGCAGCAGTAATTGCCATAGTAAAAGGGTGTTTATTAAATTAAACGCCAAATAAAAAATAAGTATTGAATTGCTATTATTGAAATGGAATAGCCCATAGCGGCTGGCTACGGGCTATTTTCCGTTTACGGTATTCTGTTTGTAGTTTTCGGTTAGCTACCATACCGGTGTACTAACCAGTCAACCGAAAACTGTGAACTATAAACCGTAAACTAATTATCCTTCCTGCTCATTTTCCGCTACTGCGGTGGGAACTGGAGCAGCTTCAGGTTGGGTCTCGCCTTCGGCGTTGGCCTGTGCAAGATCCTGCTTACGCTTCGCTTCCTCTTCTTCCTGAATCCGCTGATCGTCTTTATCCTGCTTCCGCTCCATCAGACCTTCTTCAATGGCCTTACCAATAGCAAGCGTAATCAGTGAAATAGATTTGTAAGCATCATCATTGGCCGGAATAGCAAACTCAACATCTTCTGGATTCGAGTTCGTATCACACATAGCAAATACAGGAATACCCAACCGGTGCGCTTCAGATACGGCAATGTGTTCACGCTTTACGTCAACGATGAACAAAGCAGCTGGCAAACGGGTAAGATCGGCAATACCGCCCAATACGCGCTCCAGTTTCTCTTTGTCGCGGCTACGGGTCAAACGCTCCCGCTTGGCAATGCTCTTGACGGTCTCCTCGTCTTTCAGCATTTTTTCCAGCGTTTGCATTTTCTTCAGCGACTTCCGAATGGTAGCGAAGTTCGTTAACATACCACCTTGCCAACGGTCTGTGACGTACGGCATTTTCAGGCGACGAGCTTCTTCCGAAACAATTTCCTGCGCCTGTTTTTTGGTGGCAACGAACATAATCTTACGTCCTGAGCGAACAATACCTTTCAGCGCATTGCAGGCTTCGTCGAGCGCAGCTACCGTTTTGTTGAGGTCAATAATATGGATACCGTTTTTCTCCATAAAAATATACGGAGCCATCCGGGGATCCCATTTACGCGTAAGGTGGCCAAAATGCACACCAGCGTCAAGGAGTTCTTTATATTCGATTTGTGCCATTTTCGTATTAAAAAATGAATGTGATAAAAAGTACGCAGCACCACCCGTCGGCATCATCTAAGGGCAGTCTGGACTAAATCAGTTGTCAGTTGGTTAGTTGGCTGGTCAGATAAAATAATATATACTGACAAACTCACTAACTGAAAAACTGGCTGACTGGTATTAACGTTTCGAGAACTGGAATTTACGACGGGCCTTCTTCCGGCCTGGCTTTTTCCGTTCTACCATACGCGAATCACGTGTCAGGAAACCCTCTTTTTTGAGGGCCGGACGAAATTCAGCGTTCATTTCAACCAGAGCGCGGGCAATGGCCATACGGGTAGCTTCTGCCTGACCGGCTACGCCACCACCACGAACGTTGACTTTTACGTCGTATCCACCTGTACCGTTCACTGTAGCAAACGGCTGGTTCAGAATAATTTGCAATACTTCGGTGGGGAAGTATTGTTTGTAATCTTTCCCGTTTACCGAGATGGCTCCGCTGCCCGCCGACATATAAATGCGGGAGATGGCAGTTTTACGGCGGCCAATGGTATTTATACGATCCATTATATATTGAATTTAACTGCTGTGGGTTGCTGTGCTTCGTGCGGATGTTGCTCACTAGCATACACGTACAGGTTGGTGTACAAACGCCGACCAAGCCGATTTTTCGGCAACATACCTTTCACTGCATGTTCAATGATGCGCTCGGGATGTTTCTCGAGTAGCAACCGGGGCGATGCGAACCGTTGGCCGCCGGGATAACCCGTGTGGCGAACGTAAACTTTGTCGGTCATCTTGGCACCCGTAAGGCGCACCTTATCGGCGTTGATGACAATCACGTTATCTCCGCAATCAACATGCGGGGTGAAGTTGGTCTTGTGTTTGCCGCGGATCAGGTGAGCAATTCGGCTGGCCAGCCGACCGAGCACTTCACCCTGAGCGTCAACCACAACCCATTCCTTCTGCGCCGTTTCTTTGTTGGCCGAGATGGTTTTGTAACTGAGCGTATTCACTTTATGGAGACTAATTGGTTTGTTTTCAATACATTACCTATCAAAAAGATAGGCCCGTTTCGAAACGGGAGTGCAAATATAGGCGTTATGGCCCTTAAAAGCAAGGTGCTTACAAGAATATAACTACTGAATGATCAACCCCTTAGGTATGCAAGAATCGACCAATTGAATAATGCCTTTAAGTAACAAAGTCTGTATAATAGATAGGTTTTTAAAACCAATGCTAAAACGGATAGTTAGTCTCTTAATTCGGTTCATTGGCCGATGTAAAAATCAACTCAACATAGTTATGAAAGCAGCCGTTTTTCACAAAGTGGGCGACATTCGTTACGAAGCAACGGATGATCCAACAATTGAACAGTCGAGGGATGTTATTCTGCGCGTTACGTCAACGGCCATCTGCGGATCCGATCTGCATATCTATGACGGATTTCTGCCCCAGTTACGAAATGAGGTGCTGGGCCACGAGTTTATGGGTATTGTGGAAGAGGTTGGATCAGAGGTGACCAACTTAAAGAAAGGAGACCGGGTAGTGGTGCCGTTCACCATAGCCTGTGGACATTGCTTTTTCTGTGAGCATAGTCTTCAAATGCACTGCGAAAACTCGAATCCGGAATACTATGGCCCTGATGGCGGCTTGCTGACAGAAAAGGGTGGTGCCCTGTTCGGCTATTCCGATCTATATGGCGGTTACAACGGTGGACAGGCGGAGTACGTTCGGGTTCCGTATGCCGACTATGGTTTGCGCCATGTTCCGGAAACCCTCAAAGATGAGCAGGTCCTGTTTTTAACTGATATATTCCCAACGGGCTGGAGTGCCATTGAATGGGGAGAACTGCGGGGCGGTGAGACAGTAGCCATTTTTGGTTCTGGACCCGTTGGATTGATGGCGCAGAAATCGGCCTGGCTACAGGGGGCCGGGCGCGTGATTGCTATTGATCCGCTGCCCTATCGGCTCGAACGGGCACGGCGGGTCAACAACGTAGAGACGCTGAACCCGCACGATGTTGACGTTGTCGAAGCGATTCGGAGTATGACTAACGGCCGTGGCGCTGATCTTTGCGTGGATGCCGTTGGCATGGAAGCTGAACGGTCAATACTGGACAAGGCGAAAGCTGTTATTAATCTGGAAAAGGGGACAACCAAGGTATTGGAACTGTGCTTCCAGGCCGTTCGACGCGGGGGAATCGTATCGGTAGTTGGCGTGTACGGAAGTCCATCCGACAACTTTCCAATCGGTCGTTTGTTTGATAAAGGCGTAACCATGCGTATGGGGCAATCCCAGGTACATAAAAACATCGATCATCTGCTTGATTTAGTGGTGCAGGGTAAGGTTGTACTTGACGATATCGTGTCGCACGTACTGCCGTTATCCGATATTAGCCGGGGGTATGAGATGTTCAAGAAGAAGGAGGACGATTGTACCAAGGTGATTCTAAAACCCTGATTGAAGCAGGTAAGTAGCTTTTGACACTTTTAGCGTGGTTAATCAATTACGCAAAACGGAATTAATCACTCAACAATGGAAGAACATAAAAATGGAAAAACTGCGCTCATCACTGGAGCGAGTAGTGGTATCGGGCAGGAGTTGACTCGGCTTTTTGCCAAAGATGGCTATAATCTGGTGCTAGTGGGACGCAATCAGGAGAGTCTGGAGCAATTGGCTGCCAACTTCCACAATCAGTATGGTACTCAAACAACCATTCTGATTAAAGATCTGGCGAATACCAACGCACCGGAAGAAATCTATGCCGAAACGCAGGAAAAAGGTATTCAGGTGGATGTGCTGGTAAACGATGCGGGTTTTGGCGAATACGGTCAGTTTGCTACGGAAACCGACCTGCAAAAAGAACTCAGTATTATTCAGGTTAACGCAACAGCGCTGGTTCACCTGACAAAATTATACCTGAACGATATGGTAAGCCGGAATGAGGGTAAAATCCTTATGCTTGGCTCCGAAGTGTCGGTTATCCCGAATCCCATGATGGCGGTGTATGGTGCTACAAAGGCTTTCATTAAATCTTTCTCCGAAGCTGTTCGCAATGAGATTAAGAACAAGAATGTAACCATTACGGTACTAATGCCCGGAGCAACTAACACTAACTTTTTCAATGTGGCCGGAGCTACTGATGTTAAAGGGGCTGATCCGCAAAAGACGGCTAATCCTGCCGATGTAGCCAAAGAAGGATATGAAGCATTGATGAAGGGAAAAGATCACGTGGTGGCAGGCTGGATGAACAAAGCCCGGGTAGCTGTTTCACACATGTTGCCGGATCCGTTGCTGGCCGCTGCTGTTCGCAGGGATATGACCCCCAAAGAGCAGGCTGAAGAAGATCAGAAGAATGTGATAACGATTGCTGTACTAACGGGTGCCCTTGTGCTTGGGGGAATTTGGCTGCTCTCAAAAAAACGTAGCGGCATTGATATGGAGCCGGTCAATGCATACAACCGCGCCCATTACCGGCAAAAAGCGAAAGCCGCCAAAAAATCAGCGAAAAAGAAGCTTGAAACGGTTAGCGATGCCGTGAAGGATACTTACAAAAAGGCAAAAACGGCTGTTGAAGAAGAACTGGTGTAAGTTGTTTCACATTACAAATAAAGAGTCGAGCGTTTGTTACGCTCGACTCTTTATTTGTAATGTGAAGATTACCGTAATTTCAGCGTTGCCAAAGCCAGCACTGCCAGAATGATACCCAAAATCCACATTCGAGTAACGATTTTCGCTTCGTGGTACCCCAGTTTCTGGAAGTGATGGTGCAGGGGCGACATAAGAAAAATTCGCCTACCCTCTCCATATTTTTGTTTTGTGTACTTAAAATAGCTTACCTGTGTTATGACGGATACCAGTTCGGCCAAGAAAATGCCGCAAACAACAGGTATCATCAGTTCTTTACGAATCGCCAGGAATAGCACCGCGATAACGCCACCCAGCATCAAACTTCCCGTGTCGCCCATAAAGACCTGAGCCGGGTACGAATTATACCACAAAAAACCGACGCAGGCCCCAACGAAAGCCGCGCAGAAAATTACCAGTTCGCCCGCGTTGGGTATATACATGATGTTGAGATACTGCGAGAAAACTTTATTGCCCGATAAATAAGCTAGCACACCAATGGTCAACCCAATAATGAGGGATGTGCCAGCAGCCAGTCCGTCGATGCCATCGGTAATGTTCGCGCCGTTAGAAACCGCCGTGATGATGAAAATGCAGATGCCTACGTATACGATCCAGGTATAACTATCGGGCAAAAAACCGAACAGCAACGAGCTATAGTCGAACTCGTTGTTTTTCATGAATGGCACCGTCGTTAGCGTGGATTTGATGTCCTGGTATACATCGGGAATATTCGATGTGTTAAACATGCGGGGGGCATATTTGCGTATTTTAACGGACTCGTTAAAATATAGCGTAAGGCCCACGATAAGCCCCAAACCAACTTGTCCAACCACTTTAAACTTCCCTTGTAATCCCTCTTTATTCTTCTTGAAAACCTTTATGTAGTCGTCCAGGAAGCCAATCATACCCGTCCAGATGGTTGACACGATGGCGAGAATGACATACACGTTAGACAGTTTCGCGAAGAGTAAAGCCGGAATTAGCAGTGAGGCCAGAATAATAAAACCGCCCATAGTGGGCGTACCGCGCTTTTGCATCTGTCCCTCCAGCCCCAAGTCGCGGATTGACTCGCCAATTTGCAGGTTACGGAGTTTATCAATGATGCGTTGGCCAAATAGGGCTGCCACCAGCAACGAAGTGATAACGGCACCCAGCGCCCGAAACGAGATGTATTGAAAAACCCCGGCTCCGGGAAAGTTATACTGTTCGTCGAGAAACTGGAAGAGGTAATAGAGCATAGATTATGAATGAGTGAATGATAGGATCATGGAATGAGTGAATATTTTGTTGACATTCACTCATTCCATGATCCTATCATTCTCAATTGATTTTCAAAGTTATTGATTTCCGCGTTCTACAAAAGCCTCCCGTAACACAAGCCGGTCATCGAAGTCATATTTTATTCCGCTGATTTCCTGGTAGGTTTCGTGCCCTTTGCCCGCCACCAGAATAATGTCGTGTGGATGGGCTAGTGAAACGGCCTGCCGGATGGCTTCGTGCCGGTCTTCGATAGTTACGGTTTTTTTTAAGTCGATGGGTGGAACGCCAGCCTGCATCTGTTCCAGGATAGCCATTGGGTCTTCGTTACGCGGATTGTCAGAGGTTAAAATAACGCGGTTACTGAAGCGGCAGGCGATTTCAGCCATAATGGGCCGTTTAGCCGCATCGCGATTCCCGCCACACCCCACAATCGTGATAATTTGCGGCAGGCGTCCCTGATCATTATCCTGCCGTAACTCGTTGATGGTTTCAAGCACGTTTTGCAGCGCGTCGGGCGTGTGGGCGTAGTCTACAATCCCCACAATTTTATCGGATGATATAATCTGCTCAAACCGGCCCTGTGGGGGAGTAATACCCGAAAGCAGCGTTAGTACGTCGGTTGGGTCTTCGCCAAGCAAAACGGCGGCACCATACACGCTCAGTAAATTATAGGCATTGAAACGGCCAATCAGTTTGAACCAAACCTCCCGGTCATCTACCAGCATCTGCAAGCCGAATAAACTATCGGCCATAACTTTCCCTTTAAAAGTAGCCAGCGTTTGAAGGGAATAGGTTTCCCTGCGGGCGTTTGTATTCTGAAGCATAACCAGCCCTCGTTTGTCGTCTACGTTGGTTAGCGCGAAGGCGGTGGCGGGAAGTTGATCAAAGAAGCTCTTTTTTGCCCGGATGTAATTATCGAACGTACCGTGAAAATCAAGGTGATCGTGAGTAATATTCGTGAAAATACCACCTGTAAATGTTAATCCCGCCACCCGTTCCTGCACCATGGCATGGGAACTGATTTCCATAAACACGTGCGTACAGCCATGTGCCAGCATTTGGGTTAGTAGCTGATTGATGGTAATCGAATCGGGGGTGGTGTGTGTGGCGGGGATAACTTTACCATCAATCTGATTCTGAACCGTTGATAATAATCCGCATCGGTAGCCCAGTGCGCGAAATAAACGAAAGAGCAACGTAGCAACAGATGTTTTGCCATTGGTGCCCGTTATACCGATTAGTTTGAGTTTGCTGGATGGATGTTCGTAGAAACTGGTGGCCAGCAAGCCCATACTCCGGGCAGCGTCCTGCACCCGTATGTAAGCTACACCGGGTGACAAACTGGCTGGGAGTTCTTCGCAGAGGATGGCTGATGCGCCCTGGCTCACCGCCGTATTAATAAAGGCGTGCCCATCCGTAACCGTGCCGCGCAAGGCAATAAACAAACCGCCGGGACCAACCCGGCGCGAGTCCATTGTCAGACTGGTTACCTCGGTATCCATATCACCGGAAGTGGCCAGCAGCGGAATTTTATAAAGAAGATTTTTGAGCAGCATACAGTTGAGACAAACTACCCGTTCGGTTGTCGTCTGCAAAAAAACGGGTAGAATAGCGGACTACCTAATTTTACGGCCCCTGTTTACCCCAACTGCAGCGTAATCAGTTTTCCCGTTGTCTTAGCAATTTCGATTCCTGGGTCCAGAGACTGCTGCTTTACTTTGCCCTTTCCTTCTACCTGCACCCGAAAGCCACGATTTTCGAGCAGAAATAGCGCGTCGCGCAGGCTAAGGCCACGCACATCGGGAACTTGATCAGGGCGTGTCGGGCGCGATTGCCAGCGTCCACTGGGTGTGGTTTCAACCCAGCCTTCAACAGCGGGTTCGCTTTTGATATGTAAGGCCGAGCTAATCGTATGCAGGTCGTCGGCATAGCCCGCTATCGTATTTGTCGAGGATTGTGGCTGTGCATTGCTGGCTTTCATGGGGGCGTGCATCCGAATATCATACGCCACAATTCGGTCGGCTACCGCCTTGAATACGGGAGCAGATACCGCACCGGCGTACAGACTGCCACCGTTTTCTCCCTGGTGTGGATTATCCACAACGACAATCATGCTGTATTTTGGCTTATCGGCCGGGAAATAACCAATGAATGACGTGTAATACCGACCGCGTTGGTAAAGCCCACCAATTATTTTCTGAGCTGTTCCCGTTTTGCCGGCAATCTCGTAGTAGGGGTTGTCAATGTGTTTGGCCGTTCCGTGCGCTACCACACCTCTTAGTAGTTCGTGGGCTTTCCGAATGGTTTCTTTCGAGCAGAAAGGCGTGGGGGATACGTATGGTTTGTTTTCTTCAACCAGTTCGTCGGCCAGCTTGATTTGTTTCACCAGCAACGGGCGAACCCAGTAGCCGTCATTCGCTACGGCGTTGTAAAACGCAAGCATTTGTAACGGTGTTAGCTGCATTTCGTAGCCGTACGACATGGATGTGATGGAAGCCCGGCTCCAGCCTTTCATATCGGGATTACGGACAACGGGCATCGCTTCGCCTTTCATACGAATGCCGGTTGGCTGAGTCAGGTGAAACTGGCTCAGGTACTGGCAGTATAGCGCAGGCCGTTGGTAGAAATAGCTGCGCATCAGCAAATGGGTGCCTATGTTCGATGATTTCTCGAAAACTTCACGAGCGGTGAGCGGGCCTGAGCCGCCCCCGTTGGAATCAGTTATCCAGATGCTATTGTACCGAACTGCGTGTGTACCCGTCTGAACTATCTGATTCAGGGAAATAGCTTTCTCTTCCATCAGGGCCATCATTGTAGCCAGTTTGAAGGTCGAGCCAGGATCATTACCACCAGCCAGGGCGTGATTGAAATTCTCTACGTAGTTTCCAACCTTGGTACGGGTGAGGTTAGCCATTGCCCGGATTTCACCGGTTGCCACTTCCATCACGATGACGGAGCCTTTGGCCGCCTTGTACTTCTCCAGCGTTTCATGCAGGGCCGATTCGGCTATATCCTGGTAGTTGACATCAATCGTGGTGTACAGGTCCATACCCGGTTCGGGCTTCATATCGGGGCCGTCATTGACAGGTTTACGAACACCCCCCGACAGGACTTCTACCAAGCCAACCGCGTTTCTGCCCGCTAGTTCGGGCTGGAAAGAAGCTTCCAAACCAATCAGACCACGGCCTGTTTTAGCATCGAGGTTACCGATAGTACGTTCGGCCATTCGATTGAATGGATGATAGCGCTCGTAATAGGCCCGCAGTACCCCGCCCCGGGCATTTACTTTCGATGTTGACCGAAAGAAGGGAGCTTTGAGCAAAATCTTTCGCTCCTGAAACGTGATTCGCCTGTGGTTGAGCAGAACATAGCGTCGTTTATGATTACGGGCGTGCCTGATAACATCAGCATAGTCGCGGGCAGAGCGATCCCGGTAAATGTGGGCGAGCGTTTGGGCAAGAGAATCTACTTTATCCGCGAAATAAGCCGGTTTTGCCACCGTAGGGTCAATGCCCACTACGTAGGTAGGCAGGGACGTAGCCAGCAGTCGCCCATCGTTAGCATAAATATTCCCCCGCATGGCCCGAATCGTGTCCCGCTGAATGAGGGTAGCCGCAACGCGTTCCCGCCAGAACTTGCCTTTTACATCCTTATGGAAATATTGCAGGTAAACGAGTCGAACCATTACACTGAAGGCAAGGATAATAACCAGATAGAATATATGGTTAGCCCGCTGAATAATATCCTGCTTGATGTTATTATTTTGGTTCTTCATGGGACTTGACAACAATTTTGTAGGGTGGGGTCTGGCTATCAGAAAGGCCTAGTGGGGCTACGCGTCGGCTAATTTCGGATTGCTTACCACTTTTGTCGAAATCTGCCTGTAATACAGTGGCCTGCGAACGAAGCTCACTAACCTGATTCTGAGTGCGTAAAATGCGTCGAAACAGCCGTTCCGCGTTATGATTCAGGCCAATGTACAGGATGAGCAGGAAGGTAACCCACAAAATTCGGTCGATGTGGTGAATCGGCCAAGCGTTGTTTTCCCCAAAAAGCCGGTCGAGCGGAATAAGGTCGTTGAGCCACGAAGCCAGGCGTAATCTACGGCGTTCTCTTTTTCGCTTAATAATCCGTTCTGGAACGACCCGTTCTGGTTTCCGAAATGTATTTTTAGCCATCGTTAGGTCAGGATGTGACAGGATTACAAAGTAACGAAAACATCCTTCTGCCTACTGTTTGTTAAAGTAAAACTTTAACAAATTTCTTTATTCCTTCCATCGCCACTCGTTGGCAATCTGCAAAGGCGTGCGTAATCCCTGCGTCACCAGGTAATCGCGGGTCTGGGTATCCGTTTGCCGTTTGGCCGGAATAGCGTCCGCAGTGGCAAGGGCGTAGAGTAGCATGGTTGAGTATCGAACGGTATTTTTTACCTGCCCGGCATTGACGAGGTTTATCCGGTCGCAATTGGCGTGGTAGCAGTCGAGTACTTCTTTATCAAGGTGACCGTTCAGGCCCACTACGGGTACCCCCTGTAGCATAAAGGGTTGATGGTCGGAGTGCAATCCTGCCTGATTGCGCATGTCATTGGCAAAAGTGGGTTCAACCTCCTTCATTGTTTCACCAACGGCATTCAAAAACGGTAACATATCGGAATGACCGAAAGCATTCAAACCCGTCGGGTCATTAGTCATGTCGAGGTTAAGCATATACTTTACCTGATCAATCTGCCCGGTCTTTCTTAATTTTTCGACCAGCGCTTTAGAGCCTAACAAACCCTGCTCTTCGCCCATGAAGAGAACGAATTCGACCGTGCGCTTCGGTTTCAGTTTCAGGGCTTTAAACGTACGAGCTATGTCCATAACGGCAAAAGAACCAATGCCATTGTCAATCGCTCCGGTGGCTAAATCCCAGGAGTCCAGGTGGCCGCCAACAATGATTTTTTCGTCGGGGTAGGTAGAGCCTTTGAGGGTCGCTATCACATTACGGGCGCGTATTTTACGGCTCATATTGGTCATGTCGATCATAGCCTGTAATCGGCCGTGTTCTTCCTTCATCCATGACCGGAGAGCCTCACCACTTTCCAGAGAAATGCAAACGGAAGGAATTGGAATGAGTTGACCCGTTACCGAAGCCGTTCCGGTGAGCAGCACATTGCCAGGCACGAGATTGACCATAATCACCCCCGAAGCACCGTATTGAATGGCCAGAGCCGTCTTTTCGGAGCGGTGAAGATTACGGGTACCCTTCACAGGAGCCGCCAAACCAATATTGACCAGGGCGACTTTCCCTTTTATCTTATCCCGAAGGGCGGCAAAATCTCCTTCCAGCCCATTGCCAATGTCCAGAATTTCCCCCTGAATGTGGGCTTCCGTTGGCGAGTGCGCCAGCGCTACCACAGGCACATCCCGGAAATTGTCACTCTTTTCCGGTACGATGGACAATGTAACGGTGTCCCGCATCCAGGCTTCCACTTCGAATGGCTGGTAGCGGACATCTTTAGTCCCGAACCCATACGAGGATAATAAATCGAAGGCATACGTTTCGGCGCGAGTCCCATTCGGGCTACCCGTCAGCCGGTGGCCTACCTGATTCGTGGCATCAACCAGCGTTTCGTACACACGGCTGTGTTCGCTTACTTCCTTGTTTATACGGGCAAAAGTCTTCCGAAAGGAGTCTTTTTCGGGGTAATAGCCAGTCAACACAGTCAGCGTACCAGCGGTACCGATACAGAATAGAACGAGCCGGAATTGGGGCACGTAGAATCTCCGGGCCATGAACAAGTAGTGGTAGATGTTATTGATTAAAGATACGAAAAAGCGTATTTGTTTTTGAATACCAGACAGTAAGACCGCATATTTCTTAAAAGGGTTCGTTTGGATTGCTCTTTTACCCGAAATTACGTCGTACCCTTTGTCTATGACAAACAGGGTTTTATTTAACGGTAGTAACTCAATTACGCTCTATCCTGTTGATTGGATTGAACGGACCATTGAGTCACCTTATCTAGTCATGAACAGTTGGCCCGGTTTGCTGATGTTTCATTGGTTTCATGTATACCGTTTGTCGTCCGGCAAGCCAGTCAGGGTCGATGCCAATCACGTTAAAAACTTGGTCCCAGCTGCGTTCATAACAGTGTGCCGCATCAGGGAATGACGTAGATACGACCAGAGCCCGTTCATAAAATGAAATGGGTTTCTGCTGAATAAGGCTGCGATGCACGGCAAACTGAGCACCCAGCACAAACGTGTACTGCCCCGGTCCACCCGTTCCGAACAGGGCCAGGTGAAATCCATTTAAATCAAGTCCCCGGCCGTCTTCATTCTTACTCCACGGCTGGAAAAGACGATGCCCGTGCTTATCGTCGGTATCAATCAAGTGGCCGAGCCATCGGAAACCAGTTGGGCTGATGATACCGGGATTAGCGACAAATTCGCGCAGGGTTTTCTTGAAATCGAAGGCGTGGTCGAAGGGTTTGCCCTGGCAAAAGATGGTCCATTCCGCCAGCGAATCGTACCGGTCAATGATGTGGTGCAAATACGTATGTGCTTCGCGACCCACATTGGATAGGGGAGTCGTTTCGTGCTCGCTTTGTTCATCAGGCCCTTTGGTATAAACGATTTTTGCTAATCCTGCGGGCAGGTTTCTCAACCAGTTCAGATTTTCGGTATAGTGAGCAATGACGAGTTCGGTCATGATTTCCTGTACGTAGCAAGGTGCAGTGGGGGCAAAGGTCGTGGAGTTCTGTCGTTTTCTACCCTACTGACGCGTGCAAATAAGGGTTACTTTTGCAGAAGTTTTTCGGGAAAAATCGAGCCAGACTTCATCATGAAAATAACTTGTTTAACGATACTCTCTACAATCACGCTCTATAGCATGACTCAGGCACAAACTCCATCGGCACCAAAAGCGGCCATCAAGGCTAAAGAACTTATTACCAACGGCAGCAAACGGGTCGACAATTATTACTACCTCAACGATCGCGAGAACCCGGAGGTAATCAGCTACCTGAACGCCGAAAACGCGTATCTCGAACAGGTGCTGGCTCCCGTCAAAGACTTGCAAACGAAGTTGTTTGAGGAAATGAAAGGGCGCATCAAGCAGCAGGACGAGTCGGTTCCGTACAAAGAGGGAAACTATTTTTACTACACCCGCTACATCACCGGGGGTGAATACCCGCTTTACTGCCGCAAAAAAGGCTCGTTAGAAGGTATCGAAGAAATTATGTTCGACGGAAACAAGCTGGCCAAAGGGCATAACTACTATCAGCTTGGCGGCTACGAAGTATCGGACAACGATGAACTAGCCATTTTTGCAGAGGATACCGTTAGTCGGCGGTTGTATTCCCTGCGGGTAAAAAACCTGAAAACCGGCAGGATTTACCCAGAAATTATCCCGAATACAGAAGCCGGTAGTTTTGCCTGGGCCACGGATAACAAAACGCTTTTCTACGTCAAAAAAGATCCGCAAACCCTCTTGGGCTACCAAGTCTATCGGCACGTGCTGGGTACCGACCCCAAAGCCGATGTACTGGTGTATGAGGAAAAAGACAACCAGTTTTACATGGGCCTTAGTCGGTCTAAGTCAAAGAAATACATCGAAATCAGCTCTGACCATAACGGGGTAGCCACTGAGTATCAACTGCTGGCAGCCAGCAACCCAACGGGCAAGTTTGTGACATTTCTACCCCGTGAAAAGGGGCACGAGTACGATATTGTCCATTACGAAGATAAGTTTTATGTCCGCACCAACTGGAAGGCCGAAAACTTCCGGCTGATGGAAGTGCCCGAAGGTAAAACCACCGACCGGACTGCCTGGAAGGAAGTCATTGCACATCGCCCTGATGTGTATCTGGCTAACATAGATGTGTTTGTCAACCACCTGGTTCTCGGCGAACGCAAAGCGGGCCTGACCAATATCCGGGTCATCAACCAGAATCGGAACGCCGACCCGACAAAAGCTGACGAATACCTCAATTTTGGTGAACCGGCCTACGTAGCGGGCATTGCCTACAATCCTGATTTCAACACGAACGTACTGCGTTACAGCTATTCATCGCTCACTACGCCAAATTCTACCTTCGATTACAACATGGACACGAAGGAGAAAACGCTGAAAAAACAGCAGGACGTACTGGGGGGCTTCGATAAAAACAACTACGGGTCGGAGCGGGTGTATGTTGCGGCTCGTGATGGCGTACAGGTACCCGTGTCGCTGGTATACCGGAAAGGCACCAAAAAGGATGGTGCGGCCCCATTATTGCAATACGCGTATGGCTCCTACGGTTACTCCATGGATCCCGGCTTTAGTTCAACCCGCCTAAGCCTGCTGGATCGGGGCTTTGTTTTCGCCATTGCCCACATTCGGGGTGGTCAGGAAATGGGCCGCCGGTGGTACGAAGATGGGAAGATGCTGAAGAAGAAAAACACCTTCAATGACTTCGTTGATGTATCCGAATACCTGATTAAAAACAAATACACGAGTGCCGACAAACTCTTCGCCATGGGCGGCAGTGCGGGTGGGCTACTGATGGGAGCGGTTATCAATCAGGCCCCCCAACTATACCGGGGCGTAGTGGCGGCAGTGCCTTTTGTGGACGTAGTGACGACCATGCTCGACGAAACGATTCCGCTCACCACCGGCGAATTTGAGGAGTGGGGAAACCCAAAAAATAAGGAGTATTACGATTACATGCTGTCCTACTCGCCTTACGACAACGTGAAGCCGCAAGTCTACCCAAACCTGCTGGTAACCACGGGTCTGCACGATTCGCAGGTGCAGTACTGGGAACCCGCCAAGTGGGTCGCCAAACTCCGTGTCATGAAAACGAATACCAGGCCCGGCGAAGAAACGCAGTTGCTGCTGCACACCAACATGGAAGCAGGGCACGGTGGCGCATCGGGTCGTTTTCAGGCCCTAAAGGAAATCGCCCTGGAATACGCGTTCATGCTGAATCTGGTAGGAATGAGAGAGTAAAGGCAGGTAAAACCTAACTCCGGTATCAATCAGTCATGTGTTGGCGGGGGGGCGATTCGGACTTTTTTAAAACAGGGAATCTGCACGTCAAACTTTTGGCGTAATTTTGCGCCGAAACGCCGGAGCGGGCAGTTTCTTAATCAATTACTCGTAAAACCATGAAAATTGCCCTTGTTGGGGCTACCGGCCTGGTCGGTAGTGAAATCCTGAAAGTACTGGAAGAACGAAACTTCCCTGTCTCCGAACTTATTCCCGTCGCTTCCGAGCGGTCGGTTGGTAAACAGGTTGCGTTCAAGGGGAAATCGTACTCAATTGTAGGCTTTGAGGATGCTATTGCTGCCAAACCGGCCATCGCGATTTTTTCTGCTGGGGGAGGTACCTCACTGGAACTGGCCCCGAAATTCGCTGAAGCGGGTATTACGGTGGTCGATAACTCATCGGCCTGGCGGATGGACCCAACCAAAAAACTGGTTGTTCCGGAAATCAATGCCAATACGCTGACGCCCGAAGACAAAATTATTGCCAACCCTAACTGCTCGACCATTCAGATGGTCGTCGCCCTGAAACCTCTGCACGACAAATATAAAATCAAACGGGTAGTGGTATCGACCTATCAATCCGTTACGGGAACGGGTAAGGCGGCTGTCGACCAACTCTTCGCCGAACGTGCCGGTAAAACCGATGCGCCAAAAGTGTATCCGCACCCCATCGACCTCAACGTGCTGCCCCATATCGACGTTTTCCTCGATAACGGTTATACGAAAGAGGAGATGAAGATGGTGAACGAAACGAAGAAAATAATGGGCGACGATTCGATTCAGGTAACGGCTACCACGGTTCGTATTCCAACCATCGGCGGCCACTCGGAAGCGGTTAACATCGAGTTTGAAAATGAATTTGATATCGCGGATATCTTCGAGTTGCTGCACAATGCCGAAGGCGTCATCGTGCAGGACGATCCGGCCAATAAAATTTACCCCATGCCACTGACGGCCCACGGTAAAGACGAAGTATTTGTTGGCCGTATCCGACGCGACGAAAGCCAGCCCAAAACGCTGAATATGTGGATTGTAGCTGACAATCTTCGTAAGGGAGCGGCCACCAACGCCGTGCAAATTGCCGAGTATTTAATGAAGCATAAGTTGGTTGCCGACGTGTAGCAAGCATTGTGGGGACTAACCATTCCGGCGTGTACTTAACCAGTTGAGTACACGCCTTTTTGTTGTTAGCTGTGTAGAAAGAATGCCATCTTGTTTGTCTGGATTATGCCTGGGTCTGGCTGGTACACTGGACTGAAGTCCAGTGTATCCTACTTCTCGTCGGCAACGGAAAACCGGGTTCTGCTAGTTCGTAAAACACTTCGGGCTAATGGCGGGTTTGGGAACAAAACAGTACCTGTATGAAAGAGTCAGAATCTCTGTCGCTCGTGTGGCTTCGTCGTGACCTGCGACTGCACGACAATGCCGCTTTGTATTGTGCCCTTAAAAGTGGGCGGCCTGTAGTGCCCATTTTTATTTTCGACCGTACCATTCTCGATGATCTGGACGACCGTCTGGACCGGCGGGTGGAGTTTCTAGTGCAGGAAATCAACCGTCTGCACGACGAACTTGCCAAAATGGGGTCTACTATTATCGTACGGTATGGGCATCCGGTGGCGGTTTGGAAAGAACTGATTGGAGAATATTCCATCGGGGAAGTATTTGCCAACTACGACTATGAAGTATACGCCAAAGAACGCGATAAAGCCGTTGGCGACTTTCTAAATGAACAGGGCATTGGTTTTCAGACCGGTAAAGACCAGGCAATTTTTGACCGGGATGAAGTCTTGACTGGTAAAAAAACGCCCTATACCGTTTTCTCACCGTACAGCCGCAAATGGCACGATAAACTGGATACGTTTTATCTTAAATCATACCCGACTGAAGACTATTTTGACCAGTTCTGGCAAACGAAGCCTACACCGGTTCCCACGCTCAAGGATATGGATTTTCAGCCGGTGAAGGAGCCATTTCCGCCCCGTACGGTTCCTGATAAACTGATTGACACCTACGCCAAAACTCGCGATTTCCCCGCCTTGCCGGAAAGTACGAGTGAGTTAAGTATGCACCTGCGTTTTGGCACCATCAGCATTCGCGACCTGGCCCGACAGGCACAGGAGGCCAAGAACAAAACATTTTTGAACGAACTATGCTGGCGGGACTTCTATTTTCAGGTACTCGACCATTTTCCGCACGTGGAGAAAAACTCCTTCCGGCGGCAGTACGACCAGATTGAATGGCGAAACAATGAAGACGAATTCGAGAAGTGGTGCCGGGGCGAAACGGGTTATCCCATTGTAGATGCCGGTATGCGCCAACTCAATACAATAGGCTGGATGCACAACCGGGTCCGAATGATTACGGCCAGCTTCCTGTGCAAACACCTGCTCATTGACTGGCGTTGGGGGGAGGCTTACTTCGGCAAAAAACTTCGAGACTACGACCTATCGGCCAATAATGGTGGCTGGCAGTGGGCAGCCGGGTCGGGCACTGATGCCGCACCCTATTTCCGGGTCTTCAATCCGACTTTGCAGGCGGAAAAGTTCGATCCTAAAAATGAGTACGTGGAGCAATGGGTGCCGGAACTCAACAAGGGCAATTATCCCGAACCGATGGTTGAGCACACGATGGCCCGGCAACGGGCTATCGATACCTATAAAAAAGCATTGGCTAAGTGAAGGGGGGTATTTGGGTAAACCAATCTACAGTTTCCACTGCACAATCCAGCCTGGCTCAACCTTTTTCGGGGGCATTAAACCGGCCATACCCGTACCCGGATTCATGCCGAGCAGCGTAAGTGAAATAGGCTTTTTTGTATCGGCCGGAATTGCTTTGGTAGCCCGCAGAAACAGATTACCCCGTGCATCTACGTCGTCCACAACAGCGTACAGAACATCGCCAGTTTTTAGGGCATCTTCACCAATCTGCACATCTTCCGTCAGGACAAATGCCCAGCTTTTGCCCACTTTCAAGGGACCGGCTTTGACCAGTTTGGTGGCTACATCGCCCACATAAACCATTGGTTTGCGGGGTTTGCTTCTCAACAGTTCTGCTAACAGGCTATCCACCACCACGGATTCTTTACGTACGGGAGTACCGTAGAACGATTCAACGGGTATTCCCTCTGGTTCGGGCTCGTCCTCCTGAAGCCACCCCATTTGCCGGGCCTGTTCCCGCTCTTTCTCGTAGGCATTTCCGGCTGAGGCCAGCATGATACCCACAGAGCCTATGCCATAAGATGGATTGGTGAACAGTTCTTTCATGGCCAGAATCCGGTAGAGGTAGTGACCCGTTTCTTCATTCATGGCCATTGTGTAATAATCTCGCTGGCCTGATTTTGTGATTTTTCGCTGTATCATACCAATGCCACCGTTGTAAGCAGCCGCCACTAAAGTCCAGGAACCCAGCTTACGGTACAAAATTTTAATGTATGTACAGGCTGCTTCGGTCGATTTCCGAAGATCGGTTCGTTCGTCGTGGCCGGGTGTGATGGAAAGGCCCATATCCTGCGCCGTTTCATCCATAAATTGCCAGTAGCCAACCGCCCCCGCCGACGATAGTGCATTGGCGCGCCAGTCGCTTTCGATGAGGGGTAAATACTTAAAATCACTGGGAATAGAATGCTTTTGGAGAATAGGCTCAATGATGGCGAAATAAGGGGCTGAACGAGCTTTTAGGCTATTTATGTGCCGGGCGTAGCCCGCGTTACTGGCCAGGGCAAAGGCTAACTTTGCCGAAACATCGCCCTGCTCAGTTGGTACGGTTTCTCCGGAAAAATGCAGCCTGTTTAGACCAGTCGATATACGGGGCTGATAGGCTGCCTGGTGAAACGGTTTGTTTTTTCGGGAGGGTATTTTCTGGGCACTGGCTGAAACAAAAAGTAGCAGATGAATCAGCGTTAGTACGGTTGTGCTTGTTGGAGATAAGGTCAAAACTATTATTGATGGTCAGACGGTTGGACAACGAACCGGACTTATGGTTTAGTTCGGTCACAAGGCTTTCCAGGTCAGAATCCACCCCTCTTTCACCTGGTTGACATCGGGTAGTTTAATACCAATGCGGCCGGTAGATGCATCGATAGCCGATAATGACAGGTTGTAGGTGTACTTTTCACTGGTCGAATATAACTTGTCGGCACGTAGATATACTTTGCCCGTTTTAGCATCAATGTCTTCCACCACAGCGTACAAAATGTCACCTTCATCCACCGCTCTACCATCGGCCATACCATTCCGGGTGAGGTGAAATACCCAGATTTTCCCCCGTTGCACATCACCCGCTACCGTTAGCCGGGCCTTGATACCCTCCCGAAAAACATCGGCAGCATTGGGAAGCGGAATATCTTCCGGCCGACCGGGTACCGGATGCAACACCTCATTAGCCGTTGTATTGACCGCTATCTGGATTGCTTCATCCAGCATAACTTCTGGTAGCAATACTTCTTCCTCATCGGTCTCCGCATTCGGGGTAAGCGGCTCGCTCAAATACGCCATCATGCTTTCTGGAATAAGGTGCTGATAGGCACTAGAGTTAGAGAAAAGTTCTTTAAACGCCAGAATGCGATACAGGTACTTTCCCGTTTCGGCGTTCAGGCGGAGGTAATAGTAGTCGCGTTGCTGCTGTCGGCGAATGTTAGAGAGTAATGCGCCGATACCGTTGTTGTAAGCCGCTGCGGCCAGGGTCCAGGAGCCTAGCTGCGTGTGGAGCCACCGCAGATACCGACAGGCGGCATTGGTGGATTTAATTAAATTCTTTCGTTCATCATTACCCGGCTTTATGGATAAGCCCAATTCTCGGGCAGTAGCGGGCATAAACTGCCAGTAGCCAACGGCTCCTTTTGGCGACACCGCCATACCTTTAAGCGCACTTTCTACCAGCGGCAGGTACTTGAAATCCAGCGGTATATGGTGGCGGGCCAGAATAGGTTCAATGATGGGGAAAAACACAGCCGCCCGTCGCCTGATCAGGTATAGAGTCTGATTTTCGGTGGTGTTGCTCACTAATGCCGTCACTAAACGCCGGGCTACTGCTTCTTCATGCAGGGGGACCGATTCGCCACAGAAATAAACCGGCGGCAGTAGGCGGGTCAGACCCGGCCCGATAGTAGGGGTAGGAGCAATTCCTGCTATAAGTGGCCCGTCTGCCAAAGCAGGCAACAGATAGTTTGGGGCCGATACCGCAGCCACAACCAATCCAGCCGTCAGTGAAAGTGAGGCTATTATATGCATGAATAATGAAGTAAAACATCTATGGGTTCAAATTTTTAGACTTCTTTCTCAATCTCCGGTAACATGATGGAGTTAGTATTATTTATTATATGGTAGCTAAATAAAAAGAAAAGGCAACTCAGTAAGAGCAGCCTTTTCGATGTATACAAGCACAGGGATACCGGTACCGGAGTAATCCGGTCTCAGGAATGATACAGGGTATTTCCTTGGCCTTTTTTAGCTGGTTATGAGAAGATTAAAGCCAATCCCAGAAGTGAAGTGGTCGGATGCCCCGCCCTTTCTTCCAGGGTGGTATCCGCGGTCGGCGGAAGCGAAGAATCATCAGACCCATCATCAGCTTTTGGATAGGCAGATGCGTACCCTGTTGCTCCAAATCAGAAAGAGGGGCATTGGGCGTCTTCCGGGTGGTAGTAGCATGGGCAATAAGTTGCTCCGAATCAGACAGTGTTTTGGTTAGTGCTGTATTGGGACGCGGTCCCCAGTTGGGAGCGGCATAGTCTTCGTCAATCAGCTCAATTGTTGGGGAGTCTTTAATTTTTTTAGGCTGGGCCAGTGGCTTGTTCCAACTGGGAAGCGGCTTGGTTAATTCCGCAATTGTGGAGCCACTCAAAAGCTGCGCATACTGCCGGGGGTTCGTGAGCAATTCCTTAAAGGCCAAAATTCGAAACAGGTAGTGGCTCGTTTCGCGATGGAGCCGGAGTCGGAAATAATTTGTCTGACCCTGTTGCTTCATCTTGTTCCGAACGTGGTTGATACCGCCGTTATAAGCCGCTGCTACCAGGGTCCAGGAGCCTAATTCACCATATAACTGGTGCAAATGATGGCAAACCGCTACGGTCGACTTTTCCAAATCGAAGCGTTCATCTACCTCACTGTTTACGACGAGACCCAAATCGCGGGCGGTACCGGGCATAATTTGCCAGTAGCCTGCAGCTCCTTTATAGGATACACTCCGGCTATCGAGCGCACTTTCTGCCAGAGGCATGAAGCGAAAGTCACGGGGAATTTTGTACTTACGAAGAATGGGATCAATAATTCTGAAAAACGCCGAAGCGCGGGAGCGGAGGTCAAGCAAAAATTCCTGCTCAGCCCCGTACGTACGCAGTGTTTGCACCCACCGGCGCGAAACCTTTGTTTCGTTGATCGGGACCTCTTCTCCGCAAAAGTAAACAGGAAATATACGCTTCGTTGAATCAACAACCAATAGCTTGGGCGTATCCAACGGGTTTACATAGGCAATAACCCGACTCGTATCTGCTTCGAAAGCAGGTGCTGCGAAGACCGGTGAAACAGCGGCCATGAGCAGACATAAACTAACTTCTTTTATCAAAATAACCTGGCTTTTTGTCTAGTATGAACATAGACAAACCCGCTACGACAGTGCGGGTTTGTCTATGTTCTATAAAACAAATTAAGGTCATTAATTGGTATATACCAAACGGATTTCTAAAAATTATCCAACGGTAACCGAGAAAATAGGATTTTACATTTGTGATAGCCCCATTACCAGGGTCAGTTTGCCATAATCGTACTTACCTTCGAAATGGTCGAATAGGGGCTTTAAACGGCCTTCTTCCATCCCTGAAACGGCTATGGCCTGCTCAATTTCCTGCCGTTCGGCGGGGGTGATGAGAGAGGTCAAATCAATGGTGTAGCCTGCTCTGGAAAGCTGTACTAAATGGCTTGCTACGGAGCCGGTAGTGAGTTGCCGTTCGGTGGCAATCTCCTCCATATTCATCCCGGCATTGTACAAATCCAGCGTAATTAACTGCGTAGACCCTTTGGGCTTCTCGCCCGACTGAACCCGCTCCCGAACGTAGTTGAGAATTACGTCCAGAAATTGTTTCCCAAATAGCTGAAGTTTGCGTTCGCCCACTCCGCTCACATTACGCAGGGCATCAGGCGTGGTTGGTCGCTGCCGGGCCATGTCTTCCAGGGTTGTATCGGTAAAAACAACGTAGGCAGGTACGTTCTGTTCGTCGGCCACCTGTTTGCGCAGTACCCGTAGCCGCTCGAACAAATCGTCTCGCTGGGTTTCGGTTTTGGCTCTCGTTTTCTCGACTACCGGCTTCGGGGCATCATCGGGCCGAACAAGGCTAATCGTCTTTCCGCTAAATAGTACCTGATCGGCCAGAATACCCCGGCGGAGGGCATAGTGCTGATCGTAGGCAATTTCAATGACGCCAATATTGATTAACTGATGCAAATAACTCCGCCATTCTTCAAAGCGTAAATCACGCCCGGCTCCGTAGGTTTTTACCTGGTCGTATCCTCCCTGAATAACCTGCTGGCTGCGCGAACCCCGCAGGATGTCGATGAGTAAATTCATAGGGACCCGCTCGCCCGTGCGCACAATGGCCGACAGGGCTTTCTGGGCCAGCACCGTGCCATCGAACGTGATACGGGGATCGCGGCAAACGTCGCAGTTGCCGCAGGGTTCGGGCAATTCTTCCGAGAAATAAGAAAGCAAAATCTGACGGCGGCATGTATGCGCATCGGCGTACTGCTGCATCCGTTCCAGTTTGGCTAATTGAAGGCCAAGGTTAGCCGGACTATTTTCAGCCAGCATCTCCTTATACGTAGCTACATCGGCGAAGCTGTAAAACAGAACCGTTTGGGCAGCTGCTCCATCACGCCCTGCCCGCCCGATTTCCTGATAGAAACTCTCGATGTTTTTAGGCATGTTATAATGAATCACCCATCGCACGTTGGACTTGTCGATGCCCATCCCGAAGGCAATGGTAGCGCACATAATCCGGACATCATCGCGCAGGAAGGCTTCCTGCGTTTTAGCCCGGTCGGTGGGGTCCATTTTGGCGTGGTAGAAAGCCGCACTATATCCTTTCTCCTGCAATTTGGCGGCCAGCGATTCGGTCGATTTCCGACTCAGGCAATAGATGATGCCCGACGAATCGGGTTTTTGCTGAAGCAGCCGAAGAATCTGCTGAATCCGGTTCTGGCCCGGCAGCACCTGCAAACTCAGATTCTTCCGGTTGAACGAATCCAGAAAGATGGCTGGTTCGCTCATGCCGAGCCGGGTGGCAATATCGTGTCGGGTAAGTTTATCGGCGGTGGCCGTCAGGGCAATGGTTGGTACGGCTGGAAACTGCTCTTTCAGGATGTGCAGTTGTGTGTATTCCGGCCGAAAATCGTGCCCCCAAGAGGAAATACAGTGTGCTTCGTCAATGGCAAACAGAGAAATAGTGGTTCGCCTGAGGAAGTCCATGAAGGATGTCGTCAGGAGTTTTTCGGGCGAAACGTACAGTAGTTTAAGTTTTCCGCTGAGGCAATCAGCTTCAATGTCACGCTGTTCGCGGCTGGTTTGGGTGCTGTTGTAAAAAGCCGCCTGAATCCCGTTCATGTGGAGTGCGTTGACCTGGTCTTTCATCAGCGCAATCAGGGGCGATACCACTACCGTCAGGCCCGGTAGCATTAGAGCCGGAATTTGAAAACATACCGATTTGCCCCCTCCCGTGGGCATAAGTACTACGGTGTCGCGCCCACTCAAAATCGACTGAATAATGGCTTCCTGCATGGGTCGGAAGCGGTCATAGCCATAGTAACGTTTGAGGTAATCGGCGGGTGTTTGGGTCGATTGGGTACTAGGCATCAAGGATGTTCGGAAGAATGTAAGCGTCGATAAGAGCCGTGGCGGGTGACACGCTTCAACTGGCGCAATTGACGGACGCTTTGTTGATTACCAGTATATCAAATTTAAGCAGAATTTAAGTCAGATTTGGTGACGAATGTGTGATTTTTTGCTCACCTTTCCGTCTCAAGTTCCTTGCAGTTTAAATTTAGTTTTAACCCTAATCTGATTGCCATGAAAAAGCCCCTTTTGGTATGTTGCCTTGCCTTCAGTTTGTTTTTAGCTGTCGACAGTATTGCTCAGGAAACCAAACCATCGCCGAGCAAGGCTAAAAAAGAGTTGAAAGCAGAAAATGCCTCGGCTAAAGCAGCCGCAAAAACAGAAATGAAGGCGGCAAAGGATGCTGCTAAAGCAACCAAAGTCGATGTGAAGGCGAAAACCGACGCTTCTGCCGATGCTGCTAAGAATGCCGCGATGAACGACCGTATGGCGGCCGCCCGTGCCGCCAAAGCGGCCAAAAACGATGCCGCCACTGCCGC
Source organism: Cytophagales bacterium (assembly GCA_038236215.1). Classification (GTDB taxonomy): domain Bacteria; phylum Bacteroidota; class Bacteroidia; order Cytophagales; family Spirosomataceae; genus Spirosoma. Next base: position 30,523 of record JBBSTD010000002.1, on the reverse strand, counting down.
CGATAAAGGCGCAGCAACGGCTAGCACCAAAATGGATAAGGCGGCTAAAAAAGCGGATAAGATGGCCGACAACGCCGGGATGAAAGATGATAGGATGAGTAAAAGCAAGTCGGCAACGGTAGATAAAACCACCAAAGTGACGAAGGTATCAACACCCGTCATGAAGGAGGAAAAAGCTACGCCTGCCGATTACAAAGCTCCGGTTGACCGCTCGAAAAAAGGCCCTAACGGAGAGGCCGTTAGAACTGGCCCTCGTGGTGGTAAGTATTACATCAATAAAAATGGAAACAAGACGTATTTGAGTAGTTTGAACTAACGTATTCGTCCTGACACCGAACAGCGGGGCCTGGTCTGAGGACTGGATCCCGCTGTTTATTACTGGCATTGCCCGACGTTCATTTGGATACTGTCGGGTGCCCCGGTACAGTTATTGAATTCAAAAGAATAAACTGCCACGGCAACGAGCGTATGAAACTAAGAGCCATTATAACCGGGGCTACTGGCATGGTTGGTGAGGGGGTACTGCACGAATGTCTGAACGATCCAGACGTGGAGCAGGTGCTGGTTATCAACCGCAAACCGGGTGGAGTAACACATACCAGGCTGAAGGAAATCATCCACGCTGATTTTTTTGATCTGGCACCCATCGAGAATCAGTTGAGGGGCTATAATGCCTGCTTTTTCTGCCTGGGTGTATCGTCCGTGGGTATGCAGGAACCAGAGTACCGCCGACTCACGTATGACCTGACCCTCCATGTAGCCCAAATGCTGGCGAAACTCAATCTGGACATGACGTTCTGTTACGTTTCCGGCGCGGGTACCGACAGTACCGAACAGGGCCGCAGTATGTGGGCACGCGTAAAGGGCGAAACCGAAAATGCCCTCCTGCGGTTGCCGTTCCCCAAAGCGTATATGTTCAGGCCGGGGTTTATGAAACCAACCCCTAGTCTGAAAAACGTAAAGAGTTATTACAAGTTCATTGCCTGGATATACCCCATTGGCCGGGCACTATTCCCCGCTGGCTTTTCCACGTTGCAGGAACTGGCACTCGCCATGATTAAGTCGGTTAGCATTGGCTACGACAAACCGGTTCTGGAAGTGAAGGATACTGTTGCGCTGGCCAAACGGTAACGGATTCCATACTACCGTACTACCATACGCCAATGGCTAAATAAGCCATTTCGTAATCCTGTTACTGCACCGCACCCATCCGCAGCACCATCTCTGCTAGTAATGTATAGGTCGTCGCTGTTAATCTATGGCTACTTAACCGGTATCTGCCTGCATCCATTGTATGTATCATAAGCACTCAGGGCTCAAGTACTGACATAATAACATAATTGTCATTACGGGTAATGCCGTAGAGAACCTGTTTGCTCTTCATACTCCTATCAATGGCGAACGCCTGCCCTTCGCTTTGAGTCGAGATAGTTTTGATGTGTTGCAACGTATGCCCGCGTTCCGGTAGTTTCAGTACATACAGCTCAGGTTTGTCGTGGCCGGTACAGTAAATCAGCCCGCCGGGTCCCCAGGTACCACCCGACGTACTGTAAGGCGCAAAAGCCTGCAACACCGTAGCCGGAAAGGACCAGGCTTCGAACTGCTGCCAGGTTGGGGTAAACTTAACCAGCGTGGTCCAGCGATTATCGCGCCCTTCGGCCGAGGCTTTATTGGCGTAGTTGGCAAAGGCCACCCACCAATGACCGTTGTAGAAATCGGCCCAGGTAACCGAACCGGGAAACAAGCCAAAACTATGATTCCCAATGTGCCGCAGCGTACGCGTGTCGAAAATCTCAATTGAACTTGCCATAGGGACGTCGGGATAATTTGAGTGCGTGCAGTAGAGTTTTCTTCCAATTACAACGCCACTATTCATGTGTTTCAGCAATCCTGCCGTATCGCTCCAGGCCGCTACCTGCTTCCCATCGGACTTGGCATGCTTCGTCAGCGAGTGATTATTAATGACGTAAAAATGAGATGCATCAACGGCTACGCCCTGTTGTACCTGACTTAATTGAAACCGTCTGATTTCAGTAGCTTTTTGCGCTACACAAAGTCCCGGACAAAGTAGAAACAGCAGGAGAATGAAATGCTTTTTGAACAGATAGACTTCTATGGTCATGGGATTTAGCTGATAGCGGGAGTAAATTACAGGAACACGGCTATTTTTTCGCTATTTGCATACGATGAACCCATTGCCCGATAGTGTACAACCCTTGTCCATTCTGTACCAGGCAAATGATCTGGTCGCTATCAATAAACCGCACGGTCTATTGGTTCACCGGTCGCCAATAGCGAGTGATGCGACAGAATTTGCCGTACAGCTTCTCCGCGACCAACTCGGACAACGGGTCTACCCCGTTCACCGGCTCGACCGAAAAACCGGGGGTGTTTTGCTATTTGCCCTCACCGAATCCATGAATTCGGTAATGCAGCAACAGTTTATGGATAGTTTGGTCCATAAAACATACATCGCCATTGTGCGTGGTTACGCCCCCGATTCCCAAACCATCGACTACCCCCTCCGCAACGACGAAACGGGTGTATCGCAGGATGCGGTTACCCATATCAAAACGCTGCAACGCACCGAAATTCCGCTACCGTTTGGCAAACACGCGACATCGCGTTATTCGCTGGTGGAGTTGACACCTACGACCGGACGGATGCACCAGTTACGGAAACATATGGCCCACATCCTTCACCCCATCATTGGCGACCGGCCTCACGGCTGCAACAAGCAGAATAAGCTATTCAAGGAGCATTTTGGAATGAATACCATGCTACTCCACGCCCAACAGCTTACGTTCAAGCATCCTGCTTCAGGGGAAGAAATCAGCATCACGGCTCCCGTTCAGGCGGAGTTTACGCGAATGCTGGGCGTGTTGTTTGGTGGTGAATAGAAATATTCGATGAACTACATCGATGACGTTTATATTTTTCTCAATCCAAATTACCCAGCGGCACTTCTAGCGTATTTTCGTAATTGAGAGATTCATAAAAAAAATCATGCCATGCCATAAGTCTAATGATTATTCGATGGTTAATTACTGGCTTTACGAAAAGGATATAAAAAAACAGGGATGCCTGACCAATGGTAGTCAGGCATCCCTGTTTTTCAGAACAACTAAGAGCTAGTTTGACGCGTTCTTCTTCACTTCTTTGGCCTCACCTTTCATCTCTTTGGCTTTACCTTTCATCATTTTCTTCTCCGCTTTCTCCATTTTTCGGTCGGCTTTAGCATTTCGGGTGCCCGGATCAGAAACGCCGGCAACTTCTACTCCGTTTCCGGTGGCAGCGTTCGTTTTCAGTTTCTCAGCCTTAATCATTTTCTTCTCGGCCTTCATCTCTTTCTTGGCTGCTTTTACTTCCTGAGTGGCCTGAGCAAAACTGCTTTGTGCGACCATCATCAGAGCGCACATGGAAGCGACAACAAATGCCTTTTTCATAACTGTAAATTTTAGTGTACTTAATTTAGTGAGAACAATGTACTTTCAGTCGTTATGAAACGACCTTGAATCAGTTTTGTTCACACATTTACTTATTAAGGTCTGACTAAAAATTGTTTTCCTCTGAAAACCGATGCTTGATTTTGTTTATTGCTATTAGTCGCAAAAAATAGTTTTGAAACAAGCTAATAGCCGGAAGGGAAAAGCCTACTTCTTGATCTTATTTTCAAACAGGAAAACGCCGTTCTTATTGGCGATGACGATGTCGGGCTTCTGGTCGCCGTTCATGTCATGCACGGCGATATTCAGGCCCGCTCCGGAGTCGTTATCAATGAGGTGCTCTTTATAGTAGGGTTCCTGGCCCGGCGTAAATTCAAACCACATCAGAATGGGCGCATCGGCATCGCCGGAGTCGCGGCCATTGTGGGCCAGATATCGTTTGCCGGTGATGTAGTCGGCGCGGCCGTCGCCATTGAGGTCGGCCATGACGGAGGAATGGGTTTGGGAAGTCGTGTTGCTCATGAGGTGGGTTTTGAAGTTGAGCTTCCCCAAGGTATCAGTCACCTGTTCGTACCACCAAACCCCTAACGCGTGGGCCGATGCGCTAACTACATCATTTTTCCCGTCGCCGTTCACATCTAGTACCTGCATGTGGGAGCAGGGTTCGCCCAGACTGGCTGGATGGAATACCCAATTGCCGGATTTTTTATCCGCCGTCCCTTCAAACCAGCCTTCGCGAATAATCACGTCCTTAATGCCATCGCTGTTTACATCGCCATAGCCGATGCCGTGCGAATACTGCTCCGTTCCTGGAACGTTCTCCTGACTCAGGGCAAACCGTTTCCACTCGGTTTCGCCGGGTTTTGATGGAGGTTTCAGCCAGACAATCTGCTTTTTTGCTACATCGCCACAGAGAATATCCAGCCGACCATCACCATCTATATCAACGAACCCCGGCGATTCGTTGGCGATGCCCACTGAATCGGCAATGATGTGTTTTTTCCACGCTGCCTGTTTGTCTTTCTTTGGGTTCTCGAACCAGAAACCGGGTTTGCCGGGGTAGTCAACAACAATTACATCATCCCAGCCATCCTGATTCACGTCCATACCCAGGTTCAGGAAGGCATTGCTGTATTCTTTTCGGGGGTCGAACGTGCGGGACGGGGCCATTTCGTGGCGGGTCCAGTTGGGGGCTTCGAACCAGTAATAACCAGCCACGATATCCATGCGTCCGTCTTTATTCAAGTCCGCAACGGCTACCCCCTCCGAAACAAAATCCCGGGTAAGAATTGTCTTTTTAAAATCGCCGGATGGTATGGTGGTAGCTGACTGCCCATTCGACGGAGAAATTGATAAACAAAATAGCAGGAGGCTACCCAGCAGGTGTTGGGTTACGATTGTAGTAGGTCTGTCCATAGTCTTCATTCAGTTTTACTCGCCCAGCACTTTAGCAATTAGCCGTTGAACTTCGTGATTTTCGGGCGAATGGTCTCGTTTACCTACCCGATCATTCAGTTCTTTCAGCAGTTTCTTCGACTCGCCGGTACCAATCGCCCCGATGCGCTGAACAGTGTAAGGCAATATCTTAGGCATTTTTGCTTTCTCGGCCATTTGGAGTGCCCGTTTTGTATCCACCGTTGCCAGCGGTTCAGTGGCGTACCATACCATCAGCGGCAGGTTATGATCGTCTTTGTCCTCGGTTTTCTGAACGAGGGCATCCATCACATTCCACCGCTGGTCTGGCGGCAGGCGGAGCATAGCCGAAGTCAGGTAAAGCCGTACCATGGCCGAATTATCCGTTTTGGCCATGGTAGCCATCTGTTTCAGGGCTTCGGGCGAAACCGTTTTGTCCTCAGCCAGAAGCTGAATAGCCCAGCTTCGGATGTAGTCGTTTTCATGGGTCAGCAAGTCCGTCAACTCCTTCTTGGAAATACCCTTCGTGACGTGCAGTGCCCAGACTGCCCGTAGTTTGCGGGTAACATCGGGGTTTTTGGTAAAAATTTCTTTCAGGGCTTTGTGTACTTTTTTGTTGGGACCGCGTTCCTGCAATAACGTCCGGGCCTGTCGTACGTACCATTCGTTGGGGTGAAGCTGGTAATTGACCAGCTCTTTATCCGACGCTTTGGCTAAATCGACCTGAACCCACTTGTCAGTTGAGTGCGTGATCTTGAAAATCCGACCCATTGTTTTGTCGTGGACATCCGGGTTCGGGCTGTGGCACTGATTTTTGTCGTACCAGTCGATGGCCCATACCGAACCACTAGGGTCGTACTTCATATTCAGCCATTGCGACCAGGAATCGTTCATGACCAGAAAATCCGGTCGGTGCGTAACCATATAGCCGGAACCTTCCCGAACGGGATGGTCGTGGTTCAGTCGTGCCCCGTTGATGTTGTTCATGAAAATATCGTTGCGGTATTCCTGCGGCCAGCTATTCCCAAGGTAAATCATGGCCCCGGAGTGGGCATGACCACCACCCGCTGAAGCCGACCGGAAGTTGCCCGCGTGGGGACCTCGGTCGCCCAACCAGTGAACATGGTCGGCGTGGGTTTTAATGTCGTCGTAGGTGTAGGGGTTGAAATGTTTGCCGCCCTGCCGGAAGTACCGCCCCCCCTGTATCATGTTGTACATGTGCGGAATGACGCAGGCGGTAATGAAGGCGTGGCCGTAATCGTTGAAATCAAGTCCCCAGGGGTTGCTGGTTCCTTCGGCAAACAACTCGAACTGGCGCGTAGTGGGGTGAAACCGCCAGACACCCGCGTTCAGTTTTGTGCGTTCAGAATCGGGTGCGCCCGGCTTGCCGACGTTTGAGTGGGTGAATACGCCGTGGGTGCCGTACAGCCAGCCATCGGGTCCCCACCGGAAACTGTTCAGTACTTCGTGCGTGTCCTGCGTGCCCCAGCCATCGAGCAGAATCTGGGTTGGGCCGGCGGGCGTTGGGGTATCGGCATCAACAGCAGTGGGAATAAATAGCAGGTAGGGTGCCGCACCGAGCCACACACCACCCATGCCGACCTCAATCCCACTAACCAGGTTCAGTCCTTCGGTAAAAACCTGTCGCTTATCTAGTGTGCCATCGCCATTGGTATCGTCAAAAATGAGCACGCGGTCTTTCCCCTGACCTTCTGGCGCGGGAATGGGATAGGTGTGTCCTTCTACCACCCACAGTCTACCACGAGGGTCGAAGGTGAAGCAGATGGGGCGTACCACATCCGGTTCGGAGGCCGCCAGCGTGATGTTGAACCCATTGGGCAACGTCATTACGCTGGCCGCTTCGGTGCCGGAAAGCCCAGCGCGCAGGACGGGGTCCAGCGGGGGCAGGATGATGATGTCGGCTGGTTTTAGTTCATTGGGGAAGTTGGGGCGGGTGGGGTAAAACTGGAAATCATCGAAATTGACGTGTGCCCACTTGTCGTTGGGGATGTAGGGAATCTGCGATATGCCGGTTTCGTTGTCGATGATGCGAATGAAAATATCTGTGTTCAGGTACGGCTTCAGGTCAACCACAACGGGCTGTAAGGTAGCGCGGCCCTGCCCGGTACTGTGAAAAATGACCTTGTCCGTTCCGGCCTGAACCAGTTCGACGCGCGTGTCCTGCAACGCTCCCCCCGATACCAGAAAGGACGCAAATGGCTGGGTTACGGTAAAGGGAGTGGAAGTGATAGTGCCGGTGAGTTGGGCGTTGGTCGTGCCCCCACTGCTCAGAAAATGGTTTCCCGAAAAACCGATGTGCATGTCTTTCTCATGCACGGGCGACGGGTCTTTAGAAAAAATTGAGTTAGTGAACGCATCACCGGTAGCGGTCCAGTCTTTCAGCGTGCCCGTCTCAAAATTCAGATTGACGGGTTGCCCGTTCTTCATGGGCAACTGACCCGCAATGGTACCCGCGGAAATTTCCCCTTCGACGACTTCAAACTGACCGACCATACCAGCGGCCCGGTGCCCCGGAACGGTGCAGAAGTAGGTGTCGCTTTTGTCGGCGGTGAAGGTGATGCTAGCCGTGGCTCCCTTTTCATTAATCGACTTGGTTTTCAGACCCATCTTTTCCAGAGCGAGGTCGTGGGTCATGAGTTCGCCATCGGTAATGGTGATGCGAACCCGGTCGCCTTTGTTGGCTTTCAGCGTAGGGTTTCGGGCACCATCTTTGGCAAAGTAGCCCAGCATGGTTGCTTCCAGCGCATACTCCCGGTCAATCTTTGTAGTGTCCTGAGCCAGGCTAGCCTGGAAAAAAAGGGGCTCGTTTTGCGTACCGGACAACGAAAGAATGACACCAAGAAGCGGAATCAGCAAACGGAATGTGTACATAGGCATGGGCCGTTACTAGTCTAGAAGTCGTTACCGGTAAAAGGAGCAGGGAATCAATTTTACTCAATGGATAACAGATTGACGGGCAGGGTAGATCAGAACGGACTTGACAATGGTTGACCGGCTGATTCGTAAACACTACCGGTTTGGCGGGCGTTACTGTCCTATGCCTATTATCTGGAAATACCTGTATCCTTACCGCTGGCTGGCTGGTCTGGCCCTTCTCCTGGCGGGTATCGCTCAGGTTCTGGCCCTAGTAGACCCCATCATTTTCGGCAAACTCATTGACGAGTACGCTACCCATCCCGGTCAAAAAACTGATTCGGAGAGGGTGACGGGTGTACTGTGGCTGCTGGCACTGGCAGTTGGGGTTGCGGTGCTCTCAAATATCACCAAAGCGTTTCAGGAGTACACGACGCGGCTGGTCGTGCAGAGATTTGGTACCGATATCTTCAACGATGGACTGAAACAAACCCTGCGGTTATCGTATCAGGAATTTGGCGACCAGAGTAGCGGGGCCACGCTGTCTATTCTCCAAAAAGTGCGTACCGATACCGAGAAGTTCATCAACTCGTTCGTTAACGTACTCTTCTCATCCGTAGTAGGAATGGGTTTCCTGATCTGGTACGCTATAACGAAGCACTGGGCGCTGGTGCCCGTTTTTCTGATTGGTGTCCTGTTCTTGGGCGGCCTCACCGGACTGCTCAGCAAGCAGATAAAAACCACTCAGCGTTCCATAAACCGAGAAACGGCGCTATTGTCAGGTGTTATCACAGAATCATTCCGCAACATCGAACTGGTCAAAAGTCTTGGTCTTACCTTCTCCGAAATTCGTCGGCTGAAAGCGCAAACGGGCCGTATTCTCGAACTGGAAATGTTTAAAGTCCGTCGGGTGCGGATGCTGTCGTTCTGGCAAAGCACGACCCTGAATATTCTAAAACAGTCGGTTCTATTTACGCTTCTCTGGCTTATTTTTAGAAACGTGCTGAGCACGGGTGAACTGATTTCGATGCAGTTTATTTCGGTCGCCATTTTCAACCCGCTCCAGGAACTGGGCAATATCATTCTGGCCTATCGCGAAGCCGAAGCGGGTATGAACAGCTTCGCTCAGTTGATGGAAAAACCCATTGAGCGTAACCCCGAATCGCCACAGGAAGTTGGCCCGCTTGAGCGACTGCGTTTTGATGAGGTAGTATTCCGGCACAAAGGAGCGAATCAAAACGCGATTGACGGGGTATCCTTCGACGCTAACCTGGGCGATACCATTGCGTTTGTCGGTCCGTCGGGTTCGGGTAAATCTACGATGGTGAAGTTGCTGGTGGGCCTGTATCGACCCGTTGACGGGGAGATTTACTATAATGACATCTCTACTAAAGACCTTCGCTTTAATCCGATGCGCCGACAGATTGGGTTCGTTACGCAGGATACCCACCTTTTTGCCGGGACGATTCGGGAGAATCTGCTGTTCGTGAAAACCGATGCCACCGAGGCCGAGATGCTCGATGCGCTGGACAAAGCGGCCTGTACTCACCTGCTGGCCCGCTCCGAAAAAGGCCTCGATACGCCCATTGGCGAAGGGGGCGTAAAAATGTCGGGGGGAGAAAAGCAGCGTCTATCCATTGCTCGTGCTCTGGTCCGGCACCCGCGCCTGTTGATTTTCGACGAAGCGACCTCCGCACTGGATTCACTGACCGAAGAGGAAATTACGGATACCGTTCGGGAAGTATCAGCCCTGAATGAGCAGATCACCATTCTGATTGCCCACCGGCTGAGTACCATCCTGCACGCCAACACCATTTTCGTCCTCGAAAAAGGAAAGGTTGTGGAAACCGGCAATCATCAGGAATTGGTAGCCCGGAAAGGACTGTACTACGCCATGTGGCGGCAGCAGATCGGTGAACGAAAGTCAGTCAACGTTGAAGAGCAGTCCGTATCGTAGAGTTTCTGTTCGCTTTTTCCCTATGATACAGCGGGCAAACCAGTTTCGAACAGAAGGTTACTCTAAACACTTACCTAAAATATGATACTGGTAAACAGGAGACTACCTGTTATCAAAAACGGAGTATGAAATCTTCTCTCGGCTGTTCGCTCCGGAAAAAGACCAACCCGACCCAGAATAAATCGATGGTAACGGTGACGGAAGGATGTTTTTGGATGTACGCCCAGGCCTGTTCCATCTCATCCGACCAGTGGATATCATCAAACACGAAAACGGTGTCATTGTGAATGTGGTGCAGACATGTTTCAAAGTAGCGGACGGTCGGGTCGTAGCGGTGGTTGGCGTCGAAGAAAACGAAATCGACTTGGCCGAGTGAGGCAATGCCGGTAGCCAGCGTTTCGTCCAGATTCCCTACAACGATGGTCACGTTTTGTTGCCCTAACTGGTCGAAATTTTGCCGGGCTACAGCGGCCGTTTCAGCGCACCCTTCAAAAGTTGTTACGTGACCACCGTATGGCTTGGTGGCTTCCGCCGTATAAGCGGTGGTCAGTCCCAATGATGTTCCCAGGTCGATAATAGTCTTTGCCTGAAACCGCTGGATAAGGCGGAAAAGAAGCCGACCAAAACGGGCGGATTTCTGGGAGTTACGGGCAATATCGCCAATGGTACGTTGCCGGGATGGATTTACTTTAGAACCCGCACCCAGGTCCGTAATCGTAATCCGCTGCTGACTCTGGCGAAGTTTTTTTCGTACCGCCTGAATTGGAGTAAATACTTTTTTGGCGCCACGTTTGGCCCGAATTACTTCGGTATATAAGGCGTAAAGAAAAGGAGAGTGAAGCGAATGTTCGTCGCGGGCGCGACTCAGGTAACGGAAGTAAGCGGTAAGCACAATGGGAAATAAGACGCCGAAGCGGATGTAAAAGCCACAATGTAATCTGTATGCTACGCTCTTCTGGACTTGGCCGCAGCATTCTTCATTCTACATTTTTAATTTAACCGGAACGGCACAACCATCGTGAATTCGGGAATTGTTACCCGGAGTTGTTTGCCGTCAATGATGCGCTCAACGAGGTAAGTGCCCGACATTTTGCCAATGCTGGAGCGAAGATTACAGCCCGAGACATATTCGTGTATTTCGCCCGGTTCCAATACGGGTTGCAGGCCAACTACGCCCTCACCTTCAACCTCGCGAACGGTGCCGTTGGAGTCGTAGATGAACCAGTGCCGACGAAGCAACTGAAGGGTATGATCGCTGGCATTCTCGATGGTAATGCGGTACGTGAATACGTAATGAGCCTGAAGCGGGCTGGAATAACTAGACTGATACTCCGTCTTTACGCTAACTTTCACGCCTTCTGTGATTGTGGAAACCATAAATTTACTAGCGTTTACAACCTTAGAACGAAAATTAGGTTGATTATTTCAGTTAGGCAAGTACTATGCCCAAAAACTTACGTAAACAACGTCAAAATAGTTGTAGGCGTATAATTTCTTAACCACTTTATCAGTTCCCTCATGAACGTATCTATTGACGAATCGTGGCAAAGTCGGCTGCAATCCGAATTCGACAAACCCTATTTTACGCAACTGGCTGAGTTTCTACGGCACGAGTACAGCACCCAGCGCGTTTATCCGCCCGGCCGCCTGATGTTCAATGCGTTCAATACCTGTAGTTTTGACGATGCCCGCGTCGTTATTCTTGGGCAGGACCCGTATCATGGGGAGGGGCAGGCCAATGGACTGGCTTTTTCGGTGGCTGACGGTATCGCGAAGCCGCCGTCTTTAATCAATGTCTTTAAAGAGATTCAGGACGACCTGGGAAAGCCGGTACCCAAATCTGGTAATCTGGAACGCTGGGCTACGCAGGGGGTGATGCTGCTTAATTCCACGCTCACCGTCCGCGCCGGGCAGGCCGGTTCTCACCAGGGGAAAGGGTGGGAAACGTTTACCGATACGGTTATTAAATTGATTTCAGACGAAAAACAGCACGTAGTATTTATGCTATGGGGCGCTTATGCTCAGAAAAAAGGGACTGTCATTGATGGAAAGAAACACCTGATTCTGAAAGCTAAACACCCTTCGCCGATGGCGGCTAATTATGGCGGCTGGTTCGGCAATAAACATTTCAGTCAGGCCAACGCCTACCTGGAAAGCAAGGGACTGGCACCGGTAGAGTGGTGAAATCTTCTTTAATCAGCGCGTTTTATAAGCCGATTGCAGGCCCGAGTATATCCAGTTTGCCAGTGCCTGCCGGTTGTTGGCCAACAGGAATCGTTGCTGATCTTTCGCATTACGGATGTTTCCCAACTCAATAAAAACGGTGGGAGGATGACAATTTTTAACCACGTATAAACTGCTTCGGTTCGAGACGGTGCCCAGGTAGTTTCGGCTAGGCTGACTGCGCTTGTAGCCAGATTGGAAACTTTTGTGAATGTGTGTGGCCAGTGTTTTACCGACTTTACTATTCTCATGGTGGTAAAAGAACACATCAATGTTCTGACCCTCACTCCGGCTATCAACGTGAATAGTGACCATGCGCTGATAAGCTCCTTTGTGTTTTCGATGGAGATTATTGACGGCATCTACGCCCTGGCGCAACCGCTTAACCTGGCTTAGAGGAATCTTTTGGCTGGGATACGTTAGTTCATCGCGATCCAGTTTCAATATCGGTTCATCGCGTATGCCGTCGTTCGGGTCTTGAACAATCATGTAAACGGTTGCGCCGTGCTCCATCAGTACGCGGGCCAGCCGAATCGTTACGTCGTATGCATATTCGTCTTCGGCCAGCAGGTAGTTGCCATAATGCCCAATAGCACCAGGGTCTGGCCCGCCATGACCAGAAACCAGGTAATAAACGGCGCCTGCCAGTGTCCGGTCTCTGATGGTCACGCGGGCGTATTTCGGCCCCATCATCGGCACAGTCAACGTAGTAATCGTCGTAATCGTCTTTTTTACAGGCTTTGCCAGAGGGACAGACTTTGTATTTCTATTGCCAGGCACGCTTGTTTTAGTATTGGCAGGGCGCTTGATACTCTTTTTCTGAACGGACGAGTGGCTATTTCTCCCCTGCGCTGAAACAGGATAAGTCCTTCCATAACAAAGTAGCAAGACTAGTAAAACTGAAAACCAGCTACGATTGCCATCGGGCAATCTCCTTACTGTCTTTGCGATGGCATTTATCAATAAAAACGAATTCACCACATTAATACAGGTACGTAGAAAAATCAGGAAGCCGTAAGATCCTTACTTTATAAACGGATTGAGTATGGATAGGAACATAAAACAAACCCCCAAATCTGCTACGGTATACGTAAACAAACCTGGGGATTTACACTAATCAGTATGCGGAACTCATCAATCTACCGTCCTGAACAGGCGATTCCAGCGAATCTTATTCCAGGCGTTGGCGGGGTTCGGATCGAGCGACATCCAGACGAATACGGCTTTCCCAACAATGTGATCTTCGGGAACAAAACCCCAAAACCGGGAGTCGAGCGAGTTATCCCGGTTGTCGCCCATCATGAAGTAGTAATCCTGCTTGAATGTGTATGACGTAATGGGCTGGCCACCAATTTTGATGTTTGCAGTACCGAGTTCTACATTCTCGTTACCCTCATACTGCTGGATAACCGTTCCGTAAAGTGCAATGGTCTGCGCGTTGATGGGAATGGTGGCGCCTTTCTTCGGGATCGTGATGGGTCCGAAATTGTCGTGGTTCCAGTGAAATGTAGGGGCACCGTAAATCATTGGCGACGTTTCTCCGGGCTTGTCAACCATGGGTTCGATTCCTTTTACCCAGGGGAAGTCCCTGAACTTAGCCACCGTGCTTTCGGTCGTGTTAATCATATACCCAACCATGGCTGTTGCTTTGGTCGAGTCATTGTACTGTTCCAGCGGTTTCCAGTTTTCTGTGGGCTGGCTGGGATCGCGGTAGTCGTTGACAATATCATATTTACGGAAGAATGCCTCGTCCAGAACTTCCGTTGTCTTAATGAAATACTTCTGTTCGGAGCGGGGTGGGGTAGTAAATGGCTTTCCGTTGATATAGACCTGACGCAACCGAACTTCCAGTACATCGCCCGGAATACCAATGCACCGCTTGATGTAATTGGTTTTCAAATCGACCGGGTAATCAATGTTGTCATTAAGGTACTTCGGCGGCACGTTGAACACAACAACATCACCGTTTTTAACGTGGGTGAAGCCTGGCAACCGATAGGACGGTAATTGGATTGCCGTACTATAGGACGGGATGTTGGTACCCCATATTTTCTGGTGCGTTAGGGGAACCTGCAAAGGCGTTCTGGGGGTCCGGGTGCCGTAGTGCAGTTTGCTAACGAATAGAAAATCGCCCACCATCAGGCTATTTTCCATTGACGGTGTTGGAATCGTAAACGCTTCCATGAACAGCCATCGGATAAGGGTAGCCGCCACAACGGCAAACAAAACAGAATCGAACCACTCCCGAATGGGTGATTTTTTCGCTTTGGCCGTTCTCTCTTCGGCTCTGGTTTTTACTTCCGACACGTAAGATAATGATGAATGATGAATGATAAATTATGACCGGGTCGCCGTCGAACCGCCGATGCGGAGCGATAACAAACGTCAGGCTATTCGATTGATTATTACCCGCAAGCGGATAAATTGAAGACAAAATTACGAAGACGTGTCGATTTTATTGAACCGCTCATCCTATATAGTTCATAATCGGGCCGAGCCGCCGGTCGTCATTAACCCAGCAGGTCATCCATGCCAAACACGCCTTCTTTCCCTGCCAGCCATTCGGCCGCCACTACCGCCCCAATGGCAAAGCCCTGTCGACTGTGCGCCTGATGCGTAATCTCAATCCGGTCAACGTCCGATTCGTACCGGATTGTATGCGTACCGGGTACATTTCCTTCTCGTAGTGACGCTATTTCAATGGCATCTTCGCCCGTATTTTCCGAACTTCTACCCGTTTCGTTGCTTACCCAACGATGTTTGGCTGGCAACTGTTCCAGGACACCTTCGGCCAGCGTAATGGCTGTTCCACTGGGGGCGTCCTTCTTTTCGGTATGATGAATTTCCGTCATCGAAACGTGGTACGACGGGTAGTTACGCATGAACTGAGCCAGCGTCTTATTCAGGCGAAAAAACAGGTTTACCCCGATGCTGTAATTCGATGCGTAGAAAAATGCGCCCTTCGCTTCCCGGCACATCGTTTCGATTTCTGCCCGATGAATGAGCCACCCGGTAGTACCGCACACGACGGGCCAGCCCCGTTTCAGGCAATAGGTTATGTTATCAACGGCCGACTCGGGCGAACTGAACTCAACAACGACATCGACAGCATCGGGTTCAAGGTTTTCCAGGTCCGTATAGTTATCGGCATCAATGCGGCCCACAATCTGGTGGCCCCGTTCGAGCGCGACCTGTTCGATTGTCCGGCCCATTTTACCATAGCCGAGGAGAAGGATATTCATAAGAAGTTTACGGTTTTTGGTCCAAGGCCGGTGGGCATATAAATAGTATAGACAAGGTATTCGTAAGCTGTAAACTGCATACCTAAACCTATTTAAACGTAAACGCTACCCGAACACCGGGCACGAAGCCTGCACCGGGTATAGTGAGTACATTGGGTTCGACCTTCATCGAGATATCGTCGGTCAAATCAAAGGTTTTCAGGTGAGCCGCCACATTGGCTTCCACAATGTTTACGGCGTACAAAACTACGGATAAAAGAATATTCAAATCCCGATACCGCCGAAAGGTATCGTAGACGTTCTTGGCCCCCGCCGTTGTGCGGAATACAGCGGCTTTATCTGAGAATGGGTCAATCCCAATCGTTACTTCGGTAACGGGCCGTATAGTGGCTGGTATGGGAACGGACTGCGTTATCAAATCCGGTGCGTATCCGGGTGGCAGCATAGCATCATAGGCATTGGCCAGCTTATCCCCATACAGCAAACGTCGGTACCCATCTGCCGCTTCTCTGGCAAGCCCCCGGTACTTGACGAACAGGTAACCCATAACGCCAAACCCAACGTAGATAAACGGAATCTTGTAATACTGCCGGTTGTAGGCCTGACCCAAACCCGGTAGTGTTACCGACTTCATCGTCGCTTTGCTGGGAATTATTTTGTGAATTTTGGCCTCCTGCTTTGCCGTCACGTAGGTCGTATCCGGCTTGTCCAGCGTTGTCGAATCATCATCAAGTTTGAATGGGCTGGTCCTGACCTGCACCCCGTTTCGCCGTATGGTTCCGGGAATCGTGTCGGCAGCTGAGCGAATCAATTTGGTCGAATCGGTTGCGATTGGCGTGGGGGCTGGCTCAATGGCTGGTTTTTGAGCAAAGAGTGACCAGGCAGACAGCAAAAAAAACAGGGTAGTAATGAGCAGAGTGACAGGCCATTTCATAGCTGTAAAACGTACGAATTGCCTTTTCTCCCGCTCATTGCTCACCCTTTTAAGGTAATTTAACACGGTTACGTCTGGGAGTTCAGCACTTCCAGGATTTTGGTCAACTCATCCTGCGAGGTAAATGAGATTTTTATTTCACCCTTGTGTTTTTCATCCGCCTTAATGGATACGCGGGTGCCAAACAATGAGGATAACTTAAACTGGAGACTACGCATTTCCTGCTTGGGCAGCGTGATTCGCCGGGTCGATGCCAATTCGTGCCCATCGTCAGACAGGTTTCGAACGGCTTCTTCCACCTTGCGTACCGACCATTCTTCATCCACCGCCTTCGTGAAAAGCTTAATCTGCGTATCCGGGTTTTCGATGTTGATAATCGCCCGGGCGTGGCCCATGGAAATTTTGTTGTCGCGTAATGAGGCCTGAATAACGGGGGGCAGTTTCAGCAACCGGATGTAGTTGTTTACCGTAGTGCGGTTTTTGCCAACACGCTCACCCAACTCTTCCTGTTTCAGGCTACACTCCGTGATGAGTCGCTGATAGCTAAGCGCAATTTCTATGGCATTCAGGTTTTCACGCTGAATGTTCTCAATCAGCGCCATTTCCAGCATTTGCTGGTCATTGGCTGTCCGAACATACGCGGGAATGTGTGATAAGCCGACAATTTTCGATGCCTGCAAACGACGCTCACCGGCAATAAGCTGGTACTGATCTTTTCCTAATTGCCGTACGGTAATGGGCTGGATGATGCCCTGCGTACGAATAGAGTCTGCCAGGTCCTGAAGTGCTTCCTCATCGAACCGGGTGCGGGGTTGGAACGGATTGGCTTCAATCAATGACAGACCAATTTCTGTCATGGTACTAATAGACTCGAAAGGCAACGGCTTTGGCTGCCGACTGACCGATTCATTATCGTGCAGCAAGGCACCTAAGCCACGACCCAACCCTATCATTTTCTTACTCGGTGCTTTGGCGTTTGCGTTGTCCATACGTAAAGATGTATGATATAGGATGTATGATGCAGGTGACTCAATGAGCCAAATATCCTACCCCATACATCCTATATATTTTATGCTTCCTGTGGCATTAGGCCATTCTTAATCAAAATTTCACGGGCCAGATTCAGATAACTCACCGCTCCCTTGCTGTCGGCATCCTGCGCTAAGGCCGGTACGCCAAAACTGGGCGATTCGCTCAGTCGAATATTACGCGGAATGATGGTGCTGAATACCATCTGCTGGAAATGGCTTGTTACCTCACCCACTACCTGATTCGACAGCCGAACCCGCAAATCGTACATCGTCAGCAAAATGCCTTCGATGGTCAGATTCGTATTGAGTCGCGACTGAATAATCTTGATGGTGTTGAGCAGCTTACCCAATCCCTCAAGCGCAAAATACTCGCACTGAACCGGAATGATAACCGAGTCGGCTGCGGTCAGGCTATTGATGGTAATAAGGCCCAGCGAAGGCGAACAGTCGATGATGATAAAATCGTATTCATCGCGAAGTCCGTCGAGCGTGTGCTTCATCTTGTCCTCCCGATTCTGTAAGTTAATCATCTCAATTTCGGCCCCAACGAGGTCGATATGAGACGGTAACAAATCCAGGTTTGGAAAGTCCGTATGAATGATGGCATCGTGTGGGCGAACCCCTTCTACCATACATTCGTAAATGCTGTTCTCAATTTCTTTCGGATTGTATCCCAGCCCCGACGTGGAATTCGCCTGCGGGTCTGCATCAACAATAAGCGTCTGAAATTCGAGGGCGGCCAAACTGGCGGCTAAATTGATCGTTGTTGTAGTTTTACCGACGCCACCTTTTTGGTTGGCGATAGCAATGACTTTACCCATGGGTCTGTGCGTTGCAGTCCCAAAGATGCCGGATAGTTTTCATGAATGCAAGAACTGTTTCACGGAATGTTTCACAAAATTTTATTCGGCCTAAACGCGTGTTTGTTTTATTAAGGATTAATGAATAGTCAATAGCTGAAGTTTATAATCGGTTAACGTGGTAAGGCATTGGGTGTTAGGATAGAACCTATATGGTTAAATAAATTGCTAAAAATTTGGTGCGGGCACTTACACAGAGTTCTTCCTTTGTTAGATAAAATATGGCGTACTCGCCAATGGCAGGTAATAAAAGTGAGTCCTCTGGCTTTATGGTGTTGAAGGCTACCAGTATACCATGAAAATCAACAGTACGTTCGCCATTTACGGCCCAATTTGTCTTTCGTTACTCGTTCTGTTAGGTAGTTGTCGCCGGGCTGGCTCTACAGTCAGCAAGTCCGATGGCACTATATCTGCTGCCTATAAAACGGCTACGGACGATAGCACGCTGGCCGGTAGTAAATCGCCGTTTCTGATGCCCTATAATCGGGTTATCGATGGAGCGGGGCAATCCGTCAGTTTTGGCGATGCCAGCCTGGAGAATCATAGCCTGGATGCCGTACTGCTGCCCGATAAGCAGACACTGGTTGTGGAAGACCGCTTCGGAATCGCTTTTTTCAACGTGAAAACGCACCAGCTTCTTTCGCGCTGGGATTACAACAAAGGCTCGGCCCTTAAAGGTAGTATGAGTTCTTTCTCGGGCATCAAGGCCATAGTTCATCATGATTCCACCTATATCTTTTGGGGAGCGGGTGGCCGGGGCAAGCCAAACTCGTATGTAATGCAGGCTGTGTGGGATGGTACTCGCGCCCGGCTGATACAAACCATTCCCTTCGAACCGGTAGCACCGGCCACCATTGCCCTGCCAAACGAGGTAGCGGTTAAAGAAGAAAACGGTGAACTATATCTGTACACGGTTCTGAATGGTAATAATCAATTAGTAAAGATTCGGGTGGCCGACAAAAAGGTAGTCTGGACGGTGCCAACCGGTGTGGCACCCTTCGGACTGACCATCGTTGGCAATAAAGCCTACGTTACCAACTGGGCAGGTCCCGTACCCGACGCAGTCGATGGACTGGAAACCGCAGGAGTGCCCTGGGGGAGTGCGTATGTTGATCCCAAAACGGGGGCTATAGCGCGGGGCACCGTTTCGATTATAGATATACAGCAGGGTAAGGCAGAGCAGGAAGTGCGCGTTGGGCTGCATCCCAATGCCATCATCAGCAGCCCCGACCAGCGATTTCTGTACGTAGCCAATGGCAACAGTGATTATGTTTCTGTATTGAATGTACAGACGCAGCAGGTTATCGATTCCATTTTTGTGGGTTTGTACAACCGGGGTACTGGCTACATTGGGAGTACCCCGAATGCGTTGGCCATAAGTTCCTCCGGTAATACGCTGTACGTAGCCAATGGGATGGATAATGCGCTCTGTGTCGTTGCACTGGGCAGCAAGGTGGCCACGTCCGGCACCGGCGCTACATCTATAAAAGGCTACATTCCGACGCAGGCTTATCCATCGGGCATTGTGTTGAACAACAACGAACTCTACGTAACGAACCTGGAAGCCACTGGTGCCCGAATTGCTAACCCGGTCGATCAGGGTGGGCAGGGTAGAAATCCATCCCGTAAAGAAGTGAAGGCCTACAATTCCCATAAGCAACTGGCGTCCGTTTCGTTTATTCCCGTCCCCAGCCAGACGGAACTGGATGCGTTTACGGAGAAGGTTCAACGGATGAGTATGCAGTTTCGGCTGGCATTGACGGAACAGATGCCCCGTCCCGGCATTGCGCCCAAACCCGTACCCGAACGGATTGGTGAGCCATCCGTATTCAAGCACGTGCTCTACATTATAAAGGAGAACCGCACGTACGACCAGGTGCTGGGCGACATGAAAGAAGGGAACGGAATGCCAGAACTGTGCATCTTTGGCGATAGCATCACCCCGAATCAGCACCGACTGGCGAAGGATTATCTGTTGATGGATAACTACCACGTTTCAGGAAAATCATCGGCCGAAGGGCATCACTGGGCCAGTGCGGCTATCGTAACCGATTATACCGAACGTAGTGTTCGGGCCTGGTTTCGCAGTTATCCCCACGTTTTGTATGATGCGCTGGTGTACGATAAAAAAGGGCTGATCTGGAACAATGCCCTCGACCATGGTAAAACCGTTCGTATCTATGGCGAAGCCTGCACCTGCCGGTTCGACAAAAAACAGTATAACTGGAAAGACCTGTACCAGCTTCAGCAGACGGGTCAGCCGTTTTCCTACACGAATACCACCACCATTTCGCGCGTAAGGCCCATTCTGGCGGAGAATTTTCCGGGTTGCGACGATGAAACCATCAGCGACCAGATGCGGGCCGATGCGTTTATCAAAGAATTGAACGAAACCGCGGCCAATCCCAATGCCGACCTCCCTAACCTGATGGTGATGTCGCTACCTAATGACCACACGGCGGGTACGAACCCGGTTTTCCCCGCACCCAGAGCCATGGTGGCCGATAACGACCTGGCTGTGGGCCGAATTGTGGATGCCATTACGCACAGCCGATTTGCGGAATCGACCGTCATTTTCATTACGGAAGATGACTCGCAGGCGGGTTGGGATCACGTGTCGGCCTACCGAACAACCGGGTTTGTTATCAGCCCGTATTCCCGGTTGAAAAAAACTATTCATACCAATTACAACCAGACCTCCATGGTTCGAACGATGGAGCAGATACTAGGGCTTCCCCCCATGAATGTCATCGATGCAACAGCCCTGCCTATGTTCGACTGCTTTATGGATAAGCCCGACCGTTCGTTTGCGTATAAGAAGAAACCGAACCTCGTCAATCTGGCTGAAATGAACCCGTCACCCACCGGATTGAAAGGACCTGCACTGCGATTTGCCACGCAGTCAATTAAATACAAATTTGACCTCATCGACCGGGGACATGATGATCTGCTCAATCGTATTTTGTGGTTCAGTGCGAAAGGCAAAAAACGGTACCCAGCCGAGTTAGCCGGTGCCGAGGATGATTAACCTGTTTCTACCTTAAAACCCTATTATACTTTATCAACCATGACAAAACATACCACTACCCTGTACGCGTTGGGAGCGTTGGTACTCCTTACATTGGCAGCAGGGTGTAATCGAAAAAGTAATTCGACTCAAACCTCGCAGGAAGCCGATGTATACAAAAGTCTGGCCGCCAAACGGGTCAATCTGCCCAATGGCTGGTCATTAACGCCTACTGGTCGGAGTCTGGATCTGGACGATTTGCCGCTGAATCTGGTGGTTTCTCCCTCCAGGAAGTACCTCGCCGTAACGAACAACGGGCAGAGTACCCAAAGTATCATGCTGATTGATGCTAAAACCGAAAAGCTCATTGACTCCACTAAAGTGGCTAAAGCTTATCTGGGGCTGGCCTTCAGCGATGATGAAACTCGATTGTACGCGTCGGGCGGTAACGACAACAAGATTCTGGTGTATAAAATCGAGAACCAGAAACTGGTGCCAGACGAACCCATTGTACTAGGTAAACCCTGGCCGGTGAAAATTTCGCCAACGGGCCTTTGTGTGGATGATGCGAAGAACCGCCTGTACGTCGTCACGAAAGAAGACAGTTCGCTGTACATCTGCGACACGAAAACCCGGCAAGTGCTGCGCCGGATAAACGTAGGCAACAAAGCGTATGCCTGCCTTCTGTCGCCCGATAAAAATGAGTTGTTTATTTCGATTTGGGGTGGTGCCAAAGTGGTGCTGATCAACACGAATACGCAGGCTGTCACGGCTGAAATTGCCACCAATAAAAACCCCAATGACCTGCTGCTCACCCGCGATGGCAAGTACCTTTTTGTCGCTAATGGCAATGATAATACAGTGGCTTTAATTGATGTGGCCAAACGGCAGGTTATTGAAACGCTCACATCTTCGCTCTTCCCCAATGCGCCGGTAGGTACCACGCCCAATGGACTCGCCCTGAGCGACGATCAAAATACCCTGTACATTGCCAATGCGGATAATAATTGCCTGGCCGTGTTCGATGTAACCCGCAAAGGCCATAGCCAGTCCAGCGGGTTCATTCCAACGGGCTGGTATCCAACGGCCGTGAAGGTGATTGGCTCGAAAGTTTTTGTAACGAACGGGAAAGGGTTCTCCTCCAGAGCCAATCCCCGCGGGCCAAACCCCGTGAAATCCCGAACGGCGCAGGAAGTTGGCCCCAACCCACAGGCAAACCCCGGTCCGGTTCAGTACATCGGTGGGTTGTTTAAAGGAACACTTTCCTTCATCGACGTACCCGGCACCGAAGTTTTAGCGGCCTATTCCCGGCTGGTTTACGCCAATACACCCTACACCAAAACAAAAGAACTCCAGGCCGAAGGGGAAGCGGGTAACCCAATCCCGATGCGGGTTGGTGCTCCTTCATCCATCAAATACGTATTCTATATCATCAAAGAAAATCGTACCTACGACCAGATTATGGGTGATGTAAAGGAAGGTAACGGCGATGCTTCACTTTGTTTGTTCCCCCAGAAAATAACGCCAAATCAGCACGCGCTGGCTAAAGAGTTCGTGTTGCTGGATAATTTCTATGTGGATGCCGAAGTCAGTGCCGATGGGCACAACTGGTCGTCGGCAGCGTACGCTAATGACTACATCGAAAAAAACTGGGTAACCAGTTACGGTGGCCGGGGTGGTACGTATGATTATGAGGGTAGCAAAGAAATTGCTCACCCACGGGATGGGTTTATCTGGGATCACGCACAGCGAGCCGGTGTATCCTATCGTAGTTACGGCTGGTTTGCCGACGATGCTAAAGCAAACATAAACGTGCTGGAAAACCATTTCTGCCCCGGTTTCAAGGGGTTCAATCTGGGTTACCTGGATGTAAAGCGGGAAGAAGCCTGGGAGAAAGATTTTGATGAACTGGTAGCGGCCAACAAATT
The DNA here is from genome assembly GCA_038236215.1 of Cytophagales bacterium. Taxonomy (GTDB): domain Bacteria; phylum Bacteroidota; class Bacteroidia; order Cytophagales; family Spirosomataceae; genus Spirosoma. Next base: position 7,608 of record JBBSTD010000002.1, on the reverse strand, counting down.
ACCAAGACTTAGCACCGTGCGGTTTGGCAACGACCATACATCGGGGGCACGGGTGGGTATGCCAACACCCGAAGCTGCCGTTGCCGATAATGATCTGGCCGTTGGACGATTTGTCGAACATCTGTCCAAAAGTCCCATCTGGAACGAATCCGTTGTGTTTATTCTCGAAGATGATGCCCAGAATGGCCCCGACCATGTAGATGCGCACCGCTCCATTGCCTTTATGGCCGGGGGATTTGTAAAGCGGAGATTTGTCGATCACACCATGTATTCGACTTCGGGTATGTTGCGCACCATGGAACTGATTCTTGGTCTCAAGCCCATGAGCCAGTACGATGCGGCTGCTACACCCATGTGGCGATGTTTCGCCAAGAAGGCGGACTCAACGCCGTTTAAAGCACGTGAAGCGGGCATTAATATCAACGAGAAAAATGTGGCTGTTAACCGAAACTCCAAACGCTCGTCGCTGTTTAACCTGACTCATCCCGATGATATTGATGACCTTGTTTTCGGTGAGATTGTCTGGCAAACGGTGCGGGGAGAAAAGAGCGTTATGCCCGCCCCCCGGCGAGGTGCTTTTGTGCGATTAGGGAAAAAAGGCGATGGTGACGATGATAATGACGATTGAGCGTACAAAATGAGGCATCTTCTCTTTTCCCTATTGCTTATTAACACGGCCTTTTCCCAAACCCCGCCCCGATTGATTATCCGGGGCGACGATATGGGCTATGCACACAGTGGCAATGAGGCACTGATTACCTGCTATAAAGACGGTATTGAAACGTCTATTGAGGTGCTCGTACCATCGCCCTGGTTTCCAGAAGCGGTTCAGATGCTGGCCGAAAGTCCGACAGTGGATGTGGGTATTCACCTGACCCTCAGTAGTGAGTGGGATAACCTAAAATGGCGTCCCATTTCCAATTGCCCCAGCCTACGGGATACTGACGGGTATTTTTATCCCATGATTTACCCGAACAAAAACTATCCAAAACGCTCGGTTGTCGAAAATAAATGGCAACTGGCCGATGTAGAGAGGGAGTTTCGGGCGCAGATTGAGCTGGCCCTGAAAAAGATTCCACGCATCAGTCATATTTCCGGTCATATGGGCTGCACCAGTATGGGCGATGACGTGAAAGCACTGGTCAAAAAACTGGCGGAGGAGTATAAAATCGATATTGATCCAGTAGCAAAGGGCGTAATCAGCATCGGGTACATTGGCGCACATGCTACGTCGGAGGAGAAAATCGACAGCTTTACGAAGATGCTCGAACGTTTGGAAGCAGGAAAAATATACCTGTTTGTTGACCACCCCGGCCTAAATACGCCCGAACTCCGGGCCATTCACCACATCGGCTACGAACAGGTGGCTCAGGACCGGCAGGGCGTAACCGATTGCTGGACCAACGCCCGCGTGAAGGCACTTATCAAAACAAAAGGCATTCAGTTGATTAGCTACAAGGATTTAAAGTTTTGACTGAGTGACTGATAGAATGAGTGAATAGCTGCCTAAGGAGCGTATTCACTCATTCTATCAGTCACTCAGTCAAAATTACCTGTTACGCCCACACTTTTGTTCCCTCCGTGCAATTTCGACACATCTCAATCTCGGAACGGGAGCGAAACAGGGTTTCGCGGAAGTCCTGATAGGCCGGGCCGTGCCAGAGGTCGGCGAAAGATTGGATTTGTAAATCGCCGAGCCGGTGATGGGCGTCCTTGTCGAAGCAGCACGGTACCACTAAGCCATCCCAGGTAATAACACACGAGTGCCACATCTTCCAGCAATGGTCGCCGAAGCCGTTCTTAATTTGGTAAGTACCGTCGGTTTGAGGGGCATAGCGGCTGTATTCGTCCAGCGAAGGGATGAGTTCATTGCCCTGTTCATAGTCGTAAATCTGGGCGGTTTTCAGCCCTACTTCGTCCACGCCCAGTTCACGGGCCAATTTTTTAACTTCGGCAATCTGATGTTGGTTGGGTTTCACCACCAGAAACTGAAAGACAACATGGGGCGTGCGGGATTTTAGTTTTTTTTTCCAGCGCAGAATATTCTTCGTTCCTTCCAGTACTTTTTCCAGTTTTCCCCCCACCCGATATTGCTGGTACACCTCCTGCGTAGTGCCATCAATCGAGATAATGAGCCGGTCCAGACCTGACTCTACCGTTTTACGGGCATTGGCATCGGTCAGGTAATGGGCGTTGGTGCTGGTAGCGGTGTAGATGTTCCGCTCCGTGGCGTACCGGACCAGGTCCAGAAACTGCGGGTGCAAATAGGGCTCGCCCTGGAAGTAGAAAATCAGGTACAGCAGGGTGTCGTGCAGTTCGTCGATGGTGCGTTTGTAAAGTTCCTCACCCAGCATCCCCGTGGGGCGGGTAAACGACCGGAGCCCGCTGGGGCATTCGGGACAGCGCAGATTGCAGCTTGTTGTCGGCTCAAACGAGATGGACATAGGCAAACCCCGCTGTACCGGCTTACCCGTTTGCTTCGCCACATAATAACTCGACAGCACCTTCAGCGCATTCGCCACCCGTTTGGGCGTTAGCTTGGACGCAAAATTCAGGCCATCAAAGAAGTTACGATTCATGCAGCAAAGGTACGGTCAATCCACTACCAAAATACCGTTTTCAGATCAATCGAGATTCCATTAGCTGGGTCGGTGAGGAGGTCGTTATGAAGAGCATTCGCGTTTCCTAGTTACGACATCTTGTAAATTCGGCACCCGTCTTCCTCGAAAACGACTTTTCCACGCGGGATTTCCGCTATCTTTTTAGGAAGTGTTCCCGTCATACTGGCGGCAAAAACGTAGTTCGGTGCGTCCATGTCGGCTTGCCCGGTTTGGGTCCAGACGATGTATTTTTTTGTGCGGCCGGGGGGGAGAATCCAGGTCGTTTCTTTACCGGCAATATCCGGCCAAATACCTTCGGCAAACTGGCGCACCCGCAGGATAGCCATGAACTGATCGGCATTTTGTCCCCATTCAAAAGGACCGTGGGTTACCTTATCGGGCTGCCGTTCGTCCTCTATTCTAAACACGTACAGTTTGGTGTATTCCTCATTGGTCCCCCGCTGTTCGTGTAGGTTCCGCACCTCGAAACCCAATCCTACGTAACTGGGCATATCAGTCAGAAAAAGAGCCGTGAAGTACCGAAATAGATTACCCGTCCGGTAAAATTCATCGAAACGGGGGTCATCCTTGTCGGCCGTCATCACCGTGAAATTAGGGGCAAACCGGCGCGTTCTCAAATAGGCATCGTATTGAGCAAACTGGTGGCCGAACGCCTTCGATCCAACCACCAGCGACTGTAGATCACCCAGGGTCGAATCGGCTTCGATAGCATCCAGATGGTCGGCTTCATTGCCGTAGCCCATCGTGTCGGGAGGAGCCAGGAACGTTTCGGCGAAGAAGGCGTAATGGGATGCACCGTTCGCCTGGACGTATTTCTTGATCGCCCTTAACGGGTCATAGTAGTTGTCTATTTCGGCAGGTACGCCACCCGGTCTCATCTGCACATGTGCCATATCACCCCGCATGAAATCGAAGTTGTACGTTCGCTGACAGTCGGCTACTTTCCGGCAGATATAGTCCCAGGCGGGCACGTTGGGTCGGTCGAAATCCAGCTCCCAATGCTCATTAGTATCCTTCGATTCGTAGAACCGGTACCGGGCCAATGGTCCAAACACCCGCGACATAGGCTCTGGCTTATCGAACGCGTACTGATACCATGTTTGGCCAAAATCATCCACCACAAAATCGTTGGAATCAATATGGATACCCCGGTAGGGCGGGGCCATCGTCATGGGCAGGGTTTCAAATCCCTGCGCCACCAGGTGCCTGATAAGTGCCAGCCGCCGGTTCAGCCGTCCGCCGTGGTCGTTTGGGTAGCCAAACAATATATGCAGGCGTTGCTCATCGGTCAGGATGACAATATCCGTCGAGAAAAAAGTGTCTTTTGTAAATGTCAGCTGGCTGCTATCGGCCGCGCCGTGAAATTTCAGGAACTGCCAGATGGCTTCTTCCACGTACCGGTAAACGTAGCTAGAGTGATCGGCCAGTTCGGCGGGTTTTCCGTGTTTCACATCCCGCTGAACCCACTCAAATAAGGATGGACAAGCCAGCACCATCTCGGAAAGGCGGTCGGTGTGCGGAATGACGTCCATACCAATGGTTCGACCCAGAGCATGAATCAGGTTTGTGACGACTTTCAACTGCTTCTCAACCGAATCGAGTGCGGGAACGAAACTAGCCAGCGATACGTCGAAAAACTCCGGGTTTATCTGCCAGCTTACCATGCCATATAAACTACCAACTACGCCCGGTTCCCAGATCGGCAATAGGTGAATACTATCATGACAGGCGGGTAAGGTGAGGGTATAATTGACAAGATTCCAGAAGGAGCCAATAGTCCGAACGTTGACCCCGACCATATTGCTTTTCTTTAGCCACGACCCATCTGAATATTGGCTGGCCGGACTTTCAACGGTTTCGGTGGGATTCAATGCTTTTCGCAGCACATCATTTCCCAATCGCTTATGTAGAATGTCGAGCGTTTGGTACACCGTGAACTGTACGGCTGTTTGCGGCAATAGATTTGGTATAAACGATAACTGACCGGATTGATACGTGTCAGTACGCTGTTTATAGTGCCGATTCCAGTCGGCTTGTAGATTGGCGATTGAGTCGGACATAAGGCAAATGTAAACCAGTTTTTACAAAAGCTGTTTACAACATCCTTAGTGCGCATTGTTAACCAAAAAAAAACATACACTCAACATTACCTGTCGCCCAGCAAAAAAATGTTACGCGGTTAGACAGAAAGAAAGGTAGGCAAGCCGGGGTTGTTCCGGATACTTTTGGGCGACCGGTAACCGTAAAATGCCAGGACCTTTCCCGGTAGCACGATAGCTTGCTGGAAAAGGTCCTGGCACAACGAACGGAAGGAATTATTACTGCCTCATCATCATCCGGTTGGTGGCAAGCACTTGGTTGTCAGCTTCGAATGTATAATAGAATATTTCTATCCGGCCCTCATTTTTATAATCGAACAAGTACTCGTTAAGACCCGGCTTAATCTGGATTTTTCTTTTCTCAACTAATGTTCCATCGCCTTTTCTGATGGTGAGATAAGCCTCGTTGAATTGCTGTTCGGCCTCATTTTTCAACACGACATAGGTCGACTCATCAAATGGGTTTGGGTAGTTGCGGAGAATTTCAATTCCCGCTATTGGCGACGCGGGTGCTCTCAATAGCTGATTTGTAAAATTGAGCCCCGCCACCTGATTCGTTGCAGGGGTGGTAACTGGCACCGTAACGGATATTTCGCCCGAAAAGAGACTTTCTACGCTGTTGGCGTTCACGGAGGCCACACTAACATACCGTATGGTGCTTCCATTGCCAACGAAAATAACCGAAGGCTCTTTGCCGGTAACTGTGTACACCGAATCCCAGTCGTTGGTCGATGAGCGCAGGGCAACCCGGTAAGCAGGGGCATTGGTAGCGTCCGTGATGGTCAGTGAAATTTTGTTTGGGCTAACGTACTTCGCGGTAAAACTGGTAGGCGCTTTCACGGATTGTGCAGCCATGGCAATGGCGTTGGTATTGATGACCACATTGCGGGCCAGATAGTCGAAGTCGACGCTGAAGTCGTCCAGAATACCATCGTTATTCGTGTCAATCTGCTCATTGTCTTTAACCGTATGAACGATACCGCAACTACTTGACCCATCGCCATTTTCATTCTGGCTAATAACCCTCATTGCCGCGTAGCCCTTACTCCGGAAAGGGACATGGTCACTTGAGCGACCGGTGCGATCTTCGGCACTCATAATGTTAATCGTCATGGGTACAGCCGCTATTGGCTTTATCTGCTCTCCATATTCCAGCTTTACAAAGCGTACCAACTGCTTATGAATGGAGTTGGTACTGCCGTAGGAGAAAATCCGCAGGCTGTTGGTAGCCACGTTTCCCGGTGCACAGGATGGAGCCGATGAACAGGGACCACAAAGCGTAGTACCGGCAATATCATTATTCATGACCATTCTAATGTTACGGCTTTTGCTATACGAATAGTTGGCAAATGCGGTACTGCCATACAACCCCTGTTCTTCTCCTACCGTTAGCAAAAAAACGACGGTGGCCTTCAGGTTATATTTCGATAAGACCCTGGCTGCTTCCAGTACTAGTGCAGACCCCGTGGCATTGTCTGAAACACCAGGTGCGTTGCAGTTTGGGTCACAGCTACTCTCGCAACGGGAATCCATGTGCCCTTCTACAATGATAATTGACTTGTCGGTTAGGTCGGTACCCGGCAAAACCGCGAATACTTCGTTATACGTCTTTGTTGCAGAGCAGACAGTGGCAGTAAAATTCATTCGGGAAACCAGCAGTCGGTTATTGCGCTGGGCACTCAGTTGCCTAAACTTTGCTTCTACCCAGTTATTGGCAGCTCCTAAACCCGTAGTGGTCGATGTGTTAAATAAGCTACTGGTATTTCGATTGGTGAACGAGGCTAACTTACGTACGTAGGTCCTCAGCGAATCGGCGGAAATAGACTGATTGAGATCTGCCGCAATCGCAGATGGTAACGCATTGATTCCGGAGTTATAGCTGGCCGGATTGTAATTGCCTGCCATAACAGCATCGGCGTTTGTGTTGGTAACAACCATATTGGATTGGGCCCAGGCAAGGTTGCTCGCCAGAAAGGTAATCAGGTAGAAAATTCTTTTCATAAATCAGAAGCTGTTTGAGTTAGTAAAAGGCGTGTCTGACGGTACGCCTGATGTGGGCAATCCAAATGAAACTTTGAGCTGACAGAATCGTTCGTTCGTAGTCTTTGGCCAACCTGCGATTATTACTTAACCAGCTAATCGTGCGCTCAACTATCCATCGCCACTTATGGATAACTAACTCACCAATAGCAGGTTGATTCGCAATCGGAGTCTTTGAAATCACAACGTGCATATCATAAATCGTTTCCAACTGTTCCTTGAAATGGCCGCCGAACGTACTGTCAGCATACATCAACACCAGATCGTCCAGCAACGGATTGATATGCTCAGCCTGCTCCCAAAACGTAACGCCTGCCTGCCCATCGTGAACGTTGGCTGGACGAACGTCGGTCCACAGCAAATGCCCCATCGTATCGACCATCAAAAATCGCTTACGGCCTTTGATAAGTTTACCGCCATCAAAGCCAATGTGTCTGGTGGCGGTCGAGGAGTTTTTGACCGCACCGGCGGACCGGCTCTGCGAGTCAATCACGGCCACTGTTGGGACAGGCTTTTTGTCCACTCTAAGGCGGTGAAGCATCGTCAACTCGTTGGCAATCAGTACCCATGTATTGTCTTTGCTCCACTTCCTAAAGTACCAGTACACAGTTTGCCAGGGTGGAAACCCATCGGGCAAATCACGCCAGATAATCCCGTTTTTGGTCAGATAAAAGATGGCTTCGATAACACGTTGAAGGGGCCAAACGCTTTTTCGTTTGACACAAATAAGTTTTTCGATACCTTGCCATTGAGAGGCCGTCAGGTCGGAGGAATAAGGTTGCTTCACACAACTTAAACCCCGATTGGCGGCTTTCTCGTTTCTCAAATCGCTAACTCAAACAGCTTCT
>JBBSTD010000001.1:0-132747 GCA_038236215.1 Cytophagales bacterium | reverse complement strand
ATTTATACAACTATATAATTTTAGGTAAAACATGCCCTCAGCATCAACATTAACCCGTATTGGGGTTTTTTATGACGGTAACTATTTTTTGCATGTAAGTAATTATTATAACTATTCTCACGAACGTCGCAGCCGCATCAGTATTTCCGGATTACACGCTTTCATTCGTCGTCAGGTAGCCGAAGAGGAGGGGGTCAACGAGCGACTTTGTCAGATTGTGGATGCCCACTATTTCCGGGGGCGGCTCAATGCGCACGAAGCCAATCAGCGCGGCAACCAACTGTTTTACGACCGCCTTTTCGACGATATCCTGATGTCGGAAGGGGTCGTCACGCATTACCTGCCCGTAAAAACGTATCAGGGATACCGGCAGGAAAAAGGGATTGATGTATGGCTGGCGCTGGAAGCGTTTGAACTGGCTCAGTATAAGAAATTCGATGTCGTTGTGCTCATTACGTCCGATGGTGATTACGTGCCCCTCATTCGTAAATTGAATACACTGGGTTCGCGTATTATGGTGCTGAGCTGGGATTTTGAGTTTCTAAACGAGCAGGGCGAGAAACAGGTGACGCGCACGTCGCAGGATTTGCTGGAAGAAGTATCCTACCCCGTTGGTATGCACGCCCTGATTGACGACCGGAGCCGCCGGAACGACCTCGTTATTCAGAATTTATTCGTGAAGCCGCAAACGCGTCCAACGTTTACGGCGGTACCCGCTAGCGGAAGTTCATATAGTAATGGGACTGGTTTTAGCAATGGCGGGAGTTCAACGGCCGATGATGCGTACCAGTCTGCGTACGCGCCAGCCGATGAACCTAACTATAATCTGGCCGATACGCTGTTGATTGATGATGACCCGGATGGGCGCAAAGTAAGTACCATCCGAAGTTTAAAAACGGGGTACGGCTTCGTGAATTTCCCGCCCAACAATCTGTTTTTCCATTACACCAGCTTAGTCGATACGGATTTTAATGAACTGCAATTAGAAGACGAAGTTGAGTTCACGGTTAGTCAAAGTGCTGAAGGAAAAGATATTGCTGTTGATGTCCGGTTGATACGATAAAGCCTGATAACTGTACTGTCTATTGATAATCCCCGTTCCCGAATTGACCAACTGTCAGTTCAGAAACGGGGATTTTTTTGCCGACAGACCACCCAATGAAAGGGATCTCCCTTTACCGACGCTAGATTGTTAGGGTCCTAACGGGCAATGCCTAACACCGTGTTCACCTTAGCTCAGATACGTCACTGCCCTTGCCCGGTTTTGGTGCCCTACATTCTGCCAGTTGATAAACTTGTTCACGGAGCGTATGGAATAAGCATTTTTTTTCATCATTTGGTTTACGGCTTGCAACCTTCTGGTTCCTTTTCGACTCATTAGAAAAGCTTTCGTATAACCACTGGGAACTTTCTACTATAATTTTAGTTAAATTTTGTTAACTATGTGAATAGTTTGAAGTGTTCCACTAGATTTGCTCTATCAACCATCTCAACTTTTCCTTTGTTATTTCATGAAACACATCTGCTTACTGGCCGTTTTATGCCTGATCACCAGCGTATTGTACGCTCAGAATCCGGCTGGCCCGACTCGTTTTACGTTGCAGGGCCGCGCTGTCGATACGCTGGCAGCCCCACTGGCCGAATCGACGGTTATGCTGCTGAGTGCCAAAGACTCTTCCCTGGTCAATTTTACCAGAGCCAGCAGTAACGGCTCGTTCGCCTTCAAAAATATTAAGTCTGGTAACTACGTTCTGAAAATTTCATTCGTTGGGTTCATTCCCTACAATGAGGTCATCAAACCAGCTACGGATGCGGTCATGGATTTGGGCGATCTGAAAATGAAACCCATCACCCGCGAATTGTTTGAGGTAGTGGTCAGAACGGCAAAGGCACCCCTGACCATCCGGGGCGACACCATTGAGTACAACGCCAGTTCGTTTAAAGTACCGCCCGGCTCTACGGTTGAAGACCTGCTGAAAAAGCTACCGGGTGTGCAGGTGGACCAGGACGGTAACATTCGGGCGCAGGGGCAGGAAGTGAAAAAAGTGACGGTAGATGGCAAAAGCTTTTTTGGGAACGACCCGAAACTAGCCACCAAAAACCTTCAAGCTATGGCCGTCTCGAAAGTGCAGGTGTATAACGACAAAACTGAACAGGCTAAACTGACGGGTGTGGAAGATGGCAAGAAGGAAAAGACGGTAAACCTTGAACTGAAAGAAGAATTTAAAAAAGGCGGCTTCGGCAAAGTAACGGCGGGTGGAGGTCCGGCGTCCAACGGCTTGTCTGCCCGGGCTGAGATAAAGGGCAATTATAATAAATTCGATGCCAAAAAGCAGTTCTCGGTTATTGGCCTGGGCAATAACACCAATCAGCAGGGATTGTCCTTCAACGATTATCAGGATTTTAGGGGTAGTAATTCCTTCAACTGGAACGATAACGCCGACTTTGGTTTCAGCAGCGGACGGTTCCTTAGTTTCGGCGATAATGATGAAACGCTTGGTATACCAATAGCGGGTGGCAACGGTCAGGGTTTTTCCAACAATGCGGCAGGCGGGGCTAATTATAACTACGACACCAAGAAAACCAAACTCAGCACGAGCTACTACTACAACCAGACCCGGCTGGAACTGAACTCATTGCAGAATACCCGGACCTTTCTGACGAATGGGTCATTTCGTACCGCCGACACCAGCAATCAGGTTAATTTCAATGGCAATCACCGCGTCAATATCCGGCTTGAGAAGCAGCTCGATTCGATGAATACAGTCGTATTTATCAACAATAGCCGTCTGAACAACGGCAACGCCAGCATCAGTAATTTCCAAAATTTGTACCGTACGGATGGTGCATCGCTGGCAGAAGCCCTCTCCACCCGAAACAGTACCAACAATATAAGTACCTCCCGACAGTTTGGCTCGGCCAACTCACTGATTTACCGACTAAAATTTAAGAAAAAAGGCCGCTCCTTTGCCGCCAGTGCTACGTATCAGATTAACACCAACGATGGGAATCTGAATTTACGGGCTATGAACCAGTTTTTTCAGGTAACCTCCGCCAACGATCAGATACGCCTGATTCGGCAGGATCAGGCCACAAACAGCCTGCGGAATGAATACAAAGCCAGCCTGCTCTACGTGGAACCGTTCGCCAAAAAGTTTTATTGGGAAACCTTCTACAATTTCGACCTGCGCTTTGACGAAGTGGACCGGGCGGTGCTGAATCTGGCCGATACTGGCCCCGTGCGGAATGACTCCCTGAGCCGGTACTATAAAAACAACTACACTATCAACCGGCTGGGTAGCAGTATCCGGTATTCGTTTAAAGGGCTGAACCTGTCGGCGGGGCTGGCCGGGCAGTATTTTACCCTTAATGGGGAGTACGCGCCAGAAAAACAGTCAACCAATTATCAGTTCATCGACCGGTCATACACGACCCTGATTCCGAACGTTTCGCTGAATTACGACCTGAAAAACAATAAGTATCTGTACGGGGGCTACGATAAGAACGTTCGGATTCCGTCGTCGCGGGATTTGCAGCCCATCATTAACAACACCAACCCGCTCTATATTAATAAGGGTAACCCCAATCTGCTGCCCGAGTTTCAGCACAACGTGAACCTCGGTTTCTATTACTTCAACCCCGGCAGTTTTATCAATCTGGGTCTCAATGTCAATAGTTCCTACTACGTAAATCAGATTGTGTATAGCCGCGATATTGACCCCACTACGCTCGTGACTACCACCACACCAGAGAACATTACGGGTGGAAAAAACCTCGACTCCTATTTTAATTTTGGCTTTCCGCTCAAGAAAACAAAAGCAAATCTGAACCTGAATTCCCAGCTGAATTTTGGGCAGAACCTGACCAACATCAACCGGATTCTGAATCAGACGAATAATCAGAATTATACGTTTGGCACCCGCCTGGATTTGACACCTACCGAATGGCTGACTTTCTACGCCAACGCCAGCATTGGCCGTACCAATACCAGCTATTCCATCAATCAGAGTCAGAATCAGACGTTGATCAACAACAATTTCAGTGGCGATCTGACGCTGAAACTTCCCGGCACTATCTACCTGAACAGTAGTCTGAATTACCGAATCAATAAAAACGATAAATTCAACTTTGATCAGCGAATTCCTATCTGGAACGCATCGGTTTACCACATTTTAGGTAAGGCTCAGAAAGCAGAAGTTCGGTTGTCGGCGTTTGATTTACTAAACCGGAATGTGCAGATTACGCAGTATGCCGGACAGAACTACGTACAGGAGAGTAGTGTGCAAACGCTGGCCCGGTATTTTATGCTTAGCTTCACCTACAATATGCGCGGGGTCACCGCCAGTATGCGTCGGAACAATAATTTCTAACCAGTATTGAGTACTACTAACTATGTGTATGAAAAAGCTATTTATCCTGTTTGGTCTGCTGTTATCCATCGCGGCCAATGCTCAAAATACCGAGGGAGTTGTCAACTTTACCCGCAAGGAATACTGGAGTCGAATTATTAACCGGATGACTTACCTGAGTCAGGAAGAAAAAGATCGGTCGGCGCAGATTCGTAAAAACTGGGAAGAAGACAATAAAGGAGAAAAAATGAAGCTTTCCTTCAACGAGAACGAAAGTATGTACACCTACGGCAGCGAGCAGGGCGAAACCGATGATGGGCAGTATTCCTGGCGGCACGACGAGTATAAACTGTACCGTAATTTCGAGAAAGATCAAAAAATTGACATTATCCAGATGCTCGGAAAAACGTATATTGTGGAAGATTCACTGCATACACCAACCTGGAAAATTGGCGACCAGATCAAAGAAGTTGCGGGCTATATATGCATGAAAGCCGAAACCGAAGACCCCATTAAGAAACAGAAAATAACCGCCTGGTTTGCCCAGGATATTCCCGTTTCGGCTGGCCCTGAACGATACAACGGTTTACCGGGCGTGATACTGGAACTAAGCCTGAACGATGGCGACGTAATTATCGAAGCCACCAAAGTCACACTTCGCAAACTCACTCCCGACGACCTGAAAATGCCTAAGTTAAAAGGGAAGAAGATTAACGACGCTATGTATGACTCGATTATTCAACAGCGCATTGCAGAAAGTATGACCGCCCATCAGAACCCGTTCTGGTCTCTTCGGTATTAGAAGCGAAGGGGTGAACTAAAGTGACTGGGCCGCCAGTGTGGTTGTTGGCGGATCAATATACTGTTTAATTAGTTTTTTGTCATCCCGACGCAGGAGGGATCTTCGGAGTAGGCGGTTTCTCCGCACTTAGCGAAGATCCCTCCTGCGTCGGGATAATAAAAAATAGACAAGGAACTTATTAAACAGTGTAATCAATACCGCCCGTTGCCTTCCTCTTCTTCCTCGGCCAGTTCGGTGATTTGCTCATCAATTTCGTCTTCCGACATGGTTCCGTCGAGTGCCTCAACTGGAAACTCACCGTCCTCAGCATCGTTCGACACGGCATTCGTTGCGTGGCGGGCCGTGGTAGTGTCGGTGAACAGTAGCGTGTCCGTCCCTTCTTCATCACCTGGGTTTATTACATCAGGTTCGTTGTCCACACCCAGCCCTGCGTACACTACCGCGTCGTCGCCCTCATTGGCGGGCATGTCGTTGTTCTGGGCTGATAATCCTTTCGTAGAATTGTCCGAACCTTGATCGGGGCTTTGCTGATTCGTGTTTTCCATAGTCGTAAGCGATTGAGTCGATGGTATTACGTGCTGTATTTGGTACGGCATATTCTGATGTATTAACCGCCGTTGAGGTAAAGAGTTTTACCCATGAATCCGTTTTGAACCGGCTCCGTTGGCTAAAGGCCAACGGCAACAGGTCAAAAGTCCCGACGGGACTCTAGGTAGCCGCATGAGTTTTTTTATGAGTTTCCGTTGGGCTTCAGCCAACGGCAGGCAGGCAAAAAGACGTAACTTCTTTATTTCCAGATGACTATTTTCTGTACCAGTGGCGGGTGATTTTCGGCCAGGAGCCGCAATAAATAGGTTCCTTCGGGCAGGTTTCCCAGGTCGAGCTGGGTGTCGGTATCCGTTACAACGGGTTGAGCAGGCAGCATAGTTTGACCCGATAGAGAGAGCAGTTCAACCCGGGCATTGTACGGAGCATGTACCGTCAGGTAGCGGTCGGTTGGGTTCGGATACGCCCAGGGGCTGATGGGTTCATCGTCCTGCACCGCCGTAATGACTACCTTCTGCGATGTGTTTTTCAGGTAACGAAGTCCCCCGGCCAGACTGCCCAGCATCAGGTCGGGCAACTGGTCTCCATCCATATCCCCCACAGTGGCAATTAACCCCTTGCCGGGCAGGCCAATGCCCGCCAGCGAGTCGATAAGCGTGAGCGGGGTGCCACTGGTGGGATCCGGGAATTGGTACACCCGAACGCTACCATTGTCCGCAGCGGCAATCAGTTCGTTTTTCTGGTCGCCGTTCAGGTCGGCCACCACCAGCGAGCGGGCTTTGGCGTACAAAAAATCATCGTTTTTGAAGCCGCCGAAGAATTGATTTTGCAATTGAAAGGTAGGGCTAACGGCGGTTCCGGCATTGCGGTAATACTGAATTGTACCCAGGCTATATTTACTAACCAGCATATCGGGCTTGCCATCCCGGTCTACGTCCGCTACGGTCAGTAAATCATTTGTCCCGATGAGTGAACGGGTAGGCCACAGTATCGCTTTATCCGGCGCATACTGTACGGGGGCACCCTTAGCCGAAGCATTAACAAATACCCTCACCTCAACGTCACTCTTGCCAACGCCGGTCAGAATCAGGTCCATGCTGCCATTACCATCGACATCGGCAAAGGAGGGAACGGTGTTGCTTTGAACCAATGATTTTGCAAGACCCAGATAGTCGTTGGTAACGAGCGTGAAAGCTGGATTTTGTGTCGTTCCTACGTTAGAAAAATGCCATAAACCGGCCTGGTAGGCAGAACCGAAACCCGTACCACCAAAACCGACCAGCATATCCAGGTCGCCATCGCCATCCAGGTCGGCCAGGGCCGGGGCCGCCCGTTCGCCCAGATCGAGCATATCGCCTTGCAGAAAATCTTTCTGGCTAAGTTGGAGCGAGGGTTTCTGCGTGGTGCCGGTATTTTTGTAAAACCAGCTCGACACCCTGAAATCGTACAGGTAGCCATCATTGGCACTCACATTGGGCGATGCCAGCAAATCTTTTTGCCCGTCGCCATCCACATCTTCCCAGAAGGCTACCGGGAAAGCCGGGAACAGAATCGGGTTTCTGGCCGGAAACAAACTATCATAGCTGGTAAAATTTGCCTTGTCGCTGTTGGGGCCGCCATTTCGCAGGCGGGCCATGTTTTCGCAACTCACGAACCCGAACAGCAGGTCTTTGTTGCCATCCCCGTCCGTGTCGACTACGGTCAGCGTGTTGCCCACATGCTGGGGCCGCAATCGGCTCGGGCTGGGTGCCGTACCCACCCGCCCGGAGCCATCGCACTGAACGCCAAAGGTGAAATCGTTACAGAATTCTTTCCGGAAATGGCCCCAGCACAGGTCGCCGGTACGTTTGTAGTCCAGCCCTTTCTTCCCCGTTCGCTCCACGCTCATATTTTGCTGGTAGGCAATGATGTTGCCATCGGCATCGAAAGTGATAATATCGATGTCACCATCATCGTCGAAATCGGTAATGGCAGGCACATCGACACTACTGACGTATAGCGGAATGAGTAGGCCGCTGAAACTATCCGTTTTGAGCGGACTGGCTGCCAACGAAAAAACGACCTGCCCATTCTGCGATTCGTTATGGTACACCCACACATTGCTGGAGGTGCTCGTGAAAATGTCTTTGCGCCCATCCCCGTCATAATCGACCAGCAGGAACCAGCTGGAGAGAGACGGGGGAAAAGCCGACTCATACTCAGGAGCATATTGCCAGGCAATGCCGCTGCCGGTCGGGTTATCGATGGCGATAAACGTACTGATTTTACTGGTTGTCCGGTCGAACACTACCAGGTCGTCGCGGGTGTCGTTGTTCAGGCGGATGGTAGAGTACTGCGGGGCGTTCAGGCCACCCGCCCAGGGATTCAGCAGGGCTTTGCCATTGAGGCTGATGGTAGGGCCTGAATCGTACCGAAACGCAATTTTTCCCGCCGACTGGGCGTAACCGAAAAAGGACGACAGTAAAAAACAAAGCGTAAACAGCTTTTTCATCTAATTTTGGGACGTTGTGAATCGTCGGTCTTCGTGCCCAACGTTCACAGAAACAACGAACATAGTCTCTATTTATGTCTATCGGCCTATTGTCAACCGACCAACTGTACCCTAAATTTCTGGAATGCACGGGCGTTTCGACCGATACCCGCCGAATCACGCCCAACTGTCTGTTTGTAGCCCTTAAGGGCCCCAGTTTCGACGGGAATCAATTTGCGGAGCAGGCACTGGCGGCCGGTGCCCGTTATGCCATGGTTGACGACCCGGCCGTTGCTGCTCAGGATGTAAACCGCTGCCTGCTGGTTGAGGATGGGTTGACGGCCTTACAGGACCTGGCCCGTCACCACCGGCAAACGCTCACCATCCCGGTAATTGGCCTGACGGGTTCCAACGGTAAAACCACCACCAAAGAGTTGATTGCCGGGGTATTGTTAAAAAAGTACCGGACCTACGCTACCATCGGGAACCTGAACAACCACATCGGCGTACCGCTCACCATACTTGCTCTAAATGAGCAACATGAGCTGGCTGTGGTAGAGATGGGAGCTAACCACCAGCAGGAAATTGCCTTGCTCTGCTCCATTGCCCAACCCACGCACGGCCTTATCACCAATGTGGGTAAAGCACATCTGGAAGGTTTTGGTGGGATAGAAGGCGTTCGAAAAGGTAAGGGGGAGTTATATGATTACCTGATTGAGCAGGGCAAAACGGTCTTTATCAATTTGCGGGATAAAACCCTGATGGCCATGTACCGCGAACGCCTGAAAGACACCCGTTCCGAAACCGTTTTCGCCGAAGTTATTTTCTACCCCGCCGTGGATGCAGCCGCTATGGAGGTAGCTGCCGTAGATGCGGCCTCTGTAGATACAGCCTCCGTCGGTTCTCCTGCCGAACCGATGGAGCTGATTCAGGAGTCACCGGTTGTTGTTTTCCGCGATGCGGATGGCCGCGAAATAACCACACACTTGCCGGGCCAATACAATTACGAAAATATGCTGGCTGCGTTGGCCATCGGCGATTATTTTGGCGTATCGTCCTCAGAAGCCAGCCACGCCGTTGCGGATTACAACCCGACCAATAACCGCTCGCAGGTGATTGCCAAAGGCACAAATACCGTACTGCTGGACGCGTATAATGCCAACCCCAGCTCGATGGCCGCAACCATTCGTCAGTTCGCGGCTACCCCGGCCAAACGCAAAGCAGTCATTCTGGGCGACATGTACGAACTGGGCAATGAAAGCGAAGCCGAACATGCCGCTCTGGGCAAACTCATTGCCGAGGCTAAGTTCGACCTGGTGATTCTGGCGGGAAAGGACATTCACTATGCTCTCAGCTATTTACCCAAAGCCTATTACTTTCCGGATAAATTCTCGCTCCACAACTGGGTCATGGATAACCCGATGACCGATACGCACGTGTTGGTGAAAGGCTCACGGGGCATGAGTTTAGAGTCGGTCGTGCCGTTTATATAGAATTCGTAGGCGCTTCGGGTTAGAACGGGCTTCCTCACTGACAACGCTTTAAACGTTGTCAGTGAGGAAGCCCGACGCGTTCAGTATAATTTGCCAACTTTTTTTGTGATTAATGACTATCTGGTAATCTATCCATTAATATCTTATTAAAGGGGTGATAAGTAGGGGGAAATTTTGGTAACTATACCGGTATTATCTACATGGCTTTTATTTACTGTCAGCGATGAACCGAACTTTTCTACCCCGTTATGCATCGACCTTAGTGCTGCGTGTCATTTTTCCGGTTTTATTGATTACTGCACCGGGCAGGCTCTCCGCCCAAATCATTACGACCGTAGCAGGCTCTGCGTTAAAAGGGGACGGAGGGGCGGCTACGGCTGCCAGTCTGGCTAACCCTGCTGGTGTGGTGGTGGACGGTAGCGGTAATCTATACATTGCCGATCAGCAGAACCATCGCATTCGTAAAGTAGCGACTAACGGTATTATCTCCACAATAGCGGGTACAGGTAGTTATGGATTTAGTGGGGATGGGGGAGCCGCTACAGCCGCCACCCTGGCCAGTCCTGCCGGTGTGGCACTAGATGGCATGGGCAATCTGTACATCGCCGATTCGCAGAATCATCGCATCCGTAAGGTAGCGACTAAGGGCATTATCACCACGGTGGCCGGTAGGGGTATCGCTGGTTATGGCGGAGATGGAGCAGCCGCTACGGCTGCCAATCTAAATAATCCCGTTGGTGTTGCCGTAGATGGCATGGGCAATCTGTACATCGCCGATGCGCTGAACCACCGTATTCGTAAGGTAGCGACTAACGGCATTATCACCACCATAGCCGGTACGGGTGCGGCTGGCTTTGCTGGCGATGGGGGAGACGCCACTGCCGCTACGCTGAATGCCCCGGCTGGTGTGACGGTCGATGGAACTAACCATGTCTATATCGCGGATGCGCTGAACCAACGCGTTCGGATGGTATCAACCGTTGGGATTATTACTACTGTAGCCGGTAATGGTACTGCTGGTTATAGCGGAGACGGCGTTGCCGCCAATACGACCAGCCTGAATAATCCTGCCGGACTAGCGGTGGATGGCAGTGGCAATCTATACATTGCCGATCAGAGCAACCATCGTATTCGTAAAGTATCGGCCGGTGGTATCATCTCTACGGTGGCGGGTAATGGGATCGGTATTTACAATGGAGATGGTGGAATGGCTACGACGACCAGTCTGTATTCTCCCGGCGGAGTACTAATAGATGGTAGTGGTAATCTGTACATCGCCGATGCGCTAAACCATCGTATCCGTAAGGTAGCAACCAACGGTATTATCACCACCGTGGCCGGTAATGGCACGGTTAATTATGGTGGCGACGGAGGACCCGCTACGGCTGCCAGTCTGTATAACCCCGTTGGTGTTGCTTTTGATGGAACGGGTAACTTCTACATCGCCGACCAGCAGAACCAACGTATCCGTAAGGTAGCTACGTCAGGTGTTATTACTACCGTAGCCGGTAATGGTCTGTTTACTTTTGGTGGGGATGGGGGAGCCGCTACAGCCGCAAATCTGGCTAATCCCTCCGGTGTGGCCGTGGATGGTACAGGCAATTTATACATCGCCGATGCGCTGAACCGGCGTATCCGTAAAGTAGCGACCAACGGTATTATCACCACGGTAGCGGGTAACGGTACTGTTGGTTTTAGTGGCGATGGGGGAGCTGCCACGGCTGCCAGCCTGAATAATCCGGTGGGTGTAGCGGTCGATGGAACGGGTAACTTGTACATCGCCGATGCGCTGAACCATCGCATCCGTAAAGTAGCGACCAACGGTATTATCACGACAGTAGCGGGTAACGGCACTACCAGCTACAATGGCGATGGTGGATTGGCTACGGCTGCGGGTTTAAACTATACCGCCAGTGTGGTGGTGGATGGTAGTGGTAATCTCTACATCGCCGATCAGGGGAACCATCGCATCCGCAAAGTAGCGACTAATGGAATAATCACTACAGTGGCCGGTACCGGCACCGCTGGTTATAGCGGAGACGGTGGATTGGCTACGGCAGCCAAGCTGGCCAATCCTGCCAGTGTGGTGCTGGATGGAATGGGTAATCTCTACATCGCCGATTATGGCAACAATCGTATTCGTAAGGTAGCAATTAATGGCATCATAACGACCGTGGCCGGTGATGGTTCGCACGGTTTCAGTGGTGATGGGGGATTGGCTACAGCCGCTGTTCTGGATAATCCCTTCAGTGTAGCAGTCGATGGAGTGGGTAATCTCTACATTTCTGATTCTGATAATCAACGTGTCCGTAAGGTGACCGTTCCTCCTGTAACGATAGCTATTGTCAGCGTACAGAGTGGCAACTGGTCGAATCCTGCTACCTGGAACTGCAACTGCCTGCCCACTGCTAACGATGAGGTAACAATCTCTGCCGGGCACACGGTTACGGTAAACCAGGCTGTACAGGCGCAGGTGCTAAAACAGAATGGCACCGTTTTGTTCAATACAGGCGGCAAGGTCACGTTTTCGCAGTAGGAACGTTGGAAGGGCTGAAAAACAAAGAAGATCCAATTCGCCCACGTTTTTTATGGGAATTGACGATTCCTGCAATCTACTGTCAGGAAACCCTTGCCCGACTTTAGCGTATGAAGCACATCTGTATTTACGTTGGTGTATTGCTGGCGATTAGCTTATGCAACTGTCAACCGAAAAACGCCCCGGCCACTCTAACCGATGATGATTACGGGATTTACTCCGCCTATCTGGATCGTTTTTCGTTTTACAAAACCGGCCATTCACCCCAAAGGATTAGTATAACAGATTCAACGACAATACGCCCGGGCGATATTCACCCCGAAACACCCTGGGAATGGGTCACTGTCAATCTGGGAGATAATTGTAAACACCTGAAGGATACAGTAAGTTGTCGCAAAGCCAAGCAAGCCGGTTAGTCCCCTCTATTCGAGTTATTTAAGCAACCCACTCTGGCGAAACGGGCGTTTTTAGTGCCATCAAAGTTCAGGGTTCAATACCCACTCCAGCTGCTCTCTACATGCAGAGACCAGTCGCCCGGAGAAAGCGAAGAAAAGGAATCTTATTATATCTTCGAACTGTCGAAGATTACGTTCAACGCACGTAAAACGAAGGCCATGTTCTTTGGTAGTTCTATTTGTGGTGGTCGTTGTGGACGGGGAGAATTAATCATTTTGGAGAAAGTCGACAATGACTGGAAAATCATTGATACCTTTCGCTTTTGGATTGCCTGAATCGACTAAAATTTATTGACCTGATGAAACGATTACTGTTCTTACTGCTCTTGCCGCTTCACACTATTGCGCAGAATGCCCCCTTCGAAAATGAAATCCGGGCGTTTGAAAAAGCCGACTCGGCTACGCCAACACCCCGAAGGCCTATTCTGTTCACGGGCAGTTCGTCCATTCGGTTCTGGAGCAGTCTGGCAGCGGACTTTCCGGGCAAACCGGTGTTGAATCGCGGCTTCGGCGGCTCTCAGCTGAGCGATGTCATGCGTTATGCTGACCGGATTATTATTCCCTATCACCCGAAGCAAATTGTTCTATACGCGGGCGATAATGACATCGCTGCCGGGCAAACGGCGCAGCAAACCTTCGACCGGTTTGTTACGCTGTTCGAGTACGTACGTCAGAAATTACCCAGGGTTCCGTTCGTATTTATTGCGATAAAACCCAGTCCATCACGCCGGAAGTACTTCGCGGAGAATGATACGGCCAACCGGCTCATTAAAGATTATATGGCCAAACAGAAAAAGGCCCGGTTTGTAGATATTCGGCCCGTTATGCTTCAGGCAAATGGTCAGCCGGTGCCGGAGTTATTTCGACAGGACAGCCTGCACATGCTCCCGGCGGGGTACGAGCGTTGGACTACCGTTGTGAAGCCCTACTTGAAATAGAGAACCCATAGAAGCAACAATTATAACACTATCTCCATCCGAACATCGGCCCGGGCGTAGGGGGAGGGGATGAGTGGGACCTCCCGAAAGCCGACGCGTTGATACAGACGTAGGGCGGCTTCTGCTTTTCGGTTCGATTCGAGCCATACGACGCGGGCGTTCTGCCGACGGGCATAGTCAAGCGCGGCTAGGGCCAGCAGGTTGCCTGCGCCCCGTCCCTGAACGGCGGGCTTTACCGACATTTTGGCCAGTTCAAATTCACGGTCGCCGGTTTTAATCATAGCCACCGTGCCCACAATCTCGCCCTCCAGTTGAGTCAGGAAAATAGCCCCATTTTTTGGGAGGATGTGGATTTCCGGATGATCCAGTTGCTCCAGGTCGTGTGGCTCCAGGGCAAACAACGCGCTAATCCAGGCTACGTTCAGGCGTTTGAAATCGGGTTGGTATTCGGGGGAGTAGGGGATGATGGAGATGATATTCACAGAGGTTATCAAGCTATTTTGGCGCAATGTACGGAATCAGCCGTGTCCATTTGATAAAGGAATCCTGATTCGTGTAGGGATTCTAAGCGGTACTGCCTATTTTTGTACTTTACTAAGAATACACGCTGGCTCGAAAGGTGAACGTCGATACGTATAGTAAGCGTGCCAGATTAAATCGAAAACTGTAAATTTCAAACTATTCTATGCAAACATCAACCTACGTCCCCTACAAAGTTAAGGACATCGCCCTGGCCGAGTGGGGCCGCAAGGAAATCAAACTTGCCGAAGCCGAAATGCCAGGTCTGATGGCCCTCCGTGCCGAATTTGGTCCGTCGCAGCCACTCAAAGGTGCCCGCGTGGCCGGATGCCTGCACATGACGATCCAAACCGCCGTTCTTATCGAAACACTGGTAGAACTGGGCGCTGATGTTACTTGGTCGTCGTGTAATATTTTCTCGACGCAGGACCATGCCGCTGCGGCCATTGCGGCCGCCGGTATTCCGGTGTATGCCTGGAAAGGTATGAACGAAGAAGAGTTCAACTGGTGCATCGAGCAAACGTTGTTCTTCGGCGAAGACCGTCAGCCGCTCAATATGATTCTGGACGACGGTGGCGACCTGACGAACATGGTTTTCGACGAGTATCCTGAACTGATTCAGAACATCAAAGGACTGTCGGAAGAAACGACCACGGGTGTTCACCGCCTTTATGAGCGTATGAAAAATGGTACGCTGCACCTGCCTGCTATCAACGTTAACGACTCCGTAACCAAGTCGAAATTCGACAACAAATACGGTTGCCGCGAATCACTGGTGGATGCTATCCGTCGGGCTACGGATTTGATGATGGCTGGTAAAGTGGCCGTTGTGGCTGGCTACGGCGACGTAGGCAAAGGCTCGGCTGAGTCGCTGCGGGGCGTGGGTGTTCGGGTACTGGTAACGGAAATCGACCCAATTTGTGCCTTGCAGGCTGCTATGGATGGCTATGAAGTAGTACCAATGGACGAGGCCGCTCCCCGCGCCAACATCTTTGTTACGGCAACCGGCAACCTGAACATCATCAAAGAGCGGCACTTCCGTTTGATGAAAGACAAGGCGGTAGTTTGTAACATCGGTCACTTCGATAACGAAATCGACATGGCGTGGCTAAACAAAGCGTACGGCAGCACCAAGAGTCAGATCAAACCGCAGGTGGATATGTACGAGATTGATGGCAAAGAGATTATCGTGCTGGCCGAAGGCCGTTTGGTAAACCTAGGTTGCGCCATGGGTCACCCCAGCTTTGTTATGTCGTGTTCGTTTGCTAACCAGACACTGGCACAACTTGAGCTGTGGGCCAACTCGGACAAGTACGAAAACAAGGTGTATGTACTACCTAAAATTCTTGACGAAAAAGTAGCGGCTATGCACTTAGCGCACGTAGGTGCCAAACTCGAAACCATCGAGAAGGAGCAGGCCGACTACATCGGTGTGTCTGTAGAAGGTCCATTCAAATCGGATATGTACCGGTATTAATAATGAATAGTGTAAATGAAAAATGTAGAATAGGGTAGTTTATACTTCACTTTTCATTCGTCATTCGTCACTGCAAAAAAGCGTGGTTCCGTTACTGGAACCGCGCTTTTTTGCGCAAAAATTGGTAGTATTGAACGAGGAAACGACACTGTACTATGATGTTCCCGCTAAATCCGACTATCCGCCGGGATGACCGCCTGACCGATGATGAATTCTACGCATTCTGTCAGTCTAACCAATCGCTTCGCATCGAGCGTGAGGCCGACGGCCAGATTATTTTTACCTTGTCCAACAACACGAAGACAGGTTTGAGAAATGCCGATTTAGTTGCTAAAGTCGTTCTACGGAATCGTCAAACTAAAGCTGGCTTTGTCGCGGATTCGAGCGCGGGCTTTACGTTGCCCGATTCCTCTAGCTTTTACCATCACAACAGTCTATGAAATCGCTGATCTTCATGCTGCTGCTATCTCCGCTGGGCGTCTTGGGTCAGGTGACGATTGATACGCTGCACTGGAGCGCCACCCGGCGGCTGCAACTGTCGGATTTTCACTCGCCCACCCAGCCCGGCCTGGGTGGCTCCGAGTTTTATTATCAGATAGGATACGAAGTACACCCTACATCGCTTTTCGGCCAACCGGTCATCGAGTCGTTCTGCCTCATGTTCCGGAACATGTCGTGGGTATCAAAAACGGCTCAAAATGAACGGACGCTGGTATACAATCAGGTCCTGTTCGATCTGGTAGAGGTGCATACCCGCCAAATGAAAGCCAAATTGATTGCTCTCGGAATTGACCGGCGGTTTAAACAACGGGCCCGGCAAATTGAATACCTGACTAACTCTGACCTGGGCGACGAAGTAAACCGGTTCCGGGCCGAAACGGGTGGGGGAGACGATGTAAGGGCACTCGAACGCTGGGAAAAACAAATTGTGCAACGACTGCACGATGTTCCGGATTTGGAAACCACGTATCATTCATCGAAAATTGGTTTCGGGATATTCGTTGGCGGAGGGGGGATTCTGGCCACCGGCCCATTGGCCCAAACATTTAGCCCGGCGGGGGGAATTGCTTTTGGCATCGATATAGCCTTCCGGCAAACGATACTGATGGTGCATCCGACCTTGTACAATGGTACTCTTCGCGCAGGCTTCTCCCACCAGAATCAGACCTGGGAAAAGGATTTGCCCGTCAGACCCAGGCTACTGGAAGTGGGGCTGGGGCAGGTTGTGCTTGATGGACCACGTACCCGCCTGATGCCCTACATCGGCTATTCACTGCTCGACTTGGCTCCGCGCGACCGTAATGATGAACGCTACAAAGGTTTATCGCTGGTAAGTCATACGCCCACCGTTGGGGTTGTGTTCGACAGTAAGCTGGGTAGTAGCAACGGCAAAACCGATCGTTCGGACGATAGCTTCCTGTTTATACGCACGAAATTATCGTACAGCCCCCTGCTGAACGCGCAGCCTTTTTCGGGGGGGTTGCTTAATCTACAGATAGGCTTTGGCGGCTTTGGGCGAACCCGCAAAGTGAGTTATTTGCCCCGCCATACCACGATTGCCTTGCCGGGTAAACCGGGTAAAATAATATAGGCCGTTTCGACTGTATTTTTCGGAGCGTCTGAGTGTATCCTGGACGTCCACGTCTGATTTCGTTCTGATTCACCCGGTCGTAGACGTTCAGAATACAACGGCCATCAACCTAAAGACGGGTTGATTGCAAGGGTGAAATCTTAAACAACTTCCATTTGTTAACACAAGATTGCGGGGAGTTTCCGAACTTGCGGACACGTATGAAGAAATATTTGCTGCTGATAGCCCTGGCGGGTTTGTCGGCCTGTCATTCCGGGTATCACCTCGCTAATCGAACGGCTAACCGAATTGGAGTCGACTCTCTAACGGCTACTGCTGATACCAGTGTAGCCAACTTTCTGCAACCGTACCGGCAGGGGCTTGACCGCACCATGAACGAGGTACTGACCCGCACCACCGGCCGGATTGAAAAAGGGCAGCCCGATGGCCCGCTGAATGATTTATTGACCGACGCGTTGTTGCAGCAGGCCTCCCAGCGTTACGGAAAACCGGTTGATGCCTCGCACCTGAACTTTGGTGGTATCCGAAACAATTTGCCCGAAGGTAACATAACAACCGGCTCCATTTTTGAGGTAATGCCGTTTGACAATCAGTTGGTCGTATTAACCCTCACCGGCGATATGCTGTACCAGTTGCTCAACCATTTTGCGGCTGGCAACAAGCTGGTGGTGGGTGGTTTACGCGCTAAAATTCACGACGGTAAAGTACAGTCGGTCACGTTTACCAATGGCCGGACGCTCCAGCCGAATGAGACCTACACCGTTGCCATGAGCGACTACATTGCCGATGGGGGCGACAATGCCAATTTTCTGAAAAATGCCGTTCGGCGCGAAAACATAAATTATCTTATCCGGGATGCCCTGATCGACTATTTCCGGCAGCAGGGTAAATCCGGTCAACCCATTACTCCCGTTTCTGATGGACGCATTAGCATCGAATAGACGCCAGTTTCTCAAATTGCTGGGCACAGCTGCTGTCATTGGTGCGGTGGCACCGGATGTGCTTGGGAATAAAGTAAACAGTAAAAATACCTCACTGACCATCCTGCACACCAACGACGTACACAGTCGGCTGGACCCGTTTCCGATGGATGGCAGTCGCAATGCGGGGAAAGGGGGAGTAGCCCGGCGGGCCACCCTCATCCAGAAAATCCGGCAGGAAACCCCTAACTCACTCCTGTTCGACGCGGGTGATATTTTCCAGGGAACGCCGTATTTTAACCTGTATAAGGGTGAACCTGAAATTCTGGCCATGAACCGCTTGGGCTACGATGCCGGTACCATCGGTAACCACGACTTCGATGGGGGTATCGACAACATGGTTACCCAGTTTGGAAAAGCCAAATTCCCGCTCATAATTGCCAACTACGATTTTAAAAACACCGTACTCGACGGAAAAACCAAACCCTATCAGGTTTTTGAGAAAGGCGGTATCCGGGTGGGGGTTTTCGGACTGGGCATTCAACCCGAAGGCCTGATTCCAAAGGATGCCTATCGGGAAACCAAGTATCTCGACCCGGTTGAAATAAGTAGCGATATGGCCGCGAAACTACGCAGCGATGAAAAATGCGATTATGTCATCTGCCTGTCGCACCTAGGCTACAAGTACGATAATGAGCCGAAGGTGTCCGATGTGGTACTTGCCGGCAAAACCCGGAATATCGACCTGATCATTGGTGGACACACGCATACGTTCCTGGATGCGCCCGTGGTGGCTAATAACCTGGATGGGCAGCCTATCTGGATCAATCAGGTTGGCTTTGCGGGTATTAACCTGGGACGCATCGACCTGACGTTTGAGCGGGGAAAAGCCACGTTGAATAACGGAACATCCCTCGAAGTAAGGTAACTTTGCTCATGGATGAAAAAGTGAGCGAGTGAAAAGCTAACTCGCCAGCCGGTATGCCGGGCCATCACTTTTTCACCCGTTCACTCTTTTGCTCGTTTGATGCTATGAAATTTGGCGTTGTTGTTTTCCCCGGTTCCAACTGCGATCAGGACGCGGTCGATACCCTGGAACTGATGGACCAGGAAGTTGTTAAACTCTGGCATAAAGGCCACGATTTGCAGGGGTGCGATTTTATTATCCTGCCCGGTGGCTTTTCTTACGGTGATTACCTGCGTACGGGGGCCGTGGCCCGGTTTTCGCCCATTATGAACGAGGTGATTGCCCATGCTAACCGGGGTGGGTATCTGATGGGTATATGCAACGGATTTCAGGTACTGGCCGAGGCCCGACTGGTGCCGGGTGTACTGCTCCGCAATGCCAATCAGCAGTACATCTGCAAAAATATTTATCTGACCCCTCAGTCGTCGGACGCCCTGTTAACAGTCGGACTGGACCGGTCGTCCTATAAAATTCCGATGGCGCACGGTGAAGGCCGCTATTTCGCCGATGCCGACACGCTGAAAGCACTGAACGATAATCAGCAGGTACTATTCCGCTACTGTGATGAAACCGGTGCCATCACCCAGGCGGCCAATCCGAATGGAAGCCTGGAAAATATTGCGGGGGTAACCAATAAAGGGAAAAATGTTTTTGGCATGATGCCCCACCCCGAACGGGCCGCCGATCCGGCACTGGGTAATACCGATGGCCGGTTAATCATGGACCAAATTTTGAAAGCTATACTGGTTTAATGGGTATCAACCCGTTGCCAGTTCGATAGAAACCGGCAGCCCGAATCGGTCGCGGAGAGCGATTCGGGCTGCGTGGTACCCACACATGCCGTGTACCCCGCCACCCGGTGGGGTAGAGGAGGAGCAGATAAATAACTCCGGGTCGGACGTTTTGTAGGGCGACAGGCTGATAACGGGTCGGGTAAACAGTTGCCGGATGTCGATAATGCCCCCGTTTATGTCGCCCCCGATATAGTTTGCATTGTAGGCTTCCATTTGGCGGGTGTTCATCGTATGCCGGGCCAGAATCCGGTCGCGGAAACCCGGCGCGAATCGCTCCACCTGTTTTTCAATCACATCCGTACAGTCCACCGTCGATCCGTTGGGTACGTGGCAATACGCCCAGGCGGTGTGCTTCCCCTGTGGAGCACGACTGGCATCGAATAGACTTTGCTGCGCCAGTAACACGAACGGATTCTCCGGGTGCTTCCCCGATGATGTGGCCTGCTCGGCAGCCGTAATTTCTTCCAGGGTTCCGCCCAGATGAAGTGTTCCAGCCTGCTGGCATTCGGGCGCTGTAAAGGGAATCGGCCCATCCAGTGCCCAGTCAATCTTAAAAACACCCATGCCGTAGCGGTATCGTTCCAGTTGCTTCCGATATAGCGTTGAAAACCGGCTCCCGGCAATGTGTAGCAGTTGCTTCGGCGTAATGTCGAATAAAATGGCTTTTGTTGGTGGAATATCCCGGAGAGAATCGACCGTATGGCTGGTTTCGATGGTGCCGCCCAGCGACTGGAAATAGGAAGTCAGCGCATTGGCGATGGTCTGCGAACCCCCTTTAGGAATGGGCCAGTTGTGCAAATGACCGGCGGTCAGCAGCACCAGAGCAATCGCCGAGGTCGTCAGATTGGTTAATGGCTGTATGCTGTGAGCCGCCATTCCGGCTAACAGGCCACGAGTTTCTTTCGTAGCAAAACGCTTCGCCAGATACGTGACTGGAGGAAGAGCATCCAAACCGAAAGCCGCCATATCCAGCGGATGTTTGGGAAAGTGAAGCGGCCCCAGAATATCGGCCGCCATCGTCGGCCAGTGTTGCACGATAGGTTCCATCAACGCCCGGTAGACCTGCGCATCTGTACCCAGCGACTGGGCCGTTTCGTCCAGCGACTGATACAGGGCCGCTGCGGTGCCGCCATCAAACGGGTGAGCTGCCGACAGGGGCGGGCTGATGAATTCCAGACCGTGCTGGTCCAGGGGAATGCTTCTGAAAAAGGGGGAGCCAACGGCCAGCGGATGAATGGCCGAGCAAATATCGTGAACAAAACCGGGGCGGGTCAACTCCGCCGAACGTAGCCCGCCACCAATGGTATTTTTGGCTTCGAGTATCAGTACAGAAAGCCCGGCATGCTGTAGCGTTATGGCCGCGCTCAACCCATTTGGACCGGACCCAACTACCACCGCATCGTATTCACTCCCTGTTGTCGCCATTGTAGTTTATACAACGTTTAGCGAACGGATTGGTTAACCACGAATTATTTTGCTGGCTCTGTGGGGCGTACTGGCCGATTGGGAACGGGTTTCCGGGTTTGTAAATCGAATTTCTGCCCCTTGCCCAGGTAATAGAAAGGTCCACCGCTGCTACTCTGACCGGATGGGAATTTCGCGCTATTGGCAATCTGTTCTGCTTCGTAAATACCTGCGTAGGAAGCCCCAATCACCTCGAACGTGTTTTGCTGAACCACAATGGCCGTCCCCTCATCGATACCAATACCCAGTAATTCAGGGTGGCTTTTAATCACGTCGATGAGGTCGAACTGACGGTTCCGGCGCATGACGTGCTGGTCAATGGTGACGTTATGGATAAAATCCAACCCCTGCGTGTGGTCGCCAATCATAATCGAGTTGCCCTTGGTATCGCCCCGAACCATGAATGAACCCAGTATGGTCGCCCCCGCCGACGTGCCGCCGATAACGCCCCCGCGACTGAGTAGTGCGTTAAACTCCTTCTGCGCCAGTGTGTTCAGGTACGAGTCGGCCAGCCGCCAGTGCCGCCCGCCCACGAACCAGATGCCCGTAGCGGTACGAACGGGTGCCACGAACGATTCCTGATTAGCGACCTTGGGATCACGGGTGTGCAGGATGGTGATATTCCTAACGCCCAGTCTGCTCAGTTTTTCGGTTTCACGGGGGGCGGAGTTGGCTGATGAATCGTCGCCCGCCGTCGGAATAATGATGATGTTGGCCGAAGCCGGACCACCCGCCAGTTCAACGAATCGGTTCCAGATTTCCGGTCCCATCGCTCCTCCGCCAACAATGACTAATGCCCCTTTCTGGGGGCCAACCATCGCACGCATTGCCGGAGACTGACCGTTGCAGAGATTGGTACTAAGAGAGAGGATAAACAGAAAGAAGGTGCAGGTTGCTTTCATGGCAGTTTGTTAATTGAGATACCGCTTGTGTACCGTTGGCTAAAGCCCAACGGCAACGAATTAAAAGTCCCGGTGGGACTTAACTTAGGGAGTCCGTAAGGACTTTTCACGGGTTGCCGTCGGGCTTTAGCCAACGGAGCCGGGTCAACACATCGAACGGGCTGTACAGCGTCAAAGTTAACCGAATACCCTACTGATTTAATCCCCGATGGCGGGTAAATTTTACTTTTTACGGCATTATTTAGTAATTCGCTACTTCATATTGCTTATTGACTCATGCTTATTCAAACCCCTGACGAATACCAGACTGCTTATCAGAAAAGCGTTACTGACCCCGAAGCATTCTGGGCCGAAATTGCGCAGGAATTCCAGTGGCGAAAACCCTGGACCAAAACCCTGCAATGGAACTTCACCGAACCCGATATAAAATGGTTTCAGGGGGGCAAACTCAACATTACAGAAAACTGCCTCGACCGTCACCTCGAAACGAGGAGCGACCAGCCCGCTATCATCTTTGAACCCAATGACCCCTCCGAAGCGGGCGTAACGCTGACCTACCGGATGCTCCACGACCAGGTGTGCCGGTTTGCCAATGTGCTGAAACGCAACGGGGTAATGAAAGGCGACCGCGTCTGTATCTATATGCCCATGGTGCCCGAACTGGCCATTGCCGTGCTGGCCTGCGCCCGTGTTGGGGCCGTTCATTCGGTAGTGTTCGGGGGCTTTTCGGCCCAGAGTATCGCCGACCGGATTAACGATGCCCAGTGTAAAGTGGTCGTAACGGCCGATGGCGCGTACCGGGGAAATAAAGAAATTCCTTTAAAGAGCACTGTCGATGATGCCTTGATTGGTTGCCCCAGCGTTCAGAAAGTGATTGTGCTAACTCGCACCCGTACCCCGGTAGCGATGTTGAAAGGGCGGGATATCTGGTGGGAGCAGGAGCTCAAGCACGTCACCGCCGATTGCCCGGCGGAAGAAATGGATGCCGAAGACATGCTCTTTATCCTGTATACATCCGGTAGCACGGGCAAACCCAAAGGCGTGGTGCATACCTGCGGGGGCTACATGGTGTACACTGCCTACACGTTCAAAACCGTGTTTCAGTACCAGGAGAAAGAGATCTTTTTCTGCACCGCCGACATTGGCTGGATCACCGGTCACAGTTATATCGTGTACGGGCCGCTGGCCTGCGGGGCTACGTCGCTGATTTTTGAAGGCATACCTACCTATCCGGATGCCGGGAGATTCTGGGATGTTGTCGACAAGCATGCCGTTAATATTCTGTACACGGCGCCCACTGCTATTCGATCACTGATGAGTTTTGGTCTGGATAAAGTCAAAAACCATGACCTGAGTAGCCTGCGGGTACTGGGCTCCGTGGGCGAACCCATTAACGAGGAAGCCTGGCACTGGTACGACGATAATATCGGTAGAAACCGCTGCCCTATTGTGGATACCTGGTGGCAAACGGAAACGGGCGGCATCCTGATTTCCCCCATTGCCGGGGTCACCAAAACAAAACCCACCTACGCTACCCTGCCGTTGCCGGGCATTCAGCCGGTACTGGTGGATGAAAACGGAGAGGAGATTGAAGGGAACGGAGTGAGTGGCAATCTCTGCATCAAGTTTCCCTGGCCGGGGATTTTACGTACTACCTACGGCGACCACGAACGGTGCCGACAAACGTATTTTGCCACTTATCCGGGCCTGTACTTTACCGGTGACGGTTGTCTGCGGGATGAAGAAGGTTATTACCGCATCACCGGACGGGTGGATGATGTGCTAAACGTATCGGGCCACCGGATTGGCACCGCCGAAGTAGAAAACGCCATCAACATGCACACGGGCGTGGTAGAGAGCGCGGTAGTGGGCTACCCGCACGACATAAAAGGGCAGGGCATTTACGCCTACGTCATTACGGATGATGAGCAGCCAGCCGGCCACGATGCCGAACTGACCAAACGGGATATTCTGGCCACCGTAAGCCGGGTCATCGGCCCCATTGCCAAACCCGATAAGATTCAGTTTGTGAGTGGGTTACCCAAAACGCGCTCCGGCAAAATCATGCGCCGTATCCTGCGCAAAATTGCTGAGGGGGACACATCCAACCTGGGCGATACCAGCACGTTGCTGGACCCGGCAGTGGTGGAAGAAATTAAGGCAGGGGCGGTTTGATTTTTGGAAACTTACCTATCCCGGAAACGTACAACAAGTGCCCTCATGTCTGATGGTGAAATTGTTGTACGTTTCCGGGAGTGTTTTTATAACTGACTTTATGTTATGAGATTAAAAAAAGAGCGGTAATATCATGCTTACAAAGCCAACCTTGGAATAAGACAAAATTTATTGCTTCTGGGAGACCCATGTAGTGCAATTGTTGGTAGTTGTCTTCTTTTTGATAAAACCGTAGTAAGCTGAATTTTTAAGTAGCCCCCCACAGTTGGACGCTACGGTGACGATTAACCGTTGATAGTTGGTCACCAAGCTATCAGGTACCACGAACTCATTCGATGCAATCATTTTGATCTTCTCGTCTTTGGGAGTCCACCCCAAAATTGTGCTACTATCCTTCAATGCGTAGATATTCCACGTAAAACTTAAGGGCTTATCTCCGTAGTCTCCAGCAGTAAATTTTAAGCCGTTACCTGCGTAGCACTGTGAATCGACGGTCACTTGATTCGGAAGTGTGCAAGGCTCAGTGTCATTGTTTTTACAACCTCCACTAACTACGAAGGCTGCAAGCAAACTGGCTAAAAGCGATAAGGAAAGTCTCATGGTCTGTTTGTAATGATGTGCATTTATGACCCAATTATATCAAAAAAGGTTGTAAAAATTCTGTTGTATAAGTAAATGTTATGTAAAGTAAACCTCCTTCTATCTAAACAACGGAGCGGTGTAACGGGTAACTACTAATCCCCCACACACAATACCAGCCCATACTGGATTAGAAATTAGTAAACTACCTGTGAACAGATAGTTTATTAAAACAGCTACCATCGCTACTGAGCCTATACTCATGAGAGCAATAGCTACCCATTTTAGATATTTCATAAATCCTCGGTTTTCCTGTTGTGTAATCTAACGTTATGTTAATCTATTTGGCCAAATGTAGACTTTTAGTGATAAAATCAAACTGATTTTTCTCTTTCGATAGGTGACAGGGAAAACGAATAAGCCAATCGACGCTCATTTTCAACACCCTGTGCTTCATGGAGGGAATAACTAGCTACCCACTTTGACAAAGTTTTGAACTTTGTCAAAGTGGGTGATCAACGGTAGTCAGTTGCCCGGTAGCGTCCCTGGCTATTACACGTAGATCATTTTGCGGGTCATGCCCCCATCGACCACAAAGTTCTGCCCGGTGATAAAACTGTTTTCCGGTGCAATCAGGAACAGGATCATCCGGGCTACATCGTCGGCCTGACCCACGCGCCCGGCCGGATGCTGGAGATGGTCTTCCTGGCTCAGTTCTTCGGCTTTGGCTTTCCCCTTTTTCTTCAGGGCCGACACGTCGATCCAGCCGGGACTAATGGCGTTGACCCGTACATCGGGGCCTAAACTGATGGCCAGTGAGTGGGTTAGTGCCAGTAGGCCGCCTTTACTGGCCGAGTAAGCGAAGGTGTCCGGTTCCGACTGGAAGGCCCGCGTCGAGCACATATTGATGATACTGCCTTTTTGATTGGCCAGGTGCGGTGCTGTATGCTTGGCGCACAGGAAGGCCCCGGTTAGGTTGGTGCCAATCACCCGATTCCATTCCTCACTCGTTAGCTTGTCTAGGGGTCTTTCGATCATGATGGCTGCGTTATTAATCAGCGTATCGATTTGACCAAAGTGACTGATTGTCTGTTCAACGGCTTTACGGACGTTGTTTTCACTGGACACATCGCAGGACACGAAGAGGAGCTTGGATGACGAGGCTTTGAATGCTTCGCGCAGCTCCGACAAGGCTTCCGTATCGGCTTCCCAGATGGCTACCCGGTAGCCGTGCGTGAGTAAATACTGCGTAACGACCCGGCCAATGCCCTGCCCACCTCCGGTTATAATGGCTGTTTTCATACAAGTTAGTTAATCCAATAGGGTGAATCCTCCCAACGAACAAACAGGGCCAATTAGTAACAGAACGCCCAAACGGGGCGTTAACCCAGGCGTATCCTTATCCAACGGGAAAACTTATTTGCCAGCGGATACCCTGATTTTATTGCTTCATGCTTCAGATTGCGTTCTCACCCGTGTACCGATTACGATTACCCGAAGGGCACCGGTTCCCCATGCTCAAGTACGAATTGATTCAGGAACAGTTGCTGTACGAAGGCACCTGCACGGAGGCTAATTTCTTTGCCCCGGCCCCGGTCAATGACCGGTGGGTATTGGGCGTTCACACCCCTGAGTACGTCCGGGCACTGAAAACCGGCACGGTAGACCCAACGATGATGCGCCGGATCGGCTTCCCGCTGACGCCCGAATTGATTGACCGGGAATGGATTATTACGCAGGGAACCATAGACGGTACGCAGATTGCCCGGCGGGATGGTGTGAGTATGAACGTGGCAGGCGGTACCCACCATGCGTTTCCGGATAGGGGAGAGGGTTTTTGTATGCTCAATGATGTGGGCGTGGCCGCCCATTACCTACTGGAAACGAGTCAGGCCCGGAAGATTCTGGTGATCGACCTGGATGTACATCAGGGCAACGGAACGGCGGTCATGTTTCAGCAGGAACCCCGCGTGTTTACGTTTAGCATGCACGGGAAAGATAATTATCCCCTGAAAAAAGAACAGTCGGATCTGGATATCGAACTGCCCACGGGGATGGCCGATGATGCCTACCTGAATTTGTTGTACGATACGCTGCCCGGCCTGATCAAGCGCGTACAGCCCGATTTTCTCTTCTACGTATCGGGGGTTGATATTCTGGAGTCGGACCGGCTGGGCAAACTGGCCGTGAGCCGGGATGGGTGCAAAATGCGGGACCGGTTCGTGTTTGAGCAGGCCATTAAGCATAATCTGCCCCTCATGGTATCGATGGGGGGCGGCTACTCCCCCCGCCTGACCCATATTGTGGAAGCCCACTGCAACACCTTCCGGCTGGCTGCGGATATGTTCTTTTGATAACGGCTTTTTACCGGGTCAAACCCGTGAGCATCCCGGTTGTTTCGGCAAATGTTTTCCTGATGAATTCGTCTGAACAGTATCAGGCTTTGGTTGGTACGCCCCGCTCATCCATGTACGTATACAGCAGAGCGAAATACTGGATGGGATGCGAATTGACAAAAATTATGTTTTTCATACGATGAGGAAATCGCCGGTCTGGCAAGCGGTCTACCCTTATTTGAAGGCATGGCCCTTTTCTCCCCGTTATACTCGCACGTAAATCCCGCGCCGGTCGAGGAGCCAGCCTACGCTCCAGCAAAATAGCATAAAAGCAATCGCGAACAGTAGCGAACCAAAAGCCCCCGGCACGAGCCCCTGAAAAACATGAATGCCAATCCAGCCAAACGCGCTTTGGCCACCGCCCGCCGGAATCATGTACAGGATAATAACCACCAGTTCCGACAGCAGGTAAATAAACAGCGGATTCTTGCCGGGAATGACAAAAAACTGGGGCCAGTTGGCGCGTTTCCAGTTTCGGATTTCGATAACGTACACCAGGCTGGCCAGAATAACCAAATCAAGGCCCGTCGTCACCAGCACGAATGAACTGGTCCACAGCTTTTTGTTGATGGGGAACACCATGTTCCAGCAAAGAGCCAGGAAAATAAGTGCGGCCCCGCCCAATAGTAACTTGGCTATACTCTCATAATTTTTGCCCGCCCGCTGCACATACTGCCCGGCATAATAGCCAATAATAACGTTGACAATAGCGGGCAGCGTACTCAGCAGTCCTTCCGGGTCGAACGCTACGCCCTCGCCATGATATAAATGAGCATCGCCAACCAGAAAGCGGTCGAGCCGCAGGACGGCGTTACCTGCTAAGCTTAGCGGGTCGTTGGGGTCACCCCAGCCTAGTAAGATTAGCCAGTAACCCACCAGAAGGCCGATACTCAGCCAGATAACCGTTCGGGTGGAGAAGAAATGAACCAGCAGCGACGCAAGACCGTAGCACACGCCAATCCGCTGCAAAACACCCCAGATGCGGGTCTCGCTGATGGGGAATCCTGTCACGTTACCGGCTTCATCGAGTCGAAAAAATGGAAACCAGTACATCAGGTAGCCGAGCAGAAAAATCAGGGCCGTTCGCTTGGCAATTTTGGCAAGCACGGCTCCGGTTCCCAGGGCACTATATTTTTTCATGGCAAAGCTCATGGCATTGCCTACCGCAAATAGAAACGATGGAAACACAAGGTCTGTAGGAGTGAAGCCGTGCCATGTGGCGTGTAGTAACGGGGCAAAAGGTGTGGCCCCGCTGCCAGGCGTGTTCACCACAATCATAAAACAAACCGTTAGCCCCCGGAACACGTCCAGCGACAGAAAGCGGTTGCCGGTATCGGCCAGCATGGGGCGGGTTTGGGAGCTTGCAGAGTTTTCCATGTTTTGAGGATAAATGGATAATGAAAAAGATAGAAAAATAGCGGCTTATTCATTATCCATTATTCATTCAGTGTATCGTTGTCGTTTGCCCTGACCGGCCTGCTTTATTGAATACTTTCAGTTTGATAGTGCCCGTGGCGGCAATAGGCTCCGTATAAACCGGGCTGGTTGCCGTGGGTTCGGTACCGTCCGTGGTGTAGCGGATGTCCATTCCGGGTAACTGAACGTTGGCCGCCAGTTTGCCCGATGTTACTTTAGCACCCGCCGTAGGGATGCGGTACTGGAAACCGCCCGCGTACGTATCCAGCCGGGGTAATTCCCGTTGCGATAGCGTATGGACAAAGTCAGACCAGGCTTTATTGTATAGTTGGTCGCTTTTGGCGGTGTTGGTCTCGGTAGACCAAGCCGGGTCTTTGGCCCAGGCTCGTTCGGCAACGGCCAGTAATTTAGGCAACAGTTTATATTCCAACTGGTCGGGACTCAATATCTTCTCTGACCAGAGTGGGGCTTCGATTCCCACGATGTTTGCCCGGCCCGCTGCCGTTAGCGGTTCCCGGCTTTTGATGGCGGCTGCCGGGAAAAGTTTGCCGGTTTTATCATCCTTGAAATTGCGCAGGTAATCGAACGGAATAAAATAAAACGGCTTGTCGATGTCCACGTAGCCACCCCAGTATTGACCCGGTTCCTCCGACGAGGTGTTGTAGGCTAAATCCAGATATAGGTGCGTAACGGGTGTCAGGATGACTTTGTACCCAGCGTTAGCCAGTCGATAAGCAAGGTCTTCGGCCCCGGACCCCGGACTGTTTTGCCAGACATTTACGTGGAAATTCTTGCCGGCAAATAATGGGTTCGGCACATATATCGACCGTCCATCTTTCATCGCTTTTGTTAGCCCGATTTCTTCCCAGCCCGATAAATACAGACCACGACTTTTGAGGGCTTTGTCTAGTTTACCGAAGTAGTACTCCCACAAATCCTGCGTTGTTTTGATGGAGGTATTTCCAGCCATTAACTTTTGCGCGGAGGGGGACTTCTCCCACACGCCTTTCGGTACTTCATCGCCCCCGTAATGAATCGTGTTCAGGGGCGCACCGGCTTCTTTATACATGGCCCGTAAATCGTCGGCTACGCGCTCCATGAAGGCATACACCGAAGGCAGCGACACGTCGATTACGTTATCATTCCAGCCCTGTACCGACCGGTAAGTGGATTTGTCGGTCAGGTCGCGGAGCAGATACCGCTCGGCTTCGGCTTTGTTGCCCGTTTTCATCAGTCGCTCGTAGCGGGCATCCATCGCCCGCAGGGCGGCCCGGGCGTGGCCGGGCGATTCAATTTCAGGAATCACGTTGATGTGCCGGTCGTTGGCGTACCGGAGGATTTCCACGAAGTCGGCTTTGGTGTAAAAACCGGTGCCGGAGGTGTTGTCGGCGGATGGGCCGGAGCCGTAAGAGGATACGATGCTTTCTTTCTGATTGGCCGAGTACGTCCGTTTGCTGCCTACGGAGGTTAATTCGGGCAGGGAGGACATTTCTACCCGCCAACCTTCGTCGTCGCTGAAGTGCAGGTGCAGGGTGTTGAATTTGTACAGCGCCAGCAAATCCAGCACTTTTAGTACTTCCGATTTGGGCTGGAAATTCCGGGCTACGTCCATCATGAAGGCGCGGTACGGAAACCGGGGAGCATCTTTAACCATCAAACCCGGCAGGCTCACCGACCCCGACTTGACCGCGTTTGGTGGCATCAGCGTTTGCAGCGACTGAATGCCGTAAAACAAACCCGCCCCATCCGAAGCAGACAGCGTAACACCATCCTGATTGATCTGTAACTCGTACCCTTCCGGGGCCATACCCGCTTTTTTGCGGAGCGAGATACTTTTGCCGGAAGCCTGCGCCCGGATGGCTGGCCTGGTGCCCACTACTGTAGCCAGCGCGTTAGCTAACACGTCCGCTTCAGCAGTGAAGGCTTTATCCGCTACTATAACAACCTGCTTGTCCAGCAAAAAGGGTTGCCCTGTTTCCTGATATGAAACGGGCGTTGGGAAAATCTTCGTCCCTTTATCCGCCGACATCGCCTGAATCGTGGCATTTTGATCGTAGATTTTTTCGGCCAGTTGCTGGTCGGCTTTGTCGAATTGATTCCCTTTGTTTACCGTCAGTCCCACCGGAAAAGCCTGTTCCGGCTCGCTGTCGAACACCAGGTAAAACCCAATCGGGAAGTCGGTTAGGTTGCGAATGTGCCGGTCCTGAATGGTAATCGTTGCCGACTGTCCGGGAGCTATCGCTTTGAATGCCGGTCCGGGTTTGAGGGAATAAAAGTCGCCATTTACCGTCGTCACGCGGGCCATATTTGGATCGGCACTGGCCGGTGATCCGCCATTGAAGTACAGCGTCCAGCCGCTGGCGGGCAGTGGCTCGTTGCCCGTATTGGTAAGCGTCAGGGCCAGTCGGGATCGGCCGGTATTATCGGCGAGTGCCAGGCTGATGGTTAGGGGTTTTGTCTTGTTTTCAGTCGTTGATGTACCTGTTGTTGCCTTGTTATCCGACGTATTTTGGGCGCAACTCTCGAACGATAATAGGCTCAGAAATAGTAGACCGGTGAACGGAATCTTCATAGAGGAGGGGAAAGGGCTTTAGTGAAAAAGTTTATGATTTGTAAAATGGGTTGATTTTGGCATCCGGTCTTTGTCATTCCGACCGAAGGGAGGAATCTCAAGCACGTTAACTTGAGATTCCTCCCTTCGGTCGGAGTGACAAAAAAAATCACAGAAAACTACAATTACAACATCCCCCGTTTCAACTCACTAACGGCATGATTGGCGGCCCGCGCCGTGATAGCCATAAACGTAAGCGACGGGTTTTGGGTGGAGGTAGAAGTCATGCAGGCTCCGTCCGTAACGAACACGTTTTTGCAGGTGTGCAGTTGATTCCACTTGTTAAGCAGCGACGTTTTAGGGTCTTTACCCATCCGAACGCCACCCATTTCGTGAATATCCAGGCCCGGTGCCTTGTCGGGTTTGTCGTGGGTTTGAATATTGATAAATCCGGCTCCGGTTAGCATTTCGCTCATCTGTTCGTGGAAGTCCACAATCATCTTTTCATCATTATCGTCGTACCCCACCGATATGTTCAGTTGCGGGATACCCCAGGGGTCTTTCAGCGTTTTGTCCAGCATCACAAAATTGGTTTCTTTGGGAATGGTTTCGCCCATCATGTGGGAACCCACCCGCCAGTTGCCGTATTGGGGCTGCATCAGACTGTCTTTTAAGTCCGCACCCATGCCTGCCGTATCGACCCTGCTGGTACGGCTGCCGCTGAAACCAGCTGCGTAACCGCGCAGGAAGTCGGTTTCCTGTTTTTGTACGTTACGAAACCGGGGAATGTAGCTGCCATTGGGCCGAATGCCATCAGTCGTTTTGTCCAGAAATCCTTCGTATTCGGCCGAAATCGTAGTGCGGAAATTATGAAACGCAACGTATTTACCCATCAGGCCATTATCGTTACCCAGACCGCGCGGAAACCGGGTCGACGTGGAGTTTAGCAGAATCAGATTGGTGTTCAGGCAGGCTGCGTTGACAAAAATAACGCGGGCGTAATACTCGGTCATCTGGTTGGTGTGCGCATCAATGATCCGTACGCCGGATGCCTTCCCTTTTTTCTCGTCAAAAATAATTGAATGCACAACCGAATCGGGCTGTAGGGTCATTTTGCCGGTTTTGGCAGCCCAGGGCAGCGTGCTGGCATTGCTGCTGAAATACCCGCCGTAGGGGCAGCCCCGCTGGCACAGGTCGCGGTTCTGACACTGAGCCCGGCCCTGCTGATAGTGAATTGGCTGTGGCTTGGTCAGGTGTGCACAACGCCCGATGATAACGGGCCGCTGTCCGTTGTACCGCTTTGCCATCTGCTCGGAGAAGTGTTTTTCCACGCAGGATTGCTCGTGCGGGGGCAGAAACTCGCCATCGGGCAGGGTAGACAGGCCGTCTTTATTTCCCGAAATACCGGCAAACTTCTCCACGTAGCTGTACCAGGGCGCAATATCGGCATACCCAATGGGCCATTCCACAGCAAACCCGTCGCGGGCGGGGCCGTCAAAATCGTACTGCGACCAGCGTTGGGTTCCCCGCGCCCACATCAGCGACTTGCCCCCTACCTGATAGCCCCGAATCCAGTCGAAGGGCTTCTCCTGTACGTAGGGATGCTCGGCATCTTTGACAAAAAAGTGCGTTGCATCCTCCCGATTGGCGTAGCAGCGACTGGCAATGGGGTTAGCATCCCGGTACTCTTTGGAAAGCTGACCCGCATGGGCAAACTCCCAGGGCGGCATCATGGTTGTCGGGTAATCCGTAATGTGTTTTACGTCGCGGCCCCGCTCCAGCACGAGGGTGCGTAACCCTTTGCCGGTCAGTTCTTTGGCCGCCCAGCCACCGCTGATGCCGGAGCCAATAACGATAGCGTCGAATGTGCGATCTTTAACAGAATCTATGTTTAAATAAGCCATGTGTTCAGGAGATACGAAATGATAAATAAAAATTACCGACTGCCTTTCATGGCCACTTCAGGAACCTCCACGCAGCCGTGGTAATAGCCCGGAGCCATAACGTACTTTTTTACATTCACCAAGTAATACTCGGAGTTGGTGTACCCCTGAATGGTGAGTCCTTTCATCATGTCGACAAAGTCTTTACCGACCGGGTCGGTACCGGTGGTCAGGGTGGTTAGGATGGCCATCCGCTGTGGGGAATCACAGGCGGCAAAGGGCTTGCCAGCGGCTTTTTGGGCAGCATCCTCCGTTAGAGTTAATCCCCGCTGCAGCGTTTCCTGAGCGGACGGGCCGTAGCAATCCTGAATCATCCGCATGGCAAACTGGTGAACACCAAGCGATTTCGCGCCGGGTGTAGTGGTTGCCGGGATGAATGTTTCTACGATTTCGGCCAGCAGGGCTTCTTCGGCAAGGGGTAAGGTAGAAACGGATTGTAGGGAGTCGGCTGTCCAACCAGACGCCCAGGCGGGAAGACTCACCAGACCGCCGAAGGTTACGGCCAGGCCTTGCAAAATAGTTCGTCGTTGCATAAAAATGGAGCAAATAAATCCTGCCTTTGGGTACGGCAGGTATGGTAATAAACAGATTATTCCTAAGAAACGGTCAACTGCATCGCAACATTATGCTACTGGGTACATAACGTTTCACTGCGTTAACGTAACGTAAATTACGTAATTTTAGCCTCAATTTGTTTATAACCCTGCGCAAATCTATCGGATTGCACAAGGAAAGTGATTCATTCAATACCCGGTTTGGCCTTTGGTTGTTCTTTATTTATGAAACAAAATATCGTTAAAACCCGGCTCAAGAACAGCCAGCCTGTGCTGGGCGTTCTGTCCAACAGTACCGACCCTACCGTTGCCGAAATCTGCGGGTTGTCAGGCCTTGATTTTTACATGATCGATGGCGAACATAGTCC
This sequence comes from Cytophagales bacterium, assembly GCA_038236215.1. Classification (GTDB taxonomy): domain Bacteria; phylum Bacteroidota; class Bacteroidia; order Cytophagales; family Spirosomataceae; genus Spirosoma. The sequence goes on along the minus strand of JBBSTD010000001.1, from coordinate 98,542 downwards.
CGTTACCACCGCGCAGGTGCAGGATATTGTGCGGGCCTGCGACGTGGCCGGTATCACTCCCCTGGCCCGTGTTCGGAGTAATGACCCCAAACTTATTTTGCAGTTTCTGGATGCCGGGGTGATGGGTATCATGATGCCGGGTGTACGGACGGTGGCCGAGGCCGAAGCGCTCGTGAATGCTGTAAAGTACCCACCCCTGGGTGAGCGGGGCTTTGCGCCCGTTCGGGCGAATGACTACCTGCTGGGAAGCATGAATCAGGGCGAGGCCGTTGCCTTTGCCAACGAACAAACGCTGGTGTTGCCCCAGATTGAAGATACCGAAGCTATTGCCAATCTCGACGATTTACTACAGGTTGAAGGCATTGATGGTTTCGTAATCGGACCGCGTGACCTGGCCATGAGCATGGGCTATTACGACGGACCCGGCCACGACGAGGTAAAACGGACCATTGCAGGTGTGGTTGAAAAAATCAGAAAAGCTGGTCTTATTGCGGGTACCACAGCCGCCACCGGCGACCAGGCCAAAGCCTTGATTGACCGGGGCGTTTTGTTCTGCCTGAACTCCTTCGCCGGTTTGCTCAAATCGGCCGCCGGTGATTTCATGAAGGGGCGGAGCTAAAGGCGTATGATAACCACCCTGTCTGTACGGGAAAACAGTGCTATCGGTTCTGAAAATCAGTGGGCCGAGCCGCCCACCGGCGGGTTACGGGTACCCGATTCCGTTTTTCAGCTATTGCGTCAGTTTGCCTTTGACAATGAACAGGCCGACGGGTTACTCACCTTTTCGATGCACAAGGGGCGGGAACTGGTCAAACTGCGCAATTACGTCGGGCTGTTGCCGCTGACTAACCGAACACAGCTCGAAATTCTGCCCAAGGCAGGGAAGCCGGATGAGGCCCGCTCCCTATTGCTCAACATGTTGCGGTATCTGCGTCAAAGTGCTTTCCGAACCCTTCCGGCAGCCTACACGCAGGCGAATCGGCTACCCTTGTGGGAAACCTTCATCACCGCTTTTCTCGATTCGGTTGAGCCATTGGTGCAACAGGGAATCCAGCGGGCCTACGTAACGGTTGAAAGCAATGAGCGATTCTGGAAGGGGAAGTTTCAATACGTCCGGCAGCAGCGGGAGAATCCCTGGCACGCCGAACGACTGTCCGTGCGGTATGAAGTCCTAGCCGCTGATGTAGCCGCCAACCGCATCCTGAAAACAACCCTGACGTGCCTCGCCAGCGCCACAATGAATTCGCGTATCCTGCACCGCATCAGTCAATTAGTATGGGCTATGGACGACGTACCGCTGTCCGATTCGATACCGGATGATTTGCGGATTGTGCGCCGGTCGAGTCCGTTATTCAGGCGGTATGAGCAGGCACTCCGCTGGGCCGAAGCCCTATTGCACGGGCGGGGTTTTGGCATCAGAACGGGGTCGTCGCCGAGCATGGCGCTGCTGTTTCCGATGGAACGGGTTTTTGAGGATTACGTAGCCTATGGTATCAAAGCCTACTGGCCTGATGCCGATGAGGTGCGCGTTCAGGAATCATCGGCGCATCTGGTGGATGAACACGCCGGTACGCCTAAGTTCCGGCTCCGCCCCGACATCGTAATCCGGCACAACGACCGGACGCTGGTATTCGATACCAAATGGAAAACCATCCAGGGGCGTGAGTCGGGCACCGGGATCGACCCCGGCACGTACGGAATCGAACAGGCCGATTTGTATCAGCTATACGCTTATGGCAAAAAATACGCTGCCAGTGATCTGTTCCTGATTTACCCCGCCAACGAAACCTTCCGTCGGCCACTGGCTGTGTTTGATTACGATGCTACCACCCGATTGCACGTCGTGCCCTTTGATGTGACCAATTCGCTGGCGCATGAAGTAGAAAGGCTCACGGGGTACGCTTTACCGTTCCAAATACTCCCGTAACCTCATGCCCCTTATTCTAACCTTAATCGGTATTCTGGTCCTTGTAGTCCTCGTTGCCTTTGTCCATCTCGATACCTTTATCTCGTTCGTCATTGTTGCCCTCGGTATTGGTCTGGCTGCGGGTATGAACGTGGTGGATGTTGGCAAGTCCATCCAGACTGGAATTGGTGGCACGCTTGGGGAGCTAGTGCTGATTATTGGCTTTGGCGCTATGCTGGGCCGGTTAGTGGCCGAAAGTGGGGCTGCAAAGCGCATTACCAATGTGCTGATTGCCTGGTTTGGTATCAAAAACATCCGCTGGGGACTGGCCGTCGCGGGCTTTGTAATCGGTATTCCGTTGTTTTATAATGCGGGATTCATCATCGTCGTCCCACTTATTTTCACCATTGCGGCTTCGTCCGGGCTGCCGATAATGTCGGTCGCCGTGCCGATGCTGGCATCTTTGTCCGTAGCGCACGGCTACCTGCCCCCGCATCCATCGCCATCGGCCGTGGCTGGTCAACTCAACGCCAATATCGGCCAAACGCTGATTTATGGTATCATCGTCGCTATTCCGGCTATCATTGTTGCCGGGCCTATCTTTGGCCAGACTCTCACGAAGATAAAGGCGACCCCCAATAAGGAGTTGTTTAACATTCGCGAAGTCCCCGATCACAACTTGCCGGGGGCGGGTATCAGTTTCTTCGTTGCCCTGCTACCGGTGTTGCTGCTAACTACGTTCGGCCCACTGAAAAGTGCCATGCCCGGCGAGTCTTTCCTCAAAACGGTCATTACCCTGATGGCCGAACCGTATATCGGTATGCTGTTGTCGGTGCTGGTCGCTATCTACGCCCTGGGTATCCGGCAGGGGCAAAACCTGAAGGCGATTACTAAAGACCTGGAAGAAGCTGTTAAAGCCATCGCTCCCATTTTGCTGGTCATTGCCGGTGCCGGTGCGCTGAAGCAGGTATTCAGCGACAGTGGTACCAGCAAATACATCGGTAGTCTACTGGCCGATGCCGCTATTCCGCCCCTGATACTGGCCTGGGGGATTGCTGCCTTTATCCGGGTTTGCGTGGGGTCGGCAACGGTAGCGGGTTTGACAACGGTGGGCATTATCTTGCCCCTGATCCAGTCGCAGGCGATTAAGCCCGAGCTAATGGTACTGGCTATTGGCTCAGGAAGCCTTATGTTTTCCCACATCAACGATGGGGGATTCTGGCTTTTTAAAGAGTATTTTAACCTAACCATTGGGCAAACCATTCGCACCTGGTCCGTGATGGAAACCATCGTGTCCGTTGTCGGATTGATTGGTGTGCTATTGCTGAATATGGTTGTGTAGGTATCTGTTTTTGCGTAGTTTGATGTTTGCTGTCTTCTGTTGAAATGACAAATGACAAACATCAAACTACTTTTCCGTCAGGATGCGCCGTTCATGCGGGCGAAGGCGTTCTTTAATTCCTCGGCTCCGGCTTTTGCCATCGCTTCGCTGAATCCAAAGGTTATTTCAGTTTTACCAGCTTTCAACTGCTCAAATACGGCCGCAATAAAATCGGCCACGGGGGGAGCCGCGTCGTGTAACCCCTTGCCGCCCAAATCGGTGTTTAGAGCGGGCGGAATCAGTTCGATAACCTCAATGTTTCTGGACTTCAGCAACTGACGCAGCGATAGCGTAAAGGATTGGAAAAACGCTTTGGTCGCCGAATAAATGGGTACTTTCGTGAGGGGAACGAAGGATAAGCCAGACGTTACGTTGATAATGGCCGTTAGGGACGGGAGTTGAGTAAACAGAGACGTTAGGTGAATCGGGGCCTGTATATTGATGGCCAGTTCGGTTTGTGCCCGTTCGAAAAAATCAGCGTCCGTGACGGTCATCCACTGCTGAATCCCGGCATTGTTGACCAGTACATTGAGGTCGGGATGTTCCGCTGAAATCCAGTTAAATAACGCTTCGCGCTCGGACGTTTCCGCCAAATCACATACGCGCGTAATTACCGACGGATATCGGTCGGTTAACTCTTTCAGTACCGACTCGCGTCGGCCGCAAACCAGCACCGTGTTGTTTTCCTGAAGAAACCGTTCCGTCAGGCCCAGCCCAATACCGGATGCACCCCCGGTAATCAAAATTTTATTGTTCGAACTGTTCATGGTTGATTGTGTCGGCCCGCCTTTAAAAAGGGTGACGGGAATAGTACAAAAAGGACGAGTAAAAGTTTAGATACCACGGTGACACTTACGAACAGCAACTCGTTCCGGCTTGTATGGGTGGACACGCTACCGTTCCGTAACTGCAATACACGCAGCAATGGCCGGGTAATGGTTTCAGGACTGCCTGACACTGAGGGCACTCGTAAAAATACACGCAGGCATCCGTCGGCATGAGGTCATTTTGCCCGTAACCACAACGGGGGCAGGTTATTTGTGAGTTGAGGGTGACGGCTTTCCCCTGGTAAATTCCGTACGTGCTTTGAGTTTCGTTCATGCTGTTTGGCAGAATAACACGGCTACCGGTACGCCGTTATCCCAACGGTAAAAATAGTCTTTTACCAAGTAACCACCGCTCGCTGACTGCTTTTAGCGACATGACTCAAATTTCTCGTTTTCTACTTGTGCTGTTAACAGCCGGTTTGCTTGCCATGAGCGCAGCAAAACCAACCCGTGTCATCTTCTTTGGTGACTCCATTACCCAGGCGGGTGTGAATCCTGGTGGGTACATCGACCGCCTGAAAAAAATGATGCCTTCCGACCAGTACGAACTGATTGGTGCCGGTATTGGTGGTAACAAAATCTACGATTTATTCCTGCGGATGGACGACGACGTACTGGCCAAAAAGCCCGATGTGGTAGTTATTTGGGTAGGGGTGAATGATGTTTGGCACAAAGCCACATCGGGCACGGGTACGGACCCCGATAAGTTCGTGAAGTTTTACGAAGCCGTTGTAAAAAAACTAAAGGCGGCCAACATCCGCGTGGTCCTTTGTACGCCCGCAGCCATTGGCGAAAAAACTGATATGACTAATCAGCAGGATGGCGACCTGAACCAGTACAGCCAGTTTATTCGGGAGATTGCCAAAAAGCAGAACCTCCCGCTGGTCGACCTGCGTAAAGCGTTTCAGGAGTACGATCTCCAACATAACACGGACAACAAAGACCGGGGCACGCTAACCATCGATCGTGTTCACCTGAACGATACGGGCAATCAGTTTGTAGCCGAGCAGATGCAGAAGGTGCTCACGGCAGAGAAATAGATTGACTACCCACTAAAACTAAAAACGGCCTGCTTATTAAAGCAGGCCGTTTTTAGTTTTAGTGGGTGAAAGTGATTGAACCAGATTAGTCTGCTTTAATCACTTTCACCGTTTTCGACTGTGTTGGGGTGTTGGCCCGTAGAATCAGCACACCCGATGGTAGATGAGACAAGCTGAAGGTAGCCCGCTCCGAAGAAGTAGCCTGCTCGATAGCCTGCTGACTGACAACCCGACCCTGACCATCGGTCAATTCCAGATTCAGCGAGCCTCCCACAGCACCCGTTATCAAAACGGATACGACATCCCGTACCGGGTTGCCCAGCACCTGGATATGTAACCCAGAAACCGGTTCTCCAGCACCCACCCGCGCACTAGGGGCAGCGGGCGTACAGGCTGCCAGCCAGTTGTAAGCAAACGTGCTGCTCACTCCGCTCTGCAACGCACTCAGGGTAATCATCGAATTATCTGTGTACAAATTCAATGTGTAAGGACCCGGATTGGTTGTCGGCAACATCTCATTGACGACCGAGAAACTCACCGGTGTTCCGTCCAGACCCGCGTATCGGGGATTGAACGTCACCTGACGCTGACCCGCCGAGATTACCTGGCAATTGACCGTCGTTACGCCCGTGATGCTAAACGTAGCCGTTGGTGGAGGTGTACCAGCCGCCGGATTTACCGTGATGGTGAAACTGGTGCTAGCCGACAGGCTGCCGGGATCAGTGGCCGTTACGGTTACCGTCGAGACACCCGACATCGAAGGCGTTCCTGAGATAGTCGAAGGGGCCATGAAACTCAAACCCGCTGGCAACCCACTCACCGACAGCGTTAACTGATTCGGCGTTTCGGCATCGGTAAATACATTCGCTAGTGAAAGCGTGTACCCAACGCCCACCGTGGCCGATTGGGGCGGTACGGGATTGGCTACCGTTGGTGGCGTGTTGGCAGGTGGATTGCTACCACCACAGGCCGCCAGCCAGTTGTAGGCAAAGCTGTTGGCTACCCCACTCTGCACCGCATTCAGGGTGATAACCGGATTGTCGGTATACAGATTCAGCGTGTAGGGACCGGGGTTGGTGGTAGGCGCCATCTCATTAACAACCGAGAAGCTCACCGGACTACCGTTCAGGCCCGCGTACCGGGGATTGAACGTCACCTGACGCTCTCCCACCGACAGGGTTGTACAACTTACTGTCGTTACACCCGTAATGCTAAAGGTACCCGTTGGCGGAGGAGGAGTACCGGCCGCTGGATTCACCGTGATGGTGAAACTGGTGCTGGCACTCATACTCCCCGGATCGGTGGCCGTTACAGTCACGGTGCTTACCCCACTCATGGAAGGCGTGCCCGAGATAGTAGAGGGTGCCACAAAGTTCAGTCCGGCTGGCAGACCCGTTACCGACAGTACCAGACTGTTGGGCGTTTCGGCATCGGTGAACACATTCGCTAATGACAGCGTGTAGCCGATGCCCACTGTTGCCGACTGGGGTGGGACGGGGTTGGCCACTGTCGGCGGGGTGTTGGCCGTCGAGGAGCTACAGGCCGCCAGCCAGTTGTAGGCAAATTGGTTGGTGGCTCCGCTCTGCACCGCATTCAGGGTGATAACCGGGTTATCGGTGTACAGGTTCAGCGTGTAGGGACCCGGATTGGTGGTGGGTGCCATCTCATTGACGACCGAGAAACTCACCGGTGTTCCATTCAGACCCGCGTACCGTGGGTTGAAGGTGACCCGGCGCAGCCCGGCCGAGATGACCTCACAGCTTATTGTAGTAACCCCGGTAATGCTGAAGGTCGCCGTTGGGGGTGGCGTGCCGACCGGATTCACCGTGATGGTAAAGCTGGTGCTGGCCGACAGGCTGCCGGGATCAGTAGCCGTCACCGTTACACTGCTCACGCCCGACATCGAAGGCGTACCCGATATGATACGGGTGGCCGGATTGAAGCTGAGCCCGTTGGCGGGGTTGATGCTGGCGGAGTAGGTCAGGCTGTTGGGCGTCTCGGCATCGGTGAAGGCATTGACCGTGTAGGAGAACGCCTGCCCAACAGTAGCCGTCTGGTTAGCATTAGCCGTAGCGACGGGAGCCGTGTTAGCTTCGGTCACTGTCACGCTCACCGTCCCGCTGATGGTTTGGGCGGTGGGCGAAGTAGCATCGCTGGCGACTACAGTAAAGGTCTGCACTCCGGCTGGTATGTTGGATACCGTAGCCGTGTTACTGCCCGACGACTGGTTGATGGTGCCCGGGCCCGAGAAGACGTAACTATAGGGGGTTGTTCCTCCCGATACAGTGGCCGACAGTGTGGTCGTACCCGACGTTAGAAGCATGTTCGGGCTGGCCGTGAAGGCAAGGGTCAGCGGGATTGCCGGGGCCGGATTCACCGTGATGGTAAACGTCGTACTAGCCGATAGGCTGCCTGGATCGGTAGCGGTTACCGTCACACTGCTTACCCCGCTCATCGAAGGCGTACCCGAAATAATGCGCGTGGCTGGATCGAACGTGAAACCATTTCCAGGAACAATGCTGGCGGTGTAGGTCAGCGTCTGACTTTCTGGATCGGTGAAGGCATTAACCGTGTAGGAGAAGGCCACGCCGACGGTGGCCGTCTGGTTAGCATTAGCCGTAGCGACCGGAGGGTTATTGCTCACGCAGGAACCCGGCACCGGCTGAAAGCCCGGCGTACCGGCCTCGTTGTCGGTGCCGTTGTTGAGGTAAGGTGAGTAGGTAACGGCTCCGGCAAACAGCGTAGCGGCCTGGGCATCGACATTGGTGGTGCCATACCAGTTACAGGTGGCATTGATGGTCGGAGCCTCCTGATTGTCGATGGCCTTGCTGCTGTTGTTGTTCAGGCTGTTGTTATGAATCTCAATGCCCGTGTTCCCCCCAAACCCAAACCCGTCATCAGCAATCCGAACGCCCACCCCGTTGTTATCCAGGAAGTTGTTACTGACCATAATGGTGGTGTTGGCACCGGCAAACTTAAGGGCCGTGGTGCCGGGCTGGGTGATGGTGTTCCCAGAGAACGTTCCCCCGTTCACCGCCACGCAGTACACCATCGAGTTGCTGGCGTTGTTGTCGTGAATGTAGTTTTTGGTAAAACTCAGGTTCTGGTGGGTGTTGCTGGCCGAGGCACCAAAAACGACGGCCGAGTTGGCGGTGTGGTTTTTGAACTCGTTATCATCGATGGTAAGACCATTGGTGGCTACATCGGTGTAGATACCGCTCCCCCCAGCCGCACCGGGCCGGTTGTTACCATCGAAGAGGTTACGTCTGATGGCTGCGTTGGCGGTCGGTTCCACTACTCCTATCACGTTGTCGGTGAAGACGTTGTTGAGAATCTGTACGCCGGTTTGCTGGCCATTGAAGGCCACAGCGGCTCCAGACGCACCTTGTCCGGCGATGAACTTAAATCCGTCGACAACCACATTGTTGGCCGAGACTACCAGTCCGGTGCGGGTACCAGATCCGTCGATAATCGACTCCGCAGCGCGAGTACCAGAGCCGGCAACGCCCGTGTTTGCTCCCAGAATGGTGAGCGATTTAGGCACCGTAACGGCTTCCGCATACGTACCAGCCGATGCTGAGAGTACATCCCCTGCATTAGCCGCGTCAACGGCTGACTGAATAGTGGGGAAGTCTGTATTCTGCGTGACGTTGTGAACCGGGAAGTAATATAGAATCCGGCCTACATTGGCATCGTCATTCTTATCGAAAAGCTGACCGTCCAGCGCAACGCGTTCTGCACTGTTCAGGTTACGGGCCAATTTCAAACCCGTACCCACATCAAACCTGTTATTGACAGCATTCAGGTCGGGTGTCCAGTAATTCATCGTGGTCGATGGCGCACCCGATATGGTGTAGTCGCCAAAGGGTGAGACAAACCCGGAGCTTGAACCCGTGCTGTTGTCTAGCCGCAGGAACGTAGCGATACCCACGTTAAACGTGTTTTCCTGACCAGCCTGCCCTAAGGTAAACGCACCGATGGTTGGTGAAGCCCCATCCTGACGATGGTTGAAGAACGCAATGCCCGTTCCTCCCACTGCACCTGACCCATTGAATATGTTGTTGGTCAGCGTTGCCCCAATATTGACCGGTGTAATGGTCGCGCTGGTGGAGGCCAGCAGTTTGGTATTGAACGAGATGATTCGGTAATCAGTCGAGTTGGCCAGCGGAGTAAAGCTATTGCCACTGAGTGTAATATTTTTGAAATTCTCGACGCTCATGCCCCAACGGAAGTTGGTGAAGGTATTGTTGGCTACGCTGACGGGTATATTCGACCCATTATTCTGAATACGCATCAACGCACCCGTTTGCAACTGGCCTGTGCTGGGTTGTACCGTTGCTCCCGTTAGGGTATTGTTGGCGATGGTAATCAGCCCGGCCCCCGGATTTGGTTCGGAGAGCTGGATACCTCCGCCCAGACTGCTGTTGTTTTGGATGGTAACCGGTCCCTGATTGGAGAATCGGATATTCACATCATGGTTGATGGCCGTGAACGTATTTCCATCAGTAGGGCTGCTGCCCCCGATGGTGCCTCCGCAGAGGTCCATCTGCACGGCGGCCCGGAAGGAACTGCCGATACCGCCCGCACTGACGTTGACCGTGTTTCCCTTCACGACCACACCGGTGAACCCTACATTATCGTAGGTGTAGTCGTTGTTGGTCAGGTTGGGGTTGATGGCAATGGCGTTGCGGATCCCATAGTTGTTGCCCGGTGTACCAGATGGGGTAATGGTATTGCCCATTATGGTCAGGTTGGGCGTGGTGCCACTGGTGTGAATAGCTGACCGGATCTTACTCAGGTCCACATTCATGGCAAAGTTCTGAATGGTCACGTTGGGTGCCGTTACCTTGAACAGGGTAGGTGTCACGCTCCCCGGCACCGGAATGGCCGTTCCGGTATAGGTGACGATGGAACTGGCACCGGCACCCTGAATGGTTAGTGCTTTGTTAACCGTGACCAGTTCATCGTACGTACCCGCACTAACCGATAGCGAGTTACCCGCTGTAGCTGCATCAACTGCTGCCTGAATGGTGCAGTAAGTGCTTCCTGTATTGGTGTTGGTCACTAAGCCACCGCTAACGCACCCATTACAACTGTTCGGCACGGGCTGAAAACCCGAGATAGCTGGGGCATCGTCAGTACCATTCGTCAGGAAGGGGGAAAACGTTACGGCACCATCAATAAAAGAACCAACATTCGATGTTGTTCCAAACCAATTACAGGTGGCACTCACCTGTGGCGAACCAGTTTCGTTTTGGATAGCCGTTGTAGATGTACCAGTGAAGCTGTTATTATTAATGGTCACATTCGAACTAAACCCTTCACTAGCATCCAGCCTGAAGACCCTTACTCCTCTTGTTGTGGTACTGAAAAAGTTATTTTGAATACTAACGTTGTTATTATCCTTTCCCAGTCTGATTCCGGTAGGACCCGTTATGTTGTTCCTACTAAACGTTCCCCCTGAAATTCCCTCCGCAAATATCTGTGAACCACCGGGGTTATCATGGATAAAGTTTTCCGTGACCGAAAGGCTCTGGTGTGCTGTTAAGGCAGCCCCTTTAACGAGTACCATTGGGCTGTTCTCTGTATGGTTTTTAAACTCGTTCCCACTAACCAGCATTCCGTTTGTATCAAAGTCAACATATATTCCAGCTCCTCCCGCTGGACCAGGCCTATTATTTCCGTCAAACAGATTATTTCCGACGGTTGGGTTAGGGCGTGGCTCAAGGAGACCAACTACGTTGTCCCGGATGAGGTTGTTGATGATCTGCACCCCTGCGAATGAACCCCCGAAGTATATACCAGCTCCATTCGTTCCGGCACTGGCCTGCACCGTGAATCCATCCAGTACAACGTTATCGGCATTGATAGCTACACCATCCTTCGTTCCGCCCCCATCAATGATCGACTCAGCAGACCGTGTGCCATTGCCTGCCACGCCTGAGTTTGCTCCTTTGATCGTCAGAGATTTATTGATATTGACAATTGTACCACCAGCGCCAGTGCTATACGTGCCAGCCGCCACGGTGATGGTATGACCGCTGAGGGTTGCTGGGGCGTCTACCGCTGCCTGAATGGTACAGAAGGTAGCTCCCGTATTGGTATTGGTTACGGTCTGCGCACAGGGTGCTACACCGATCGGGGTCAGTGAAAAATCGTCAATACCAAGTGCGTCGTTGGAACCTGTGGCTGCGAAATCGTTGTACCGAATCCAGAAGGTAGCCCCCGGTGGGATAGACAAGCTGGTTATGGTATTACTGATGGCTGTTCTGTTCGCCGTTGCATTACCATCGAGTACACCAAGAGGCATGGTGGTAACGGGCGCCGTGAAATCAAGGGCATCCACATCGGTGTAGGTTCCAGTTGTTAAACTGGTTGCATTTAGGCTGTATTGAAAATCTAACCGGTCTACTCGGCCTGCTGTTCCCAAACGCCATTGCTCACCGGTGTAGCTTACCGCCAGCGATGTAATCGTAGCACCTGTGCTATTAACGAATGAAGCACCAATTGTGGGTATCAGAGTACCGCTGCGTAGTCCTCCCAACGCCCGCTCTGTATTCCCAGTAGCCCCAAAACTATAAGTATCACCTGTAGCAAGGCTCCCCGTACCAGCCGTGTACGTAGTGTTGGCACTAGTGCCACTTTCTACGAATACAAAGCCTATTGGCAATGTACTCGATGTACCCGTATTCGCGAGTGTGTTGAAATCCTGTGAATAGGGAGAATTGATTGTTGTGAGAGATACTTGTGCCCAAACAGATGAGGCAATTGTACTCAGGAGTAAACCAGTGACTACCAGCCACCGGCTGTAAAAGAAATTTTTCATAGAAGTGGAATCATTAAGTTAAAAGAATAGGTGATAAGTAAACTAAATTGATAAAACGGTTAACAAGGAAAATAGGACACAGGATGACTGCCAGGAGCAGCCCGCTGATGAGAATAAAAGGTCGTTGTGATACAGGAGAGATACCTTTACGTCAGTACGTGGCTCCAATGGTCAGACCAGTGTGCTAAGTAGCACGACGAGGTGGAAGCGCAAAGAGAGGGGAGATGCCAATAAGCAGTTGTTGTCGTATGAAGAAGTGTTGCATAATAGTGTGAATGTCAAGTTAACAAAATAGATTTTTTGTAAACAACAAGAAAGGTATAGGTGACAAAAGGATGGACGAAGTAAGAGATTTTCATCTGTAGATTGTATTTTTTGGCGGATATTTATTGATGATTTAAGAATCAATTTATCTAACGGTAGTAAATGATGAAAAGAGATGAGAGTAAAAACAGACGACTCCCACCCATAATGGCAGGAGTCGTTTGGCCAACAACAAGGTGATTTCAATGTTTTTACACCGTACCAAACCGCGCAAAGGCCTGGCGCTCCAGTTCTTCCTGATGATCGGGGTGGGCGATGTTGATGAGCGCGCGGGCACGCTGGCGCAGACTCTGGCCGTAGAGGTCGGCAATGCCGTACTCCGTCACGATGTAGTGAACGTGGGCGCGGGTAGTAGTTACGCCCGCCCCTTCTTTCAGAAACGGTACAATCTTGCTCAACCCTTTGCTGGTAACTGAAGGCAGTGCGATGATGGGTTTGCCGCCTTCTGAAAGGCTGGCCCCGCGGACAAAATCCATTTGCCCGCCTACGCCGGAGTACTGATAGGTTCCGATGGTATCGGCGCACACCTGCCCGGTCAGGTCAATTTCGATGGCCGAGTTGATGGCCGTTACCTTTGGGTTGCGCCGAATAATGGCCGTGTCGTTAGTATAACTGGCCTGTTTCATGGCTACACCGGGGTTATCGTCGATGAAGTCATACACCCGCTGACTCCCCATCACAAACGCCGATACAATGCGGTAGGGTAGCACCGTTTTGTGTTCACCCGTAATAACGCCCCGTTCCACGAGGTCGATAACCCCGTCCGAGAACATTTCGGTGTGAATACCCAGCCCTTTGTGATGAATCAGTTCGGCTAGCGTGGCGTTGGGAATGCCGCCGATGCCGAGTTGCAGGGTGGCCCCATCTTCGACCAAACTGGCCACGTACTGCCCAATTTTCCGGTCTTCGGCACTAATGTCGCCGGGCAGCACTTCGTACATAGGTTCGTCTACCTCAATGGCTGCGTGGAGCATAGACGCCGGAATGAGGCCGTCGCCGTGAGTGCGGGGAACGCGCGGGTTTATCTGGGCAATCACGTACTTGGCCGACCGGATGGCCGCCAGCGACACATCAACCGATGGGCCCAGCGAGCAATACCCGTGCGCATCCGGGGGCGACACCTGAATCAGGGCCACGTCGATGGGCAGGACTTTTCGGCTGAACAGGAGCGGCACCTCACTCAGGAAAACCGGGACGTTATCGCCGATACCCTGGTTGAGTTGTTTCCGCATGTTGGCGCCAATGAAAAATGAATTGGGCCGAAACGACTGTTGGTATTTTTTCTCCAGGTAGGGCAGGGGGCCTTCGGTGTGAATGTGGCAGACTTCCACATCGGTTAGGTCATCGGCCCGCGCCACCATCGCGTTGATGAGGGTGTGTGGTGTCTGGGCCACGCTGTGAATAAACACGCGGTTGCCCGACTGAATGGCCGAAACGGCCTGTTCGGGCGTTGTTATTGGGAGTATGTTAGTCATGGCGAATTAGTTGTTGGTCAATGGCTGCTGGCTGTAATAGCTGTAACCAATAATCAATGATTAACCAACTGTTTCAGTCAACAGTTTTTGGGACCACTGGCCCGATGCTTTCACGATACGCTGCTGGGTTCGGAAATCGACGTACACCAGCCCGAAGCGGGGACGGTAACCTTCGGCCCACTCGAAGTTGTCGAGGAAGGTCCAGGCGGAATAACCGGCAACGGGCATGCCTTCCCGTTTCGCTCTCAGTACGTTCCGGGGTAATTCTGGTGATACGCTATCCGTGCGGTATCCTGTACTTTTTCCTGCTCAACGGAATCATAAAAAGCCGCTCCGCTTTCGATAATGTATAGTTGTCTGACGCCTTCCTACTGCCCGAACTGTCTGATAACTTGATACATGCTTCCGGGGTACACTTCCCAACCTATTTCCGTAATGGTTTGCACATTGCGCTGGAGGGGCGATACGTCTTTAGCCCAGATGTACTGAAATACGAATACTCCACCACCACCCGGAAGTAATGCTGTAACCCAACGAAGTCAAAATCGAAAGCCAGTCGTTCCATATCACTGGGTTTGGCTACTTTTTTGGCGATACCGTTCAGGAAAGGTAGTTCGCCGGTGGGATAGCCCATGCCCAAAGTGGGTTCGATGAAGAGCCGGTTCAGCAGGGCATCTATCCGTTGGGAAGCAGCCTCGTCGCCGGGGATGAACGGGTAGATAGGGGAGCAGGAGAAGGTGGTGCCCATCTGCGCATCGGGCACGTTTTGCCGAACCACGCGCCCGCCTTCGACCTGTGCCAGTGCCGTGTGGTGAATAACGGGCAACAGGTTGCGCAAACTCCGGCGACCGGGGGCATGCTGACCCGTAAAATAGCCCAGTAAAGGGGATGCCAGCGGGTCGTTCAGAATAATCCAGTGCGTTACCTTGTGGCCAAACGCTATGGTGCAGCGACTAGGATAGCGAGAACCGAAACGCATCGAACCCTAATTCTTTGTGAAGCCGCAAATCGGATTCGTAGCGGTCATAAAATTCGCAGGCTATGTCTCCCGTTTCGCCGGTCTTTATTTTTCCTTTCTGCTTACTGAATGTGTCCCAGATGCAGGGTGTACGCCCATCGCGGTCAACGGCTCCTTCAATCTGGTAGGCAGCGGTGGCCGTTCCCCACACAAAGTCGGGGCCAAAGGCATGGCGATCAAAAACGGGTGATTCAGACTAATTCAGCAACTTGGTACGTCGTGATATAGTCAGCAAAAGTGCCGCTTTGCGGCAAAAAGAGTGGCCCCGACACGATAATTTAACATACCGTACCGGAGCCTGCTCCTGCTTACCTGTTCGTCAATTTATCCACGACGACCACCGTACGGAACGGGCTGGTTGCGGTTGTACCGGCTGTTAGGCTGGACCGGCTGCTGGGCGGCAAATAAACGATCCCGTTGAGCGGAAGTTAGTACGGCCAGAACATCCTGCCGTTTGCGCAACTGAAGCTGCCGGTAGCCATCGGGAGTCAAACGGGATGTAGTCATTATATGGTCGTAGTTGTTTTCGATCTTACGAACCTGCTTCTCCTGACGGCGGGATAAACCAACCAGCGCATCCAGCCGGTCAATTTTTAACTCATCCTGATACTGGTCGTTGTTGTAACGGGGGGCCTGAGCCTGGGTTTGAACCGGACGGGCGTGGTTGTCATAAGGTTTTGAGTATATACCCTGTGCAACAGTTACGCCGGTAGCTAATGAGAACAGGGTGAGGGCGGTGATGATTGTCTTTTTCATGGTCAGTACTTATTTTTAAGGTTTACTGATGGTTAGAAGCCAACTCCCCCTCCGCGTTTAATCTACCTGTGGGGCAGTCTGGATGAATGCCCTTTTCTACGGGTCAGGCCCGGCTAAATCAGGGTTGAATGACGTCTATTTTTTTGGGCTGCTGCCGGGCCATACGTTGCGCCAGGATGCTGGCCGTAATCAATTGCAACGCGTGATAGACCATGATGGGTAGCAAAACAACCCCACCCAAACTGCCCGGAAACAGCACCGTAGCCATAACTGTACCCTGAATCAGCGATTTCTTAGAGCCGCAGAACAGAGCCGTAATACGATCTTCCCGGTTGAAATGCAGCCACTGACTAATGAGACTGACTAGCCCAAAAACCAGAAAAAATAGCCCTAGCATTAGGGCAGCCAGCCAGACCAAATCCCCCGCCGAAATGGCTTCGAACGAATGATGGGCGAACGATTCGCAAAAGGCGGTATATACAATGAGCAGGATGACTACCTGGTCAAAATAACGCAGGTACGGCTTTAGCCAATCAGTCAGCTTTATGAGGGGGCGATTCAGTAGAAGACCAAGTATCACCGGTAGAATAACCTGAATGGTCAGCTTGCCAACAACGCTCCCAACGTCGAAATGCCCCTGCGTAGTGGCCAACAGAAAACTCATCCACAGGGGCGTAATGAATACCCCAATCAGGCTGGAGATGCTGGCATTGAAGATAGCGGCCGGTATGTTGCCTCCCGCAATGGATACCATCACCACCGCCGACGAAACCGTGGAAGGCAGGGCTGCCACGTAGAAAATACCTAACCAGAGAGTAGCGGTTTCGGGGGTGAGTAATAGGGAGCGAAGGGGGAGTATAATTGCCGGAAACACAACAAACGTGGTGAGGTGAATGAGCAGATGAAGCCGGTAGTTTCGAAGTCCCTCGCGTAGCTGACCAATGTTCAGTTTCAGGCCGTAGAAGAAAAAAATCAGCGACACACCGTACGTGGCCAGTGACGACAGCGAGAACAGGCCCTGCTGGATGCCGGGCTGGGGCCAGAGTTTAGCCAGACCAATCATACTGAGCAGGGCGATAATGAACCAGTCGAGACCAGCACGGGCAAGCATAGAACGGAATGATGGGTTGATCATAAAACGGGAAGGGTTACGAATACACGCTATTGGTCAGACAAACCTAAGCAGGGAACGCTTTATGACCATAAACAACTTTATGTACGCAGAAGCCGGGTCTGGATGGCGGTTAGGTACTGGTGCTGACTATGATAGTGGTTACCCGCTTTTTGAATAACAAACTTTTTTCTGCAACATCCTGATTCGCATGGCCGACACCCTGACTATTGCCCTGGCGCAACTGGCACCCGTCTGGCTAAATAAAAAAGCCACCCTCCATAAAATGGAAGAGGCCATCCGCGAGGCTATCAGCCAACAAGCGAACCTGGTTGCCAGACTACCCGTTTGTCGTTACCGCCACCATCGACCTGAATAACGTGCGGAAAGGGCGTCAGAATTGTGATCCCTCCGGCCACTACGTCCGCCCGGACGTGTTTGAACTAACCGTCAAAGCACAACGGCAACAACTGATTCGCTTCAGGGATCGCCGAGTGGCAATCAATGCACTACTTATCGACCGAAGAAGGCAGCGGGCTAAAAACGCGTTCAGGAATGCGGGTTAGCCGTTTATTTGAGTAGCCCATGTCCGTTCCACCCCTTATTGCATAGAAGCAGGTGAGTAACTGGTAGTTACTCTCTATCTAAATAGAGTCACAAATTAAATTTTAACCTATTTTTAATTTGATTGAATCGTTGGCAATCGCTTTAGCGTAGTTAGTACAGACCGTTTATTCTGGTGTTTTTACTACTTCTTTCACTCAACCCAACAATGCTTATGTTTTACAAAAAAAGTGCCCGCTTTATTACAGGTCTGCTGACACTCAGTTTACTGATTACCCTGGATGCCTGTCAGGACAGACAGCAACTGGAACCAACCGCACAGAAAGGTGGTGCCCGGTTGGCATCGAACTACATGTTTTACGTACTAACTGACAATAACCAGTTGGTAAAATTGAATACCCAGAATCCCTCCACCAGCCTGGGCATGATTGCCGTAACGGGCTTGATGACCAACGAACGACTGATCGGTATCGACTTCCGTCCGGCAACGGGCCAGCTTTATGCGGTTAGTAACGGAAGCCGCATCTACAGCATCAACGTGGTAAGCGGATTGGCTACTGCTCTTGGCACAACCCCGTTCACACCGGCTATCATGGGTAGCGACGTAGGTTTCGACTTTAACCCGACTGTTGACCGGATTCGTCTGGTAACCAACACCGGTCAGGATTTACGCCTGAATCCGGAAACGGGTGCTGTTGCGGCTGTTGATGGCTCCATCAATGGTGTCGCAAACGCGGCTATTTCGGGTGTTGCTTATACGAACAGCCGTTCGGGTGTTACTACGACTACCCTGTATGACATTGATCCGGTTACGGACAAACTGTATCGCCAGAACCCGCCTAATAACGGCACGCTGGAGGTTGTTGGCTCACTGGGTATCGACATTTCCGGTCTGACAAATTTCGACATTGCACCCGATGGTAGTGCCATCGCGACGATGATTAGCGGAGGAGTACAGGCATTATACGAAATCAACCTAACCACGGGTCAGGCTACGATGCTGGGTGCTTTGCCCGGTTCGATGAGTATTGTTGGTTTGGCTATCCCTTCGGAGGCTGTTGCTTACGTTGTTGACGGAGCCAATACCCTGCACTACATCAATCCAATGACGGGTGTTACTACTACAACCAAACCATTAACGGGGCTGCAACCTGGCGAAACTTTGTATGGTATCGATATGCGTCCGGCTACGGGTCAGTTGTTTGCCATCGGGTCTACCAGTCGTATCTACGCCATCAACATGGGTAATGGTGCTGCCACCGCCATTGGCGATCCAATTTCGCCCGCTTTGGAAGGTAGTGACGTTGGTTTCGATTTCAACCCAACCGTCGACCGGATTCGTATCGTGACCAATACCGGTCAGAATTTACGCTACAACCCGAACAACAATACGGTAACAATTGATGGCAGACTGAATTCGAGTAACCCGGTGGTGGTTACAGCTGCTGCGTACACAAACAGCTTTGCTGGTGCAACCACCACAACGCTGTACGATATCGATACCCGCACCAGTGGTATGCTGTTCAGACAGGTGCCACCAAACGATGGGACGCTGGTTCCGGTTGGACCACTCAACGTGAACATCGAAGGAGGAAACGGATTCGATATCGGTGGTATGTCGGGCATTGGGTACGCCATGATGCGGGCCGACAAAGTAGACCGTCTGTACACGATCAACCTAATGACCGGTCTGGCTACCGAAGTGTCTCCACTGGCTGGTAACCCATATTCGATTCGTGGGTTTACCGTTGGTCTGGGTTTCTAAGACTGATTTAACCTATTGCCAAACGGCCCACCCTGTTCTGAACAGGGTGGGCCGTTTGGCTTTTGAATACCTCTACCGGGTGAACGCCAGCTTTATTTCTTCTGGTTGGAAAGGAACGTGAGCAGGGACGCAAACTCTTCGTAAGACAACGCATTTACCAGACCCGTTGGCATCATGGACGTGTCCATTTCCTTCCGCGACAAAATGTCGGCTGCTTTCACGGTGTATACCTGCCCGGTCACGTCACGCATGATCAGTTTATTCGCTGTTTCTTCCGTCACAAAGCCGGTGTAGCTTTTATTTCCTTTTGCCGTAACCATAACCGTGCTAAAGCCCTGTGAGATGGAGGCATTGGGTTTCAGAATGGATTCCGCAATCTGCTCCCGGTTCATAATCGAGCCGATTTGCCCCATAAACGGGCCTTTCATGGTTTCGTTGCGGCTCAGACTGTGGCAGGCAACGCATCCCTGCTGCGTAAACAGCCCTTTTCCAATCTGAGCATCCCCCTTTATTTTGGCCATCGCCAGCATCACATCTTCAATGGATGCTTCGCCCACCTGCCCCTTTTTATTCCTGATTTTTTCCAGGTCCACTTTAGGTTCTTCCTTCGCAACCACCACTGAGTCCTGACCAAATTCGGGGATTTCCATCCGGTGCCGACTGTTTAAATCGGTAAAAAATTTCTTGTCCGATGAGTTGGTCCATTCACTTACCAGGAAGTCGTGAATACCGGGCGACGATTCCCACGCAATGGCTTTATAGTACGGGCCATGCGTATCGGGCCGGGTACTCCACCACCAGGAACCATCGTAATCCGCTTCTTTTTTGTACAGGCGGGACAGCGTAGTGATGAGCTGGCTTTTCAGGGCCGCATCGTTCGTTTTCTTATAAGCGGCCATCAATCCATTCACGGCTTTGGGGTCGTGCATGTAGCGCAACGCCCACAGTGCCAGCGTGCTGTTCTGCGTCCCAATCGCCTGCACACAGGCATCTACCGCGTTGAGGGCGACCAATGCCCGCATGGCCAGGTGCGCCGGAATAATAGCCGAGTTCGGCGTGGCGTGTGGTCCTTCGGTACCGGAAGTTGGAGCCACGAACGAAGCGGGTACCTTTACCTGCAACAGGGCCGGGATAGCCTCTGGGCGACCCAGGCGGCCAAGTCCGATGATAGCCGCCGTTTGTACCCGAACCGATGGGTCTTTGAGTCCCTGCATAAACGGTTCGATGGGCACTTGAGCGAGTAGTGGTTTCCGGTCGGCCAGGGCGCGGAGGGCATACTCCCGCATGGTGGGTTCCGTGCTCAGTTTGACGAGGTCGGCAATGCCATCTGCCCCGGTAGCCTGGGCATAAGTGTACATCCCGGCAACCCGGCTGGCCGCGGGTAATTTTGTGTCAGCCGTAATTTTCCAGGCCATTTTTGCCGTTTCCTTCGCGGGGCGAGTCAGCATTTCCTGCTGGGCGGCTAACCGGGCGGCTCCGCTACCTGAATTTAGTAGATTGGCCAGTTTTTTAACGGAGAGTTTTTTGAGATTCGGGAAGGGTTTGTACGACCAGTTCTTCGGTACCATCCGCACCACAAACCCTTTGCTGGGATTGCCGGAATACCCCGCCCCGTCCCAGGCCGACAGATAGGCCCGACCCGATGCGTCGATGTCTATATCGGTAATCTGCGCCAGTTTTACGAATTCTTCTTCTTTCTGAGTGAAGCTGGGGCCATCCGGCGTAACCCGGTGAATGTAAAGCTGATTCCGGCCCCAGTCAGCCATCATGGGCACGTTGTTATAGTTGGCGGGCCAGGTATCATCGTCCAGAAACAGAGAACCCGTTCCCGAACCACCTCCAACATCGACCAGCGCGGGAATAATTTCGTCCGTAAAGTGCTTGAATAGGATGGGATATCCGTACTCGCCTGATTGAATCTGATTGCTGAACCGGATGTTCCAGCCCCCGCCGTCGTTGGTGTTGCCCCGCGCAAACATATTCATGAGGGGGTCGATGGCTACGTCATAAATATTGCGCAAACCGTGGGTGTACACTTCCATGCCGGTACCGTCGGGGCGAACCCGCACCACGCCACCACCCAGCATCGTTAGTTTTTTGCCGGACCGGTCAACGGCATCGTGAAAGCCGAAATCACCCACGGCAATGTAAATCCAGCCGTCGATACCCATCCGAATTCCATTGGTGGCGTGGTCCGTTCCCCGGCTTTTCAGAAAAGTGGGGTTGCTGATGTGTTCAATGAGGGGCTTGGAGGGACCATCGGCCACACCGTCCCCGTTTTTATCCTCGAAAACTACGAGGTCCATGCCCGTTGCCAGCCCTGTTTCCTTCGAGAACATAGTGTGCAGGACAAAGAGTTGGTCGCCTACCGGCAAAACACCGCGTGGATTATCAACCGTGGCGAATTCGGTATGAGCGTCTACTTTTCCATCGTTGTTGGAATCGATTAGTTTAATGATACTGCCGTTGCCGGGTTTTTTGCCCAGCGAACCCATCTTATCCACGCCTACATACACGGCTCCGCCGGGGGCCACGCCCAGACAGGCAGGACTGGGGACCAGGTCAGCACTGGCGAAGTTGGTGATGGAGAAATCGGCTGGCCAGTTACTGGCGTTGCGCAGAGAATCGGCTCGGTTCAGCACGGTGTGGCTGACGGCTTTTTTCGCGCTGTTTTGTTCTGTGCTACTCCCGATGCCGAGAAGTAAAAAGACTAAAAGAGATAAATGAAATTTTAACATGTTGATTGGTAGACTAAAGCGTTGGTCTCAGGGTGTCAAATGCCTTACGACATCCTGTAGAGAAAGTATGCCCATGGCGTTCAATACCCATTCTACACCGGAAAATGAGGAATGGTTTTTCGCAACGTCAAAATCAGATGATGTGCTTAACGGTTGACGGGCTTGATACGGACTAGGAGAGTACGGGAAGGTGTTAGAATAAGTATGTTTTACCTTTATAAAATCATGTAAAACAAGGGGTAAAAAATTGGCTACTAAGCATGTGTACCCGTTCATCAGTGATGGTTTGTCGGCAGTTTAAGCCGGTTTTGTTCATTTTTTTCTTAGAAAAAAACTGAACCGACTACGTACTTTCTTTTTGTTTTTTGTCCTGGCATCAAGTACTCTGTGTAGAGTCGAAAATTCCATAGCCCATGCAAGTCGTCTTCAATCACCCCATTGCTGGTACGAGTGTTCAACCAGAGATTACCTGCATTGGGAATACTGTACCACAAACTGATACCTATCAGCAGGACGATACAGTAGCAAACGACACCGAGTTATTTATCCGGCGGGTTTTCGACACGGATGCACTGAAAGGGTGCGAATTACTCTTCAGGCTGTATTATAAGCCAATGTGCAGCCATGCCGTGCGGTTCGTTTATGCCAAAGAAGTAGCGGAGGATCTAGTGTCGGACGTGTTCTACACTTTCTGGAACACAAAAGCTTTTTTGTCCGTAAATCGCTCATTTCGGGCTTTCCTGTTTCGTTCGGTACGTAACCGCGCCTACAATTATTTAGCGAATGAGTTCAAGAAAAATGCCCCACTTGAATTAGCCGAACAGCAGGAAACTGCCCCTGCCAATGAGCCGGAGTCGATGATGCGGTACAACGAACTGTTCCAGAAGGTAGATGAACTGGTGGCTGCCCTGCCTCCCCAATGCCGAAACGCGTTTATTCTGAATCGGTTTGAGGGGAAACGTGCCAAAGAAATCGCGGAAGAAATGCAGTTGTCGGTTCGGACGGTGGAAGTACATATCGCCAAAGCACTGGCTGTATTGCGCGATGGTCTGAAGAATCAATGGTTGCTGATTGGGCTGATTTCGGGGCTGGAAAAATGGCTCGGTGCTATTTTTTTAGGGTAGCACTACGTATTTTTTCGCCTGACCTTGTCCATACCATTAGAAAGCTAAACGCGCATGAATACGATGACACTCTCTGAAGCTAAACCGCTGCTGTTTGCGCACTTCGCCAACAAAACGACCCCGTTGCAGCGACGCATCATTGAGGAGTGGTTAAATAATGAAGCCAACCAGGAGCAGTTTTATGCCTGGCTGGTTGAATGGGAAAATCAGTTGCTCATCTACCAGCCGGATACTGAAGTTCCGCTTCAGCGTTTTACGGCGTACATGAATGCTAGTCCGAACGCCAATGCGAATGAAGAGGAGTCCATAACGGAAGTACAATCGCCCGTCCGGTCACTCTGGAGTCGGTTTCGGTTGATGGCAGCAGCTTCCATACTGGTCTTGCTAACCCTGGCTGGCTGGGTTAACCGCAACCGGATATTGTACCAGTCGTATCGGACGGCGTACGGCGAAACCCAGACTATTCACCTGCCCGACGGCAGCACCGTTACGCTCAATGCTCATTCTACGCTGCGGTTGCCCCGTTTCGGCTTTGGCAACCGTTCCCGTGAGGTGCAGTTGGCGGGAGAAGCCTTCTTTTCGGTTCAGCACCGGGCCGATAACCAGAAATTTATTGTCAGAACAACCAATGGTTTCGATGTGATCGTACACGGTACCGAATTCAATGTGTCTACCTACGCTCACCGCGCCAACGTCATGTTGAGCAGGGGGAAGGTGCAGGTCGACTATTCGGTAGGGGCTACCCGGAAGCAACTCATGCTCGAACCCGGCGATTTGGTTAGCCTGAACCAGCCCGGTTCACCAAAACTAACCCGGCACGTTCAGCCGCAGGTATACTCGGCCTGGAAAGAACATCGGTTTGTGTTCAATGATATGACCCTGCTGGAATTCGGGCAACTGCTCACCGACACCTACGGGTTACGGGTAGTAGTGCCGGACGACTTAGCCCGGCGAACGCTGGTCGGGTCATTCCAGGCCCACAGTGCCGACGAGTTACTACAGATTGTATCGGAACTTCTAAACCTCAATGTAGTCAGACAAGCCAATTCCATACTGCTCAGCGAGCGTGAGCCTACAGAGCGCCACTAGTTAACTCCTTTACTCTTACTGAATAATGAAAAAAGCGTTACTTTACGTAAAGACGGGATTGCTATTGCTGTTCCTGTCAGTATCCGGGCGCTCAGGCTGGGCGCAAACGATGGCGTGGGCGCGCCAGATACCGACAAGAAACGTCCAGACATCGGTCGAAACGCGCCAGCTTCGGGATGTCCTCCAATTGCTGAAAAGTCATTATCACATTGATATTCTGTTTGAAGGGGGCTTAGTCGATAAGGTAACCATCCCGGCCGATGCGCTTGACTTTAACCGCAAGGTCGAGCCTAATCTGGAGCGGATACTCCAGTCAACCCAACTCCGGTATCGGAAAGTGAAAGAGGGGTTTTATCTGATTATCAGCAACGATAAAAGCCGCAAAAAGAACTTGTCTTCCGTCGGGCCGGACAGTACTGCCGATGGTCGGGAATCAACCGGATTTCGATTAACAGAACGGGTCGGCATGGGTAGCCGGTTCGAAACGGGTTTACCCGCTATCATGAGCGCGGACCAGGTCGTGACCGGGAAAGTCACCGACGAAGGTGGGGAAAGCCTGCCGGGGGTCAATGTAGTCATCAAAGGCACGACGCGCGGCACCACTACCGACGCGTCGGGAAGTTTCCGGTTCAGTGTTCCCAATGCAGCAACCATTCTGGTTTTCTCCTTCGTAGGCTACAAAACCAGCGAAGAAGTAGTGGGCAACCGAACCAATTTTACCGTCGTACTAGTAGCCGATGACAAATCCCTGAAAGAGGTAGTCGTGGTGGGTTATGGAACCCAGCGGGCGCAGGACGTTACGGGTTCGGTAGGGACGGTTAATCAAGCCGCTATCAAAGACCTGCCCGTTTCCTCCCTCGACCAGAAAATGATTGGACAGGTAGCCGGGGTACAGATTCAGCAGGTTTCCGGGTCTCCCGGGGCGGGTACGTCGGTGCGGATTCGCGGCAGTGGTTCACTGGGGGCGGGTAACGAGCCACTGTACGTAGTGGATGGAATGCCCTACTCGTCGGGGCTGAATCAGAACCTGAACCCACTGGTGTTTATCAATCCCAACGATATTGAAAGTATTACTATCCTGAAAGATGCCTCGTCGACCGCCATCTACGGCTCACGCGGGGCTAATGGCGTGGTGATGATTACCACCAAACAGGGTCAGTTGAACCGCACCCAGATAACGGCATCGGTGATGCGGGGTGTACAGGTGGTACCCCAGCAAGGCCGGCCTCAGCTCATGAACCAGCAGGAGTTCATTGATTTACAGCGAAATAAAATTGATATCGCCGTTCGCCGGGCCGAAAACAGAGCCGCTACCCTGGCCGATTACCCGGTTGAATACCGTAACCCCGAACAACTGGTGGGGAAAGGCACCGACTGGTACGACCTGCTCCTTCAGGCGGCTCCTATTCAGGACTATAACGTCAATATAAACCGGGGTACGGAAAACTCGCGGCTGAGTGCCAGTCTGGGCTACTTCAAGCAGGATGGCGTGTTGCGTTACACGGGCGTTCAGCGGTACAGTGCCCGGCTGAGTATGGATTCAGACCTGGGCAAAGCCGTTCGGATGGGGGTTTCTCTCCAGCCTTCCTTCATTGACCAGAACCGGACCAATACGAACAACAACCGAGAAGATGTGATTGGCGTAGCGAACTGGGCCAATCCGGTGCTGTCGCCTTACGATGCCAACGGCAATCTGATTCCCTATCTCGTATCGCCCCAGAGCAAGTATCACTCAGCCTGGAGTTTTGCCAATCCACTGTATAGCCTGAGAGAGACTGCGCAGACGCAGCAGCAGTTTCAAAATCTAGGGAGTGCCTTTCTGGAATGGTCAATTACACCGGATTTGAAAGTTAAAACATCTGTCAACACCATCTGGTCAACATCGAAGTTTTCGCAGTACACTCCTAGTACGGTGGGTGGATCAAACCGCCCGCCCGTGGCCGGTACGGGTAGTTCGGTCAATAACACCGGGCAAAGTTTCAACTGGCTTATCGAGAACACCCTGACCTATAAGAAAGAATTCGGGGACCATCGCATCGATGCACTGGCGGGGTACACCACCCAAAAAAATACCGATAATACAATAAACCTGACGGCGGGGCCGTACGCCAATGACCTGGTGCAAACTATCAACGCGGCCCCAACCATCAATAACTGGGGGCAGTCGGTAAACGAGTGGAGTATTATCTCTTACTTAGGCCGGATTAATTACGGATTCAAAGACAAATACCTGTTCACGGCCACTGTCAGGTCCGATGGCTCGTCGCGGTTCGGGGCGGCAAATCGGTACGCTGTTTTCCCATCGGTAGCGGGAGCATGGCGGGTATCGGAAGAGGACTTTTTTAAAAATAACCGAGTCGTCAACAACCTCAAATTGCGGGTTAGTTACGGTAAAAGTGGGAACAATAACATTGGTAATTACTCGCACCTTGCCAATATAAACCCCGGTTCCTATGTGTTTGGCAACACGCAGGTGTCGGCGGCTTATGCGGGCCTGGCCAATCCTTTCCTGACCTGGGAAGAATCGACGCAGCTCGATGCTGGTCTGGATGCTGAATTCCTGAACAACCGCTTCTCACTGACGGTCGACTTCTACAACCGGACCAGCAGCAACATGCTCCTGAACGATGTGATTCCCGCCATTACGGGCTTCAACTCGCAGGTGGTCAACAAAGGAAAAGTTCGGAATCGCGGGGTTGAAATTGGCCTGGGTATGCGGCCCCTCACCGGTCCGCTTACGTGGAGCTTAAATGCTAATATTGCGTTCAATCGGAATAGAGTCCTTTCCATCAATGATAACGGCGACCGGATTCTGTCGGGCAGTAACGATGGCAACCCTACGCACGTCACGGTGGTGGGGCTGCCCATTGGTCAGTTCTTCGGCTTCATTCTGGACGGTGTGTATACCGATGCCGATGTTGCTAATCCGGACATTATCAAAACCACGCAGGTATATGCCGGTAACCCGAAATACCGGGACATCAACGGTGATGGCGTTGTCAGCGACTTTCTGGATTACACCATCATCGGGAACCCTTACCCCGATTTTACCTTTGGCCTGACCAATAATTTTACCTACAAACGCTTCAGTTTGGGGGTTATTCTGAGTGGTCAGTACGGGGGTCATGTTATGAATGGCCTGCGGCAAACTGTTGACAATTTGCAGGGGTTTTTCAACGTGCGGGAAGCCTGGGTTGACCGCTGGCGCAGTTCGGACAATCCCGGTAACGGTACGTTGTCCGGTGTACCCAAACTTACACCAAGCTGGGGGCACCGGGTCAATAGTATGTGGGTGGAAGATGCTACGTTTATGCGCATCGCCAACCTGAATATTGGGTATGCGCTACCGGATGCGCTGGTCAAAAAAAGGGGTTTCCTGAGTGGGTGCCGCCTGTACATGACCATCCAGAATCTGGCGATGTTTACGCGCTACGAAGGGGCTAATCCCGAAGCCCAGTCCCGGAATATTGATAATACGCTGTCGCCGGGTTTCGACATATCGTCCTATCCGCTGGCCCGCACTACCTCATTTGGTGTCAATCTGCAATTCTGATTCGTCAGTGCGTATTTAACCTCCCTAACCGCGAACCAACATGAAAACCCTTATTGTCGGATTGACCCTGCTGTTGCTATCGGGTTGTACGAATAAATTTCTGGAACTATATCCAAAAACCACCCTCAACGAGGGGAATTTTTACCAGACCGAAGTCGAGTACATTTTGCTGGCTAATGGCTGCTACGTACCGATACGGGATTATGAAAAAAATACGCACTGGGTGCTGGCCGAGTTAATCTCCGACAACGCCAGTTTCCAGTATAACACCCGTACCGGCGAAGCCTCCAAAGGGATTATCGACCAGTTTATCTTCGTATCGAATAATGTAGCGTATGCGGATTTCTGGAACCTGTCGTACAATGGCATTACCCGATGCAATAAACTTCTGAGCGAACTGGACCGGACGGGTGTGAACTGGTCCAAGATTTCGTACCGGGACCGTTGCGCGGGGGAGGCCCTATGTTTACGGGCCTTGTATTATTTCAACCTGGTACGGCAATTCGGGGGCGTACCATTGGTGCTGACTCCCATTGCGTCGCAGGATGCGGTGAACGTGAAACGCTCGACGGAAGCGCAGGTCTACGAAAGCATCATCAGCGATCTCAAACAGGCGGCTACCCGTTTTGCGGCTGCCAAAGATGTGGAAGAAGTGGGGCGGGCCAATGAAATGACAGCCCTGGCGCTGCTGGGTAAAGTGTACCTCACCAGCCAGCATTATGCTGAAGCCGAAGCCGCCCTGAAATCGGTGATAGCATCGGGAAAATACAGCCTGTTGCCTAACTACGCCGACCTGTTCAACCCAGCGGCTAAAGATTATAAAGAGACGATTTTTGCCATTCAATACTCCGAAAATAGTATCGAGCTATCTAACCGGTTTATCTTCTGGTTTGCCCCGCACACCTCCGGTGGAGCGGTTACCAATCGACCAAATATTAATATTATTGGCGCGGGCTGGAACCAGCCAACGCAGGATTTAATCGATGCTTTTGAAGCCAATGACAAACGCAAAGACGTGTCGATCAAGTTCTGGACGGGTTTGGACTGGGACTCTAAGGTTCGGCCCATTCCGTACTGTGCCAAGTACAAACCCCCCATTGCCGCCCCCGACGACCGGAGTGGCGACAACCTGCCCATTCTACGCTACTCGGACGTACTGCTGATGTATGCCGAAACGCTCAATGAACTGGGTAGAACGGGCGAAGCCCTGCCCTTTGTACAACAGGTACGTAACCGCGCCGGGCTGACAAATCCGTTGACCGGGCTGGATAAAATAGCGTTGCAAGCGCTTATTGCTAAGGAACGGCAGGTGGAATTTTGCTTTGAAAACCAGCGCTGGTATGACCTCAAACGAACCGGTAAGGCAATAGCCGTGATGACGGCCCACGGCCTTCGGGAAAAGGCCATGAAACCATTTCTGTACCCGGAAGCCTACACGATTACACCGGCCAAACTGCTGGCACCCATTCCCGTGGTCGAGGTTTCGGTCAATAAACTGGAGCAGAATCCGGGCTATTAAAAAGGCCGTCCCTACTATTTACTTATCGCTCGTCTGTTGTGAAAAATGGTATTATACTTTTGCTGGTTGTGGTTGCCACACTGGCACTTCGTCCGGTAGAAATTCGACGGATGGCCCCCGCGAAAGCCCCGAACATAATTTTTCTGCTGGCCGATGACCAGCGTTGGGATGCGCTCGGCGTGGCAGGTAACACCCTCATTAAAACACCCAGCCTCGACCGGCTGGCGCGAGATGGGTTTTACTTTAAGCGCTCCTACGTAACTACGCCCATTTGTGCCATTAGCCGGGCCAGCATTTTCAGCGGGCAGTATGCCCGTCGGCATGGGATTGTCAGCTTTGCCACCCCTTTCTCCGACTCCGCCCTGGCACAGACGTACCCGGCACTGCTTCGGAAGGCAGGGTACCGAACGGGGTTCATCGGAAAATATGGCGTGGGCAATACCATGCCCGTAGAGGCATTTGATTACTGGCGCGGTTTTCCGGGTCAGGGCAATTATGCCGCCCGCGACGCGCAGGGGAATCCCGTTCATCTGACCGATTTGATGGAGCAGCAAATGGACGAATTTCTCCAGGCAAATCCCACCGGCAAACCGTTTTGCCTGAGTGTCAGTTTTAAAGCCCCCCACGCGCAGGACGGGGCTAAGCCGGAGTTTCCTTACGCCGACCGGTTTGCCGATTTGTATCGGAACAAAACTATACCCCGCCCGGAGTTGGCGAAGGACAAGTATTATCGGCAATTCCCTGACTGGTTCCGGCACAACGACAAAAATGAATCCCGTATCCGCTGGGCACGTCGGTTTGCTACGGACTCTATGTTTCAGGAGACAACTAAATCGTACAACCGCCTGATTACGGGAGTAGACGAGGTAGTGGGTAACCTCCGCAAATCCCTGAAAGAACGTGGCCTGGACAAAAACACCGTAATCGTGTACACCAGCGACAACGGTTTTTATGAAGGAGAATATGGCTTTGCCGACAAATGGTACGGCCATGAATTATCAATCCGGGTGCCCCTCATTATTTACGACCCCCGGCAACCTGCGTGGCATGGTCGCACCACTGACCGCTATACGCTCAACATCGACCTGGCACCCACCGTGCTTACGCTGGCGGGCGTACCCGTACCTGCCCGAATGCAGGGGCGCACCCTAACGGCGCTGATGAATAGTCGCAACATACCCTGGCGTACCGAGTTTTATTTTGAGCACCCGATTAATATTCCCTCCGTATTTATTCCGCAGTCGGAAGGGGTGTTGAGTGACGATAAAAAGTACGTCCACTACTACAATGTCCGGGAGCCAGCGGATAGCTACGAAGAAGTGTACAACCTGAAAATAGACCCGAGCGAGTTAACGAATCTGGCCGGGAAGCCACCCGGGAAGTCGCTGGAGAAATCCCTGTTGCCCATTTTCAATCGACTTAAACAGGCCGCCCGGTAAGGCCATTAACCAATAATGCAGTGAGGAACTATAGTAAAATCTGTATCGGTGGTGCGTTACTTATCGGCCTGATGGCCTGGAAATCTGCCCCCCCCATAAACGCCACTTTATCCAGTCAGGCTCCGACAAAAAGGCCAAACGCGGCCCGGCCCAACATTGTTATCGTCATGGCCGACCAGTGGCGGGCGCAGGACCTGGGCTACATGGGTAACCGGCAGGTCATCACGCCCAACCTGGAGAAGCTGGCCACTGAATCCATCAATGCCCGGATGTGCATGGCCGAAGTACCCGTTTGCGCCCCCAGCCGGGCTAGTATGCTCACGGGGCAGCACGCCCTGACACACGGCGTTTTCTACAACGACCGCCCCCTCCGCAACGAAGCCCTCACGCTGGCCGAAGTCTGTCAGAAAAGCGGTTACCATACGGGCTTTATTGGCAAATGGCACATCAACGGGGGACTGGCGAAAGATTTTGCTCCCGGCCGATTGGCGCCCATCCCCGCCGACCGGCGGCAGGGGTTCGAGTACTGGCGGGGACTGGAGTGTACGCACGATTATAACAACTCGCCGTACTACAACGAGGTGAACAAGCGGTTTGTCTGGCAGCAGTACGATGCCATCAGCCAGACCGATTCGGCCATTGCCTACATGACCCGGAAGCACGATGATCCGTTTTTTCTCTTACTATCCTGGGGGCCACCGCACGATCCCTACCAAACGGCTCCTAAAGAATATCGGCAGAAATACGGCAACAGGCCGATAACCCTGCGGCCCAATGTGCCGACCAAAGACACGATGGAAGCTCGGCGTGCCCTGCGCGGATACTACGCCCACATCAACGCGCTCGACGACTGCATTGGCCGGTTGCAGACCGCCATAAAAGGGGCTAATCTGGACGAGAACACGATTTTTATCTTCACCTCCGAC
Source organism: Cytophagales bacterium (assembly GCA_038236215.1). Lineage (GTDB taxonomy): Bacteria > Bacteroidota > Bacteroidia > Cytophagales > Spirosomataceae > Spirosoma. Next base: position 67,161 of record JBBSTD010000001.1, on the reverse strand, counting down.
CACGGCGACATGATTTACTCGCACGACCAGACCAATAAACAAAAGCCGTGGGACGAGTCGATTCGGATACCGTTTCTGCTTAAGTACCCGGCAGTGCTTGGTCGGAAAGGTCGCACGATGGACGTACCCATGAGCCTGACCGATGTGATGCCAACGGTACTTTCGCTGAGTAATCAGCCCATTCCGGCGAGTGTGGAGGGGAAAAATATGGCCGGTCTGTTCCAGAAGCCCCGGCCCGCCAAACCCGACGAAGCCGTGCTGATTTCGTGCATTGTGCCCTTTCACCAGTGGAATTACGCCCACGGCGGACGCGAGTTTCGGGGCATCCGCACAGCCCGCTACACCTACGTGCGCGATTTGAAAGGCCCCTGGCTGTTGTACGACAATGTCAAAGACCCTTACCAGTTGCAGAATGTAGTTGGCCAGCCCGCCATGAAGCAGACCCAGCAGCAACTGGAAGCGCTGCTGACGAATAAACTCCACACCACCAATGATGAATTTCTGACCGGCAATGTGTATATGGATAAGTGGCACTACCCCTGGGCGGCTCAGGATTCGCTGAACAACCCGTATTACCGGTAACCGTACTGGATGCTTGAAAACCGTGAACGTTAGCATCAGTAAAAAGCCATACTTCGATGGTTTACTCCGTATGAAATCACTTTTTTCGCTGTCTCTTTTCACGATTCTTTTTGCTTGCCAACCCGCTCAGGCCCAGCTACCGCCCATTTTCAGTGCCGAACGGGCGCAGCAGGCCCGACCCGACCCCACCGTTCGGGAGTATTTGCCGCCGGTAAAAATTACCTGGCAAACGGGCACTGTCACCAACGCCGACCGGCTGCTCAAACCCGGTAACGGGCAGGCCGATTTGTCGGGGAAGGGAACGTGTTCACTTAAAGGCAGCGGGCAGTCGAAAGCGGGGATTCTGCTGGACTTTGGGCGGGAACTGCACGGCGGTCTTCAACTCGTAACGGGGCAGTGGAAAGAGAGCAAACCCATCATGGTCAGGATTCGGTTTGGTGAGTCGGCGAGTGAAGCGATGGCCGATATTGAACCCAAACAAAACGCCACCAATGACCACGCCATCCGCGACCTGACGGTGCCGTTACCCTGGCTGGGCAAACTGGAAATTGGCAATACCGGTTTCCGCTTTGTCCGCATCGACGTGCTGGAGCCTACTGCCGAACTGCTGCTCAAAGAGACTAATGCCATCTTCACCTTCCGCAATATTCCCTACGTCGGCTCGTTCCGGTGCAGTGATACCCTGCTGAATACCATCTGGAATACGGGAGCCTACACGGTTCACCTTAACATGCAGGACTACCTCTGGGACGGTATCAAGCGCGACCGACTGGTGTGGGTGGGCGATATGCACCCCGAAGTCTCGACCATCAACGCCGTGTTTGGCTACAATGAGGTGGTGCCAAAAAGTCTGGATCTGGTGCGCGACATTACGCCCCTGCCCGGCTGGATGAACGGCATCAGTACCTACTCGATGTGGTGGATTCTCATTCAGCGCGACTGGTACCGGCAGTACGGCAATCTGGCCTATCTGCAACAACAGAAAGCGTATCTGGTACCATTGTTGGGTTTGTTGCGGCAGCAAATAGGCGACAACAACAGCGAGAAATTAGACGGACTGCGGTTTTTAGACTGGCCGTCGAGCGAAAACAAAGAAGGTATTCACGCGGGTTTGCAATCCATGCTGGTGCTCTCGCTGAGTGCCGGAGCCGACCTCTGCCGCATTCTCAACGACCCCGCTACCGCCAAACAATGCGACGAAGCCGTGGCCAGATTGCGCAAATACGTACCCGATCCCAACGCATCGAAACAGGGCGCGGCTTTACTGGCTCTGTCAGGGCTGATGCCCGCTCAGGAAGCCAATAAAAAGGTGTTAGCGGTGGGAGGAGCGCATAATTTTTCGACGTTCTACGGCTACTATATGCTTCAGGCGCAGGCCAAAGCGGGTGATTATCAGGGAGCCATTAATAATATCCGTCAGTTTTGGGGTGGTATGCTGGCCCTGGGCGCGACTACCTTCTGGGAAGATTTCAACCTGGACTGGGTTACGAATGCCGGACGCATCGACGAACTGGTGCCGGAGGGCAAAAAGGACATTCACGGCGACTGTGGTGCGTACTGCTACGTTGGGTTTCGGCACAGTCTGGCGCACGGATGGGCATCGGGCCCTACGCCCTGGCTGACGGAACATGTATTGGGGATTCAGGTAGTAGAAGCGGGCTGCAAAGCCATCAAAATAGCCCCGCATCTGGGCGACCTGACCTTTGCCGAAGGCACCTACCCAACGCCCTACGGTGTGCTAACCGTGAAGCATACGAAGCTGGCGAACGGTAAAGTTCAGTCCGATATCAGCGGCCCCAAAGAAGTCCGAATCATTCGATAGTTGTACTCACTGCTCAACCCCCCAGCAACCTGACAATCTATGCTTCCTATCCTGCGTCCTCCCAAACTGACAGCGTTTGTATTTTTCCTTGCAACCCTCATGAGCCAGTCTGCGTGGGCAGATACAGACCTGAAAGCCGTTCGTCTTCGGACCGAATACAAAATCAATCCGGTAACAGACGTGACCAAACCCCGGCTAAGCTGGGAGTTGACATCGGCAGTGCGGGGGCAGGTGCAAACAGCCTACCAGATCGTAGTGGCCTCATCAGCGCAACAGTTGGCCGCCAACAAAGCCGACCTCTGGGACTCTGGTAAGGTAATGGGCAATGTCACGAATCAGGTTGAATATGCAGGCACAACCCTCTCCTCCCGAACCGTCTGCTACTGGAAAGTCCGTAGCTGGGACAAAAACGGGCAACCCGGCGTGTGGAGTCAGCCCGCTACCTACGAGATGGGCTTGCTCAATAAAGCTGACTGGAAAGCCGACTGGATTGGCAACGACTTGACGGCCCTGGGCAAAGGCAAAACGTACCATCTGCCGCCCGCGCCGTTTTTTCGGAAAGAAACGGTACTCAAATCAGCCATCAAACGAGCCAGATTATATGTTACGGCCCTCGGTTTGTACGAGTTCCGCATCAACGGAAAGCGCATCGGTAACGACTACTTCACACCGGGCTGGACGGATTACAACAAGCGCGTGTATTACCAGGCCTACGACGTAACCACCGACCTCAAACCGGGCAAAAATGCCCTCGGTGCGATGCTGGCCGACGGCTGGTATGCGGGGTATCTGGGTTACGCACTGCTAGTGGGCAATCCGATTGTAAAAGGGTTTTACGGCGACGTGCCGTTACTCAAAGCCCAACTCGACGTTGAATACGCTAACGGTGAGAAAGAGACCATTGCCACCAATCAAAGCTGGAAAACCAATCACGGTCCCATCGTGGAAGCTGATATCCTGAACGGCGAAATTTACAATGCTACGCTGGAATTTCCGGGCTGGAACAAACCCGGCTTTATCGACTCCGCCTGGAAAAGCGCGGCCGTTTACCCCGACAAAGCCGATCGGGCTATAGAGACCTATCCTGGAAATCCCGTTCAGGTGTTTCAGGAGTTGAAACCTAAAACTGTTACCCCAAAGCCGGGCGGCAAATACCTGTTCGATTTGGGGCAGAACTTTGCGGGTATTGTCAGGCTGCGCGTAACCGGCAACAAAGGCGACACCATTCGGCTGCGCTATGGCGAGGTGCTGTTTCCCAATGGCGATATCATGACCGAAAATCTGCGGAAAGCGCGGGCCACCGATACTTACATTCTGAAAGGCGATAAACAGGGCGAAACCTGGATGCCCCGCTTCACCTATCACGGGTTTCAGTACGTAGAAGTCTCCGGATTCAGAACGCCCCCAAGCTGAATACCATAACGGGTGTCGTGTTGACCTCGGCAACGCCCGAAGCGGGTACGTTTACGACCGATAACAAGATGGTTAACCAGCTTTATCAAAACATCGTTTGGACGCAGCGATCCAACTACTTCGACGTGCCGACCGATTGTCCGCAACGCGATGAGCGGTTGGGCTGGACCGGCGACGCGCAGACCTACGTGCAGTCGGCTACGTTTAACAACGACATTGCGGCTTTTTACACCAAGTGGCTGGTCGACCTGAATGATGCCCAACGCGCCGACAAGTCTTATCCTATTTATGCCCCCGCACCCAACGTTCGTAAAACGGATACATACTCGCCGGGCTGGTCGGAAGCGGGCATTATTTGCCCCTACACGATTTATAAAACCTACAACGATACCCGCATAATTCGGGCGTTCTGGCCAAATATGGTGGCCTACCTCGATTTTATGGCCCGTAAAACAGATGGAAACGTCATCTATAAAGAAGCGAGTTTCGAGGATATTTCGCCCAAAGGCGGCTTCGGCGACTGGCTGTCGGTTGGCAAAAAAACACCGCCCGACATGCTGGCGACCATGTACTATGCCTACGTAACGTCCATGATGGCCGAGATGGCCACCGCCATTGGTAAATCCGATGAAGCTACTGCGTACGAAGCCAGCTTCACCAAAATCAGGCAGGCTTTTCTGGCGCACTACGCGGACGAAACGGGTAAATTTAAAACCAATGCGGCTGCCTACGGCGATGGGGAAGGCTATGTAGATGGCCAAATGGGCTTCGACGGCCACACCCAAACGGCCTACGCCAATGCCATTTACATGCACCTGCTCAATACCGACCAAACCGCGAAAGCAGGTAATCGGCTGGTTGACCTCATCAGGGGAAATGACAACAAACTCGCTACCGGCTTTCTAGGCGTAAAACCGCTGCTACCTGCGCTATCGACCACCGGCCACAGCGACGAAGCGTACAAGCTACTGCTCAGCACGGAATACCCATCCTGGGGTTTTGAGGTGGTGAACGGAGCCAACACCATTTGGGAACGCTGGAATAGCTACGTCAAAGGAAAGGGGTTTGAGAATAACGCGGGTATGAACTCGTTCAATCACTATGCGTTCGGTTCCGTGAACGAATGGTTGTTTGAACACGCGGCCGGGCTACAGGTTGGCGAACCCGGTTACCGGACGTTTATTGTCAGGCCCGAAATCGCCGAAACAGGCATCAACGCCGTAAAAGCTACCTATCACTCCATCAATGGCCTGCTTTCAACAGCCTGGAAAAAGACGGGGAAAATGACGGAGTTGATCGTTACGGTACCTGCCAACACGAAGGCAACGGTTTTTATTCCGGTCATCAATTCAGGAAAAATTCTGGAGGGTGGTAAGCCCCTGAAAAGCGGCTCTGCTATACGGGTAAACGAACGCAGCAACGGATACCAGCAAGTGGAGCTTGGTTCGGGCACCTATCAGTTCACTTCGCAGTAAATTAGCTGGTGGTTGGGCTTTAGTCTATTTACGGTACGAAGAAGAAAACGAATACACTATGATGAATCGCCGGAATGCCCTGACTCAACTATCGCTCATGCTGGGCGGTACGTTGTCGTTTCCCACCCTACGGGCCATGAGTCGCCTGGAGAAAGGCGAGGTTGCCGTATCTAAGAACGGTGGCTTCTCACTCACGAATGAACAGCGGTCGCTCATTGCCGAAGTGGCCGAACAAATCATTCCTAAAACCGACACGCCGGGAGCTATCGAAGCGGGGGTTCCAGCTTTCGTAGAGATGATGGTACAGGACTGCTACCGGGAGCCTGAACAACAGAGTTTCATGGCTGGTATTGAGCAGTTGCAACAGCAGAACTTCCTGAGTAAGAGTAATGCTGAAAAGGTAGAAATGCTCAAACAACTCGAAGCCGATACCAAAGAGCAGATGAAAGCGTACCAGGTGAAGCAGACCAAAATGGGCGATAACGAGGATAAGGAAGTGATGAAATCCCAACTCAAGGGGCTACCCTTCTGGCGGCTGATGAAAGAACTGACGCTACTGGGTTATTTTACGTCTGAGAAGGGGCTGAACGCCAATTTTGAGTACGTGCCGGTGCCGGGTAAGTTCGAGCTGATTAAACTAAAACCCGGTCAGAAACTGTACGCTTACTAATCCCGTCCCAACAACACATGAATCTCAATATAACAACGGATAAAACGCATCGCTACGATGCCATTGTAGTTGGCTCCGGCATGACCGGTGGGATAGCTGCCAAAGAACTCACCGAAAAAGGACTGAACGTGCTCATGATTGAGCGGGGCCGGGAGGTGAAGCACATCGAAGATTACGACACGGCCACTAAGGCTCCCTGGGAGATTGAACACCGCGACCACATAACCGTGCATTCGGCGGAAGAGCGATGGGCCAACCGACGGTTTGGCACACTGGCCAGCGATGCTACAGTCGAGTTTATGACCAACGATGCGCAGAATCCGTATGAAGAAAAACGACCCTTTGACTGGATTCGGGCGTATCACACCGGTGGTAAATCCATGCACTGGGGGCGGCAAACGTACCGCTGGAATGCGCCCGATTTTGAAGCCAATGCCAAAGACGGCTACGGTGTCGACTGGCCAATCCGTTATGAGGAGCTGGTGCCCTGGTACACGCGCATGGAAAAATTTGTGGGTATCAGTGGGAAGGCTGAAAATCTGGCCGTACTGCCCGACAGTACGTTTTTGCCCGCCATGCCCATGACCCCGCCCGAACAGCACTTTCGGGACATGATTGACAAGAAACTAAACCGGCCCGTCACCATTGGCCGGGTGGCCAATCTGTCTAAAGCGCAACCCTGGCACACGGCGCTGGGCCGAGCTTCTTGTCAGTATCGGAACAAGTGCGTTCGGGGCTGCCCGTACGGTGCTTATTACAGTTCGCTGGCGGGTGCTATTCCAGCCGCAAAAAACACGAAACGCCTTGACATCCTGCATGATAGTATCGTGGCCGAGGTGATGTATGACGAAAAAACGAAACGGGCCAAGGGCGTTCGGGTTATCAACCAACACACCAATGCAGTCACGGAGTATTTTGCCCGGATTATTTTCCTCAACGCGGGGAGTATGAACACGGCGGCTTTGCTGCTCAACTCCACCTCCAGCCGTTTTCCTAATGGTCTGGGCAACGAAAGCGACCAGGTTGGACGCAACATTATGGATCACCACCTCGGCGTGGGAGCCAACGGCACCGTTGAGGGGTTCGAGGACGACTATATGTTTGGTCAGCGACCCAACGCCCTCTACATTCCCCGCTTTCGCAACTGGGGCAGCGATAAACAGACGTCCTACCTGCGCGGCTTCGGCTACCAGGGTGGAGCTAATCGCAGCGACTGGAAACGGGGTACTGCTCAGGACGGCTTCGGAGCATCGTTCAAGCAGGAAATGACCCAGCCGGGTAAGTGGAGCATTGGTTTCGGTGGATTTGGCGAAGTGCTGCCCAACCCCAATAACCGCCTGACGCTCAGTACCACCAAAAAGGATAAATGGGGTATTCCCCTCATCGTGTTTGATGCGGCCTTTGGTGAGAACGAGATTGCCATGCGGAAAGACATGATGAACTCCGCGATGGAGATGCTCGATGCCGCCGGGTTCAAAAATATTACGGGCAACAACCGGCAGGACGTTCACCTGGGTCTGGGCATTCACGACATGGGAACGGCCCGGATGGGCAAAGACCCCAAAACGTCGGTGCTGAACAAGTTCAATCAGGTGCATGACTGCAAAAACGTGTTCGTGACGGACGGTGCTGCCATGGCTTCCTCCTCTTGCGTAAACCCGTCGCTCACCTACATGGCTCTCACCGCCCGCGCGGCCCATTATGCGGTCGACCAACTGAATAAAAAGGTACTGTAACTGACTACTCTCCCGCTAACGCGCTGGAGTAAAGACGATTGGTAGACGAACGGATGCGAAAACTCCGCTGGCTTTTTTTTCTGATATTCCTTACGGGTACCCGATTGGGTCAGGCCCAGTCCAGGCCCAATATTGTGCTGATACTGGCCGACGATATGGGTTGGGGTGATATGAGCAGTCATAAAAATCCGGTTATCGAAACGCCGGTGCTGGACCGGCTGGCCTTGCAAGGTGCCCGATTTGAGCATTTTTATGTTAGCCCCCTTTGTGCCCCCACGCGGGCAAGCCTGCTGACCGGCCGTTATCACCTGCGTACGGGTGTAGCCTCGGTTACGAGCGGGCTGGAAACCATGCGAAGCAGTGAAGTGACGCTGGCGGAGGTGTTTAAAACGGCTGGGTACGCCACGGGGGCATTCGGGAAATGGCATAACGGGGCGCATTATCCCGAAAATCCACAGGGGCAGGGCTTTCAGGAGTTTCTGGGTTTCTGCGGGGGGCATTGGACGAATTATTTTAATACGACGCTCCAGCATAACGACCAGATGGTGAAGACCAGCGGTTATATAACCGATGTGCTGACGGATGCCGCCCTGGGCTTTATCGAGCAGAACAAAGCGAAGCCGTTTCTCTGCTACATACCCTATAATGCGCCACACAGCCCGTTTCAGGTGCCGGATGCGTACTTCAACAAGTATAAAGCTAAAAGCGTTGCCGATAAGGAAGCCGCTGTGTACGGCATGGTCGATAATATGGACGAAAACATCGGCCGGATTCTACGAAAGCTCGACGAACTGGCACTCAGTGACAATACCATCGTAATTTTCCTGAGCGACAACGGTCCCAACACCGTACGATACAATGGCGATATGAAAGGCATCAAAGCCTCGGTAGATGAAGGGGGGAGCCGGGTGCCTTTCTTTATCCGCTGGCCCGGAAAAATCAGGGCGAATATCCGGATTGAACCCATCGCGGCCCATATCGACCTGTTACCGACACTGGTCGAATTGGCCGGAATTACCAGCCCCCCTACGGCACCCCTGGATGGAAAAAGCATGGCACCGCTGCTTACCGGTCAAACGACGAACTGGCCGGAACGCACGCTATTCACCCACGTATTGAAAACCGACTCGACCTACGCCATTAACCCTTATCCGGGTGCTTCTCGTACGACTCGCTACCGGTTTATCCGGGGTAAAGAAGCGGACCAGTTGTACGATATGCTGGCTGACCCCGGCCAGAAACAGAATATTGTTGCGCAGAAGCCAGCCGTTGCTGCCGAACTTCGAAAGAAATACGACGCCTGGTTTGCCGACGTAACCCGGAAAGGCATTCACCCCGAAATAACGCAGGTAGGTTTCGCGCAGTCGCCGGTGACAGAATTGTTCGCACCCGACGCAACTAAAACGGGTTCTGTGCATTATTTCGCCAAAAACGGCTACGTACACGACTGGTTTACGGGCTGGCAACAACCCGCCGATGGGGCGATTTGGACAATCAACGTTGTTGAACCGGGCGACTATAAGGTGGCGCTGACCTACAACTGTCCCGATGGATTCACAGACCATCCCATGCAGGTGCGGGTAGGGAAGCAAACGCTGGAGAAACCCATCGAAAAAGCGTTTGTGGGCGATCTGTACCCCAGTCCCGACCGTGTGAAGCGGATTGAAGCGTACGAGAAGGCCTGGGCAACGGTGCCAATGGGACACGTGACCCTACCCAAAGGTGAGCAAAAAGTACAGGTACGGGCAGTTGGTACAGCCTTGGTTCCATTTGAGTTAAAATCCGTACTAATTGAGAAACTGGCCCACTAGCGGTGTCCACTACCATTACTCTTACCCATTCGCTCCCTCTAGTGCATACAGGAAGTTTTAAGCTTATACCTGCCGTGACATGGGTTAAGCTACTAGCTTAAAGTCCGTATAATTGAACACAAAAAGGGCCATTCGAACAATCCGAATGGCCCTTTTTGTGTACGTGCCTATAATTAAAGGTAATCGACAATGCGTTTGCCCGTGATGCCATTCTGCAACTCACGGCGTAAAATGGCCCGCCGACGGCTTGGGGTGGCCGATATGTATTTCGCCCGCATTTTGAGGCTGAAACTGACGAACATGTATACGCCGAAAAGACATCCCAGAATGATCAATGACAGCGTGTTTGAAATGTTGCGGTGCAACAGTAGAAACATAATCGTGTTGAGCAGTGATACGCCACAAAGTACAATGGTTGCGTTTATGTGTGAAAGACCATTGTCAAGCAAAATATGGTGCATGTGATTCCGATCCGCAGAGAAGGGGGAACGACCTGCCAGAATACGAACCAGGAACACCCGCAACGTATCGAAGATGGGAACGATCAGAATAACAATGGCAATAATGGGCGCATTGAAAAAGGCGGTAGGCTCGTAACGATAAGAGGCATTCATACTCACGAACCGCACCGCAAAGAAAGCCAGCATGAACCCTATAATCAGGGAACCGGTATTACCCATGAAAATTTTGCTGGTTTTTGAGAAGTTGAACCGCAGAAATCCCAGCAGCCCACCAGCCAGCGTAAACGCCAGACAGGCCATAGAAAAGTGGTTGGTTAGCAGGAACCAACTGCCAAATGTAGCACTGGCAATGGTGGAGATACCCCCCGCCAGGCCGTCAATGCCATCAATAAGATTAATGGCATTTGTTAGGGTAATAAAAATAAAACAGGTCAGTATAATGCCCACTACCTGATCGATGTGGTGGAGACCCATGATGCCGTATAGGTAATCGACCCGCAGGTCACCAAACAGGATTAGGATCATGGCGGCAAGTACCTGAAACGATAGCTTTTTGGCGGGGTCTATGCCCACCAGGTCGTCTTTAATGCCGATGAAGAACAGGATTGTCATACCCACAATCGAAAGATTGGTCCGGTAAACCTCCGTCTGGTCGATACTCGGCCACAAGAAATAGGCAATCAGAATGGCCGCGTAGATGGCAATGCCGCCAAAGGTTGGGGTAGGAGTTGAGTGCGACCGGCGTTCGCCGGGTTTCTCCATGAGTGATTTTAATTCAGAAATCTTGATAACGACCGGTATGGAAACGATAGCAACAAAGCAGGCAACCAAAAAGGAAAGAATACATTGATAAAGCCCGAGTGTAAACACATCGTCGCCGAACTTATGCAGTATATAGGCTACAAATAAGCTAATGTTCATACAGGAGAAGGTCTAGATACTGTTACTTAAGGAAAAAGTTGTCGAGTAACGCCACCTAATTTGAAACGAAAGTAACCTGTTTCACTCGCTAAGGAGTGTAAAAATCAGGGTTTTATTTAACTATGCAAAAAAAACTGATACAACGGTTAGTTGAATTAACTAGTCGAGCATTTCGGGCGGTTTACTAATGTACTGTTTTAGCTTGCGTAAGGGCTTCAGCCAAAAGGTAAAAAAATAGGGTTTTAAGTTATTCAATTGCCAGGCTGTCTGGTCCTCCCGATTAGCGCGAAGGCGATTTTTTACGCTACTGTTACTAACCCCGCCCGCCCGCATTACAATGGTCACTTCATCCATATAAGCCAGGCTGGCTTTGTGCTTATGGATGAATCGCAGCATTAATTCATAGTCAGCCGCACTTTTTAAATCGAGCCGGAAAGCACCGTGTTTTTCGTAAAGTGATCGCTTTGCGAAGAAAGAAAGGTGCCCCGGCATCCAGCCCCATAAAAAGGCATTGTCATGATACCAGCCGGAACGCCAGTAGCGTTTCAGTTTTTTCGGGTCGATACGATCTACGTAAAGCATATCCCCATAAACAGCGTCGCTCCCTGTGCGCTCAAACGTAGCCACCATATTTTCGATGACGCGGTTGTGCCGATAAAAATCATCCGCGTTTAGCAAACCGATTACGTCACCACTTGCCAAACCAATACCCTTGTTCATTGCATCATATAAACCTTTATCCGTCTCTGAGATGAAATAGGCAATTTTCGTGCCGTACGACTGTACGATTTCCACCGTTCCATCGGTCGATTGTCCATCAACAATAATGTACTCGATGTCTGGATATGTTTGGTTCAGTATCGACTCAATACAGTCCCCAATAAAAGACGCCCCGTTATAAACGACTGTTATGATAGATACTTTCACGCGCTGATGGTTCGTTTACGGACAAAAACAGCCGGGTTGCCCTGATAAATCCCATACGCATCCATCGGGCGGGTAGCTACTGAATTGACCGCCAGTACCGAATGGGATGCGCACTGAACGCCCCCGCAAACCACCGATTTTGCCCCGATCCAGACCCCGTCGGCCAGGTGAATGGGCCGGGTTACCAGATCGAAGGTGGCGCGACTGTAGTCGTGGTTTCCCGTCAGCAACATGGCTCCCTGCGACAGGCAGGCGTTGTCGCCAATAACAATTTCACTCAGGTTATCAATCCACACTTTTTCACCAATCCAGACGTAATTACCCACCCGAAGTAACCATGGATATTTAATGTTGACGGCTGGCTTAATCATTACACCCATCCCTACTTTGGCGCCAAATAACCGCAGAATGGCTATTCGGATGCTGGCGGGCAGGGGTAAATAGGTGTTAACCAGAAATGCGTTGACCAAAAACCACGCGATTAACCGCCAGCGCGGTCCATGATTGTACCAACTGTTGTTGAAACGGGATAAATCCGTTTTGCCGTTGAGGGGTTCCATCGTAGGGTCGCTAGGCTGGGTTGCTTTCACTGGCTGAAGGGCTATTGATGGCCGGTTGACCAACCGGCGGTGTTTTGTCGGGTCGCAGGTCTTTCCCGTACTCGGTTCGGAAATAGTCAATAAGGGCTTCTTTATCCGTACCCACCCGTAGGCGTACTTCCAGCAGTTTGGCGTCTACCAGAAACCGGTACCAAAGCCCCTGTAGAAAACACCACACAAAACCAGGGCGACCATCCAGAAACCCCAGCCGGATAAAGTACCGGTAAATGAAATACAGCACCGGTCGCGTAAAAAGTGGGAGTGACGCGTATTTCTCTTTTAAATACCGCATCCGTTGCTCCTGGGTGCCAAACAGGCGGGGCTGTACTGTTTCGGCTTTGTCGAACTGATACCGGTAGTTGAGCAGGTTAATCATTTCCAGAATGGTGTAATGATTGTGTTTCTGCGTCCACCAGGTCAGATTGTTCAGGTTATGGTCAACAATGTCGTGCATAAACTGGATGGACTCTCCCTTTGTCAGTTTGATGTGTTCATCGTGCCATACCTGCTCGCAAAAACCATCGCCCCGTCGCCACAGCCGCAGGAGCCAGATGGGATAAAAACTGCCGTGCCGTATCCAGCGATTCAGAAAAAAGACCCGTCTTTTTACGTAAACGCCACCCACTCCGGTGGGCAGGCCCGTTAATCGGTTATTTATTTCACTGGCCAGTTCCGGCATCACGTACTCATCGGCATCCATCCGCATAAGCCATGGTGTTTGGAACGGTATTTGTGCAATTCCAACGTTGAACTGTGTAGCGTAGTTTACCCAGGCGTTTTGCACCACTACAGCACCCAGAGAGCGGGCTATCTCAACGGTATTGTCAGTTGAAAAGGAATCAACAATAAATACTTTATCGGTAAACGATTTAAGACTCTGTAAACAACGGGTAATGTGTTTTTCTTCGTTATACGTTAGAATGATTACCGCTACATCGGCCATATGGTATAGGGCTACGGGCATAATATAAGGCACTTTTAACCTCTACTCTGGCAAAAAGGCGTTACTTTTAGTACCCCGTTTGGAGTTTGTACACTACTCGATAGTATAATTTTTTTTATACAGCGCAAAGCTAATGAAGAGACTCTACACAAGCATCATATTACTTTTGTTATATTTTCCGGTGTTTGGCCAGCTCGTATTCGAGCAACTACCCCGCGACTTGCAACTGTATCCCCGAGACGGCAATAATCAGGCTCGCGTAACAATTAGTGGCAGGACCAGTGCTACCGGTTATACCAAAATTAGCACGCAGGTGCTGCGTGCCGGTAAACTCACCAGCGTCGCCAGCCAGTCAGTTAGCCCAACGGTTAGTAATGCCCCCTTTTCTTTGTCGGCTGTTATCAAGGCCGAACTGGCTGAATACTCCTTTCGGGTATTCGCCTACAAGGGGGTCGATTCTACCCTGATTGTTGAGCGCAAACGGGTTGTTTGTGGGGATGTGTATATGCTTTACGGCCAGTCGAATGCGCTGGCACTGGCTGGTCTGGATACGTACTATTCGATTGGTTTCGATGATACGTACCTGCGCACCGCCGATTATCCGGTTACGGCAAAGCCGAATGAGATAAGCTGGTATCCAGCCAAGCAACCTTTTGGTAGCGTGGGCGGTCTGGGTTTGACGATACAACGGCTGATTCTGCAAAACTACGGCATACCCACCTGCGTATTGAATGGTGCACAGGGGGGATTGGCTATTGCGCCCCTAATAGCCCGCGATCAGGCTAACCACGCCAATACTGGTACGTTCTATGGGAATCTGCTCTACCGGGCGCAGTGGGCAGGGGTGGCCAATCAGGTAAAGGGTATCATCTGGCGACAGGGGGAGGAGGATGCCGGGACGGGCATACCCGGCTACGCGGCTAAATTCAAAACCCTTTACAATCAGCTTCGCGAGGATTATGGGAATACGCGGATATACGTTGGACAGATAAATATCCTGGCTGATATGAAAGACAGTGCTGCCGTGGTGCGGGATTTTCAACGACGGACGAAATACCTTTTTACTAATGTAGAAACCATCGCTACCGTTGGGACACCCGGTTACCTGGGCGTACATTATGATCCTCTAGGCCAACAACGGTTGGCTTTTGAGCAGTATCGACAGATAGCCCGCGATGTGTACGGGGCAAAGGATACGCTCCAGATTAATTCGCCGGATATAAAAAAGGTTGTTGCCAATGCGAGCAGAGACTCCATCACGCTCGTTTTCGAGGATCAGATGCAGATGATCTGGACCAGTGATACCACTATTTACGATTTCTCACCGGGCGGTAAAAATGCCGTTCGTCAGCTGAAAGACTATTTTTACTTGGATGGGCAGGCGGGTATGGTTGCAGCGGGCAGTGCTGATGGAAGTAGAATCACACTGGCTTTGAAGCAACCAAGTCAGGCTAAAACACTCCGCTATCTACCCGCTTATTTTTCGGATAGTTTTTCGGCCTTTTATAACGGCCCAACGCTCAGAAATAAGCGGGGGATGCGGGCTTTTTCATTCGATAAGGTCCTGATTGTTGATGCTATCCTCCCTGTAACTACGCTTGCTGCTAAACCCTACCTGGAAGGGAACGTTCAGCTGAACTGGGTAACCCGGGGTAATGCACAGGCCCAAGCACTGGAACGTTCTGTTGGCTCAACCGCTAACTTCAAACAGATTGCCTTGCTGAACGGTACCGTAGCGACCTACCTGGATGCCGACCCTTTGGGTGCTGATACGTACTATTACCGCCTTAAAAACATCACCAGCACGTCAGAATCACCCTACAGTAATGTGGTTAGTGTACGGCCACTGGTGCTGGGGCTGGAACCGGCCGAACCATTGATTCAGCTATTTCCTAATCCGCTGGCCAGCAATGAGCCGCTACAGGTAACGGCCAATCAGGTCACGTTTACGGAATACAGGGTGCTGGATATGCTGGGCCGGACGGTGAAAAGCTGGTACGGGACGGCCCGGAACACGATGACTATGCAGTTGAATGGCCTGGAAAACGGGCTGTATGTTATTCGCCTACAAACGGTAGAAGGACAAACGATAGACCGTAAAGTGATCATCCGCTAACGAATCGATACGGCCTTTCCGATGGAATACGTAGTTTTGCGTCCTTAATTAACATTAACAATCCATTATGCGCCTTGTGATTCTTACGCAGGATGACCCGTTCTACCTCGCCCGTAATATCGACTATCTGCTAAAAAACTTACCCTCCTACGCCGAAGTAGTGGCCACGGTGGTATTCGACGTGTCGCCGTTTGGTAAGCGCGAAAGTTTCAGTGAAAAAATAAAAAAGACCTACGATATCTTTGGCCTACCTTTTTTTGTACGCTACGGCACTAAGTTCGTATTGTCCAAATTAGATAGCCGAAACAACGTTCGGAAAGTACTGGCCGACCGAAACATTCCGCTAATTCAGATTGAGGGGGCTATCAATAAGGACGAGAATCTGGAAAAACTGCGGGCTTACAAACCAGACCTGTACCTGTCGATTGCCGGTAATCAAATCTTCAAACGAAAGCTGCTCGATTCGGCTACCTACGGCTGTATCAATCTGCACACGGCCCTGTTGCCTAAATATCGGGGGCTAATGCCCTCATTCTGGGTACTGAAAAACAGCGAAACTCACACGGGCGTGTCCGTCTTTTTTGTGGATGAGGGTATCGATAGCGGGCCAATTTTGGTTCAGGACAAACTGCCCATTGGCAACATGAGTCAGGCGGAGTTGATTGATGTGACCAAGAAAATGGGTATGGATGCCATGCTCAAGGCCATCGACAAAATCCATTCTGGTAGCTACGAACTGATTGAGAACGATGCCTCGCAAATGACCTATTTCTCTTTCCCCACCCGCGACGATGTAAAGGCCTTCCGCGAGGCCGGTAAACGGTTTTACTAAAAAAGTTGCAGAGTCACAGGTGGTTAGTCCGTAAGTTGTTGAGTCCGCCTGTTGCCGTACTCGCTAACTACTCGACCGACCAACTGCTCGACTGACCCGCCAACTACCTGAATGAATATACTGACGTTTGATATTGAAGAGTGGTTTCACATTCTGGATAATGAGTCAACGCGGAACGAGTCGGACTGGAGTCGATACGAGACCCGGATTCACCAGAACATGGACCTCATCTTTCAGCTTTTGGAAGAAACTAACAGCCGGGCTACTTTTTTCTGTTTGGGCTGGGTCGCCGATAAGCACCCCGATGTAATCCGGCGTATCGATGCTGCCGGGTACGAAATTGCCACGCACTCCTATGCGCACCAGTTGGCGTATGAACAAACACCAGCCCAGTTTCAGGATGACCTGGTACGTTCCATCAAACATTTGCAGGATTTGACGGGTAAAAAAGTCCGGTCATACCGGGCACCCGGTTTCTCCATCAAGGAGTATAACCGTTGGGTATTCCCGATTCTGGTTGAGCAGGGGATTGACATTGACTGCTCCGTGTTTTCCGCCCGGCGCTCTCACGGGGGTGATGCCTCTCTCGCCATGTTTGAACCGGGGTACTTGAATGTAGGGGGCACACTTCTGAAAGAATTTCCCATTAACACCATGCCCATTATGGGGCAGGACGTGATTTTTTCGGGCGGAGGGTATTTTCGGCTATTTCCCTATAGATTGATAAAAGGGTTGATGAACCGGTCGCCGTACGTGATGACCTATTTTCACCCCCGCGATTTTGATGCGGGGCAACCCATGATTCCCGGCCTCAGCCGCACCCGGCAGTTCAAATCATACTACGGCCTGAAAAATTGCTGGCCCAAGCTCAAACAGCTACTGGTTGAGTTCCCGTTCATTGATCTGGCCGAAGCCGACCGGCAGGTCGATTGGAGTAAGGTGATACAGCGGGAAATTGGCTAATGGATTAGTTTGGTATTGGTTTGGCTTTGTGGCTGATTTTGGCGTATTCATCCAAAAGCTGTTTGGCCACCACATCAATATCGTACTTCGTTCGTACCATCGCCAGCGCATTGTCGGCGAGTTGTTTCCGAAGGGGATCATCTCCCAATAGTTTTTTGAGTCCGGCCGTTACGGCTTCGGGGGTCAGGCTATCCAGCAGTCCGGCAGCCTGATATTCTCGGATGGCATCGCCAAAGCCAACCCGGTCCGATACCAGAGAAGGGGTTCCGGCTGCCATCGCTTCGAGTACCGCCATCGAAAAACCTTCGGAGTAGGAGGGGAGCGTAAACAAATCGGCATCCGTGAGGGCCGCTTTCTTGTCGTCGCCAGTGAGCATACCCACTAGCCGGATTGAGTCGTTCAGCTGGTGCTGCTCAATAAATTGCCGGGCTGTTGCTTCGTAGCCATCATCCCCTCCGGCCAGGGCCAGAACCGTATTCGGGTGTGTTTTCAGGTAATCCCTGAATCCGGGGAGCAGTAGATCCAGCCCTTTCTTAACATTCAGCCGACTCATGAACAGCACCAGTTTCTTATCGGCAGGCAGATTGAATTTTTGTCGAAATGTGCCCTTGGGAGGAAGCTGGGCAAAGTCACTGGTTTTCACCCCATTGGGTATGATAACGACGTTAGGGTGTGGATGGCCCAGGTAGCGTAATACATCCTCCTGCTCGTCGGTATTATTGATTTGCACCAAATCGGCCCGTTCCAGGTACGCTTTCTGGGCCAGGGTATTCATCAACTCTTTTTTCCAGTTATGATGCGCATACACCCAGCGGTCCAGTACGCCATGAATGGTGATTACTTTGGCCACCGTACGGTCGAGCATGAACGGAGCAAGTGTGCCAAAATGCCATAAACCATGGCAGTGAATAACGTCGTATTCGTGAACGTGCTGCTTCAGATACTGGTACAGTTCAACTGAGAACTCCCGGAAAAAACGGCTGATTCCCGGCGTACGCTTGCACAAAATAAGGTGTGCCCCATCGGGGAGGGTATAGGGGGTTTCGCCCGGCGAGATAGGACTCAGTATGTCTACCTGATGGCCATGCCGCAGCGCAACCTGCGTATGGTCGAAAATGATTTTTGGTGGACCACCCGCCTGCCAGGTATACGCACAGATATTTAGTATTCGCATAAGTGCCGCGAAATAACTGATTATTTCGCGATTTTGATAAAACCATCGAGCATTTCCTGGGCCACTGCTTCAGGCGAGTATTGGGTAATGAACTGTTGGGCCGCTTCGCCCATTTGTTTAGCAGGCGCCAAACCGTCCATAAACTGGGTTAGGTGAATGGTTAGCTGGTCGGGTAAATCGGGATCGAAAACGAAGCCGTTTCGGTCATCCTGCACTAAATCGGCCGCGCAACCACAGCGATCCGACACAATAACGGGTAGTCCGCAAGCCATGGCTTCATTAACGACCAGGCCCCAGGGTTCCGAACGACTCGGCAGGACAAGTACGTTGCTGAGTGCCAGAATGTCTGGTATTCGATACCAGGGTCGCCCGGGTAATAGCCTGACCTGATCGGCCAAATTCAGCGTGTTGATAACCTGTTCCAGTCGTTCCCGTTCCATTCCGTCGCCCAACAGAATCAGTCCCCATTCCTGTTCTTTTACGGCTTGTTTGCGGGCTTCGGCAAAGCAGGTTAGCAACAGAGGCAGGTTCTTGGTCTCAGCCAGCCGACCCACAAAAATGAAGTTATTCGGGCGAAGGCCCAGCCGTTCCTGCTCATTACGTCGGCCCGGCAGCGCCTTACTGTAAGCCGTCAGTAATGCCTTATTGTCGACCGCGTTTTTACGCAGCAAAATCTGACCGGGCGACACTCCAAATTGAAAAAGGTAATCGGCGGCCTGGCTACCAAAGCAGAAAAATCCATCGCACTGATTAAATATCCATTGCTTTAGTTGTTCTTTCAGTCCTCCCCGCTGCTGATCGGCTTCTGTGCTTTCATTTTGCATAATTACCCGAATCCCTCTGGCTTTGGCCCAAACCAGGAGCAGAAGTTGGGCGGGATCGTAATAGCCGGTCAGGTTGATTACGTCGGGTTTAAATGCAGCGGCTTGCCGAAACAACGCCTTTGTTCGTTCGCTTAGACCTATCTCTTCCCAATATCGGTCGAAGAGGAGTTCGTAATTATAGGTGTATACCGGAGCCGTTCCATCGGCGCTTGCAGCCAGTGCCGCTCTGGATTGCTCGTTCCGGGCAATCTGCAATACCTTCATTTCGATATCACTTTGCTGGTCGACCAGGTGTTGAAGTGCCTGAAACACGCTGGACTTGTAGTGCGCCCAGAGTAGATTATGAACGATCAGAATACGCATCAGATTGGTTCGGCATGGGGTATAACAACGTACTGTCCCTTAATCTCAGGCGGTCCTTTTTCTGATAAGTAGGCAGGAAACAGGTGTTCTATGCCAATAAATCGAATCATCAGAGCCATGGGGAACCAGAAAGAAATCTCGTTGGGCCTGCCGTTGGTCAATATTTGTACGAGGATGAGCATGTAGAAATAGGCCAGAAAGACGCTCAATGGATTGGGATTGTGGCGCATTATTTTCCAGGAATGGTACAAAACCAATCCATTAATTCCCCCAAACAGGGCAAAACCCATGAGACCGTAATTACAGAGGGCTTCCAGAATTGGCACATCCATGTAAAGATAATCATAGCCGTAGCCCAGAATGAGCATATGCAGGTGACCCGCCAGTACATTTCGGAAGAACATTGCACTCACTGATCGATTAGCCGTCGAATCGTCCAGTACCGCTCTATAATCCGCTCCCTGCGATTTCAGACCGAGCAGGGCGTACAACGTTTCCAGGTTGCGCTCCGCAAAAGAAGAAACGTAGCTTAGTAGAACTTCTAAGACGAAACTGTATCGCTGGAAAAAAAAGATTACTCCCACAACTCCAACCATCATAACCAGAATGGGAATGGGCCGAAACACACCACGAACTGCCGCACGAACCTGGGCGGGCCGAACATTAAAATACATGAATAAGGCCATGGCTGCCATGAGCGCCACAATGGCCGAACGCGTTTGGGTGAGTACCAGAATGGCAATGTTGAGAATACCGGCAAACAGTGTAAGTAACCGAAAAAAGATGTGGATTTTAGGCTTTACCAGCCAGATAACGCAGGCAACAACCCCCATAAATGCATTACGCGAAAAGGCGTGCGGATTGCCTGAACCGGAGTCTCCACCATTGTTTAGCGTAATGGTAGCTCGTTGCCCAATGGCCCAGGTCGGGTCTGTAATTAGTGCGTAGACCAGCCCCAGATTAGAAACCAGCGTGAAAATAACAACGACCGGAATAAAGACCGGGATTATATCATTGGGTACGTTAATCAGCAGAAATAGGAAAAGCACGATGTACAGGTAGTAAACCATGTGCTTGCCAGAGAGAGCAAAGAAAGGATAAGGGTTGTAAAAGTACATGTAAAAAATACAGAGCAGTATGAACGAGACGCCCATCCAGAACATGGTGACATTGGGTCGGTAAAGTTTTCGCAACACCGTAAAAGGAACCATCAGCATCAAACCACCGGCGAAGGCCAGCGCCGTAAAAGCCGTACTTGCATGTGCCAGACCAAGCGTCTCCCGGAAAAAGAAGATGAGTGGATACCCGTCCAGAATAATACAGATACCGACAACCATTCTCATGTAGTCGAGTTTCTGAAGCAGGCGAACGAGGTTATTCATAAAGAGAATGTTTTGTTGTTTTTGTTGGCAGGTAAGCAAATCGGTCAGGCTGAAAGCAGACCGGCCGATAGCCTGAATACCGAACGTTATTTTTGTCTGGCTCGGTTAAGTTGCAACCGATGTTGGACGTATTTGAAGTTACCATGAAGAGCGAAGGTAAGCAGTTTACGGAGCCGACAGTACCGTTTCCAGAATGAGGCACCCAAGGCCGACGTTAGCATAGGGCGATATTTTTCTTTTATGAACTGGTGCTCCTGAATGCCAACCGTACTGGCAATGGTCGATGATTTCGCGTTAGGCTGCACCCGGAAACCACCCCAAAAGCCATCGACATGTCGAAATTGTACGTCTGCCTTTACGCCCAGACGAGCCACAATTTCGTAATCGATCACGAACCGAAGACTTTCATCGAGCAGACCGATATGACTGCGTTTGATGAATAATGACTGATTGAAGACCTGCATCCCTTCGTGAATATGGCATTCCACACAAAATCCGGGTGCCCGCATTTCCTCCAGAATAACGTCGTGTTCGTCGGTAATGTACATATCGCCAAAAAAAACGTCGGTAGTTGGGTGCTTATGCCAGGCGTTGGCTACCCGGTCGAATGCGTGGGGAGCAAACACATCATCGGAGTTTTGGAAGGCAACATAATCGCCCGTTGCCCGCCGGATACCTTTGTTGATGGCATCCGTTTGGCCCCGATCCTTTTCACTGACCCATCCCGCTAGATAAGGGGCGTATTTTTTGATGATCGCCAGACTCCCATCTGTCGAACCACCATCCATAATAAAATATTCCAGGTTAGGGTAATGCTGATTCAATACGCTCAGAATCGTTTGTTCGAGGTACTGTGCCTGATTGAAGGAGGGCGTGATGACCGTTAGTCTGGGGTACGTCTGTGCGTCAGTACCCAGGCGGGGCTGGGGTACGTAAGGCCGCGTAACAAAGGAATGGAGTGATTCTTGCGTTGATTTCATGCCCTTGTTAGCCCAAAGATTGATAAACTTCCAGTGTTTGCTGAGCCGTTTTGTCGCACGAAAAATGGAGCAGTCTTTCGCTGCCTTTCCGGCGTAGTTCGGTACGCAGGGCATCATCGGTCACTACACGGTCAATGGCATCGGCTATGGATTCGTCGTTTTCCGGGTCGAAGTAGAGAGCTGCATCAGCCCCTACTTCGGGCAATGAACTTCGGTCACTTAGTACTACCGGGCACCCGGCGCTGTAGGCTTCCAGTACTGGAATGCCAAATCCTTCGTTCAGCGATGGAAAAACAAAGGCAAGGGCGTGTTGATAAAGATTAATAAGCCCAGCATCCGTTAGCGGATGGAAATGCACGCGTTCGCCCAGCCGGGCTCCTTGAAACAGGCTTTGTTCTTCGGGCGTGAATGCGCCCCCTCCGCAGCAGATAACCTGCAAATCGGGGTGGCGATGCAGTACGGGTTGAATGGCCCGGAAAAAACCGGTAAAGTTTTTGTACAAACCCCGTTTCCCGACGTACAATAGGTATGGTTTATCCATCGGAGGTTTCTGCTGCTCCGGCGTAAGTACATAATCACTGATGGTAGTCCCCAGCGGTACCACTTTTACCTTATCCGGGTTGACCGCAAAAAAATGCAGCAAATCCTGTTTGGAAAACTCCGATATACAAATCACACAATCGGCCCGGCTCAGCAGTTGCTTTTTCGTTTCATACAGCCCTTCGCCCAGTTCGGGATACTGCTTTCCGTATCGTTCGCTGGTGGCATCAAAAAAAGTCAGTACAAACGGTTTTTTGCCGATGGCATCCAGGAAATAACGGTGATAGTAGGTAGGGTGGAAAATATCGAATTTCCCCGCCTTTATGCGTTGCAAGCTATACAGCCGGTTGAGCACGGAGGCCACCCGGTGGGCATTGCGCAGGTGGGCAAAGGCGGGATAGCGCCAGTGATTACTGAAAGATGCCTGGTCGAGGTACTCATTATTCGATAGCCACAACGACAACTCAAACTCAATGTCTGACCGTTTGGCAAAGGAACGCATGAGTTCAAAAAAGTAGCGGGAAACACCGCCGTAGGGCAAGCCGGTAAACGATTGGTGATCGAAGAGTACATTCATTGGGGAAAACCTGAGAACTCGTCAGATTTGTATTTTTCTGAGAAATTAACCCGTAAAAATAGGTCTATTTGCCAACAAATCCTTGAACAGTGCGTATTATTCAGGGATTCCTTTATCGAATGGCAGGTAGGTATACGTGGTCCAGAAAGTGAGTAACGGTACGCATGGATTTCACCACCGCGTATCGCCACCCGCGCAAAACCGGTGGTTCGGGTTGTTGGCCATAAGCGGCAGGATGGCTGTCATTTACCGGCTTTTTGTGCTGGTCGACCGCCTTCCTATAGGTGTTCAGCAAAGTCGCAACGGGCGATTTTTCTGAAAAACGCAGCCGGTTCTGATGGGGGAAGAACCCTTCATCGGCATTCAGTAATCCTTTAAAATTGAAAAACAGTACCGGTTCGTTCTCTCCCGCTGGTCCGTTTACCAGCCAGTGTCCAGCTTCTGGCGTAAGGGTTCGTTCGGGTAGATTCCATAGGGCTGCGTGCCAGCCGGGATTCCTGATGACCCGGGTCTGCGGAAAAAAAACGGGAACGTGCATGAGCCATAACTGGTCCAGGCAAAACCCGGCGCAAAAGTTTATGTAAGCCCGCACCCGCACCCGGTCATCCCACCAGGTCAACATCCGGTCTGTTTCCGGTGACCGGCGAAATGCCAGAAAATCAGCACTATAAAGACCAATGTTCTGCAGGAATTTTTCGTCCGGCTCACCCGCAGACAAGCTACGGGTAACGAACGGAGTCAACAGAATTGTGGCCGTGTCCAGCTGATGCCAGAGCGCAGTAAGGGGAAATAAAAACTGCACATTGGGGTCGGCATACACCAGGTTGTTTACGTTGGGATACCGGCGAAACGCTTCGGTGATGAACACGGGCTTGCAGGCAGCCGCAAATTCGGTTGGCGTATACTGGGCCGAGAGGGTCGCCAGTTCGTCGGGGGGTAATAACTCCGCCACCGGAAGCAGGGGATAGGGGGAGATGAAGCTGGCGGGTAGCGCGTCCATACGATCAACCAGCCCGATTATAATTGGTTCTGTGGCAGCCTGCCCGGCAAATTGCCTGAAACTGTCTCCCAGGGCAAACGCCTGGGGTAATTGACGAACGGTACAGATGGTTAGTAGCACAGTGAACGCAAAACTACATTATTCGAAGATATCGCCCAAAACAGCTAAAAATGGGGCATACCAGTTGGCGGCTGGTTCGGCATACCGGTTATAGTTGCCTTGCCACAAGTTCGCAAAGACCGGCACGATTCGCTTAAGGCGACTGTGGGGCAGGTGACTTCGCAGGGTGAAATGCGCCAGTCGCCGGTGGAGTTCGGGTAAGCCGGGTGCATCAAGCGGTACTCGTTTGCTCAGCTGCTGGCTAATGATGCTCAACTGAATCTGCTTCTTGTGCAGTGGGGCTAGCTTTCTGGCCCGGTGCCGGGTGAGCCGGTCCCGTATTCTGGTTCGGTCGGGTACTGGCTGCGGGCGAACGCCAACCTGCTGCTGTACGTGGGTCCGGTAGAGTTGCAGTGGTTTATCGATGAAGTGAATAACGTTTTGCGTGGCTCCCACCAGCGCTATCCATCCGTCATAAATGTAGCCCGGTATCTTGTCGGGTATTGGTAGCAGGGTTGATAGAAAAGAACGCCGAATAACCGTAGCGCATCCCATCATCCGGTTACCTTCCAGCAGTACGTCCATGGTTTTGCCGGCTTGCCAGCGGGCCCGGGTTTTGGCATCGAACCGAACGGATTCCCAAAACCGGTTTTTGCGTCCCTGTAAGTTTTCATCCGTCACCCAGGCATCGCAGAAGGCAATCTGAGCGTCGGGGTGCTGAACCATGTGTTGGGTCATCGTCTCAATTTTTTCCGGTAACCACAGGTCATCCTGGTCGCAGATGAAAATCAACTCACCGGTACAGGCGGACAGGGCCCGCTCAAAGTTTTTGTTGTATCCCAGTCGCTTTTTATTGTCTAAAACGGTTACCGGAAAGGGAGCGTCGGTGGCTAGTTGGTTCAGTAAATGAAGCGTACCGTCGGTTGATAGATCATCGGAAATAACGATTTCGTCCGGCAAACGGTGCTGGCTGACCAGGCTTTGCCATTGAATCGGTAAGTAGTTTGCCCCATTGTACGTGCAGAGTGCAACAGAAATGGTAGGTTGTTGAGTAAGTTCTGGTGTCATCGCATTGTCATATTTGGTACCCGTAGCTGGCGAAAACAGACCGCCAATAGTCCGTTCCGTGAATGTTCCAGGCGTGGCAACCAAACGGTAATTGTCCTTCATTATAGTGTTCAACGGCCCATTCGGGATAAAACTCAATGGCAAAAAATAAAGCCTTTCGGTACTTGGGTATTCGTAACCTGGGCCAGTACCGGTTTACTTCGATACTCCAGAAGACGTCTTCGTGGTAATGGTGCAGCGGGATTTTTTCGTACTCCGCAATTTTCTGCTGAAACGGTTCAAGGCACCGCAGCATGGCCGCAACCCGCCGGAGGGAGAAGCCCCCGCAGCCCACGCCATTTAGATTGATAATTTCGCGGGGCGTCACACCATCCGCTTTTTTGAGGTTGAGCCAGGTAGCTACCCGCTGCTTGATAGTAAACGATAGCTTGTCACTCCAACTGGTAAAATCCCGGTCGCGTAGCCAGGGTGCCCCAATGTAGTCGTAATTCTGCTGGCACCAGTAGGCCAGATCATCCCGAAAAACAAAGGCATCCAGCTGATAAATAAGCATATACTCCTGATCGGCAAAAGCCGCGTAAAACTCCTTCGCTACCATCAGGCGGTTGTACCCCTGGATGTCGGCAAAATAGCTATCGTCGAACGTGCGGGTTTGCAGGTTCGGACCAATGGCCCGGTAGGCCGTGGTATCGAGCGAATGCGGACACGCCAGCCAGATGGGGTAATTTCCCAATACCTTCAGGCACTGAGTCAGCGAAATAATTTCATACGCCGTTAATGTCCGTTTATAGACCGGTATCACAATGTTTACACGAACTGAACTGGACAAAGTCATACGGTTTTAGCTTGGCCTAATTGTTTTGCAACGGCCTCTTCTACCCAGGCATAGGGTAGTTCGATGCAGGGATGACCCAAATTGTTAAGAATTGTGATTTTTTCGCCCCGTTTGAATGCGCCGGAATAGGTAGAATAATTAACAAAATCGAACAGTTGTCCCGTCAGAATAATACTCTCCGTATACATGGCATTGGCCATATGAGCGGGGCCACTTTCAATGCCAATAAACAGATGGGCCTGCCGGATCACTTCCGCCGTTTCGAGCAGGCTTAGTTGACCACATAGGTTGTGGAACTGCGGATGATTTACCGTAACGACCGGTACTATACCCACTTCAACAATTGGATACGGGTAGTTGGCCAATAACCAGTTAACGAGCTTCGTCCAGTTAGGGGCGGGCCAGTCGCGGGGTATGTAGCTCGACTGGCAGTGCAGTACGATGGCGTCGGGGGGCAGATTTAACCGCGCCACGTTCTGCCGAACCGCATCCGGAATATACATCTTTGGATCATCCGTGAGAGCAGGTAATCCGGCCGCCTGAGAAAAGATGTACAGTAAATCGCCCCTGTCCAGGTAGTTATCGAAGGTCAGACCAATCAGATCCGCCGTTGGATTTATCGGGTCTTCCGGGCAGTATTTACATTTTCGGTGCGAAATGTGCATGTTGTAAACTACGTCGAAAATGCCGGATCGAAGGAGCTGGACGCGCTCACCGGGGCATTTTTCGATTAGATAACCATCCAGATCCGGGTGGTGTTCTACCAATTCTACGTAGGGCTTGCGTACCGCCCAGATAATGTAATCGTTCGGATGCCGTCGGCGCACCTCACGGGCTACCGGTTCGCAGGCGATAATATCGCCCATTTGTTCCGATAGAATAATGGCGACCAGTTTTCGGTTTCCAATTTGCTTTTTGAGTACCAGTAACTGTACATACTTTTTAGCAAATGACCAGAATTTACCCACAATGTGGGTGTATTTATGATAACGATACGGCCAGAGTTCCCGAAAATGCGACCGCTCATGAGTCCACATATTAGCCATAGTTACTAAGATTCTAACAGCGCAATCGCTTTATTAAAAGGTGCTTTAAGTAGTTTTCGGACCCGCAGGTACCGTAACACAACCGGTGGTTTTACGTAAACGCAGGGATACTGCCGATACGTATCGTTGTGATTGATCAGGAGCTGGGTTCTGTATATTTCGAATACCGGTTTTACATCCATACGATCCGCAAAGGCATACCTTGTCTGATATTTGGAGATCGCATCTGGTTTATAGGGATCGTAACCACTGTAATGAAAAAATTGCAAAAGCTGGCTGGCACCGGTTAAATCCGTCACGTACCATTGACCCGTTGCATCTGCCGACAGGGTACGTTCGTGCAAATTCCAGTAGGCAACATTGTAGCCGGGGTGATGTTCGATCAATACGTTGTCATGATAAACTGGGGCAAAGTTAACCCAGAGTTGATCAACAAATAAACCATTGCATAGATCAATCCGACAGTCAGAAATCAACCGCAGTTTCCACCAATGCACAAACTGCCGGGCGGTGTCGTCATTCCGAAGACCAATAAACCCCAGGTTAAAGATGCCCGTATTCAGGTGATGCAGGTCGTTGGGGCGTTCCCAATCGGGCGTGGGCGAACACTCGTGCGGGGTCAGCACTATGCTGTACTGCTGGAGGTCCTGGTTTAGTTTGTGGAGTGGCTGGTAAACGATGATATCAGGATCAAAGTAAATTACCTGCGTGAGGGCGGGGTAATTGCTATAGAAATAGTCGAAAAAAAAGGGTTTAACCGCCGTATTCAACTCCGTGATATCGTACCGATCACACATGGCCGAAAAGTCGGGAATGTTGATCTTGTCGATTTCAATGAGTGGATAATCGGGCCGGAGTTCGGGGGGGAGATTGGCCTGATCGAGCCGGTCAACCAGCCCGATGATATAAGTATAGTCGGGGTTGGTTTGCCGGAGAGAGTTGCCCAGAGTTTGAGCCTGCGCCAGGTAATTGATGGAGCAGATAGTAAACGCGATTGTCATGCAGCGATTGGGTGGGTTGGTCAGGAACTCACTGAGCCGGAGGCCCCGTCATACGTAGTATTTTTGGAGCAGGCGGGTAATATACCGTTCGGGTTGCCAGTCGCCATCCGTTTTCGGCGAAAATTTGATCACTGCTTCGGCTGGTAATACGAAGGCTGTACCCTTGTCCAGCAACTCATACCGGGCCTTTTGCCCCGTGTGCCTTTCAATGGCCTGCACTATAACCAGTGGACTGACTGAATAAGGATTGGCCACCACAAGCGTTTGGTTCCAGGTAGACGCGTCAATAATATACCCGCAGACGAGTTCATACAGGTCATCAATGTCGATGACGTTCCGTACGGCGTGCTGCCAGATGGTAAAGGACTCCTGCCGACGGATTCGGTCGACAAAGAAATTCAGAATTGTGTGCGGATTCCCCGGCCCCCCCACCACATTCGATGCCCGGATAATGAGGTAGGCACTCGCCTGCTTTTTAATCAACTCTTCAAGGGCCATTTTGTGCATCACGTAGGCCGAACCCTGCTCAGTAGGATCGGCAATGCTGGCGGTGCTGAAATAAACGAACAGACTGCCCGGTGCCTGCCGCAGCGTATCGACTACCAGATGGCGTTCGCGTTCGTAGGGCTCCGGACGAGTTTCTTTAGAGTTCGAAACGCCCGACGCAAATAATACGACATCGTTCCGATCCGAGTAATCCCGAAAACGCCGGGCTATCATCCCATCACCGACCAGCATACTGATTGGGGGTTAGTGGCATGAAAACAGCGTCGAGTTTTGTCAGCAATCTGGGAACAAGCGTAGCCACATCGTGGGCCATGGCCCGTTCGTAAAATAGATAACCCAGTCGGGTTCGTTCGGCCGGGTTATCGGCGAGCCGCGCCAAAACGGCCACCATAGCCGACAAATCCAGGTAAGGAACCAGACAGCCCGTGTCGGTTCCCACGAAGTCGGGACTTCCCCCCGACTCCTCAAAACACAGAACGGGGTTATGATTCAGGCCCGCTTCCAGAATGACCAGTGGGTACGGGTCTTCCCGCGATGTCAGGGTAAACAGGTCGAAACAGGCTACGTAGTCCAGATAATCACCACCGGGCGGTACTAAATGGACCCGATCGCCTATGTTCATCCGGGCCAGATCGTACTGCAATCGTCGGGTTTCTTCGCCCACTTCCGGAATGCCCACCCACACAAAATGCACATCCGGGCGCGCGTTGAGCAGTTGCCTGGCAATGAGCAAAAACAAATCGACACCTTTTCGCCACTCTGCATTCCCGCATCCACCCACGACCACCGCCTGAGCAGAGATACCCAGCCGTTTCCGAACTGACGCCTGATCAACGGCCTTGAGTTTATCAATGAGGGTTGCCGTCCGAATCAGCGAGTTCAATACCGATGTGTTGGCAGGCGTCAAACCGTGGTGATCAATCAGATTCTGGCGAACGGCTTCCGAACCGCAGAAGACATGACTAACGTGCGTTAGCTCATATTGTAGATCTTGGGGGCGGGTATAAATTTGAATGGAGGTCTCGAGTTCATGAACGTACAGGGCATACGGCAAACCCAGCGGTTTGAGCATCCGCAGCAGGCCACCATTGGCAATGGTATTGGCGACGATGTACGCATACTGTCCGGCCCGAATCGCAGCAAGGAGCGTCGGCAAATCATCGACCTCGTGCTGTTCGGTGGCGGGCTGGGCAAATCCTAATTTAGATAAAACACGGGTACTGAAGCTAGGGTTTTTCGTAGAAGAAAAAGCCGGATAAACGGTCGTTACCTGCTCATAGTCAGGTAGCAGCGGGCCACCTGCACCCAGCACCAGCCCCGTCCGGACGCCCGTTTCGTGCAAATGCGTGAGCAGGTGTAACAACAGGTATTGCGCTCCTGCCCGGTTCGCATCATGCCCGATAAAAAGAATAGATTTCAAAACAGCGGTGTAAGATTAATAAAGGGTCCGTTGCCTGACAGCGATTTCGTTCGAAAACGGATCAGTACACTTCGTAACTTGGTTTGGGCAGTTTCTTCGCCGGATTACCCAGGTAAAGACCCCAGTCCTCGGTATCCTTGTAGATAGCCGAAGCCATAGCAACGAACGTTCCCGTGGCAACGTGCAGATAATCGCGGATGGTACTGTTTACCCCAAAAAAACAATAGGGTTCAATGACGCAATGGCCCGACATGACCACGTGGGAGGTGAAGAAAACGTGGTCTTTGATCTGACCGTGGTGCCCAATGTGGTTACCGCTCCAGAGCACCACGTTGTTGCCAATGGTGGTGAAGGGCTGAATGGTATTATCTTCCAGGATGAAGCAGTTCTCGCCAATCTGATTACCAAAAAGCGTGGCTTTGGAACTGATATACGAGATAAACTCGTACCCTTTGGCTTTGGCTTCTAGGTAGATCCGTTCCCGGTTACGGTTCATGTTACGCCCTGTCATGGGGGCGAAAAACTTGTATTCCTGGGGCGAGAATACCGTTTCTACGTCTTCGAATGCCACCAGCGGCAACCCCTGAAACGTATCGCCCGTTATGTACTCGCGGCTGACGGTAAATGCGGCTACGTCGTGTTCCGAATCGTTCGTGAGGTAGAAGTGGGCCAGTTCGGCCGTATCCATTACTCCGAAAATAATAATTTTTGCCATGATATTTTGTGTAGAAACCGGTCTGCCGGTGCGGCATACTTGCGTTTCATGTGCGTCAGTAATACATCAGATATAGCTTGCTCCTGATACTATACTAATTCATGTGCCCCCAGCATTGTTTTAACCGTTGGTACATCGTTCATCATCAATACATCGATGATGGATAGCCAGGGGATAAACTCATTCCGGTTGTTCACCTGTGGGTACTCAACGTTTAGTGCCTTGATAAAACTAAGTTCCATACCGGCCTGAGCAAACGTTGGTTTATCGTACAGGTCGGTGCCGCCGATTGGATTGATGTAATGCGATGCGTTCTCCTGTCTGCAAATGTCAAGAATCCGTTCCTGCGCCCTCAGGTCCGCGTTGTTATAGACGGTTGAGGACTGTACTAACCGCGTTGATAAACCCAGGTATTGATTCAATTCGACAAGGCTAAAATAGACCAAGTCGGCAATTGAATCAGTGGTAAAGTTGATTATTTTTTCGGTCAACGGCATAACCGTTTGATAGAATGGGGCTTTCCGGTATCCCTGCTCAATGGTTTTCAACAGCTTGCTGCGCCACTTTGAGTCGCTGGCTATCATCACCTCATTGATGCGTTTATTCTGACTGGCATCTTTCAGCGGAACTGTAAATAGATGCTCCTGCCCGTTGATTAGCAATCGGTTACGATTAACCCAGCCCCGGTTGATAAATGCCACATCATCGTACAGCACAAAGGTGTCAACCGCACTCACTAGCTGCATATAGCCAATGTAGGGCAGGAAATAAGGCTGCATAATGGCAAGTGTCATAGGCCTACTTTAGTTTTCGTAGATAATAATCTTCACCCGGCACAATGACCGAAGCCCGCATTGTGGTATCAGTGCCCAGGCGAATATCACCGGGTTTAGGTTGCATAACGCTCTTATCGAAAAAGAGATAATCCGCGTCCCTGGGTATCGGTTTCAAGCCCTGCTCGAACGGATTGATGGCAATCAGGCGACGGGACAAATCCGGTCCGTAAAGCGGGTATTCGTAGTCATCATTGATCGTAGCCAGCGCAACGGTTGCTTTGGCGGGTACCAACTCATCAAACCGCTTGTATGGAATATACACATCGGGCCGCCCAACGGTAATTTGTCTGATTCGGTCGGAGTGAAAAGCCGA
This sequence comes from Cytophagales bacterium, assembly GCA_038236215.1. GTDB lineage: Bacteria > Bacteroidota > Bacteroidia > Cytophagales > Spirosomataceae > Spirosoma. The sequence goes on along the minus strand of JBBSTD010000001.1, from coordinate 35,210 downwards.
TGGATACGCTTTTCCATCGGGCGCTGTCCAGGCAAAGGGCAACGCGCGGATGTTCAGAAAGACGCATAAAATGGCTGATAGACAGCCCAGCACCGTAACAAAGCCCACGTATCCTTTCCAGACAGCTCGCTTCGGCACGTTGACCGCCGTACGGGAATTGAAGAAAAGAAGAGCCAGAAAAGTAACGCCGAAAAGACCCGTTTCGATAAAGTAGCGGCCTTTGAACGGATCGTAGGGAGCCGAGTAGGCGAGGGCCGCAAAGTGCAGTAGTAGTGCAATCCCCAGATATACGTGCGGTGTAGAGCGCACGTAGCCAATCAGGACCAGAAACAATAACGGAAAGATGAGTCCAAAGCCAATGATACCCCAGTACGGGTTGGCGTTGTAAAACACAAAACGCCGGTCGAACGTGAAAGTCTGGATGGAAAAACTGGTCTCTTCATCCAGTCGCATATTGAGTTTATCTTCCAGCACTACCATCGGCTGGCGCATCGCGTGATTCAGTTCGGCGCCAATGGGCAAATTGCGGATACCGTCCAGATTGACGTGGTCGTAGCCGTAGCGGACCATGTTTCGGCTGCCCTGCTCCAGTAAATTTCGGAACGTACCCGCCCGCTCCACCGACTGGTGCTTAAGGGCCGTTGGGGGGCCAATGGGATGGCCGAATACTTCGATGTTTTTGAGGTAACCCGTTGGCAGTGTCCACACACAAACGCCAACGACAATGGCTATCGCCAGTCGCCAGGTTCGGTTGATGGTAATATTCAGGGAAGGCGATAAAAAGACGGTGTACAGCATAATCACAAACACCGATGGCAGCAATAGAGCGAAGGTGACTTTGTGCCCCAACGCAATGCCAAACGCCATGCCGGCCAGGTACAGATAGTAGTTGCCGTTCAGCATCCGGTAGCTGAACAGCATGTACAGAAGTACACTCAGGTAAGCCGTCAGGACAATATCCGTTTCGGTCGTGATGGCCTGCATCAGGAAATCGGGCAGTAATGCATACGCCAGCGCACAGAAGAAACCGGCCGAAAGCCGACTTTGCAGTGGGTACGCATGACCAATCCGCTGCACGATACCAAACACGGCCACAATGGCGGTCCAGTAACTTAGGTGATGGATGAACTTGAAACCGTTCTCGAAATGGCCGGTCATCAAAAATGTGTAAATCTGGAGCGTACACACGCTTTTGGGGTACGTGTCTATGTTCCAGTTAGTACCCCCAAAATGGCGCATGGTTCCCCGCTGTACGTACTGCATAACCCGGTTCAGGTGCCCGGTCATGCTGTCCCATTCGTTGGGCACCGTAAAGAAAACCAGCAGCAGATTGGTAACGGCAATCAAGGCCAGGGTCAGGAAGAGGGCCGAGAACAGGAAGCGGGCGTAACCCGACAAATCCCGGAACCACAGCCGCCCCGTTTGCCAGCGTTCCCGAATGAGGGGCAACACCGAAAAGCGTTCGGGTCTGTTGCTCAACCTACCCAAACCCGTACCGAGTACCGTAGCCGTGATGAAAACCGAACCCGCCCAGACCGGGGCGTTGGCTGTCAGATACAGGGCGGATAAGATAAACCCCGTCAAAATGACGCTCCCAACTCCCAGCAAAAAGGTGGTCAGCCACCATTCGGTTAGCGACCGGCGGCAAATGCGCGTCGATAGTTGGCCGACGTACACGACAAATAAACCGAGAGAAAGAAGATAAAGCAGGGTCATAATGGACAATGGGCCGTACGGATAGCTACGCGTGAAAAGCAACCGCCAGCAACGCAGCGACTAATTTTTTGATTACAACTGATTGCTGTGACCTACATAACTTCACCAACGGCCACAAGGGCTTCGTTCACCAGCGTCGCAATTCGGTCGGCATCTGCTTCGGCCAGGTCGGGGTAAAGAGGCAGGCATAATACCCGCAGGGCTACCTCTTCCGAAACCGGGCAAGGCTGCTCAATTCCTCCCCGGAGGGCAAAGGGCAGAGTATTGAGCGAAGGATAAAAATACCGCCGGGGCATGATAGCCTGCGCCTTCAGCATCTCCATAACCCGCAGCACCGTTTCTTCCGAATCGAGTACGATCGGATAGTAGGCATAGTTATAATCCATGCCGGAGGTCAGGGTTGGGCGGGTTATCCGGGTAAAATCAAGCCGGGTATCATAGTAGCGGAACCGCTCCTTCCGGGCGGCAATCAGTTCTGGGACTTTGGGCAATACGCACAACCCCATGGCTGCGTGAAATTCCGAGTTTTTGGCGTTGATGCCAACACCGTAGTAGTTGTCGTTCTGGTGCCCGAACGAACGGAAATGATGCAACTGCTCCGCGATGGCATCATCATTCGTGACAATGCAACCGCCCTCTACCGTATGGAACACTTTCGTAGCGTGAAAACTACAGGTGCTTATATCCCCATAACTCAGAATGGAGTTTCCTTTGTAGCTGGCCCCGAAGGTATGCGCTGCGTCGTAAATAACCTTCAGATTATGCTTTTGGGCAATAGTCTCAATCTGCTCAATCTGGCAGGCATTCCCGTACACGTGCGTGGCCATGATGGCCTCGGTGTTTTCGGTGATCAGGCTTTCGATTTTATCGGGATCGATGTTGAAATCGTCCGTGCGAATATCCGCGAAAATGGGTGTGCAACCTTCCCAGAGCAGTACGTTTGTTGTGGCTACGTAAGAGAATGGTGTGGTAATGACTTCTTTCTTGATATTGAGCACCTTCAGTGCCATCTGAAGAACAATGGTACCATTGGTGCAGAATTTCAGGTGTTTCACGCCCAGATACTCTTTCAGCTGAGCTTCCAGATCGCGCACGAGCGGACCATCATTTGTCAGGTGTACACGCTCCCAGATTCCTTTTAAGTGAGTAACGTACTCATTGAGGTCTGGTAAATATGATTTAGTGACGTTAATCATCAATCCAAAGCAATTAGTAGTAAAATAACCATCCGTTGTTGAACATCAATAGCCTGTTAACAGGTAGGACAATCCAACACCCATTAACCACAACTATTTACTGTTCACTGGCTACCGGCTCCAGCATTTTGATGTGAAACGGAAATTGGGGACGGACGTAACCCGGCCACTTGCCGTACCAGGCAATGCCTTCCCGGTAATCTTCCACATCAAAGGTAATGGCTTCTTCCATAACATAGAGTGGAGTCACGGTATCCTTCACCACCATCATGGAGATCGTGTAGGAGCCATCGTTTAGGAAATAACCGGGAATGGTGCATTCGGCGGCTATCAACCCTTTTCCGTACGGCTGCGATAGCGTACCAACGTTGAAGATACACTCACCCGTGAGCGAGTTGAGGTGCATACTCAGGTTTAGGTTGGCATTGTCCATCTGGTTCCAGAACTCGAACCGAAGCGTCATGGGTGTCCGAACATCGATGTGCGTCAGGTCGTCCGGATAGTCGGGGACGAGTTCAATCCGGCGAATACGAACCAGGTCATTACCAGGTGCTTCTTCGATCGTATCCCAATTCCGAACCAGGCGGGTTTTGGATACCTTACTGATATAGGAGGCAATAACCTGATTGGTTTCCCCCTGTTCAATCAAACGGCCTTTTTCGAAATACAGCGTCTTGTTACAAAGTGCCTGTACCGCCGTCAGGTTATGACTAACAAAAATGATGGTTCGGCCACTCGCCGAGTTATCGCGCATTTTGCCGAGACTCTTCTTCTGAAACTCAGCATCACCCACGGCCAGTACCTCATCCACAATCATAATTTCGGGGTCCAGGTGGGCCGAAATGGCAAAACCAAGCCGGACGTACATACCCGATGAATACCGCTTGACGGGGGTATCCAGAAACTTTTCGACCCCGGCAAAAGCCACAATCGCGTCGAACTGTTTTTTGATCTCCGTGCGCGACATGCCCAGCAGTGAACCGTTGAGGTAGATGTTTTCCCGACCCGTCAATTCGGGGTGAAAGCCGGTCCCTACCTCCAGCAAACTGGCTACCCGGCCCCGGATGCGCACCGTACCAGTAGTAGGCTGGATAATCTTGCTCAGTATCTTAAGCATCGTTGACTTACCCGCCCCGTTATGCCCCACAATACCCACGCGGTCACCCTGCTCGATGGAGAAGTTAACATCCTTCAACGCCCAGAACTCTTCGTGTGTCGTAGTAATTTTTGTTTTTTTACCGACCAGTCCCCGCAGGTTTTCCGTGATAACATCGCGCAGCGTGGTACCTCCTTTGCCCTTTTGGTGGTCAATAATGTATTTCTTACTTATATTTTCAACCGAGATAACAGACATGGTGAAGTGGTAAAGCGTAAGTCGTAGGTCAGCAAGCAGCGTTTTCACGCTTGTATTTACGTCAGCAGTTACGACGTGCTGACATACGACTTACTAACTTATGACTGTTTTTTTAAATATCATCTACAAAGGTATTCTCCCGCTTCCGAAAAAAGTAGAGCGATAGGGCTAAACAAACGAGTACAATACTAACCGAGATCAATAAACTATTCGGATTGAAATAGGCTCGTTCGCCGAGTAAAGCCCAGCGGAAGCCATCGATAATACCCACCATTGGGTTAAGCCAGTAGAAAGGAGCCCACCACTCATTGGCTTTATCGGCCACCAGTCGGCTGCTGTAGGCAATGGGGCAAACATAAAAACCAACCTGTACTATAAAGGGGATGAGTTGACCAATGTCGCGAAACCGGACGTTGACAGCCGCAAAGAACAAACCAAAGGCAAAAGAAGCCATCAGTGCCAACGCTATAAAGGCGGGTAGCAGCAGCAAATGCCAGTCGGGGATGAATTGATACCAGATAGCCAGCAGGATAAACAAGCCCAGCGAAACCAGGAAGTCGACAAAACTAACGGCAACGGCGCTAATCGGCATAATCAGCCGGGGAAAGTACACCTTGGTTACCAGGTTGGAGTTTAGCGTGACGCTGTTACTGATTTGGGTAAAAGCCGTTGAGAAAAACGTCCATACCGTTATGCCACCCAGTACCATGAGCGGGTAAGGAACTCCGGGGTCGGGTGGTAGCTTGGCAATTTTGCTGAATACGAACACCATAATCAGCATGGTGGTTAGCGGACGGATAAGGCCCCAGGCTGTGCCCAGCGCCGTTTGTTTGTAGCGAACCGATACATCGCGCATCGACAGGATGTACATCAACTCCCGGTTACGCCACAGATCTGCCCAATAGTGCCGTTCTGATCGGCCCGGCTGAATAATTACTTCGTGCGTTTGCAAAACAAGTATACGTTAAAGCGCGTATGGATGACTGATAAGGATAAACCACAACGGTTAGTTTCCTCTCATGATTGATCGGTAGGATTCGCGCAGGAAAATAAAAATAATACCCAAAACCAGACCAAGCGCCAGGCCAATCTGTAGGCCACCGGGTTTGAGGACCTCCATGTACAGCGGTAATGAAACTGGCTCGATGATGGTGAACAAAGGGGTTTCCCGAATCAGAGACAGCCGCATATTTTCGGCACTCTGCACGGCCTGATAATAGATGGAGGTCAGGAAACTGGAGTTACGCGTCAGCCGGTTTTCCTGAATCTTGGCCTGCGCCACCACTACCTGCTGGTTTTGGTCCATGTACCGGGCCAATTTGTTCTCGGTACCACTCAGGAGACCGGCAATCGAATCGGCCCTGGACTCAAGCACCGTCAGCATTTCGCTGGTTTTTTTGGTTTGCTTGCTCTGATAATCCTCTTCGATTGTTTTCAGGTGGGTAGTCAGAAACGTGGCGGTCAGTTGCTCATCTTCCATAAAACAGCCCAGTTCCATGAAGGATGATTTGCGCTCCGGCTGCGTGACCGAAATTTCAGTTTGAATACGCGCGTAGATAGCCGCCATGGCCGACCGCTCCAGTTTGTTGTATTCGGCAGGTTTCTTGGCCCGACTGAAGTAGAAGGCACGCAGGGTGTCACTGTCTTCCCACTCCTTATCCCGAATGCCGCTGTGGCGGATATAGTAGTTTACCAGCAGCGTATCTTTCCCGTTGATGGTATCGGTTTTCATCAGGGTTTTCTCCACAACGGGTCTGGATTTAGCGTAAATTAGGAAATTATCGCCCGAAAAGATGCTGGCATCCGGTGCGCCCGACCCCAAACCGAACGCGCCCGCCAACTGACCCAGGTCTCCGCCGAAGCCGCCACTCGTTGAACCTCCTCCCAGGTTGAACATGATAGTTCCGGTGTAGGTGGTTCTGACTCTATTGAGTGAATCATAAATAAAACCACCCACCGCACCCAGGACAACCAGGATTAGCAGTAGTTTCCAGTTTCGCCGGGCTACGTTTTTTAATTGAAAAACGCGTAGAATCAGCGACTTGGGCGATATCTGATCGGGTGGCAGCGAATGGGCTGCCACCAGTGGACCAGTATTGGTTGTATCTGTTACGTTGTTAGAATCCATAAGGGTAGACGGCCCGATTACTTAATGCGTGAAATCACTAAAAGAGTCGTGATAAGTGTTAGTAAAGAACCCGCAATACCAACCGTAGAGGATAATATCTGCTGGGCACTCAGCGGAGTCTTGGCTTCACGGGGTACTACTATTTCGGCGCCAGGTGCTACGCGGGGGTATATGTTGAAGAACATGAACTTGCGGGTTCGATCAACGGACCCGTTTGCGTATACGATAAACGACTTCCGGGGCTGCGATTTGGAGGTGTAACCGCCCGTTTGGGATATGTAGTCCTGAAAACTCTGATTGGCTCGGTATCGTACCGTATTCGGTAATTGTACTTCACCCTGAATTCGAACGGTTTCCAGCAGCTTGGGTATCCGCAGCACATCACCTGCCTGCACCAGTATATCTTCCGATGACCCCGGATTAGCCAGGATTTTTTTCAGATCGATATTCAGTGGTTCGGCTGTACTAGTGGTAATGGTCTCGGTTTCCACTACACTCTTGGCTACATTGCTGGCTATCTCCTCAATAGCCCGTTGCTTTCGATTTATTTCATCCTCACTCAACTGCACCGGGCGTACCAGCGTTGCTCCTTCCACGTAGGCGTATGGTGACAAACCACCGGACTGCGTAATCAGATCCGAAATTTTCTGGTCTTTACTGATGATAGCGTACTCTCCCGGTAGGATTACTTCGCCTACTATCGTGGCATAGGTTTGAACCGCGTAATTGGGCGACCGGCGCACCACAATCTGGTCAAACGGCTCCAGGGTAAAGGTTTTATTCGCGTCGTTACCAATGGTAAGGTCGCGGTTTACATCGAAACGGAAAACAGTGGCCAGTTGAGACGTTGTCGAACGGGGGTCAACATCTTTTCTTCGCCGGATAACCTCTACCTGCGAGGCTGCTGCCGACTCTTTCAGGCCACCCGTCCGAACCAGGGCATCGTCCAGCGTCATGTTGGCCATAAAGGGCATATCGGTATCAATTTTATTTACCTCGCCCGTTACCGAAATGGTAGCCTGCTGAGCCAGGTCGAAGCGGGATGGAATGATAACCTGATCTTCCCGCTGTAAGGGAATATCAGGTTGCGCCCCCGTCATGATATCGGCCAGGTTAATCGACAGACTTTCTATGGCCAGGTCTTCCCGTGTTCTGATAATGTTGATCCGGCCCGTAAAGGCATCCCCTTTCAGACCTTCGGCGGAAGTGATGAGTTGTTTGAGCGTTTTGTTGTTATCGAGCGAATACTCCCCCGGCCGGAAAACAGCCCCTTCTATGGTCAGCTTATTTTCAAAACGGTTCAGCAACCGTTCTACTTCGACCTGGTCACCATCCTGCATTACAAACGTTTGGAATTCGGGAACCGTCACGTCAATCACTTTCAGTTCGCGGTCGGTTAGCCGCGTCACTTTAATCCTAGTCTTGTACGCATTTGCCGTAAAATCGCCCGCGTAAAATATCAGCCGGTCCAGCGTTTCCTTCGGCAGCATTTCAAAGATTTTCTCCCGTTTAACAGCCCCACCGACTTCAACCCGTTCGATGTAAGTAGTAAACCGGATATTGTCGTTGTCCTGTAGTCGGAAGTCATTTTGCTGAACACCGGTCAGTACATAGTCATACAGATCCAGGGTTGTAATGACTTTATTATTACGGATGAGCTGGACCTTACGGAATGAACCAATTTCACTGGGGCCACCCGACTGATAGATGGCGTTCATAACGGTCGACAGGGAGGACATGGTGTAGGTACCCGGTTTGAGGGCATCCCCCGTTACGGTAACCCGAATACTCCGGACGTTACCCAGCGATACTTCCAGAAACGTATTCTGCGTGCCGTAGGACGAATTGCGAAGCCCCACGAATTTGTTGGCCATCCGGCTCGTCAGGCGGGCTTTGGCTGCCTCTACCGTCAGCCCTATGACCGAAATTGGCCCGATACCCGTTTGATTTGCAATGTAAACGAACCCTTCCGGCGATACTTTCTGGGAAAAATCACCTTCCGAGTAGCCGTACATCCGAATGTTTAGATCATCGCCGGGTCCAACAATGTAGTTCCGGGGCGTAGCCATGCTGATGTTGGGCTGAAAGCTTGACGCCATGGCCTGATCGAAGATGGAGTAACCAAATAACTTCTGTCGTCTTTCGGCTGCTTCTTGATCTTGTGCATCTCTGAACGACTGCTTGGCTCTTGCCTGATCTGCGCCATTCGACGTAGTATCCAGTTGTCGTTCAAAATCACTTGCCGTGCGGGCAGGATCTGTGGCTGCTCCATTGGCACCCTGCGTCTGCCCATTTTGATTGGCGTTCCCCTGGGTAGCCTGTCGGATCTGTTGCTGAACGCTTGGGGGAAGATTATTGACGTTTACGCCGGCTGGAATGGCCCCACCCCGACCCGGACTGGCTGGTGATGAACTGGGAGCACTGGGTGCGCTGGGTGTGGCACTGGGAGCCGTAATCTGGGCCTGAGCCGAAATGCCCAGCCACATTGAACTCACTGCCAGAGAAGCACAAAAGAGACGGGGGGAAAAGATTGTATTAAAATAAAAAAAAAGAAGTGGCAAGCGGTGTTTAATTCCTGAATTTTGCATATTTTTAAGAAGTCGAACAACTCTCATGCGATTGCGAAAAAGACCTATATCTAACGAACATACGTAGTACATAGTACACAGGGTGTGTTCAGTTGACAAAGTAAGTGAACTTTTTCTGGATTTTAAACAGTTTCCTACGTTACGGTAATTTTATGGCTGTTATGTACGGTATAACTTTTCCAATGTTCCATTTAAGCAGTTACATACGTTTAGTGCTTATCCTAAAAATTTAGTTGATCAATTCCTATGGCAGAATTGCTGAATCAGTCGGTTCAATACAATGAAGATAGTATCCGCTCGCTGGATTGGCGTGAGCACATTCGTCTGAGACCAGGCATGTATATCGGTAAACTGGGCGACGGATCGGCCGCCGATGACGGTATATACGTACTGATCAAAGAAACGGTTGATAACTGCATCGATGAACACGTCATGGGCTTCGGTAAAACGATTGACGTGCGCGTAACAGACCACCGGGTTGAGGTACGCGACTATGGCCGGGGTATTCCATTGGGTAAAGTGGTTGAAGTCGTTTCCAAAATCAATACGGGTGGTAAATATGATTCGGGGGCGTTCCAGAAATCGGTTGGGCTCAATGGCGTTGGTACGAAAGCCGTCAATGCGCTCTCTACGTATTTCCGGGTTCAGTCCTTCCGCGATGGCCGTACGGTATGGGCCGAATTTGAGCGGGGCATTCTTACCTATAAAGGCGAAGAGGTTACGGCCGAACGAAATGGAACGCTGATCTGCTTTGAGCCGGACGATACCGTATTCAAGAATTTCCATTTCATTCCGCAGTTTCTGGAAAATATGATCTGGAACTACTGCTACCTGAACGCAGGACTTACCCTTGCTTTCAACAAACAGAAATACATTTCGCAGAACGGCCTGCTCGACCTGCTCCGCGACAAGACCAAAAAAGACGAAGATTCGCTCCGGTATCCTATCATCCATTTGAAGGGGAACGACCTGGAAATTGCCCTGACGCACGGTAATCAATATGGCGAGGAATACTATTCGTTCGTAAACGGACAATACACTACGCAGGGCGGTACTCACCTGGCGTCTCTTCGCGAAGCCATCGTTAAAACCGTGCGCGAACACTTCGGTAAAGATTATGATCCGTCCGACATTCGGGGCTCTATCATCGCGGCCATCAGTATCCGGGTGCAGGAACCGGTTTTTGAATCGCAGACTAAAACAAAGCTGGGTTCTATAAACATGGCTCCTGACTCCGAGAGTCAATCCGTCCGGTCGTTTGTGCTCGATTTTGTGAAAGCGCAGTTAGATGATTTCCTGCACATCAACCCCGCCATACGTGACGCCCTCAAAAAACGAATCGAACAGTCGGAACGGGAGCGTAAAGAACTCGCCGGTATCAAAAAACTGGCCAATGACCGGGCCAAAAAGGCAAGCCTGCATAACAAAAAACTACGGGACTGCCGCAATCACCTGCCCGACCTGAAAGCCGATGACCGACTCGAAACAACCCTGTTTATAACGGAGGGCGATTCGGCTAGTGGTTCCATTACCAAATCGCGTAATGTGCAGTTACAGGCAGTGTTCAGCTTGCGGGGTAAACCACTCAACTGCTTCGGCCTGACCAAAAAAGTGGTGTACGAAAATGAAGAGTTCAACCTGCTTCAGCACGCACTCGATATTGAGGATGGGCTGGAAGGACTCCGTTATAATCGCATTGTGATTGCTACCGATGCCGATGTAGACGGGATGCACATCCGGCTGCTAATGCTGACCTTCTTTCTTCAGTTTTTTCCTGATCTGGTTCGTAACGGGCACCTGTATATTCTGGAAACGCCCCTGTTTCGGGTTCGTAATCCCAAAAATCACAAGGAAACGACCTACTGCTACTCGGAAGAGGAAAAACAGACTGCTATGGAAAAACTGACCAAAGGAGGGAAGAAAATAGAGATTACCCGGTTTAAAGGGCTTGGTGAGATTTCGCCGGATGAGTTTGGTCTGTTCATTGGCGAAAACATGCGACTGGAACCGGTCATCATGGAGAAGGAAACGTCTGTTTTTAAGTTGCTAAGCTACTACATGGGCAAGAACACCCCCGACCGGCAACGGTTCATCATCGACAATCTGCGCGTGGAGAAAGATATGGATGAGGTAGAGCTGGTGTAAGAAAAAGTCAGTTAGTTGATTAGTCAGTCAATCGGTAAGTGCTAAGTTTGTGAGTTGGTATCGCTGACCGACTCACAAACTGCCCGACTGACTGACTTATTTTATGACCCTCGAATCGCTCCGTAACGACATTGATAGCCTCGATAACCACCTTCTCACACTGCTTAATCAGCGGATGGAACTGGTTAAGAAAGTGGGTGAGTTCAAACGTACCACCAACACCGTTATTTACCGGCCCGAACGCGAAAAGCAGATTCTGGATCGGCTCAACAGTCAAAATGTAGGCTTGCTGAACCGCTCGGCTATCGAGGCTATTTTTCTGGAAATCTTTGCCGTATCACGCAATCTGGAACTACCGGAACGAGTCGCTTTTCTGGGGCCGGAAGGTAGCTTCACCCACCAGGCTGCCGAAAGTCGGTTTGGTGCCATGAGTGCCTACGTAGCGTTGCCTACCATCCGTTCGGTGTTTGAGAGCGTAGAAACGGGGCGGGTTCGCTTCGGGGTGATTCCCATCGAAAATAACCAGGAAGGTGTGGTTAGCGAAGCCATCGATCTACTACTCGAAAAAGACCTGCGTATTGCTGCCGAAGCCCATCTTTCCGTCCATTTTACCTTTGCTACGAAAGCCGAGAATCTGGCCGACATTACCCATATCTATTCTAAGGATATTGCCTTCCGTCAGTGCAGTCGTTTTCTAAACGACTCGTTTGATGGGCTACAGGCGGAGATGGTGCCGGTTGAATCTACCTCCAAAGCCGCTAAGCTGGCCGCTCAGGATCCGAACACGGCGGCTCTTTGTTCGCACATTGCCGCGAAACTGTTCGACGTTCCCATCTATTTTGATAATGTCGAAAATACCAACCTGAACCGAACCCGTTTTCTTATTCTGGCCAAAGACTTTGAAAATCAACCCAGCGGCCACGATAAAACCACGCTCATTGCCCGGTTGCCCAATACCGATTCGCCGGGGGTATTGGCTGAATTTCTTCAGGAGTTCAATGCGCGGGGAATAAACCTGACTAAAATTGAAAGTCGTCCGTTGCGCGATGGGGCCACGTTCCGGTACTGGTTTCTGCTCGAATGCGAAGGGCACGCCAGCGACCCTGAGCTACAGGATATATTGAACCATCACTCGGCAGAGGTGAAATTGCTGGGTAGTTACGTACGGGTATCGTAGCCTTTGGCTGTCACCCGATAAAAAACGGGAAGTGAGCCGCCTGGTAAAACTACAAACTACAATCCACCGTTAACAGGTTGACAATAAGCGAATCATTTCCATGGAAGCCAACGAAAAACAGGATAAAATCATTGAAGCCCGGATGAAACTCAAACGCCGGTTTGAGGAGAAAATGGGTAGCACACCTTCCATGGCCGACCGTAGCGACGGCCCGGTCAAACCACGGGGCTCCGGTCCGGCTAATCGACATGGGATGCCAACGGTGCCGGTTGGGCAAACCGTAACTACTAAATGGCCCGTGCTGGACCTGGGCTACAAACCGACTATCCCGCTCAACAAGTGGCAACTGAACATTGATGGGGAGGTGAACAACCCCATCCGGTTGAAATGGGAAGACCTGATGGCACTGCCGCAGGTGGAGGATACCAGCGATTTTCACTGCGTTACTACCTGGTCGCGGCTGAATGTTCCCTGGGTAGGCGTCCAGTTTATGGAACTGGCGGCTTTGGTGGACCCCAAAGGCACGGCTACGCACGTAATGTGCTACGGCTACGATGGGTACTCGACAAATGTTTCTCTGGAAGAAGCCTTAAAACCGGATGTACTGTTGGTTCACACCGCCGATGGGCAACCATTGACGCTCGAACATGGTGGCCCGTTGCGGATGATAACCCCGCAACTTTACGCCTGGAAAGGGTCAAAATGGATAAAGCGAATTGAGTTCCTGACTAAAAATCAACTTGGTTTCTGGGAGGAGCGCGGGTATTCCGATACGGCGTATCCATGGCGGAATGATCGGTATAGTTGAATGGTTCACTGGTTGAGTAGTTGGTGCAAGTATAGCTTCGCGTCGACAACCACCCAATTATTCAACCAACTTATGACTCAATAAATCCATAGCACAGCATGTGGCAGATGGTCATCTGGGCATCTTCGACCCGGCCGTAGTGGGTGTCCTGAATCAGGATGGATTCCTGGGCTAGTTCGGCTAGTCGTCCCCCCTTGCCACCTACGAGGGCTATGGTGGTCAGGCCGTGCTGATTGGCCCATTCCACGGCTTTCACCACATTAGGTGAGTTTCCGCTAACGCTCAGCGTCAGCACTAAATCACCAGGGCGGGCGTAGTTCTGTAACTGGCGCATGTACACATCCTCGTAAGCAAAATCGTTACCCAGGGCGGTAATCCAGGAAACACTTTCGTTCAGAGACATGCATCGAAATCGTCGGCCAGAGCCGTCCGTTTCCATCCGGTCTGAGGCACTTTTGCCCAGGTCTGTGATAAAATGGGACACGTTGGAAGCGCTGCCACCGTTACCAAAGGCAAACAGTTGCCGGTCCTCATCCCGGCATTTTTTTATCAGGTTAATTAACTGTTCTACCCGATCAATGGGGATGGCATCGTAAGTTGCTTTTTGACGGTCGAGGTAGTTTTTGAAGTAGGCCTGGTTCATACCTTAATGATGAATTGTAAAGGGTGAATGATGTCCCTTGCAGGTACACTCATCTGTTTCGGTGGGCTAATTTGTTATTTTATATTCATCAACAATTCCAGCGCGCCTACCGGAACCGCATCTTCTCCAAGTTTTGACAGAAGGATGACGGGAGGGTTGCCAAATGACGGCATGACATACCGAAGGAGTGCCTGCCGGACTGCCGCTCGCAACGGTTCGCCGATGAGGGAAAGCCCCCCGCCCAGTACAATGACATCGGGGTGGAAAAGATGCACTACGTGCGATAGCCCCAGTGCAATCACGGAGCCAACCTGTTCAATCAGCATCCGGGCAACCGGATCGCTGGCTTCATAGGCCTGGTATAAAAACCGGGCTTCGCCCCCAACTGACCCCTGCCCGTACGACTGCTGAACCGCTATTTTTAACGCTGAATCGGGGGGGAGTTGCGGGAGTATATCCCGAATCTGCTGATCCACCGCCCAACCTGATACCGTTTGTTCAACGGTTTGCCCCGGGGAGTCAGCACTGGGCGGTACCAGCCACAAATGCCCGATTTCGGCTTCGCCAGGGATGGCTCCATGGTAAATATGCTGGTTGACAACCAGTCCTCCACCAACGCCACTGCCCAGCGTCATATAAAACACCGTTCCAACTCCTTTGGCAACACCCTGCCTTGCCTCGCCAAGGGCGGCTACATTGGCGTCGTTCTCTACCCGGGTAAGGGCCCCCGGAGCCAGTTCATGGAACCAGCCGGTCAGGTCGAAGCCAGACCAGCCACCAACCTGATGGGAAGCGGCAATACGGCCCGACTGCCAGTCAACCGGCCCCCCGAAGCCAACCCCAATGGCCTGTGGTTGCTCGGGAAGCTGCCTTACAGTAGCCTCAATCTGGGCTAAAATTCCTGCGGCCCCCTGGGCAGGATCAACAGTGTACCGGAACCGCTGGGTTAGCTGCCCGGTCATGTTGTCCGTTACCAATTGCAGTTTTGTACCGCCAATCTCAATGCCGAGGTTCATAGGTTTTTTTATTGCCGGGGCATCGTAGCCCGACCCAGATAAATTTCATCGCCCCGTAGGTCCAGGGTGGTGTAAAAATTGTAGCCATTCTGTACGTAACGCACCATTACCCGGTTTGCCTGGTTCGACCGACCGTAGGGTTTAGTAGCTGCAATCAGAATCTGGTCCCCATTCACAATGGCCCGTACGAAGGGGACGTTTTTCGTTTTCAACTGATTGGCATTATAGGTGTACCAGGTTTTACCACCATCGTACGAACAGTCCGTAGCTTCGTTGAGGTACGTTTCCCGGCCGTTGAACAGATCTCCGTGGTGTTTGAACAGCCGCCAGAGCCCATGGACATAATGTTCGTAACAGGCATAGTTTCGGTCATTACCCAGTCCTTTCTGACCGGGGTCGGCAGGGGAGGGCTGGTCGGGCGTCAGCGCGTTATGATCGTCCCAGAACAATACGCCGTAGGCCCCCGTAAACCAGTAAAAAATACCCATTCCTTCGGCTACGGCGGGTGGGGCGGGGTGTTCGGCTTTGGCACTATTGGGGAGTTCGCTCTGCGTGTTGAACAGCCACTGCCAGGCAATCCGCTTCTTGGGTGATAATTTCATGTTGACCTCCTGCTCACCCAGTAACGCGGCCAGCCAGTGCCGGTCATTGTCGCCGTTGTGAGGGGCACCCGTATAATCGAAATCAGGGTAGACAAAGTAGGTTCCGGGCATTTGAAAGTCAGCGTAATCCCCAAACGATTTACCCACTATGTTGTCGGGCATACCTCGTTGTCGGCTGGTGGCCGTTTGGCGGGCGGGCATCGTCCATAGCCAGTCGGAGGCAGCCGCGTAGTCGGAGGCCCGTGAATAGCCAACGCTGTTGTGCAATACCGGCGCAATGGAGCCAACCATCGTTTGCGAACTAACATTCTCCTTGATCGTTTTGATCATGAAGGTGTACAAATTGGCCTGTTCCTGCCGGTTGTTGACACTGGTAAAGTCATTTTCGATGTCGAGGAAAATATAACCATAGGTATTTTTCCATTCCTGTGGGCAATCGCCAAAACTCATGCAGCCTCCCCTCAATTCAGACGAAGCCTGAAACAGCGTCTGCCGATTCACCCGTGCCGACGCATCTCTGGGGTTGGGCACCGAACGGTACATAGTTTCAGCCGCTTTCTCGCTGTTTTGTGCCCAGGCCAGGCCAAAGGCATCCCGGAAGTGATTCTGATAAACGATCCACGACCGTTGACGTTGTTTCAGTACACTTTGCCAGCCCTGTGTCGGGGAGCCATCCTGCCATATTTCCACGTTCGGAACCATCCGGCTTTGATCGACGGCCGAAAAACCCCGTCGGAAAATCTTGTCCCGGTCCTGTTGTACATGCAGGTTTCGACCGGCTCCGCAAAACGTGATCGTTTTGGTAGCAGGCAGCGTAAAATCGCTGACAATATCAAGACTATAGTATCCTTTTCGGGTAGTGGGCGTGAATTGGGAACGGGGCGTGGCACTGAGGGCTGTTTGCGGAGGCACCGGCTTTTGCAACGTCACCGCAACGGGTTCGGGCAGTGTTCGGTATTCGAGCCTTGCCGGTGCCGGATATATAAACCAGTAGCCAGCACCGGCAATACCCAGCACTAGTGTTAAAGCAAGTAGTTTCATGGCGAGTGAGCGGGTCAAGGTGGTGGGCTTTTGGTTTGAGGGTTTACAGTTTTAGGTTTACGGTTGCGCAAAGCAGTGGTATGAATGGCAGATGAGTGGAATCAGCCCGTACCACGCAACTGAATACCGTAAACCTCAAACCAAAAACCGTAAACCGATTTTACTCCTGATCGATGTATCGTTTGGTGATGGGCTGGTAGGAGTCGATGCGTCGGTCGCGGAAGTAGGGCCAGGTGGTGCGGTACTTCTCAGACAAGGCCAGGTCGACCGTTTGCACGTGAACCAGTTCTCCCTCGTGCGGAGCCAGGTACAGCAGCGACCCGAATGGATTAGAAACGAACGAGCCGCCCCAGAATTGCTGATCGGCCTCGCGGCCCACGCGGTTGACTGCCACCACGTGAACACCGTTGGCAATGGCGTGGCTCCGCTGCATGGTTTGCCAGGCGTTGTACTGCTCCGTATTCTGGGCGGGGTCCGGTTCGTTGGTATCCCAGCCAATAGCCGTCGGGTAAAACAGGATTTCGGCACCCATGAGCGCGGTAATACGGGCCGCTTCGGGATACCACTGGTCCCAGCAAATGAGTACGCCAATCCGGGCAAACTTCGTATCGAATACCTTATAACCCAGATCGCCCGGGGTGAAGTAAAATTTCTCGTAATAGCCCGGATCGTCGGGGATGTGCATTTTCCGGTACTTACCCAGGTAAGTACCGTCGGCATCCAGTACCGCCGTTGTGTTGTGGTAAAGGCCGTGTGCCCGCTTCTCGAACAGGGATGCCACTATAACAACGCCCAACTCCCCCGCCAATTCGCCCAGGCGGTTGGTGGTAGGACCGGGAACAGCCTCGGCCAGGCTAAAGTTATGATGATCCTCCACATCGCAGAAATAGAGCGATGTAAACAATTCCTGCAAACAAACAATCTGAGCACCTTTCTGTGCGGCTTCGCGAATACCGTCGATGGCTTTCTGGATATTAGCTTCCACATCCGCTTGGCAACTCATTTGTACTAAACCAATATTAACTTCTTTGGACATAGGGCAAAAATAGAGGGTTCTGTGTAAACAGACTGTATCATCAACAAAAAGGCTGCCGGGTGGGTTCGGCAGGGATTTTTGATTTTATCTGTTTAAGTCCGTAGTTTGAGGTCTGTAGTGCGGAGCTTGGCCGTAAACATAGGCCTAACCGATACCCGCTAACGATTAAACCAACCATAATGACTTCCCGTAGAACATTTCTGCAAACAACAGCTCTCACTGGCGTAGCGGCAACCCTCTCGTCCAGTATGCTTTGGTCGGCCACCCACCGAGCCAAGGATAAACTGGGGGTAGCCCTCGTTGGCCTGGGCTATTACAGCACCGACCTGCTGGCCCCGGCCCTGCAAAAAACAAAAAACTGCTACCTCGCCGGTATCGTGACGGGTACGCCCGAAAAGGCTTCGACATGGAAGAAGCAATACAACATTCCCGATAAGAATATCTACAATTACCAGAACTTCGACCAGATTGCCAATAATCCAGATATCGACGTGATATACGTGGTGTTACCCCCGTCCATGCACGAGGAGTACGTAGTGCGGGCGGCCAAAGCGGGTAAGCACGTCTGGTGCGAAAAGCCAATGGCCGTAACGGCAAAGGAATGCCGGAACATGATTGATACCTGCGCCAAAAACAAGGTGTCGCTGGCCATTGGGTATCGCCTTCAACACGAGCCCAACACGCAGGAATACGTGAAGGGACTACGCGACGGGAAAATTGGGAAGATACAAATGGTTAATTGCTCGGCTGCTTACTACGACGCACGCACCGACCATTGGAAACAGAAGAAAGAGATGGGCGGGGGCGTCATGTATGACATGGGCGTATACGCCATACAGGGCGCACGGCTCGCTACGGGTGAGGAACCCATTGCAGTAACCGCTCAGCAGTATACTACCCGACCCGATGTGTATAAAAACGGGCTGGACGAAACCTCCATGGCCCAGTTTATTTTCCCGAGCGGAGCGCGGGCCTCCATACAAAGCAGTTATGGCATGAACATGAACTACCTGCATGTAACCGGAGCCAAAGGCACCCTTATGATGGAACCTTATTCGGCTTACAACGGCGTAAAAGGTGCCTGGAGCAACGGCGGTAGTATCAATCATCCCTACGAAGTACCCACTGAGCAGGTGATGCAGATGGACGACGATGCCGCAGCTATTATGAATAAAAAGCCCATGCTGGTGCCCGGTGAGGAGGGACTGCGCGACATCAAAATTGTGGAAGCTATTTACGCTGCCGCCAAATCAGGCCGGGAAGTGAAGATTGGTTGATTTTTTCCTCTACTAGACTGCAAATACGAATAAGCTGGCTGATAGATGCTTAGGTGAGGGGTGTATTTTAGTTATAGATCTACTTGTTTGCGTTGTATTATATAAAGTTGGGCGTTGGGGTTGGTCAGGTGGCGGCTTTTTGCTTATTTCGCCTGTCAACCCCCGCTGCCCATGCAACCCGCTGATTTTTCCCAACTCCCCGCCGACCAACAACTCGACACTCTGTACTTCAAAGGTGACATCCTCGCCAATCGGTACGAAGAGGAAAATATCTTCCTGCTTTACAACCTCCGCGATTTCTACGTCGAACTGCGTTATGATGCTTACAACAGTAAACTGCATCAGGTGACGGCCTTCCGGGACACAGCAAAACTAGAACCTTACCTGCCTTATCTGGCGGCTTAAACTCCGTACGTAAAGCGAAAAAAGCATTGCCGTATCCCCATCGGAACGGTAAGCAGTTCAGTGCGCTAAACGCCGA
The DNA here is from genome assembly GCA_038236215.1 of Cytophagales bacterium. GTDB lineage: Bacteria > Bacteroidota > Bacteroidia > Cytophagales > Spirosomataceae > Spirosoma. Next base: position 16,002 of record JBBSTD010000001.1, on the reverse strand, counting down.
ATAGCTGGCAGCTTCCTGCTTATCCGTGAACAGGCAGGGGAGTAGCGCGCAGAAGCTGAACTTCCATTGGGTGCAGTCGTACCCGCAGCGCGCGGACTGGCCCCTGGGTAACCCAGTCCCGCTCGTCATGAATTTGAACCGTGGCCGTATTTTTGGTCGAAATACTCCCTGGCGCCTGGGGTTATACACTCGTCTACATGTCTGAAAACTACTTTACCGTACGCTGAATCGTAGCGGATGCTGCCCCTGGATGGCGTCAATGCCCCAAAAACGTTTATTATTCGGTAAGGACAGAAGCCATATTAACCGTTAGTCAATTAGTACGTTTAGGTAGTAAAAAGCATTGGTTCAAATGTCCGCTATCCATCTTCCCCGAAGGCAAAAGTGTTCTTCAGTGGACTAACTGTTGCATTTTTCCACGTGTAATGGGGTAAATCAGCCTTATCTTTACTTTACTAACTGTACGTTTAAAAAGACTTCTCCTGGTGAAACTCCCCGTTTCGTTCTTATTTGCTTATCTATTGCTGAGCCATAGCAGCCTGCTGGCGCAGAAAAAAAATGAATCCTACCAACTTCACATCAGCCGTGCTACCTCACCGGTTGTCCTCGATGGGGCTGTTGACGAACCCGCCTGGCAGGCCGCCGAAGTAGCCTCCGATTTCTGGATGGTACTGCCCATGGATACCAGCCGCGCCAAGGTGCGGACCGATGTGCGGATGACCTACGATGACCATAATGTGTACCTGAGTGCCGTCTGTTTTCTGGGTGATGTGCCCGGACCCTACATTGTCGAGTCGCTCCGGCGCGACTGGAATTTTGGCAAGAACGACAACTTTATTTTTTTCGTAGACACCTTCGATGACCAGACTAATGGGTTCACCTTTGGGACCAATGCCGCCGGAGCGCAGTGGGATGGGTTACTCTACGAAGGCGGAAAAGCCAACCTGAGCTGGGATAATAAATGGACATCGGTTGTAAAAAACTACAGCGACCGCTACGTACTGGAAATGGCTATCCCGTTCAAAACGATCCGGTACAAGAAGGGAATATCCCGATGGGGAATCAATTTCAGCCGACTGGACCTGAAAACAACCGAAAAATCATCGTGGACACCCATTCAGCGGCAATTTCCAACGGCCTCACTGGCCCTGACCGGGGTGTTGGTCTGGGACCAGCCACCACCGCAGCCTGGCCCCAATATTTCGTTGATTCCTTACGCCCTGAGTGGCCTGACCCGCGATTACCAGAACAACATTGATACGAAAGGGAGATTCAATGCGGGACTGGATGCGAAAGTAGCCGTTACGTCATCCCTGAATTTGGACCTGACGGTCAACCCTGATTTCTCGCAGGTGGATGTCGACCAGCAGGTAACCAACCTGGACCGGTACGAACTCTTCTTCCCCGAGAAACGCCAGTTTTTCCTGGAAAACGGCGATCAGTTTACCAACTTCGGGTATGCCACCATTCGGCCGTTTTTCAGTCGCAGGATTGGGTTGGGCGGGGTGCCCATTCGGTTTGGTGCCCGGCTGAGTGGCAAGCTCAATAAAGACTGGCGTATTGGTATCATGGATATGCAAACCGGGGGCATCAGCGACACGGGATTACCCGCTCAGAACTTCGCCGTTATGGCCCTGCAACGGCGCGTGTTTGCCCGGTCCAATATTGGGGTTATGTTCGTCAATAAAGAATCACTGGGTTACGAATCCGTTGGCAATAAGACCCTGTATTCCCGTTACAACCGGAACCTCGGTATTGAATACAACCTGGCTTCGGCTAATAATTTTTGGACGGGCAAAGCAATGTACGTTCAGTCGTTTAGCCCCACACAACCGCTCAATCCGGGGCAGGAAGCCAGCCCCACCGCAGGCAGCGGGGCCAGTGCTGTGTACGCTGCCAATCTGCAATATTTCAGCCGGAAGTGGCTCATCGGCGGGCAGGTAGAGTCGGTAGGCAAGAATTACACCGCCGAAGCAGGATATGTGCCTCGCCGGGGCTATGAGCGGGTACTGGGTACACTAGGCTACACATTTTTACCAATGGGCAGCGGTATCCTTAGCCACGGACCAACACTTAATTCGACCTACTTTTTCGACCCGGCCGGTCGGCAGAGTGATAACGAAACGTATCTGAACTATAGCGTCACTTTCCGAAGCAAAAGCGTACTTCAGGCCTGGGTGGCTACGGATTATGTGCGGCTCCTGCAACCCTTCGACCCAACCAATACCGGTCGGGAAACGCTGGCCACGGGCACGGAACATAACTGGACCGCCTGGGGCACGGAATTCGACTCTAAACCGCAAAGTCTGTTTACGTGGGGTGTGTCGTCCCGCTACGGCGGGTATTATGCCAATGGTACCCGCCTGAACCTCACGGCTGATCTGGGCTACCGGTTTCAGCCCTACGTGAGTCTGGCGGCTAGTGCCAGCTATAACGATATTCGGCTACCCCAGCCCTGGGGCCGTACTACGTTCTGGCTGGTTGGCCCCCGGTTTGACTTAACGTTGACCAACACCCTGTATCTTACCACGTTTGTGCAGTACAACGAGCAGCAGAAAAACATGAACGTGAATGCCCGTGTACAGTGGCGCTATAAGCCCGCATCCGATTTCTTTCTGGTTTACACGGATAATTATCTGCCCAACTCAGCCCAGATTGGGCAGGATGTGCCGGGTTTCTTCTCGGTCAAAAACCGGGCACTGGTGTTAAAGTGGACGTACTGGTGGAATCTTTAATGTACGTTCGATAAACAAACTGTTTGTGGGCGGGTTAATTGTGCAATCCGCCGAAGGTCGACCGGATCTCAACTGCACAAAACCTAGTCAATGAGTATGAAAACCCTGTCTCGTTTCTTTCCAATGGCCGTTGTGGCCCTTTTTCTAACTTTTCTGCTGACCAGCTGTGCCGCCATCGGCGATATTTTCAAGGCTGGTGCTTATACGGGTATTATCGGTGTAATTGTGGTAGTCGCTATCGTTATCTGGTTGATCTCGAAGTTTTTTGGCGGTGGCCGTAGTTCGTAAAGCTTTTATGCGTAAAAAAGCCGTTTTCTAGCCCGGAAAACGGCTTTTTTGTATCCAATGAAGAATCGTTGTCTGTAACTAGTGCATGCAATGGATGGGTACGCCAGCAATAGAAATGCAGAGGACCGGTTATTTTTGCCCCGGAAAAGAATTTTAGCATCATGTACACGCTCTACGCCATTCCCAACTGCGACACCGTCAAAAAAGCCCGTACCTGGCTGTCCGGGCACGGTATCGACTACACGTTTCACGACTACAAAAAGCAGGGAATAGACCGGCAAACGATTGAACACTGGCTCACGCAGAAGACCTGGGAAGAACTGGTCAACCGTTCGGGTATGACCTGGAAGCAACTCCCCGATACCCAAAAGCCCACCAATGCCGAAGAAGCTATCACCCTGATGGTGCAGAAACCGTCCGTTATTCGTCGTCCGCTGGTAGAGGCAGCGGGCCGGATTGTGGTGTTGGGTTTCAAGGCTGATTTGTACAATGAAACGTTTCCCGGCTAAGTTGGGGTTGTTTCTACAAACACATGGACATGGTAAAGAGAACGCTGGATTCGCCGGAAACGATTAAATACATGGTGGACTCATTCTACGAAAAAGTGCAGGCCGATTCGTTGATCGGGCCCATCTTCACAGAAGTAGCGCATGTAGACTGGTCGCATCACTTGCCAAAGATGTACGCCTTCTGGGAAAGCATTGTTCTGGGTAACAACGCCTACGGCGGGCACCCTTTTCAACCGCATTTACTGGTCAATCAAAAACATACGCTAACCAGCGACCATTTTCAGCGCTGGTTAGCGTTGTTTTCTGAGACTCTGAGCGAACGTTTCACCGGAGAAACGGCGGAGCAGGTCCGGCAGCGGGCTACGCAGATTGCGATGGTCTGGAGCCAAAAGCTTAATTACCTCAATAATGACTCATATATGGAAAGCTGACGCGGCAGAAATGAAAACTACTGCTTGCTGAATACCTTCTTCAGTATATCGGTAACCCGGGCAGCCGGGTTTTCGCGAATTTTCTTTTCCTCCTGCGCTACCAGAATAAACAACCCGTCTACCGCCTTGTTCGTAGCGTAGGATGTCAGATCTGGATTTACTTTCTGCATCACGAAAGGAATCTTATTGTACGTATTCACCAGACTGCTGTAGTACTTCGTTGCGTTGTTTTTATTCAGCGTGCTGTCGATAATGGGCGTGAACTCCGCTACCAGTTGCTGGCCCGATGTACGACGCAGGTATTGCGTAGCGGCATCGTTCTGGCCACCCAGAATACCCACTGCATCCTGAATACTCATGGAGGTAATAGCTTTCACAAATACCGGAGCGGCTTTCCTGGCGGCATCCTCCGCGGCCCGGTTCAGCGACAGTTCGAACTGGTCGACCTGCTTACCCAATCCTATTTCGCGGAGTGTAGACGCTACTTTCTGGGCTTCGGGCGGGAACGCAATTCTTAACAGTGGGTTTTTAAAATACCCATTCAGGGCCGACGCCTGCGTCGAGCCATTTTTAACCCCAATTTCAAGGGCTTGTTTTAGCCCTGTGGCAATATCGCTGCTGCTCAAACCTCCTGCCGTACCCGTAGTTTGCTGCGTGACGGCATTCAGAATCCGGCCAAAAAGCCCTCCTCCCGACGATTTGGGCTGGGTTGTATCCTGTTGGGCGAAACTAACCTGCGTAACGGTAAGTGCCAGTAATCCGGCTATAAGAACATTTTTCATCATCATCGAATTTATCAGATTGTCATTGGGTAACTCCCAATGGCTCTAAATCGTTTTTTCGTACTTTTGACAATGGGGAGTGACGAATGTAAAATTCAGCACGATTAATAGTTTATAGTACATTGATAATTAGACTACTACTGCAATGAAGGCACTGCCGTCAGAACACCGACACCGCCATTTTATTCTTCAACGTACATTCTTCACGATACACTAAAAAATGACCAATACCATCCGCGCCGAAGTAATTACCATCGGCGATGAAATACTCTTCGGACAGATTACCGACACCAACACTGCCTGGCTGGGCACCGAACTCACCAACATTGGTGTTCGCGTAGTACGAAAAACCTCCGTTGGCGACCAGGCCGACGCCATTCTCCAAAGTCTGCACGAAGCCCACGAACGAGCCGATATCATCATCATAACGGGGGGCCTTGGCCCAACCAAAGACGACATTACCAAGAAAACCCTCTGTACTTATTTTGGCGTTGGAATGGTACGTAACGAAACGGCTTTGGCGCTGGTGACCGGCTTTTTTGAGAAACGGGGCCGTGCCATGACCGACCTCAACCGCGCCCAGGCCGACCTGCCCGCCAACGCGGTGTACATGCAGAATGACTGGGGGACCGCGCCCGGTATGTGGTTTGAGTACGCGAAAGCCGGCGAACCAAAACGGGTCTACATTTCCCTGCCCGGCGTACCGTTTGAGATGAAACACCTGATGACCAATCGGATTCTGCCCCGCCTGACCCAGCATTTCACAACGCCCATCATCAAGCATAAGATGATTCGGACCGTCGGCATTGGCGAGTCGTTTCTGGCCGAGCGAATCGAAGCCTGGGAAGATGGGCTTCCGGCGCACATCAAACTGGCTTACCTGCCCAGCTTTGGGGGTGTAAAACTTCGCCTGACTGCTACCGGCGACGATAACACGCTGCTCGACCGTGAACTGGCCGAACAGGTGGACAAGGTGATGCCGCTGGTTGAAAAAAGTGTGTATGGTTTCGATGGCGACGAACTCGAAACGGTCATTGGAAAGTTATTGAAAGATAAAGGTGCTGATGGTAAACCACTGACGCTGGGTGTGGCCGAAAGCTGTACGGGAGGCTATGTGTCGGCCCAGATTACGAAGGTGCCCGGTGCCTCGGCCTATTTCTGGGGGAGTGTAGTCAGCTACAGTAATTCCGTGAAGGAAAACGTGTTGGGTGTAAAGCCCGAAACCCTGCACCAGTTTGGGGCGGTAAGCGAGGAAACCATCCGGGAAATGGCTGAAGGCGTTCGCAAGGCACTTGGAACCGACGTAGGCATTGCCACTAGTGGTATTGCCGGACCGGACGGCGGCACACCCGACAAGCCCGTTGGCACAATCTGGATTGCCTGCGCCACCCATCACCGCACCATCACGCGACTACTGAAACTAGGTCAGTACCGTGACCAGAATGTACAATTAACCACCAATTACCTGCTGAACATGCTGCGGGAAGAGTTACTAAATGATGAATGATGAATGCATACGCGATAATTCATTATTCACCCACGCGGGCGGCCCCGATTTATTGTTAGAAATATGGCACTCATCGATATGATTATGCCCAAAATGGGCGAGAGTATAATGGAATGTACGGTGATTACCTGGATCAAAAAGCCCGGTGATCGTATCGAAGCGGACGAATCGGTGCTGGAGGTGGCTACGGACAAAGTAGATACCGATGTGCCGGCGCTGCACAACGGCATCCTGAAAGAGTTGCTGGTTCAGGAAGGGGATGTGGTGGCGGTTGGCGCGCCCATAGCCCGTATTGATGTGCAGGAAACCGTCGCGAATGAGTTGGTTACGGAGGAATCCCCCGACGATGATAAGGAAAACCAACCAGTAAATCCGGACCAAACGCCCGTTGGCATTGGCGATGTAGCCAACGTACCGGAAGAAGCCGAAGAAAAGGTCGTTTCTGAGCCAGAGTCAGAAGCAGAAGCCGCTACCGCAGCCCAGGAAATTGAAGCCAGTATATCGGCTATGAGTAGTCGTTCGGCACCAGTAGGTAAAGTAGTGGCTACGTCGGCTACTACGCTGGCGGGCACCAACACGGACGTGTTTACCGCCCGTTTTTACTCCCCGCTGGTATTGACTATTGCCCGGGAAGAAGGTGTATCGCGCGATGAACTCGACCGCATTCCCGGCTCCGGGGCTGAAAACCGGGTCACGAAAAAAGATATTCTGGCGTACGTGATCGACCGGGCCGAGGGGCGGCTTCCGACCGATTTTGCTTCATTGCCCCGGCAGCACCCAGCTCCGGCAACCAACGTCAAAAGCCAGCTATCTGCGGTACCTGCTCCCGCTGCAACGGCTAAAACCAGTTCCGTAAATGGCCAGGAAGATATTATCCAGATGGACCGGATGCGGAAAATGATTGCGCATCGGATGGTGGAATCGAAGCAGGTTGCGCCCCATGTTAGCTCCTTTGTTGAAGCCGACATGACGACTATTGTGCAGTGGCGTGCCCAGGTAAAAGAGCAGTTTAAGCAACAAACCGGCGAGAATCTTACCTACACCCCGGTACTCGTTGACGCCATTGTGAAAGCCATCAAGGATTTTCCAATGATCAACATATCGGTCGATAAAGACACCATCATTGTCAAAAAATCCATCAACATCGGTATGGCAGTGGCCCTGCCCAACGGTAACCTGATTGTGCCGGTTATTCATAATGCCGACCAATACAACCTGGTGGGGCTAACGAAGAAAGTCAATGACCTGACCCGACGCGCTCGGGAGAACAAGCTCGTTGCCGACGATCTGGCGGGGGGGACGTACACCATTTCCAATATTGGCACGTTTGGCAACCTGATGGGTACGCCCATCATTATGCAGCCGCAGGTAGCCATCATGGCTTTTGGGGCTATCGTCAAAAAACCGGCCGTTGTTGAAACCAGCGCGGGCGACTTTATTGGTATCCGCCAGCTCATGTTTCTCTCGCACTCCTACGATCATCGCGTGGTAGATGGCTCTCTAGGCGGTCAGTTCGTCCGGCGCGTGGCCGATTATTTAGAGAACTTCGATACTAACCTGAACTTCTGATTGGGGAATTTAGCCGAATTGAAAGGGCTTGTACAGTTTACGTTTGATAATCCTGAAAATCAGCTGAATCTGGCTGAAATCCTGGTTCCGACATTTTATGAAACAACGCATTGCTATCGACATGGACGATGTCATGGCCGATACCCACGGTAAATTTATCCAGCTCTATCTGGCGGGCGACATGCCCCGCTACTCGCTGGAAGAACTCAAAGAAAAATCATTTCACGAATTATTCGACGAGGATGAGTACCAGGCCATCTCGCAACGGGTGTACGAACCGGGTTTTTTCCGGGACCTCCCCGTTATGGAAGGAGCGCAGGACGTAATCGCCGACCTGATGAAGACGTACGACGTTTACGTTGCATCGGCCGCTCAGGAGTTTCCGAACTCCCTGCGCGAAAAATGGGACTGGTTACAGGAATATTTTCCAGCTATCACCTGGCATCACTACATTTTTATGGGTGACAAAAGTGTACTCAATACCGATTTTCTGATTGACGATTTGCCCCGGAATCTCCGCACGTTTCGGGGTGAAGGATTGCTCTTCGATGCCCTGCATAACCGGGATGACCGGGAGTTCAGGCGCGTAAAATCGTGGGAGGCCGTGGCGCAGGCGTTGTTGTAACGTGTTGTGTAGTGTTCGGCCTATGTAGCCAATGCCCCTGGTTGATACCGGTGGGTAATACAAACTTGTTCTACACCCATCGTTGTATAACGCTGCTATTTCCGCGCCCTGTTCCGTACTTTTGCCCCATGAAAAAGTCAGATATTCATTTTTCGATTGAGCTGGACAATCAGAACGTTCCGGAAAAAATTTACTGGGAAGCCACCGACAATCCAAACGAGGGTCTCAGTGATACCCGTGCCATTGCCATTTCTCTGTGGGACCATTACCATAACAGTACCCTCAAAATTGACCTTTGGACTAAGGAAATGGAGGTGGTAGATATGAAACGCTTCCTGATTGAAATGATGAGCGGCATTGCGGATACCGCACTCAACGCAACCAGCGATCAGCAAATGGCCGACGATATTGAGAATACCTGCCGGATGCTGAGCAAACGGCTGGAGGAAGAAATAAAGCAGCAAAAGAAATAAGCAGTAAAAGGAATTCGGTTAGTTGATCAATCACTGATTAACTAACCGATTGACTGATAACTTTTGCTCTTTTCAAGTACGACCCCCGCACATTGGTCGTTAATTTGCTGGTACTATTCGAATGATTTCCCATTCTTTATGAAAAAAAGTCTGTTAGGGCTACTGCTTGTGGCCAACGTTGCCTTTGGGCAAAAAGGCATTCAATTTAGTGCATCACCCATCTCCAACGTGTTTCAGGATGCGCGCAGGACCGGAAAGCCCGTATTTGTTGAAATATATTCGCCTACCTGTCACACTTGCCAGGGTTTTATTCCGACTCTAGCCGATAGCCGGGTTGGCGCTTTCTATAACAGCAAGTTTATCAGCACCAAGCTGGATATCAACCAGCCTTCCACGCGGGCGTTTCTAGACAGTCGCCGGTTGTTCGTGCCCTCGTTGCCTCTGTTCCTGTATTTCGATCCGCAGCAGAACCTGATCCATTTTGCCATGAGTAACAACTCGACCGATGAAGTTATCCGGCATGGTACAAACGCCCTGAATCCGCAGGCACGCAGCCAAACCATGAAATCCCGGTATCAGCAGGGTGAACGCTCCGCTAATTTTCTGATTGATTACGCCATGTATAACCGGGTTACGAAAGATACCCTGGCCAACATTGCGGCCATGAACGAGTACGCCAAACAACAACCAACCGCTTCCTATGCCAACCAGACCAACTGGCTGGCTTTACAAAAGCTGGTGCTGGATTACGAAAACCCGATGTTTCAGTACATGATGGGGCACATGGATACATACCGGAAAGCATACGGAGCTAAAGAGACTCAGGATGTGGCCGAAAATATCCTGATGTCGTCGCTGTTCAGCGGCCGGGGGGCTAAGTTTTCGATTGATAAAATCATGCAAATCCGGCAGGGTCTGGCAAAGATTGGTATCGACCCTAAAGTGGCGGCCAATCGTACCTTGCTACCTGAAGTGAATGCGTATTTCAACGCTGGTCAAACGGCAAAAGCGGTTGATCGGATGGACAATCAGGTCAACTCCAACAAGTTGACGGTGCCGGAATATATCTATATTGCCCGCTTATTTAACCGGTTTAGTCCTAATAATAAAGATGTGCCAACGGTTACGAAATGGATCAATCAGGGGCTTGCCTCAAATCCAAGCGCCAAAGAACAGGCCGAGCTTCGTGCCGAACTGACTAAGGCCAGTAACCGGGCTAAGTAAAAATACAAACATACATAAAATGGGGTGCCACTTTCAGAAAGTGGCACCCCATTTTACGTTTGGTAGTGGCCGTGTTTATCTATTCGTGGAAACCGACAGCGTAACCGCTTTGGTAGTGGTACCGCCAACTATACCCCGGGCCACAACCGTATAGAACCGACTGGCGTAAGGTTGCAGCGTTATAGCCGTGCCCACTACTGTTGTCGTTCCCGCCAGGCGAAGTTGCACTGGTATTGCCGTTGTGGCGTAGCCAATGGCTGGTATAGGAACAAATGTAGCCACTCCTCTCAACGGCGCAATGCCCGATACGGCCACTGTACCGTTGACAAACAGGTCGTAAGTAGCTGCGGCATCTGCGCCCGATACGAGGTTGATAAACCGAATATACGCCTGTGCTGGGTCCTGAGGAGTCAGGTTGTCGGTCAGGGTGAGTGTACTGTACGTTGGGGCCGTGCCGTACAGGAATACCGAATAATAGGTATCGGCCTGCGTAGTCAAATCGGTAGTCACCAGGGTAGCGTCGGTAGTTGCCGTGGTGCTGGCTGGCGTTACTACTTTCACCTTCGCCGTGCCCGGTGTCAGCAGTGCGTAATCCTGATTCGGAAACGAGTTAAAATAGGTCAGCGGAGCGGACACGGCCGGGGGAACCGTGTTGACACCCGAAAACTTCTGATCGTTCACATAGATGTCGATACCGGCTGCGTCGGGAGCCGCGTGGTAAAACTTGACGCGCGCTCCCGTGGCGGGCACAACCGAGCTTCGGAAGTCGGCGGTATCCCCGCACGACCACAGGAGAAGCGCACTGATGAGAAGCAGGAATGGGGTTGATGTATTATTCATTGGATGAATGAGTTGATAGGTTGACAGGCCCGATAAAAGGCACTTGTTCGCTTATTTTTGACTGAACCAGGGTTCCATCGTGTGATAATCGAGCGCGTTGCCGCCGTAGTTATCCAGCGATGCCCGGTTCCAGACGTATTCCGAGTTATAACGGGGCCGTACCCGATAAACCAGTTTCCCGTTGTTGTCGGGGAAGAGGTTGTTCGTGGGCGGGGGCGTAAAACCAACGTAAACCGTTGGATCGTAGTGATACCGGCGCAAATCCACCCAGCTTTCGATAATACCGTGACCCACCAGCGCTATGTACTTCTGCATCATAATATCGCTGATTTTCAACGCACCGCCCGACTGCGCTACGGCCGCACTGGCCAGATACTTCGCTTTATCGGCCGAGGCTACGCCCGCATAATCGAGGGCTGCTCCGATACCCGCCTGATAGGCACTGAGGGCCGTTGCTTTGTCGCCTTTGATGAAGGCTGCTTCCGCTTTGATGAACTGAATTTCGGCGTAGGTCAGGATGGAGAACGGTGCGCCATCCTTATAAATGTATTTACCCGGCGATGTGCTACTGACCACGTTTGGTAACTCACCCCAGAAAGTGGGAATCCGTTTCGTATTTCCGTTTACGTTGTTCGGGTCGCCCTGCGTAGGTGTTACACCACGATAAACGCCATCGGGAGACGGCGTAGCCAGAATGGGTAAACGGGGGTCGGCTACGCCGTTGAATACCCGGCCATCCAGCAAACTAACCAGGAAGTCCGTTTGCCGGTACGTGCCGATGTTGCTGCGGGTAGTGCCGAAGAAATTCATCAGGGCCGAGTTGCCGCCAGCCGTAAAGGGCACGTTGAAATTGTCGGCATTACTCGCCAGCGATTTGTTGCAGTAGTCAATCACCACATCGGGTTTGTAGCTCGCTTTGTTGCTGATGTGGTTGGCATTGCGGGCCAGCACCCCGTAGGCAAACTTAATCCACTTGCTGCGGTCGCCCCCATAAATCAGGTCGCCCCGCGCCAGCGATGCCTGCGATACATTCCCGTCGGTACGGTTCAGATCCGTAATGGCATCGTTCGTTAATTGCTGGACGTAGGCATACACGTCTTCCTGCTTGTCATAATCGAACACGTATCGGTTTGGCTCGAACGCTTCTTTCAGGATTATTTCGCCGTGGTAGTCGGTAGTTGTCTGCCAGCTCCAGGCAAACATCGCTTTGGCTACGCCACTATAGTCCCACTTCTGCTTGGCGGTTGCATCGTCGAGCACCAGCCGGATGTTTTCGCCCAGGTTCCAGTAGTGTACCCGCCATATTAATCCGGCATTGTCGGAACCGGCATCGTAGCCCATGCGGTCCCAGGTATTATTCGCTGTTGCTTCGCCCCAGTTCTGAATGTATTTGCCGATAAAGCGGGAATCGAACTGCTCCCCGAAGGACATCTGGGCAAACATGGGAGGCAATAGTACGTACCCTTCTGCCACCTGTGGGTTCGAGGGGTCCCGATTGATATTGAGGTAGTTATCGCAACTGTTCAGTGTCATCAGACTAATCAGCAGGGCGACGAGTGTAAAACGTTTCATTGACGTATGTGATAAGATGTATGAAGTGCGATTAAAAACTTAGGCGTAATCCGGCCGATAGACCGCGTGGTACCGATAGCGTTCCGAAGTCGATACCGCCCGCGCCAACACCACCCGATGTAGCCGTGGTGCCATTTACGTTCGGATCGGCTCCAGTGTAATTGGTCAACAGAAACAGGTCCGTGCCATTCACAAAAACACTGGCCTGCTTAAACACTTTCGTCCGGGTGAGCAGGGCCGTTGGAATCAGGTAGCTGATGGTTACGTCGCGCAGGCGCAGCCAGTTGATGTCCCGCTCTACAAACTCCGACTCTGGAACAGCATTGTAATAATCCGTTGACCGCAATGCGGGTACCACCTGAATGGTGTTCGGCGTTGGGGTGCCGGTGTCTTCTTTTCCATCGCGCAAAACTCCGTTGAACGTAACGGGTACGTCGCGGTCGAGGGTCCGCTTGCTCAGGCCGGTACGCCAGAGGTACATGGCCGTGCCGTTAAACACATCGCCCCCTTTGCGGATGTCCAGCAAAAATGATAGACTCAGCGATTTGTACCGGAATGAGTTCGTTAGACCGATGGTAAAGTCCGGATTCCGGTCGCCGATGGGCAGGAAGGTGTTGTTCGTGATGGGCAGTCCGTTCGTTGGGTTTACCAGGATATCGCCATTCTTATTCCGGGCGTAACTGTACCCTCCAATAGCCGTAGCGGAGCCGCTACCACGCTGATAATAATCGAAATTATAACTGCGGTACGCCGGATTGTCGCTGGGGAAATAGGACGGTAGGTTGTTCACGAATGCGCTGGAACGGGCGTTGTTATACAGCCAGGTATCTGAATTGTAATATTCCGGTACGTCGGCAGGTAGATTCTTAACGTCCGTTGCCAGTTTTGAGAAGTTCAGGATGACATCCCAGCTAAAATCGGCTTTCTTGATAGGTGAACCTTTTAACTGAACCTCCACGCCCCGGTTGTTGAACGTACCGCCGTTGAGCAGCCCGAAGATGTAGCCCGTTCCGTAGCTGAGTCGCTGGGTAACAATCTGCTGTGACAGCGTCTTGTTGTAGTAGGCAACGTCGAGTCCTAGGCGTCCGCCGTAGAACATCAGTTCGGTACCCAGCTCGTAACTCTCTCCACGCTCCGGTTTCAGGTCTGGATTGCTCCCGTAGAAGTCGTAGGCAAAGCCCCCGCCGGTGGTGGTTTGGGGCACCAGCGTGGCGGCCACTTTATAGGGGGGCGCATCCCGGCCCGTCTGGCCGTAACTGGCCCGTAGTTTACCGTAGTAGAACGTGTTACCCCGATTTTTGAACGCGGGTAAATCGGAGAAGTTGAACGCCAGCGAAGTCGCCGGGTAGAAGAAACTGCGGTTGGCGGCCGGTAACGTACTCGACCAGTCATTGCGGCCGGTGATGGTCAGAATCAGCAACTCGTTGTAGTTCAGGGTCAGGCTGCCCAGCACACTTTGCAGCCGCTGCTGCGTTTGGGTGTATTTGTTGCGCTGCGTGGTTGGGTCCGTGTTGTTGGTGGAGTTGAAATCGGGCAGGTACAGCTTCTCGCCGTAGGCCGTCGTTACCTTGTAGTTCCGGTCGTCGATGGTAGTACCGAGCAGGAGGGAAGTGCTCAGTTTGCCGAAGTTCTTCTTTGCAGTAGCCAGGAAGTTACCATTGAGCAGTTGACTGTTTTCCAAGGCATTTTCCACCGATCCCCTCGTTGAAAAACCACCCAGCGTTACGTCCGTTCCCTGCCACGATTCCGGATTCAGGAACAGATTACTCTGCGTAGAATATAAATCGGCCCCAAAACGACCGACCAGATTCAACCAGGGCGTTGGGTTATAATTCAGTTGAAAGTTGGCGATGGTCCGGTTCGTAACGTCCCCACTTTTGTTTCTGTTGACCGAGAAAAACGGATTGTCGGGTTCGCCCTGATTTATGCTTCCCAGCAAAATCCGGCGGGTACCGTCGGGGTTCAGGTAACTGGTGATGTCATCGTTGGCAGGCCAGGCGAGCAGGCCAATCAAAAAGCCGCTGCTGCCCCGGATGGCCTTCGTTACCTGCGAATTGACGTAGTTGAACGAGGTCATCACGTCCAGCTTTGGGTTGATGCGGGCCGTACCGGTCAGGCGCACCGACAGGCGTTTATAGCCCGTAGTAGGAACCACACCCGTTTGGTTGGTGTAGTTGGTCGAAAGCCGGTACGTGGCTACGTCGCTGCCGCCCTCGAAGCCGATGTTGTGAACCTGCGTGAAGCCTTTCTGAAAAAAGCTGCGCACGTTGTTATAGATAGGAGCATCGGAGGGGTATTTAGGGCCAAAATACGTCGTTGCATTGGCGTTGGAGTACCCCAGTGTACCGCGACCGTACGTGGTTTGGGCTTCGGGAAACCGGTACACTTCCGTGCTCTGAAAGCGGTTGTCGTACGTTACGCGGGCGGCCCCTTTGGCACCCCGTTTGGTCGTGATAACAATGGCACCCGACGAGGCATCAATCCCGTAGAGGGCTGCGGCTTCCGGCCCCTTCAGTACCGTAATGCTTTCAATATCGTTGGGGTTGATATCGGCGGCCCGGTTCAGATAATCGTTGTCGCGGTTGGGGCGGTTGGATACCAGTGCTCCCTGATTGAAGGTTCGGTTGTCGATAGGCAGACCGTCCACCACGAACAGAGGCTGGTTATTGCCGCCAATGGAACTGGCACCCCGCAATTGAATCGACGCCGACGAGCCGGGTGTTCCCGATGTGGTGGTCATGGTCAGACCCGCCACTCGGCCCTGTAGGCCCACCAGAAAATTGTCGCGCTGGGCATTGACGATATCCTGCCCTTTCACTTCGCCAACCGAGTAACCCAGGGCTCGTTTCTCCTGCTTGATACCAAGTGCCGTTACGATCACCTCGTTCAGTTCAGACGCCGATTCAGCCAGACTAACGTCAATCTGACTTTTTGCCCCAGCCTCAACCGTTTGACTAACCATGCCTATCAGGCTAAAGACGAGGGTAGCGTTCGGCCCGACCGTTAGTTTGTAATTGCCCGAACCATCAGTGGTTGTACCCCGGCTGGTCCCTTTGACCTGCACGTTAGCACCCGGCAACACACCGCCATCTTTGGCTGACGTAACCGTGCCCGTGATGACTTGACCCTGAGCGTACACGTCGGGTAGTAGAACCAGCGTGATCAGTACAAGAAATGCACTGCGTATAAGTGCTTCCATAAGTAGAAAAGGGTTAAAGATGAACGATGATGAAATGATTAAAATTCTATTAAAAAGTCAAAGAAACGAAAATGTAGGCTAAATGAGTTGCGGAAGCTTACCCCCCTCGGGAATGTTCAATGAAGTGTGTCATTTCTTCAGATCGTAATGTAATTTCGGACTCGGTCTTCAAAGAGAATCGTCAATTGCTGGAGGGTAGCCGCCCAATTTTGTAACGGTAATTTCCAACTATCAATGATGCGTTGGGT